>JANYDW010000027.1 GCA_025363455.1 Oleiharenicola sp. | reverse complement strand
CCCACGGCTACTATCTCGCGGCGCTGGTGGAGTTCGGCGACATCACCGGCCTTGATCCCCGCTCGCTCGGTAAGGGCGAACGCAGCGCGTTCGAACTTGGTGTTTCACCGGCCGAGGCCAGCGCCCTTCAGCAGGTCGCCTACGACGAACTCATGGCGGCGAAGGGCCGCGCCCCGTTGAAAGAGTTCAAGCGCATCCCTCTCCCGCGTTAGGCCGGGCCCGACCTGCAATCTCAACGTGCCCTTCCTCGAATTTCACGGCCTCACCAAGCGCTTCCCCGGCGTGGTCGCGCTCGACGGGGTCGGCTTTGGCGTGGAACGCGGCACCTGCCATGCCCTCATCGGCGAAAACGGCGCGGGCAAGAGCACGCTCGGCAAGATCCTCGCCGGCGTACACACTGCCGACGGCGGCCAGATTCACCTGGACGGCCGGATTATCGCCCCGCAGTCGCCGCTCGCCGCCCGCGACTTGGGCGTCGCCATGGTGCATCAGGAGCTCGCCTTCTGCCCTAACATGAGTGTCGCCGAGAACCTCTGCCTCGGTGATCTGCCGCGCCGTGCCGGTTTCGTGCAACGGGGCGAGTTGCGGGCCCGCGCCAAGGCCATGCTCGCAACCATCGGCGCCGACATCGATCCCGACGTCATTATCGGCACGCTTTCCACCGGTCGCGAGCAGCTCGTCCAAATCGCCGCCGCCGTGGGCACCGGCGCCAAGGTCATCGTCATGGATGAACCCACCAGCTCGCTTTCCGCCACCGAGACGGCCGAACTTTTCAAGCTGGTCCGTGAATTAAAGTCCCGCGGGATCACGCTCATCTACGTCTCCCATCGGATCGAGGAACTTTTCGCCCTCTGCGACAACATCACGGTGCTGCGCGATGGCAAACACGTCGCCACCGAACGCATCGCGGAGACGACGCCGCACCGCGTCGTCACCCAGATGATCGGCCGCGAGTTGCTCATCGCCACGCCCAACCACCTTGCCCGCGAATCCGCCGCCGAGCGGCTGCAGGTGAAGTCGCTCGGTTCGCCGGGGAAATTCTCCGACATCAACCTCACGGTTCGCGCCGGCGAGATCGTCGGTGTGGCCGGCATCGTTGGCGCCGGCCGCAGCGAGGTCGTGCAGGCCATCTTCGGCCTCGACCCCGACGCCACCGGGGCGATCACGGTGGACGGCAAGCTGCTGCGGCCCGGCTCGATCGAGTCCGCCCTCGCGGCCGGGGTGGGCCTCGTGCCCGAGGATCGCAAGCGCCAGGGCCTCGTGCTCGGCCTCAACTGCCGTGAGAATACCGCCCTCGCCACCTTGCCCGCCCTGTCGCGCCTCGGCTGGGTCAACCGTGCCGCCGAGCACGCGCTCACCCAACGCTACAGCCAGCGCCTGCGCGTGAAGGCTCCCTCGCTCGAATCCATCACGGCCGGACTGAGCGGCGGCAACCAGCAGAAGATCGCCCTCGCCAAGTGGCTGGCTCGTTCCTGCGACGTGTTGCTCATCGACGAACCCACGCGCGGCGTGGACGTCGGCGCCAAGGCCGAGATCTATCAGTTGCTCGATGAGCTGGCTTGCGAGGGCAAGGCGCTGCTCGTCGTTTCCTCCGAGCTGCCCGAATTGATCGGCCTCTGCCGCCGCATCCTCGTGATGCGCGAGGGCCGCATCGCCGGCGAGGTCGCCCGCGCCGATTTCAGCGAGGCGACCCTGATGCGGCTGATGGCCGGGGTCGCGGCCGCTTGAAAGCCCCCACCTACAACAAACATACCCCGGTCAAAGACCAAGCACACTGACCTCAGGGCGCTTGGTCCGGGGAGACTCTCCGCTTAGAAGCGCGTCGACATGCTCAGGAACACCGAGCGGGTGTTGTTGTAGAACCCACCCGCGCCATCGCGGTAGATTTTGTCGCCGAGATTCTTGACGTTCAGCCGGAACTCCATCGGGCGATTGAAGAGCTTGGTGTTATACCCCACCAAGGCGTCGAACACGGTGAACGCCGGGACCAGCAGCTGGGACTGGTCAAAAGTCCCGCCCACCGGCGCAGCCGAATTGTAGTGGAATCCTCCGCCCAGGATGAGGCCCTTAAGGTCCCCCGCGCCGGCCTGATAACGGGCCCAGAGGGTATACATGCTCTTGGGTTGGTAAGCGATTGGCACCCCGATCATGTTTGCGGTCGACTGCGGGGCGACGTTTTCCGCCTCAAGGAAATGATTCGCTCCGGCCACAAGTTGGATCTCACGGGTGATATTGTACGCCAGATCGACCTGCACTCCCCGCACCTTCTGGGCATTGCCGTAAGTGTAGTAGCCAAAGGTCGCGTTGTTGGGCAGACCATGAGCGGCATTCTGCACGTTGTCGGAAAGAGCGGTGTTTTCCTGCGTGATCTCGAAGTAGTCGATGGTGCCGGTGAAGGCCCCCGCCAGCAGGTCGAGTTTCGTGCCGAGGTCGAAACCTTTGCCCTGGATCGGCTGCACCGTCTTGCCGGACGCATCGATCTGCGTCTGGGGCTGGATCGACTCCGAGTAACTGCCGAACACGGACAAGCCCTGGCCGAACTTGTAGAGCAGGCCATACTGCGGCGTCCATTTCTTGGCGATCGCGTCCGGCGGAGGAGTCGGCAGCACCGCGCTTGCATTGCCGGAATAGCTCACCTGCTGCAAAAAGTCCGTGTACCTCATGCCCACGACGCCAAAAAGGGAATCGTTCAACAGGGAAACCTGGTCAACCAGGTACGTGCCCTTGAAATATTGCAGGGTCTTGCGCGTGGAATTGAAAGGCACCGGGGAGCTGGCCACCAAAAACGCCCCGTCCCCCGCCCCCATGGTGGCCGGATCGTAAGTGAAAGTCGGTCCGTTCTGGTTGGCGCCACCATTCACCTGCGGATAACGCTGGGTCACCCACTGGTTGTCGTTACCCGCCATCAGGGTGTTCTTGATATTCGCGGCCTCAAAGCGGTAGGTGAGCCGGGAATTCAGGTTGAACGAATCGCGCACATTGACGAAACGCTGCGCCGTAAAACTGTGGAAAGTCCCGTCGGCGAAGATGTCCCCGCTCCAAACGGGATTGATCCCCTCGTTGTCCTCATAGGCATAGTTTCCGATGATGCTGAAGGCGAGTTGGTCCGTCAGCTTGGCGACGTAGGTCACGTCGATCGGCTTGTCGGTCCCGTGCTGGTAGCTGTTCGTCAGCACCGGCGATTTGCGACCGTAGGGGTCATCCGCCCGGGGAGAAAAAGCCGCGAAGGTATCGTATCTCGGCAGGCCGGGATAGTTGGCCGCCATGTACGCTGCCAGTGACAAACCCGAGGCAATGGCCGTCGGATTCTTGAAATAGCGCGTGTTCGTCAAGGGCGCGATATACTCGCTCCACGAGTTTCTCCGCCACGTCTCTTCATCACCGAACTCCAGCGTGAACTGCTGGTTGGCGGTGATCTGCCACAGCGCGGAAAGGCTGAAGAAACTCTGGGTTTCCTCGAACTGCCGGCGATAGTTGCCGGTGGTGAGATAGCCCAGGTCTGCGCGAATGGCCAGCTTGTCCCCCGCGGCCACGTTGAAGCCCCCTTCGGAGCGAAGGTAGCCATCCGTGCCGCCCACGAGGCTCACATCGGCAAAGGTCTGCCCGAGAACCGGCTTGGTGGTGAGATAGTTGATGACGCCGCCCGGACGGATGTTGCTGTAGAAAATCGAGGAAGGGCCTTGGATAACCTCGACGCGGTCGACGTTCCAGGTCGTCAGGTTTTGGCGACGGAAAACACCGTTACGCAGCGAGTAGGTTCCCGTGAAGCCCCGGACCGCCGGCTGGGACTCGTTGGTCGGTGCGGTGACCACGCCGGGCACGAAGCGCAGCGTGTCTAGGATCAGGTCAGAACGGGTGTCCTTGATCAGATCCTTGGTCACGACGCTGATAAAATTCGGCGTATTGCCAATCTCCGCTCCTACGCCCGTCGCCGAAATCGAATTCGTCGCCCGATAGCCCGTGGTCTTGGAGGCGGTAACCACGAAATCATCCAGGGTTAGGACCGTTTCCTTGGCTTTGTGGGCTTCCGGAGCGCCCGGGGCTGCTTCTTGCGCCGACGCGACCGTGGCGACCGCGAGGGCGGCGTGGGCGAGCCAGGTGCGAATCTTGGTGGGGATGGACTGGTGGGTCATGTTTGTCGTCTGGGGTTGGGGGTTGGGGTCCCGAACCGCCACCTCTCGCTGCGCTGAAGCCGACCGCCGTCCGACCACGAGTCCTTCCAAATCGGCGGCCTTCACGATTTCCAAGGACGTGCCGGCGAGCATGAGCTTGAGCGCGTCGGCCGGCGAATATTCGCCGTCCACCGCATTCGTCTGCTCGCCCTGCACCTTGTCCATCATGAAGAGAACCGGGGATCCGGATATCGTGGCGAACTGTCTTAATGTCGTGGCGGCGTCACCGCGCGGGAGGTGGTAGCTCCTCTTCGGCGTCACCGGTTCCGCCGCACCCCACGACGACGCCACGCCACAGAATGAAACTGTGGCGCCGAGCAGCGGAGGGGTGGAAACGAAACGCAGCGACATGCCGAGGAGTAGGACCACCCCTTGAACGCTCGCGGAAACGAAATGGACTAGCCGCATGGAAGAAATTCCCGTCGCCCTCGATGAGGATGACCGATCACCGGGCGCGGCGCAGAACAATTTTCCCGTCGGCCCCGCGATCGGCGATGATGTCGCCCTCCTGCTCCAACAAGCGGACGAAAGCGGTGACCTGGCTTAGGTCGATGACGCCACCCACCTTCCGGTCGCCCAGCTGCGGATCGCCGATGACGAGTTGCAACGCATTGCAGCGGTTGATCCGGTCCACCATTTCGCGCAGCGGAACGTCGACGAAGCTCGTCATCCGGTTCTGCCAGGAGAGCAAAGCGTGCGCCTCCCCCGGGGCGATCTCCTCGACGCGCGCCGTCGCCTCGCTGCGCACGTCGACCTGGGTTCTCTCGCCCGCCACCAGCAACGGAACCAGCGGGGTTTTCTTTGCCGCGGAGAACATCCCGGCCGCCTCGTGGGCCACTTCCACCTTGCCCTCCACCACCAGCACGTCGACGTGGTCGCCCGCCAGGCGGACATCGAAGGCCGTGCCGACCGCCCGCACCGAAATCCCGTGGGCGGCGACAATGAACGGTCGGGCCTGATTGTGCGCCACCTGGAAATGCGCCTCGCCCGTGACCAGGGTCACGTGACGCTCGCCCTCGGAGAATTGAACCTCCACGCGACTGTTCGAGTTGAGGTCGACCACCGAACCGTCCGCCAAAGAAACGCGCCGCGGGTCGGTTCCGATTGCTTCGTAGACCTGGGCCGCGGCAGTCGGCGATTGCAGCGCCCGCCAAGTCGAAGCACCGATGACCACGGCGGCAGCCATGCCGGTCACCCAGGCCCAACGGCGGAAATCGGTTGCACGAACCGGCGACTTCACCCGCGCTTCCTCCCTGGCCGCAGGCCCGACCCGGACCTCCAGAGGCCCGCGCACGGCGGGCATCTCATCCAGGATCGCCAGGGTGCGCTCCACCCGGGCGAACGCAGCGGCATTTCGTTGATCCCCGCCGCGCCAGGCGGCAAAGGCTTCAGCGCGGCCCGGCGCGAATCCGTCCTCCCGTTCCAGCAACCACCCGGCCGCATCTTCTTCGCGCCCGGCCTCAAGATCATTGGCTTCGGTGGGATTCATGGGGCCGTTTCCTCCACTCGGACGGCTGATGCGGGCTCGCCGACCCCGTCGAGCAATCCCTGCTTCCGGAAAAAGACCGTGCAGTCCTTCACGCCCTTAACCATGTGCACCCTCACGGTATTCGCGGAGATCCCGAGGCGGTCGGCGATTTCCTTGTAAGAGAGCCCGTCGAGATGACGGAGCATCATCACCATGCGGCAACGCTCAGGCAGCGCGACGACGGCCTCGAGCAACGCATCCAGCCGGCGCTGGTGCTCGGAGGCCGCCACAAAATCGACGGGCTCGTCCAGTGCCCGTTGATCCACCAGGTCTGAAATCGGCTCGTGGGCGGAGGCATGGCGGCGGCGGCGAAACATGTCGATCGCCAGGTTGCGCGTGACGGTAAACAGAAAAACCTTTGCGCTCGTGATGCGCCCCTCCCGCCGCGCGCGCAGCAGCCTGACGTAGGCTTCCTGCACCAAGTCGTCGTGATCCGAAAGCGCGGGGAAGCGCTTTTGCAGGTAAGCGCGCAAGGCGGGTTCGCACGGTCTTACCTCGGTATCAAACCAATGAAGTTCTTCAACGGGTGGCATGGGGTATCTTCGCCGGGTCGTGCGAAGGACTGGGCTTGGCAGTCACGCTGTTTTTAGTCCGCAACTTGCGCCTGTCCAGCATCGTGTTACGCGGAAAGCCCTCCCGGGACAAATAATCGAAAATCCCTAGTCCGAACCCGGGCACCCTGCGTCTTACCAAAATAGGAGCGAAATTCCCCGGCCAGGTCAGCGCGCGGTTCCGCGGATGCACGCTCGCCGCTCATGGACCGACTAAACGCGAGTCTGATTTCACCATGACGTAGGCGAACCGCCGCCAGAGACGCCACGTAACCAGACCGAGCAGCAGACCGCCGGCCAGAAAGGTGATCGAGCCCAGCCAGCTCGTTGCCGTTACAGCCACATGGGTCACCAGCAGGGCCGCCATGCCACCCCACAGGCCCAGCAGGGCGGACCACCAGAAGTCCGGCCCACGCTCATGGACCAGGCTCCGGAGCAGAGGGCTGGGATTGACCGGGGATCCTCCGGCTTTCTGCCCGCGATCCGTCGCGTTTCGATCCAGCAGGCCCGGGTGATCGCTCAGGATAACCGGTCTTAGAAAGAGGCAGTAGGCCTCCCAGTCAGTCTCACGATCGAAGCGCCGGAGGTTGGTGTGCTCCCGGCGGAGACGCCAGATCAGGCCGGCTGAGAGCAACGCATACCCGACCCACACGAGGCCGTCGCTCCACCGAACGGGATAGTCCAAAGCCAATCCGGAAAGCGCGAGAAGCAGTGAGCCAAGGATGGGAGTGCGCGAACTTCCCGGAACGGAAGTATCCCGAAAGCCCCCGTATTCGTGGAGCAGGCGCCGGAAACGTTCCCTCGCCCCTCCGGCCAAGCCCTCCCGGTCGGCCAGGAATTCAGCAACATTTTCGGCGGGTGAAGGTGGGTGCAACTTGTCGTGAGGCATTGAAAGCAAAGATCTGCCGAGGTGAAATTCGAGACCGTGGCTGGGTGGTCTCTGTATCCTCTACGACGAAAACCAGCGGGATTTGGTCTATCCTACCTACCCCAAGCGCGCGGCGTGGACGTCGGCACCAAGGCCAAAATCTACCAGCTGCTCGACGAACTCGCCTGCGAGGGCAAGGCCCTGCTCGTCGTCTCCTCCGAACTCCCCGAGCTCATCGGCCTCTGCCGCCGCATCCTCGTGATGCGCGAAGGCCGCCTCGCGGGCGAGGTGCAGCGCGCAGATTTCAGCGAGGCGACTCTCATGCGACTGATGGCGGGGGTGGCTGCTGCCTAATTATTTCCGCAATTGATTAGGCAGATTTGCGCGATTTAATTCGTTTTTTAGGCAACTTGGTCACTATCCGCTTCTTTGGAAGATATTCGCCAGCAGATTCCAGTAAGATGAGTTCGGATTGCTGAACCTCAGCTCCCTCCACGCGCCGACGCGGATTGCCTTTGGGAATATTGCCTGGGGTCCACAAACCACGCTGCTTACGGGCGGCCAATACAGCAGGAGGGAAAAGCGCATTCAATTCGTGACGGTGCTCATCCAAATAGCCTTGCTCGATAGTTAGATTTCGGGAGTCCAACCTAGCAATAATTTGATCAACAGGACCTAGCTCCATACCGATCCACCGACGTCCCTTGATCTCGGCTACCGCGTAGGTGCTGCCCGAACCGCCGAAAGGGTCAACGACGAGATCACCCGGGCGCGAGGCCATAGTGATCACGCGATCAAGCAGCTTAATGGACAATTCGTTCGCATCACTGCGCCGCTTAAATTTCGGATGTCGTACTGGTGGTATGTCCTTCCAAACGTCACCCAAGTTGATGCCGGCGGGGTTCATTTTGTCCTTATAGCCGCCGTAGTCCTTCAACTCCCGCGAACAGTGAGGGCAAGTTCCCATCGCAACCCGGTCTGGTGTGAACGTGTTAGGCCGCGCTCCTTTGCAGTAATACAGCAAAGAATAGTGGCTAGGATATAGCCTGCCCCCGATCGGCAGCGTGTAGGTCATTTCAATCGCGATCAGATGACGAAACGTTAGTCGTTCGTTCAGATAGGCGCCCAGAGCCAAATTCCATTTCGGCAAATTATAGAGAAAGAAGCTGCCACCTGGTTTCAGCACGCGCACGCATGCGTCAATCCAAGTCTTACACCAAGTGAGGTATCTTGCCTCCGAAATGTCGTCGTCCATGCCGGATGCGTAAGACTTGCCGAGATTAAAAGGTGGATCCGCAAAGATCAAATCAACCGACCCCGTGGCAAGCGATGACAGCACATCCAAGCAATCGCCCCGATATAGGGCTCCCAAAGCAGTGCGGTGATTAGCCGAGATCGGCTTGTTAGCAGACATAGTCATAAATTGAGTGAATCGGGGTAATTGGGCGAGACTGAGGTTTTTCAGAAAGTAGTCAATAGACTACAGTCATATGAACAGTAACAAGCTAGGCTGTCCGCATGGACAAGCATGATGAACGACTACTTTGGCTTGGGGGTACGCACATTGACGAAGCAACACTGAACCGGGTCTTTGGTCGTGTGCTGGCAAAGCTCCGCGGATCTGATGACTTCAATCCGACACGAACTGCCCAACATTCGGGACTGGATCGAGCCTTTTTGTATGCGGTCGAACGCGGCGAGAAGGGCGTCTCGCTTTTCACTCTATTCCGAATTGCCTCAGCATCAAAACTGTCGGCTACAGACATAGTTCGGCGCCTTGAACAGGAATTAGCTACTGAAACGGAGGCGTCTCCATGAAGCTTGTCCATGAAGAAGTGCTTCTCGGAAGCAGCCTAACAGGTCTTTCGAAGGAAATTGCAGATTGCTTGGACGATGTTCGGAGCGCCATCGGCAATGTAGTTTGGCCCGAGAAATCGCGTAAATTCACAATATGCCCAGTCGTAGACGGCAACGGAGTCCTTCCCATCAAGGTGGGCTTCATGCAGAAATTGAAGCGCCTCGGATGGAAACTGGAGGACAGGCCCGTGCTAGCAAAGGGTCTCGGGCCGGGTAAAGTAGACGCACTGAAACCATTGTCCGACGGACGGCAATTTGCTGCTGAGTGGGAAACGGGTAACATCTCCAGCTCGCATCGCGCACTAAACAAGATGTGCATGGGCATTTTGGAAGGACACCTTGCAGGAGGCGTGCTTATTTTACCCGATCGAGATCTCTACCGTTACCTGACCCAACGGATCGGAAACTACAAGGAGCTCGCACCTTACTTTCCAGTTTATCGGCAACTCAAGGCCATCAAAGGATCACTCGCTGTGTTTGCGGTTTCCTATGATCAAACATCAAACAAGATAGCACTAATTCCAAAGGGTATGGATGGGCATTCATTTAGACGGAGATCACTCACAAACTGACCTCCTATCTAAGGAGCCGGTATTTAAGGCCCACCCACCACCGGCCAACCCTCCGCGTCCCACGTCAGCGGGGCAATCCGCAGCTTTGACCGCGCCTTCTCATCCGAGGCATCGTAGCCGTGAAAGACAAGATAGTCCACGCCATCGAAAGTGCAGACCGCGCAGTGGCCGACGCCATACCACTTCGCATCGCCCGCGAGCAAAATCGTCCCGCCACCCCGCGCCAGCGGAACGCCGGCCCGGTCGGTGTACGGACCGGCGAGGGCTTTCGCGCGGCCCACAATCATCTTGTACGTGCTCTGCGCGCCGCGGCAGCAGTAGTCGATCGAGGCGAAAAGATAATACTGCTCCCCGTGTTTAAAAATGAAGGGCGCCTCGATCGCGTTGCCTCCGGCGTCCACGGGGTTGCCAGTCGTGGCGGGCGGATTCGGCGCCGTCGGGTCGGTTTGGCGACTGGCGAGGGTTGGCAGATGGTCGATGGGTTCCGCCAGCGCGAGACGATCAGGGGTGAGCTTGACCAGCTTCAGTCCCTCCCAAAACGAGCCGAAGACCAGCCAGGGTGTACCGTCGTCCGCGGCGATCAGATTCGGATCGATCGCATTCCAGTTGGTCACGCCGGGGACCGACTGGATCACCTTACCGTGATCCTCCCAGTGAAAACGGGGATCCCGGGAATCGAGGGTCACATTGGTGGCGACGCCGATGCACGAGGTGTTCTTGCCGAAGGCTGAGACGGAGTAATACAGATAATACTGGCCGGCGTGATAGCTGATGTCCGGCGCCCAGACGTGGCCCTTGAAGGTCGGCACGGCCGCCACGGCCCAGGCCGGCGGGGCGGCAAAGACCGGTTTCTCGCGCGTCCAGTGCACCCGGTCGGGTGACGACCACACGGCGATCCCCAGCCCGGTGTGGAAAAGATAATAGGTGCCGCCCTCGCGGATCATCACCGGGTCGTGCGCCGGTACATCGGTGACCGGACCCGGCGCCACCGCGGGGAGCGCGGGCGGGATCTGCGCCCATAGCGTCAGACCGGGAGTGAGCAACGCGACCAGCAACTGGCAGAAGACTTTCACGAGGGGGGTGACGATGTCTTCGCGCCGGTCCCGGGAGCTGGCAACGGCTGGAGCACGTTACCGTCATGCGGACCGGCGTTTGAACCCGCGCGGCGCCTCCCGCACTTTTTGTTACCCCCATGCAGCAGAACAGCCGACGGCAGTTCGTGAAGCAGCTTGTTTCCTCCAGCTTGGTGCTGAGCGCAGGATCGTGGCTGGCCAGCATCGGCTATGCCCAGACCAGCCGCCGGGTCGCCCGGGTTGCGATCAATCAGGCCCGGATTCGCTCCCAACTGGATCGACGTCTGCTCGGCGCCTTTCTGGAGCATCTCGGCCGGGCCGTCTATACCGGGGTGTACGAGCCGGGCTCACCGCTGGCCGACAAAAACGGTTATCGCCGGGATGTCGTCGCGGCGGTGCAGGAACTGGGCGTGTCGATCATGCGTTACCCGGGAGGCAACTTTGTCTCCGGCTATCACTGGCAGGATGGCGTCGGGCCCAAGGCCCAGCGGCCGACCGTCCTCGAGCGGGCCTGGAATTCCCTCGAGACGAATCAATTTGGCACGAACGAATTCCTGGAGTGGTGCAAGCTGGTCCACACCGAGCCGCTGCTCGGTTTCAATCTCGGCACCGCCTCGACCGAGGAGGCTGTCGCGTATGTCGAGTACTGCAATTACGCGAAGGGCACCAAGTGGAGCGAGCTGCGCCGGTCGCACGGCTATGACCAGCCGCACAAGGTACAGTATTGGTGCATGGGCAACGAAATGGACGGACCCTGGCAGATGGGCCGCCTGACCGCGCGCGAATACGGCCGCAAGGCCCGCGACGTCGCGCGGCAAATCCGGGTCTTTGATCCCGGGACCAAGCTGATCGCCTGCGGCTCCAGCAACACCATCCTGCCCACCTACCTCGAATGGGACCGCGAGGTCCTGGAGGAATGCTACGACCAGGTGGATGGGATCTCGCTCCACAACTACTACGGCAACACCCCGGCTCTGACCGGCGGCGATTCCGCGCGCTACCTCGCCATGAACCTGGACATGGAACGGCAGATCCATGAGATCGCCGCCGTTTGCGACTACGTGCAGGGCCTGCAAAAATCACCGAAGCGCCTGTGGCTGTCGTTCGACGAATGGAACGTCTGGTACCGGGCGCGCGACCCGAAAGCGCGGGATGGCCAGGGAAAATTCGCGCCCCACTTGCTGGAGGAAGTCTACAACCTCGAGGACGCGCTGCTGGTCGGCGGTTTCCTGAACACCCTGCTCCGGCAATCCGACCGCGTCCGGGTCGGCTGCCTCGCGCAGATCGTCAATGTCATCGCCCCGCTGGTCACCAACGAGACTTCCGTGCTGCGCCAGAGCATTTATTTTCCCTACGCCTGGGCGCTCAAGTTTGCCCACGGGAATGTGCTCGACCTGCAGGTGGAAGGCGACACCTACCCGATCAAGGCGGAGGGGCTGCGCGCGGACTTTGCCCGCAACGACCAGGTGCCTTACCTCGATGTCGCCGCGACCCTTAATCCACCGGACGGACGCGTGAGCGTGTTCATCCTGAACCGTGACCTGGCCGCGGAACGGGAACTGGTCCTCGACTGGCGCGACCCGGTGCCCCTCCGCGTGCTCTTCTGTGAGACCTTGACCGGGCCCGACCTCAAGGCGTTCAACACCTTCGAGCAACCGCGACAGGTGGCGCCCCGCACCCTCGAGGCACCCGCAGCCGGAGCGAGCATGACCTTCAAGCTGCCGCCGCGGTCCTACACGGTCGTTCATCTGGCCACCCAATGACTGTTGACCCTCCCTTGCCTTTGCAGCAGCCTGCCACCGTCGGCCGCCGCAGTCACCCTACCCCCAACGCCCACCCCAACATGCCGCGCCGGAACACCGGATTGCCCGCACGCTCCCGCGCCCATGAGTGAGATCACCCAGATCCTGCAGGAAGTCGGGCGGGGCGAGGCGCAAGCCTCGGAGAAATTACTGCCCCTCGTCTATCAAGACTTGCGCCGCCAGGCCGCGGCACAGATGTCCCGCGAAGCGGCCGGCCAGACACTCCAACCCACCGCCCTGTTGCATGAGGCCTGGCTGCGGGTCACCGGCGATGGCGACCGCCAGTGGCAAAACCGCGCCCATTTCTTCGGGGCGGCCGCCGAGGCCATGCGGCGCATTTTAATCGAGAACGCCCGCCGCAAATCCCGTCTGAAGCGCGGTGGCGACCTGGTCAGGGTGGACGCTGACCAGATTGAGCTGGCCGCCACGACCCCGGACGAAAAGGTCCTCCTCATCAACGAGGCGCTGGAGCAGTTGCAGGTCCAGGACCCCGAAAAGGCAAAGGTGGTCGTCATGAAATTTTTCGGCGGTCGGACCAACCACGAGGTGGCGGAAAGCCTGGCCGTCACGGAGCGCACCGTCGAACGGCACTGGGCCTACGCCAAGGCCTGGCTCTTCCAGCACATCCGCGCGAAAAATTGATTTTCCCCGCACCCGTGTCGGGTTTGGCCGCCGGAACGCGCATAACTGAAGCGAGCACCGCATGAACACCGCCACCCAGCGCGAGGAAGAACTATTCGACGAGGCCCGCCGGCTCGGCGACCCGGTGGCGCGCGGTGAATTCCTCGACCACGCCTGTGCCGGCAATGGCGCACTGCGCGTCCGGATCGATGGCCTCGTCGAAGCCGCGCTGGAAGCCGAGCGATTTTTCGCCGAGAGCGGCGCCGCGCTCACCTTGCCGCATGTCACGCTCATCTCCACCCAGGGCGGCACGACCTCCCTCGGCGTGGGTCCCGCCACCGTGCCGGGCGAGGAGCCCATCGGCACCCGCATCGGCCGGTACAAGCTCTTGCAGAAGATCGGCGAGGGCGGCTGGGGCGTCGTTTATCTCGCGGGCCAAGAGGAACCGGTGCAGCGCCGGGTGGCGCTGAAGATCATCAAGCTCGGCATGGAGACCAAGAGCGTCATCGCCCGCTTCGAGGCCGAGCGCCAGGCCCTGGCGATGATGGACCACCCCAACATCGCCCGGGTTTATGACGCCGGCGCAACCGACCGGGGCCCGCCCTATTTCGTGATGGAGCTGGTGCGGGGGGTGAAAATTACCACCTATTGCGACCAGCACCGCCTTGGCACCCGCGAGCGGCTCGATCTCTTCATCCAGGTTTGCCACGCGATCCAGCACGCGCACCAGAAGGGCATCATCCACGGCGACATCAAGCCGTCGAACATCATGGTCACCCTCCACGATGGCATCGCCGTGCCCAAGGTCATCGACTTCGGCATCTCCAAGGCCACGGAGGCGCGGCTGACCGACCGGCTGTTGTTCACCTCCTACGCCCAGCTGATCGGGACGCCGGCCTACATGAGCCCCGAACAAGCGGACATGAACGGCCTGGACACGGACACGCGCAGCGACATCTACAGCCTGGGCGTGCTGCTCTACGAACTGTTGACCGGCACGACCCCGTTCGACGCCAAGCAGCTGCTTGAGTCCGGCCTCGATGAGATGCGCCGGACCCTGCGCGAAAAGGAACCGGCCCGGCCCTCTGCCCGGCTCACGACGCTGCATGGCGCGGAACTGGCCAAGACCGCCCGCGAGCGCCAGGCCGAGCCACACCGGCTGGCCGCCCTGCTCCACGGCGATCTCGACTGGATCGTCATGAAGGCGCTGGAGAAGGACCGCGGTCGCCGGTACGAAACCGCCAACGGCTTCGCGATGGACATCCAGCGGCATCTGAACAACGAGCCGGTCATGGCCCGGCCGCCGCGCCGGCTCTATCGTTTTCAGAAGCTTGTCCGCCGCAACCGCGGCGTCTTCGCGGCCGGTGGCGCAGTGGCCGCCGCGCTCGTGATCGGCCTCGGTACCTCCACCTGGCTTTTCTTGAAGGAACGTGAGGCCCACCAGCGGGCCGTGGCCGCTGAGCAGCAGCAGGTCCGGCTGCGCCACGAGGCCGAGGGGCGAGAAAAAATTTCCCAGGCGGCCCTGCTGGTCAGCCAGGAAAGGTTCGAGGAAGCCGACAAGCTGGTGAACGAGATCTCGCTCACCCAACCCACCGTGGAGGGCGCGACCGTGCTGCGCTCCGTCGCGGAGTGGCACGCCCTGCGCCTGCACTGGAAACAGGCGGCGGACCGTTACGGTCTGCTCTTGCAGGTCAACCAAATCGACGGCTCCGACGCCTCCTCCCTCGATTATCTCCGGGGCGGACCCGTGTTCATCGAGCTAGGCGACACCAACAACTACGAGCGCTTCCGCCAGGGCGCGATCGCCCGCTTCTCGCAGGCGCCTTGTCCTTTCGCCGACCGCATCGTCAAGATCAGTCTCCTATTGCCCGCCAACGACCGGCTGATCGATTCCCTCAAGACGCTGGCAGAAGAAACGGCCAAGCACCTCGTCGAGGCCGACCAAGGCGGGGACGTTTTCACGGCCGCGTGGCGCTCGATCTCCCTCGGCCTGCTCGAATACCGCCGTGGCAACTACCTGAAGGCCGTAGAGTGGTCCCGCCGCTGCCTGGATTACCCCGGGGCCAACGCCCCGCGCACGGCCACCGCCCAGGTAATCCTTTCGATGGCCTACCACCAACTCGGTCGCGCCGACGAAGCCCGCGTGGAACTGGCGGCGGGCCAGGAGATCGTCGAAAACAAGTTCCGGACGCGACTTGATGGCGGCGGGCCCGTCCAGGGCTTCTGGTTCGACTGGCTGTTTGCCCGGATCCTCCTGCGCGAAAGCCTCGCCCAGCTGGAAAGCGCCCGGCGAATCTGAGGGCCACTTTAAGATGGTCGTCACGGCGAGAAGTCCGCGAAGCGGACGGTGACGCAATCCAGCTGCATCGCCACGGCCGCAGCTGCGGGCCTCGCGATGACAAGGCCTATTGGAGCCCCTCGCTGCCCGCCAAGAAATATTTCCGCCCACCCTGTCGGTATTCAACCTCCAATGGCGCATGTAAGGATAGGAAAACAGCGGTGAACCCGCTGTGCTTTGCCAACTGTAACCCCGCCCAACCTAGCCCATGATCCATCCGACCTACCCCAAGTCGCGCAACCTGTTCTCCGCCAACTGTGGAAAACTGGGTGCGCTCGGCTCCATCGCCGCCCTGACTGTTTTACTCGGCCTCACCTCGGCCTTCGCCCAGGAAAAGAAAGATGAAACCGTAGTCCTGGAAAAACTCGTGGTCACCGGCCTGCGTGCCAGCCTGATCTCCGCGCAGGAAATCAAGCAGAATTCGGTCCAGCTGGTGGACTCCATCGTGGCCGAGGACATCGGCAAGCTGCCCGACAATACCGTGGCCGACGCCTTGCAGCGTGTCCCCGGCATCCAGGTCGGACGCAACATCGGCGAGGTCAACACCGTGGTCATCCGCGGCCTGCCCAACCTGGGCACCACGCTTAACGGCAACGAGATTTTCACCGGCACGGGCCGTGGTCTCGCTCTGCAGGACATCCCCGCCGAACTCGTCGCCGGCGTCGACGTCTACAAGTCGACCTCCCCGGACAAGGTCGAGGGCGGCATCGCGGGCCTGATCGACATCCGGTTGCGCAAGCCGCTCGATTTCGACAAGCCCCAGATCGCCGCCAGCGGCCGCCTGATCCACGGCGAAAACGCCCAGAAGGACGGCTATATCGGCAGCCTTCTGCTCAGCAACCGCTGGAGCACCCCCGTCGGTGAACTCGGCATCCTCTACTCCGGCGCCTACCAGAAGCGCCATAGCGTCGACCAGATTGCGTTTAACTTCCTGTTCGAGCCGCAGAATGTGCCCACCACCATCAACCCGAGCGGCAAGCTCGAGCTACCCTTCACGCAGGGCGGGCAGGTCATCCCTGCCGACCGTACCCGCACGGCCCAGAACCTCTCGGTGCAGCTGAAGGTAAGCCCCCACCTGGAATTCTACAACGACCTCCTGAAAACCACCTATGACGACGCGCACCAGGTGCACTTCCTCATCGGGTTCCCGCGTTTCGGCGCCTATACCTCAGCCAAGATCAATAGCGGTGACGTGCCGACGCAAACCACGTCAGTGAACAATTTTCACCTCACCAGCACCCAGACCTTCGTGCAGGATACTGACGGCTACCAGAACGTTCTGGGCGCGAAGTGGACCCGTGATGAGACCAAGCTCACCGCCGAGTATCTCTACAACTGGAACCGTTTTCGCAACCAGTCTTTCATCGTGGACACGCGCTATGCCGCGCTCCCCAGCGACACGTTCACCTTCACCTACAATGACAACGGCCGCGCGAACCTCACCATTCCCGGCACCGGTATCACCAGCGCAGAGAATTATTTCCTCTGGGGCCTGTTCGACAATCATGACGTGGCCGTCTCCGAGCAGAACGGGTTGAAGGCCGAGGTGGAGCAAAGCATGAAACAGGGCGTCTTCCAAAAAATCGCCGGCGGCATCCGCTGGAGCGATCGCTCGGTGCGGTTCCGCGGCACCAGCCGCAGCGACATCGCCCCAGCCGGAGCCACCAACGGCGACCGCTTCGCCGCCACCGTCCCGCGCACCTCGACCATCGCGGGTTTCGGCGGCGTCAACCCCGACGGTCCGCTCTCCTACTACGGCACCCAGCACTGGTTTGGCGCCGATCCGCAATACCTTTACACCCACCGCGACGGGGTCCGCGCGCTCTTCGGCCTGCCAGCAGGGGCGGCGGCGTACAACCCCACGCTCGGCTTCACGGACGACGAGTCGGTGCTCGCAGGTTACTTCAATGCGATTTTCGCCACCATGGTCGACAGCAAGGCCTTCGACGGCTCGATCGGCATGCGCGTCGCCCGCACGACCCAGGATCTGAAGGGCTACAACTCGACCGGCATGCCCATCGATGGCAGCAAAACCCAAACCGACGTCCTCCCTGTGCTCAACTCCCGCCTCAAGTTGACCGACCAGTGGCAACTGCGCTTCGCCGCCGGCCGCACCATCACGCGCCCCAACTTCAACGATTTGAACCCGGCGGTCACTCTCAACGCCCCCACCACCACCGGCGGCGGCGCCGGCACCGGCAGCGGCGGCAACCCCGCCCTCGACACCGTCAAGTCCGACAACTACGACTTGTCGCTCGAGTATTACTTCGCGAAGGACGGCCATGTCTCGGCCACCCTCTTTCACCGCGATATTGAAGGCTACGTCCAGAGCTTCGCCGCCTCCGAGACCATCGGCAGCATTACCTACACGGTCGTGCGGCCGCGCAACTCCGGCAAGGGCAAGCTGGACGGCTTCGAGGTCAGCTACCAGCACTTCCCGGAAGTGCTCCGTGGCCTCGGCTGGATGGCCAACTACACCTATATTGACGGTGACAGCGACGCCGCCGACGCCCGGCCCGGCGCGGCCGTCGGCGCGCGCATCCGCCAGCCCTACGCCCAGGTCGCGCGACAATCCTACAACGTAATTCTCGTCTACGAGGCGGGCAAATTTTCGACCCGCCTTGCCTACAACCGCCGCGGCGAATTCACCGACACGTTCAACGGCCCCAACGCCGCGGGCAGCCCGCTGCGGCAGATCATTGTGAAGGCGCGCGGCACTCTGGATTTCTCGGCCAGCTACACGATCAACGAGCATTTCACGGTCTCGCTCGACGCGACCAACCTCACGAAGACCAACTACCAGGACTACTTCTACAACGCGTCCCTCTATCCGCGTGACACCCGCGCCTATGACCGGACCGTCGAGGTGGGCGTGCGCTACCGTTACTGAGCCGGGCAAGAAAGGGGTGGCCGATTTCCCTATCGGCGATGGAGGCGTCGGTGTGGAAGCCGACGCCCTCCTCAACCCCACTCTTTTGCACTCTATTATTTCAGGCCTGCGCGGCCCCTGTTCCAATCCGGCGTCTCTCTTTCCATGAATACCAAGCGGTTCCTCGTCCTGTTATTTTCCCTGCTCGCACTGGCCCCGGCGGCCCTTCCCGCCGCCATGGTCAACGTGAATGCCGGCCAGCCGGGCGCGCCGGTCAATCCCGCCATGTGGGGCGTATTCTTTGAGGACATCAACTTCGGGGCCGACGGCGGCCTTTATGCGGAGCTGGTTAAGAACCGCGGATTCGAATTCCCCGAGGCCTTGATGGGCTGGAACAAACTGAGCCCGGCCAAGGCGAAGGGCGAAGTGTCGGTCCGCAATGAGGGGGCCTTCAATGCGAAGAATCCCCATTACGTCCGCGTCCAGTCTGAAGGCACTGATCTCTTGGGCGTGGGCAACGAGGGCTTCCGCGGCATTGGCCTGCGCGCGGGCGAGGCCTACGATTTCTCCGTGCGGGTTCGGGTCGTCGCCGGCACGCCCAAGTTGACGGTACGGGTTTACGGCGGCGACGGCACCGTCCTCGACTCCATTGAATTGAAGGACTTCACCGGTGACTGGCAGAAATACTCCGCCACCCTGCATCCCACGGAGACTTCCGCGAAGTCATGGCTCGCCGTGCTCGTGGACGGCAAGGGCACGCTGGACCTGGATTTCGTTTCGCTCTTTCCGCAGAAGACCTGGAAGAACCGCGCCGGCGGCCTGCGGGCCGACATGGTCCAGGCTCTCGCCGACATGCACCCCGGCTTCCTGCGCTTCCCCGGCGGCTGCATCGTCGAGGGCAGCATACTCGCGCGGCGCTACCAGTGGAAGAACACCCTCGGTCCGATCGAGGAGCGCCCGCTGCTCATCAACCGCTGGAACTATGAATTCCTCCATCGGCCCGCGCCGGACTACTTCCAGTCCTTCGGCCTCGGCTTCTTCGAATACTTCCAGCTGTGCGAGGACATCGGCGCATCGCCCCTCCCGATCCTGAACTGCGGCATGGCCTGCCAGTTTAACTCCGCCGAGCTCTGCCCGCCGGAGGAGCTCAATAGCTATATCCAGGACGCGCTCGACCTCATAGAATTTGCCAACGGGACCGTCACGAGCCCTTGGGGTGCCAAGCGCGCCGCGCTGGGCCACCCGGCACCGTTCAATATGAAACTGCTCGGCGTCGGCAACGAGCAATGGGGCCAGCAATACATCGATCGCTATGCAAAGTTCGCCGAAGTCCTGAAGGCCAGGCATCCCGAGGTCGCCCTCGTTTCTGCCGCCGGCCCCTCGCCAGACGACGACCGCTTCAAGTTTCTCTGGCCAAAGCTGCGCGAACTCCACGCCGACATCGTCGACGAGCATTCCTACGCCAAGCCGGCCTGGTTCCTCGACAACGCCCACCGCTACGATTCCTACGACCGCAACGGCCCAAAGGTCTTCATGGGCGAATACGCTGCGCAGAGCGATTACACCGTCAGCGTGAAGAACCGGAATAATTTCGAATGTGCCCTGGCCGAGGCGGCTTTTCTCACGGGCCTTGAGCGCAATGCCGACGTTGTGCGCATGGCGTCCTACGCGCCCCTGTTTGCCCATGTCGACGCCTGGCAGTGGACGCCCAACCTGATCTGGACCGACAACCTGCGCACCGTGCGCACGGCGAATTACCACGTGCAAAGCCTGTTCGCGCACAACCGCGGTGACCGGATCCTCGCCGTCGGACTGTCTGACCTCAGCCCGGCCGAAGAGAAGCGTTTCTATGCCTCTTCCACCCTCGATGAAGCATCTGGGCAGGTAATCCTTAAGCTGGTGAACGCCACCGTCCACGAGTCGCGCACCACGGTGAATCTGGTCGGGGTCGGCCACCTCAAGGGCGGCACCCTGACCCTCTTGCAGGCCGATAGCCAGCTGGCCGAAAACACCTTCGATGCGCCGGAGCGGGTCGCGCCGCGCACCACGGCCTTCGCCCCCGCCGGAACCAAGTTCGATCTCACCCTGCCCGCGAATTCACTGACGATCGTGCGCGTGGGCGTGGCGAAGTGAGATGTAGGGCGGGATCGCTGATCCCGCCTCGAAAATGTTGTGCTGTTGGCAATCAGGCGGGAACGGCGATCACGCCCTGCGGAACTGAACGCCACCCTTCACTTGACGGTTAGGTAAACTTGACTCCAATGGCGGCACCCCCGTCATGCCCCCCGTCACCATGCGTGTCATTGCCGACCAGGTCGGCTATTCCAAGAACACCGTTTCGCTGGCGTTGCGCGGGCACCGGTCGATCCCGGAATCGACGCGCGAACTCATCCGCAAGGCAGCAGACAAACTCGGCTACCGGCCGAACGCCGTGGTGTCCCACCTCATCGCGCAGCTGCGTGCCGGCCGCTCCGCTCAGTTCCAGGCCAAGCTCGCCCTCGTCAACGCCCATCGCGACCCCAAGGCCTTCCGCACCCACGCCACCATCCCGGCCTACGTGCGGGGCTGCGAACGCCGCGGCCTCCAGCTCGGCTACACCTTCGATCATTTCTGGCTGCACGATCCCAAGCTGAAAGCCGAGAGCTGGATCCGCATCCTCCGTACCCGGGGCATCAAGGGCATCATCATCGTCGGCCTGATGGACCACAACCACCTGCCGCCGCACCTGCAGGCCGTCTGGGCCGCCTTCCCCACCGTGGTTACGGGTGTGCGCACGCGCGACCCCGCGCTCTCCTTCAGCTGCGTCGATCACCACGACCTCGTCATCCAGGCCTTCGAACGTGCCCTCGCGCTCGGCTACCAGCGGCCGGCGCTCGTCGTCGAGGAACGGATCGACCGGCTGGTCGAAGGGCGCTTTTCCGGCGCGATGCTCACGGCCCAGCAGGGCTTGCCTGCCGTGCGCCGGGTGCCTTCTTTTCGCGGAGACCAGCAGGCGCGAGCTGAAGGCAAACCGTTCCAAGCCTGGTTCGCCCGGCATCGACCCGATGTCCTGCTCACGCTCTACAACATCGTCTTTCCGTGGTTGAAGGAACGCGGCCTGCGCGTGCCACAGGATGTCGGCGTCATCCAGCTGGAGTGGCGGGAAAGCCACGCCGAGATTTCCGGCATGAACCAGCATAACGACGCCGTCGGCGAGGCGGCGGTCGACATGGTCGTGGGCCAGATACACCGCAATGAATCTGGTATCCCGGATTTTCCCCGCGCCACCCTGGTTGGCGCCAGTTGGGTGGATGGCTCGTCGGTACGGGCGCAAACAGCGCGACCAGCGAAAACTGTAGGGCGGGATCGCTGATCCCGCCAAAGGTGGTCGGCGGTTTCTCAGCCGCAGCGCAGGCTGCGCGACTGATCCCGGGTTCGCAGTCAGCGAACAACAGGACACCCCGGCGACAATCGGCGTCGATGTGCAAACCGACGCCCACCCGTCAGGTCATTTTTGCCTTTGTAGGGTCGGCGCTCGCCGCCGGACCTCGGCCTGCCGCAAGCGACAGCCCTACATTAATACCCTAGTCAAAACAACCCGCGCAGGCTCTTCGCCGTCGGCGCGGCCTTCGCGGCGTTCAGCACCCAGGTCTCGGCGTGCCGGAGCGTCTGCCGCGGCTTCACCGTCACCATCGGGCCCATCATCTCCATCTCGACCATGAAGCTCTTCGGTCCGACGTAGAGGGCGGTGTTGGTTCCCAACGGATAGTTGTCGGCGGGATCGTAAGCAGTGTGTTTGGCGAACAAGAGGCCGAGGCCGGGCGAGTGCATGCCGATCACCCCCGCATCCGCCTTGACCATCCGCTTGTTCTCAAGACCGGACACCGGGTCGAGGCGGAAAGTGTCGGGCGTGAAGGCGAAACGTGGATCGAGGAAGGTCTTCGCCCCCTGGTCGTCACCCCACGTGCGTACGGCGACCACGGTGGCGTAGTCCCAGCGGCTGCCATCGCCGAGCGGGATGATGTACTGCGCACCGCCGACCGGCACCGTGCTCGTGATGGACCAGAGTCCTCCGCTCCAGAGCATGTTCCCGTCGTTGACGAGGAAGTGGTCCAGCTGAAGCCGGTCAGGCGCGAGCGCCGTGATGGTGAAACCTCGACGCGTGAAATGTACCGGGTCCATCGGGGCGGTCACCGTGAACGACCGGGTGTCCAGGCTCACTTCGCTTGCAGCTTTGTCGGGCGAATAAGTTTCCTCAGCCTCGTCCGCGCCGGGCCGCGTGATCCAGAGTCGGTGGCCGCCCATCAGCTCCCAGGACTTGCGTTTGTATTTGCCCGGCCCCCAGAGCAGCAGGTTTTCACCGCCGGGGCGCCCAAAGAAGGCGATGCGCGGCCCCTGGGCGGTCACGACGACCAAGCGCAGCTTGGCGGTCTGCAGTTCCACGGCGGCGAGCCCGCCGAACTTGATGCGTTTCAGGGTAGGTTTGAATTTCATGCGAGGGAACCAGCAGCCTGACCGAAGACCCAGATCATGCAAAGCGGTATTCGGGGCCCGGGCTTATTTCAGAGTGTAGGGCTGCCGCTCGCCGGCAGGCCTTGGCCCGGCGGTCCCGCGGCCGCGGGACCGGCCCTACAAAGGCGTAAAGCCACCTTAAACTGGAACTATAGAAACCCGTTGACAGAGAGTGGTGAGGTGAGCACGTTGCCCCTCCCTTGATGCAGAGTGGAGCAGCCTGGTAGCTCGTCAGGCTCATAACCTGAAGGTCCTTGGTTCAAATCCAAGCTCTGCACCCAATTTTAAAGCCCTCCCCGCTCGGGAGGGCTTTTTGTTGCGCACCTTCTGAGATTTCTCAGGAAGGTTGGAGTATCTGTCGGTCATTAGCGGACAATAGCGGTTTTTAGCGGCAGTCCCCCCAAAGTCCCCCTGAACCAAGTGTCCACCGTGAGGATTCAATTCTCTGACGCTCCTTTGGCGACACGAAGCATCGCACATGCTATCGCGTGAGTCGCCTCAGCTAACGCCCGAAGAGAGATTCAAGATCTGGTATTTAGATATGCTCATCCACCGAACGCCAACTTCGGGTTGCCATAGACCGGGCGTGGGCGATGCTGTCCGGATGGTCAAGCTGTGGGAGGCAGGGCCTTCTGACTGAGCCCGAGTCGGCTGATTCCTTGGATCGAGCATCGCGAAGCCCGGGCTCCAGTTGGCCGCCAAGGGCTCTGGAAACGATGAATGGTTCGAGTGGTTTAAGCAGGCAGGTGGGCGATTAGATAATGCAACCTTTTGGTAGAGTAACATTAAATATGCATAATAACATTCGTGTTGTTATTTACGCATAAAATGCGTTATCTCCTTATTTATGAACACCTCTCTATCGGCCAGAACGCTGACCTATCTTGGGAACGTGTTGGGGATCTCGGCCAATTTCGGCTCGTTTGACCAAGCCTCCAGTTTTCCGGCCTATCTTAGGGAAAGCTATGAGATAGTAGACTGCGAAATTCTGGGCACGCGTCTGCTGGTGCTGTTTTCCCGAGATACAGAATTCACACCCGCCTCGATAGAGAAACATGTAGATTGGATCCGTCAGAAGACGAATCGCCGCAGCATATTTGTATCCGCGACCTTGGAGCCTTATAATCGAAAGCGGTTAATTGAGAGAAAAATTCCATTCATTGTTCCCGGTAACCAACTCTATCTCCCGGACCTTGGCTTGGATTTGAGAGAGCAATTCAAGAGGATCTTGAAACCGATTACAAAACTCTCTCCGGCCAGCCAAGTGGTAACCTTGGCCTGCCTCCTCCGGAAAATAGATCCGAGTGAGGAACTGACGGCGGGGCGTTTGGCTGAGCGCTTCCGATATACTAAAATGACCATGATCCGGGTGCTGGACGAGCTTCGCACCGTCCAGTTGGTTCACCGCGAAAACGAAGGAAGAAACGGGCCATTCAAATTTGCACTTACCGGAAAAGAACTCTGGAAAGCCGCCCAACCCCACCTTCGTTCACCTGTAAGAAAGCGTATCTATTTGGATGAATGGTTTTCAGGGTTGGATTTCTTAGCCGGTGAGGCTGCTTTAGAGAAGCGAACGCTAATTGGTTTTCCGCGCCGAACTGCTTGGGCCGTTACAAACGCGGAATGGAAGCAACTTCAACGATCTCCCGATATCCGGATCATACCTGAAGTATCCAAAGAAATGGCGCACGCGGAGTTCGAGCTATGGCGTTATGATCCTCGTCTCTTGGCAGAAAAACCTACGGTAGATCCGCTCTCCCTAGCTCTGAGCTTCAACGATACCCCGGATGAGAGGTTGAGCATGGCGGTCGATGAACTATTGCGGAGTGTGCCATGGTAAAACGGATTAGACCGCTTCAAAGAGCATTTCGCGAAATACTCGAACCGTTATGTCTTAATCGGGGGGACCGCTTCAGGCCTGGCCATGGAAGAGCTTGGGGCTAGTTTCCGGGCCACGAAGGATCTCGATATCGTTTTATGCGTCGAAGCCTTGGATCGAGAATTCGCCGAAGCCTTTTGGAACTTCGTTAAGCTTGGTGAATACGAGAATCGGCAGAAAAGCACCGGGAAGCGACTGTTCTACCGCTTTTACGGTCCAAAGCAGCAGAACTACCCTGAGATGCTTGAGCTGTTTGCGCGAGTCCCTGATGCGCTCGATCTGCCGGAAGGTGCGGAATTAACTCCGCTGCCCATCGACGAAGAAGTCTCAAGTCTGTCGGCCATTCTGATGGATGACGCTTACTATAACTTTGTCATGTCGAACCGTTCCGAGATTCAGGGCCTTTCCGTAATTAAAGCGGAAGCACTGATTCCGCTGAAGGCTCGCGCTTTTGTAGACCTTTTTGACCGGAAAGCTAAGGGGGAGGAAATCGATTCGAAGAATATCAAGAAGCACAAAAACGACATCTTCCGTCTGTTCACCGTTCTGGATCGCAGCCTAACGATTACGCTGCCGGACAGCTTGCAGGCCGACCTTAGGGTCGCATTTGAGCGTATCGCCAAGGAGTCGGTTGACCTAAAGCCTTTCGGCATATCGAAAATCCAATTACCCGATTTACTGAAGGAATTAACTTCTTTCTACCGACTTTGAGCGGCGTGTAGCGGCGGTCCCCCTAAAGTCCCCTTAAACGCGATTTCTACGCTCTCTATTTGGGCGCCAACGCGGGCAGTTCATAGTCCCGAGGACGAGGGATTGCTGGTCCAAGTCGTATGCATTCCACCGAGCAAAAACCCGTTGACAGTGGCGTGGCTGTGGTCACCTAAAGCCCGCGTTTCAGGTACCCCTTGGCATCAATCAGCGAAAATGCTTTCCCGTGCGTCCTTTCTGTTAAAACTGCCTCTTCCACCCCCGACCATCCCCTCCCCCTTATGAATCTGCACGGCAAAAGCCTCCTCGCCGGTGTTCTCGGCCAACCCGGCGTTAAAACATTTCGCGCCATGAATCCGGCGACCGCGGTCGCGCTCGAACCCGACTTTCACGAGGCTGCCATGGAGGAAGTTTCGCGCGCCCTCGAGGCCGCGGCCAGTGCTTTCGCCACCTATCGCACGTGTTCGGGCGCGGACCGCGCGAAATTCCTCGAAAAGATCGCCACCGAAATCGAAGCGCTCGGCGATGCGTTGCTCCAACGCGCCAATGCCGAGACGGGCTTGCCGCTCGCGCGTCTCACCGGCGAGCGCGCGCGCACCTGCGGCCAGCTCCGGCTTTTTGCCCAGGTCGCGCGGGAAGGTTCGTGGGTTGATGCGCGCATCGATCCGGCGCTGCCGGATCGCCAGCCGCTACCGCGGCCTGATCTACGCCGCATGCTGCTGCCGCTGGGACCGGTGGTGGTGTTTGGCTCGAGCAATTTTCCTTTGGCCTTCTCCGTCGCGGGAGGCGACACGGCTTCCGCGCTCGCGGCCGGCTGCCCCGTGGTCGTCAAAGCACACCGGGCGCATCCGGGCACGGCGGAGCTCGTGGGCGGCGCGGTCACCCGGGCGGTCGCGGCGTGTGGTTTGCCGGCGGGCGTGTTCTCGCTCGTGCACGGCGGCGGCTCAACCGTCGGCATCGCGATGGTGAAGCACCCGGCGATTTCCGCCGTCGGTTTCACGGGGTCCCATACCGCGGGCCGCGCGCTCTTTGATGCCGCAGCCGCGCGGCCGCATCCGATCCCCGTCTTCGCGGAGATGAGCAGCATCAATCCCGTCTTTCTCTTCCCGGGCGCGCTGCGCGAGCGTGGCGCCGCGATCGCGCAGGGCCTGCTCACTTCGTTCACCCTTGGCGTCGGGCAGTTCTGCACCAAACCCGGGATCGTGTTCGCCGTGCGCGGCCCGGAGACCGATGCGTTCATGGCCAAGCTCGGCGAACTCGTCCGCGCCGCGCCGAACGCCACCATGCTCACCAGCGGCATCCGCGACTCCTTTCAGGAAAACCGCGCCAAGATCACCGGCGTCGCCGGGGTGCAACCGCTCGCGGCGGGCGCGGCCGTGGCCGATGCGGCGAAGACCGAAGGTCAGCCAAGTGTCGCGACCACCACGGTTAAGGACTTCATCTCCCATCCTGCGCTGGCGACCGAGGCCTTCGGGCCGTTTGTGCTCGTGATTCTCGCCGACCAGCTCGCCGACTTCGCCGCGGGCGCCGCCGCGCTCGAAGGCCAGCTCACGGCGACGTTCCACGCGACCGCCGCGGACTCGGCCGGGGTGCGTCCCCTGCTCGCCGCGCTCGAACAAAAGGTCGGTCGCGTGCTCCTCAATGGCTTCCCGACCGGGGTCGAGGTTTGCCACGCGATGAATCACGGTGGGCCCTATCCCGCGACCACGGACGTGAGGTTCACCTCGGTAGGCACCGCGGCGATGCTGCGCTTCGCGCGTCCCGTATGCTATCAAGCACTCGGCGAGGAACTCCTGCCGGAGCCACTCAAGAACTCGAATCCGCTCGGTCTGCTGCGCCTCGTCAATGGCCAGCCGACCCGCGATCCGATTTCATAAAGTAGGTCTTATTCTCGATTCCGTGGCCGAAGCGACCGGAGATCGCCGCTCCGGCCCGCGGGTTAACTCCGTCGGACTTTGATGAACGCTACGGCCTGCCGCGCCTAGGTTCGCAGCGCTCCAACGTGCCGATAAGTGTTTAGGAGTACGCCGGTGGGCGTGGTCATCGTGCTGACGAAAGCCAGTTCGCGCGCCGCAACCGTGTCCGAAAAGAAGCGTTTGCCCCGGCCCAGCAGGACCGGGGAGACGGCCAGCACCACCTCGTCGACCAGCCCTTGCCCGAGCAGCACCGACGTCAGCGTTGAACTTCCCCAGAGGATCAGGTCAGGACCGTCTTCTGCCTTGAGGCCGCGAACGCCTTCAATGAGGTCCCCGCCCAAGTCCTTCGCCGGCCCCCAGCCGAGGCTCTCCGGCCGGTGGGTTGCGACGTATTTCGTCGCAGCGTTCAGCCGGTCCGCCATGGGACTGTGCCCGGCCTTCGGCCAGAAGCTGGCCCAGAGATCGTACGTGTGGCGGCCCAGCAGCAGATCGAAGCTCGGGCCTTGGGCCGCGAGGACGGCCGCCAGCCCGGCGGGGCTGCGATACGGTGCCGTCCATGCGCCATAGGCGTAGCCATCGTCGTGCTCGATTACGCCGTCCAGTGAGATATGTTCAAAAATCCTGAGCTTTCTCATTTTTCAGTTCTCCGATGTTCTACCGTTAATATTGTTTCGTTGGTCCCAACCCCTCAACGGACGAAGGCTATCGTTTCGGACACCTAAGAACGAATCGTGCGCAGCCGCTCCCCGTTACGCAAGTCGCACGAACCCGGTGAATGGATAAGACTCCTTTCGGTTTTGGAGGAGCGTGCTTGCAGGCGATTCGGAACGCCCGCCGGCGGACAACGCAGAATCGCCTGCAAGCAGGCTCCTACATTCCGACCAGGCCGGAGCCAGTTAACCCGTGGGCGCGTGTGGTCTACTTGACCGCAGAGACCGGGTTTGGCGCCACGCTGTCACTTTGGTTGGTCGCCGGCCGCCGCAGCTCATCGCGGATTTCCGTCAAGAGCTTCTGGTCGAGGGAGAGGGCCCCCGCGGGCGGCGGCGGCTTCCGGTGTAATCGGTTGACGAAGGTGATCACGATGAAGAGCACCCAGGCCACGATCAGGAAATCGAGGGCCGCCTGGATAAAGTTGCCATAGTTGATGGTCACCGGCGCCTCGGGCGGGCCGCCCAAACGCCACTTCAATTCCGAAAACTTGACCTTGCCCATCATCAAGCCCAGCGGCGGCGTGATCACATCGGTCACGAGGGACGTCACGATCTTCCCGAATGCCGCGCCGATCATGACGCCGATCGCCAGATCGACGACGTTGCCGCGCCGGATGAACGCCGCGAAGTCCTGTCCCCATTTACGAAAGCGGGAGAGTTTGGGCGGCGGGGCGTCAAGAGTGGGGGCAAGGGAATCCATGCAGGGTTTGACCCTGCTAGCTTGGGCTGGCCTCCCGGGAAAATCCCGCGATGGCTCATGGGGGATTTCTGGTAGTGGGTCCGTTTGATTGTAGGTCGGGCTTTATGCCCGACGATCAACGTTCGTGTCGGGGGTAAACCCCGACCTACAGTATCCCAAGCAGCAGTGGGAAGCCAAATGGACCCCATCACCGGATTTCTGCAAGCGAACCGCCTCCACTTGGGTAAATCGCGACCAAATCGCGGCTGCGGGAACCAATCCCGGGAAAATGATTCTAAGCCTCGCCGCCGCAAGTTCCGTCCCCTTTTTTTACCATGAAATCATTCAACTGTGACGCCTGCGGTGGCCTCATTTTCTTTGAGAACAATCAATGCATCAGCTGCAACCATGCCTTGGGATTTCTGCCGGAACTACTGGATCTCAGCGCGCTGGAGGTCGCCAAGGATGGCAGCATCCAGGCCCTCGCTCCCTCCGCGGGCCACCGCCGTTACCGTCACTGTGCCAACAGCCGGGAACCGGCCGCCTGCAACTGGATGGTGGCGGTGGATGATCCGGAATCCTTTTGCACCGCCTGCCGCCTGAACGAGGTGATTCCGGATCTTTCCGTCCCGGAGAATCCCGCCCGCTGGCAGCGACTCGAGCAAGCCAAGCGCCGCCTGATCTACACCCTGCTCAAGTTGCGGCTGCCGTTCAACGAGCCGTCGGCCGCCCCCGGCACCGCCTTGCGCTTCCGTTTCCTCAGCGACACCGCCCCGGGTAAACCTGTCCTGACGGGCCACGAGAATGGAACGATCACCCTCAACACCGCGGAGGCAGACGATGCCATCCGTGAGCAGCGTCGCGTGAGCCTGCATGAACCGTTTCGGACGCTGCTCGGGCACTTTCGCCACGAGATCGGTCATTTCTATTGGGACCGCCTCATTGCGGGCACCCGGGAGCTGGAACCATTCCGCGCGCTCTTTGGGGATGAACAAGCGGACTATGCCGCCGCGCTTCGCGAGCACTACGAGCACGGGCCGGATCCTGCCTGGGGGCAGCACGGCGTGACCGCGTATGCCAGCGTGCATCCTTGGGAGGACTGGGCGGAAACCTGGGCTCATTATCTCCATATCGTCGACACCATCGAAACCGCTGCCGGATTTGGCCTGATTCTCCGGCCGCAACATCCCGCGGCGGAGAGCATGCGGGCAAATCCGGGCAAGGCGGCGACGGACCAAGCCGGGTTCGAGCTAATCCTCAGCACCTGGTTTCCCCTCACCTATGCGCTCAATTCCTTGAATCGTGGCATGGGCCTGCCCGATCTTTACCCCTTCGTACTGTCGGACCGGGCGATCGAAAAACTTCGGTTTGTCCACCACACGATCGAAGAAACGCAACGACAGTCCGCGCACGCGGCGTGATGGGCCTCCGATGGGCAGGATGGCTTCCCTTGTAGGTCGGGGTCTATCCCCGACAGGTTACTGTCGAGTGTCGGGCATGAAGCCCGACCTACAATAAACAAGCCCTCCCCCTCTCAACGTTCGGCCTCGACCGAAAAGATGGTAAAGATCGCGTCGATTTCAGCGGGATTCGAACGCCCGGCCCCGAGCGTGCATTTCTCGAGCGCAAGGTAGGGAGCCCGCTGGCCCAGCTCGCGATAAAATTTCACCAGCGCGGCCAGATCGGCGCGGCGAAAGGTGACTTGGACCGTGTGATAGGCCATTTGGTCCGTACGCTCCGTGCGCGGGGGCTCCACCCCGACCGCCAGCCCCGCCTGACTGGCAAGGGCCGAAACCTCTCCGACCAGCTTCGTCGCATCCAGCGTACGCGCGGGATTCAGGCGGTTGGCCGCCTTGACTGCACGCTCCTCGATGAGTGCCTTGCGTTCGAGCCACAGGCTTTGGGCGGCCAGATCGGCTGACACCACCCGGCTTTCCCGCCATTTCTCCTGCAGGCGGCTGCCGGCCGAGACCAACCAGACCATCGCGGCCGCGAAAAGAAACACGAGGATCAACAGCCGTTCGCGGGTGGGCCGCCGCATGAAAATATTCTTCATAGCCGGCCCTCCCCGACAGGCGGGCTGCCTGGCTTGAATTTCAAGAAGAGGACGAAACTCGTGAGGCCCTCCCGCGAGCGGATGTCCCGCATCTCCACCTGGGCGATTTCATCCCGATGCCGCAACGCCAGCTCGTAGGCGCCGACCGCGGCGGCCTCGGCTGTCTGGGCGTCGATGGCCAGGGTCCGGTCGTTGTTGCTCACCACCCGGGTGAACTGGATGGAGCGCGGTCGCATCGAACTCACCAGCAAAAGCCATTCCAAGGGTCTTTCCTGACGCACCCCAAGGTCCTCGATCCGGGTGGCGAGCGTCTGTGCGGTCTCGATGCGCCGGACCGCAGCGGCTTGCTTCGTCACGAGCGATTGCCGGCGTTGGTTCCAAAGACCCAGCCCGCCGAGGGCAAGTTCCAGGCCGAGGGCAACCAGCCAGAGGACGCCCACCCCCGTAAGCACCCAGGCCCAACCGCGTCGGCGGCGGCTGTCCCGACGTTTTTCATCCAGAAATGATTTGTCGCGCACGTCGGCGTCCGAGAGGGCGGCCGCCGGGAATAGCGCGGTTTGCTCACCCGCGATCCGAAATACGGCGCCGCCTGCCGCATCAGTGCCCACGCCGACCGGTCCATCCAGGTGCCGCACCTCGATTTCTCCCGCGCCAGCCCGCTGGCGCAGCTCGGCCACCATCTCCACCACGTGGGATTCCGCGAGCCCCGGCAACGACCGGGACATGATCGCAATCGGCAGGCTGGCCCGGCCGTCCCAGGCCACCCCGTTGAGACCGGCGGCATCGACCTGCACGACGATCAGGGGCCGGTCCGGCGGCGGGCCGATCAAGCCGAGGAATTCCGGTAGTACCGCCGCCGCCCCGGACCATTCCGCCATTTCCTCTTCCACAAAGCGGCGACGGTAAGCGGCAAAACCCAACGCGCGCTGCCGATCCGGGCTCACCACAAAACCGTGATACAGCTGGGCGAGAGGAAAAGGCGATGATTCCTCCAGCGCCAGTTCCACCTGCATGGCCACGCCGACGGCGGGGTCCAGCGTGACCTCTTTCAGGAAAAAACGTTCGCCGGGAACCAGCGTGATGGCGGAGCGGGCGGGCGGGACGATCATAAAGTGGGCGTGGGGACGAGTTCGATATTCTCTTCCAGGGCGAGGAGCTTGAAGGGGTACCGGAGGTCCGCCGCTCCCGCGGTCAACCCGTCCGGCGTCGCCCCGGTTTCAGCCGGTGCGCCGGCGACCGGCGCCAACACGGCGGTCAGATGGAAGGAAGTGGCGCCGTCCCGCACCGTCACGCGGACCCGGAGGCATCGCGCCAAAGTGTCGAAGCCCGCCAAGGGTACCGTCGCACCCAAAAGGGTCTGCGCTTCCGCTAGGCTTCTGAAATATAAAGGCGTCCCGGGCGGGTGGGAAATTTCCCCGGTGTTATAGGCAATGATTTTTTTCGCCTGCGCCTCATCCAGTCCCGCCAGCGCCAAGGCCGCCGGCCGGGCACTGTTCAGGTTAACGGCAGGAAAATCATGCAGCGAGACACTGGCGGCGAAATCCCGCAGCAGCTGCGTCGGCTGGCCCGCCGGCGTATAGAACAAATCGCGAGCCACCGCGACCGCGGCCAGTTCTTCAAAGGACGCGAGCGGTCGGCCCGGTGCCCGGTGCGGGGGATTCTCATTTTCGTAGTTACGCGGATCGGTTGCCAGCCGCGTGGATGCATGTTCACGGCGCGTCCAGGCCAGGAGCGCATCCGCCAGTTGCGTCGCTTCCGCCGCCTTCAGTCCCAACCGCTGACCCAGCGCCGCCAGTTCCGGGGCACCCAGCCGCGGGAGCGAGAGACGCCCGCTTTCATCCTCAACCTGCACCGCCACCGTTGTCCCGGCGCGCGTGGGCAAATCCAGTCCGGCCAGCGGATCGCCCCACCCCTGCACCGGAGAACGCAATCCGCCATCGATGACTTGGAAATCCGCCAGCACCGCCAGGCTCGCCTCGAGGGCGGAATGGGCCTCGCCCCGCAAGCGCGCGGCCTCGCGCGCGCGGGATTCCACCAGCAGCTCCGTCGTCGATCGCTCGATGAACAGGGTGAGGAAAAACCCCGCCAGCGTGACGAGCGCCAGCACGAGGACGATCACGGAGCCGGCTTGGTTTCCTGCGGATGATGGGGGAGGTGGACGCATCGGGCTGTTCAGAAGACCGGCAGCGCCGACACCACCGCCGGAACGAGGACCACCTCGTCAGCCGCGAAATGGCCGTGCTGGAAATGGAGCCGGAGGCGAGTCGGCAGTTTCGGCGGCGCGCGTTTGTCGCTGGGCGGCGGGGGCTGCGTCCCCCACGTGTGGTTGTCCGGCCGGAAATATTCGTATTCCAGGCGCTCCACCAGCGGGGAAATCACCGTGCGGCGGGGCGGCGCCCGATCAAAATCGAGTTCCCACCGGGACTGCCAGTAAAGCAGGAGTCCCCCGCCCGGCACCACATCGAGCGCACATTGCACATCAGGCAACGGACGATCCGGCCAAGGCAGCAACCGGTCGCCGGCGGGCAGGTCGAAGGTCAGGAGTGGCCCCTGGCCCACTCCCGGCACCACGCTCGCCACGAGCCGCAGCCGGCGGTCGGGCTCCGGCGCCAGTTCCCCCCGTTGCAGGAGATCTTCCAGGTAATGCGTGACGGCGCGAACATGCTGGTCAAACAGGCGCCGCTGGCGGTTCCCGCCCCACAGCTCTCCCATCGAAAGAATGAACTGGTTCAACGCCAGCAGCAGCATGGCGAGCAGCGCCAGGGACATGAGCACCTCCACCAGGGTGAAACCCTGGCGGGAAGGGGCGAAAGTGAAACCACGGCCGGACATTTCAGGAACGCGATTTGGCCAGCCGCTCGCGCGCCGCGGCGCGCAGGCGCTCGCGCTGCTCCGGATCAGACCAGGTGGGACGCAAGACCAGGAAGGCCTGGTTCTCCCGGCGCAACGGCGTCGGGCCACCGTCCGCAATCTCCAGCGCCAGGTTGACCTGGAAAAGATCGGGGAGGGACATTTCCTCCAGCGTCGCGTGCCAGCGCAACTGCCCGCCCTCCGGCAGGGGCACTTCCCCGCCCTGTTCGGCCCGGGCGCGCACCGGCTCGGCCAGCAGGGTGGCCCGGGCGAAGGCTATCTCGCTCTTTCCTGTCGTCCCCCGCTGCAGCAGGTGAAAATTAAGAAGGACGTTCACATAAGCCGTGCTCAGCACCACCGCGGCCAACGCGAATATTGCGAGGCTGACCAGTACCTCAACCAGGGTGAAGGCCCCGCGCTTTAATGTGGGTCGGGCTCTACGTCCGATCATCGACCGCTTCATGGTTGCACCTCCAGTCCCGGCGCGCAGGTCCAGGGATCGATCACCATGATCCGCGCGGCCTCCCGGCCGGCGCGGACCTGCACCCGGACCGCGTCGCAGGTGCCATCCGGGAAAAACTTGAGTACCGGTACCAGGGCGGTCTCCACCAACTGGCCGCCGATCAGAATCGCGCTGCCCGCGCGTGGCCGCAGGAACTCCACCTTTACCGGTGTACCGGCGGTGCCCACGCTGGCGCCGGCGGCATCGTCCCAGAGAAAGCGCTGCGCCTCGGCATCAAAACGCAACGCCAGCGGCCGTCCGTGGAGCACGGCTTCGCGGCGCACCTGTTGCAGCACGATCGCCACCGCCTCCTCCGCATTGCCCATGCGGCCGCGCGCAAAGATCGCACCGGCGGCGGGGAGGAAAACCGCGCCCGCCAGCGCCAACAGGGCCAGCACGAGCAGGATTTCCACGAGAGTGAAACCCTGGCTCGTGTAGCGGGAGGGCCCGCGTCGCGGCGGGCCGGCTCGCACAGATGCGGGCGCTCCCGTCGGGAAACAGATCAAGGATGCGGATGCGGGCCTCATGAGCGCTACCAGTTGCCAATGTCGTCGGCCGTGTCGGGCTGGTGGTCCGGTCCCTTGGAATAGAGGTCGTATCCCCCGGAATTCTTGGTGCCGGGATAGCGATAAAGATAAGGTTCGCCCCACGGATCGACCGGCAACTTGCCGCCCTTGGACTCCAGATAAGGACCCTGCCAGCGATCCGCCTTGGCGGCCGGCGCAGTCATCAAGGCCTGCAGTCCTTCGGCGGTCGTGGGGTAGTCACCCATGTCGCGGCGGTAACTCACCATCGGCACCTTCATGGTTTCCGATACAAAAATGCCGGCCACCGCCGACTGGCTGCGGCCAAAGATCTTGTCGGTGTTGTGCAGGAGCACGCCCGCCAGCAGGCCGATGATGGCAAGGACCACGATGATTTCGACGAGGGTGAAGGCACGGAGCAGGCGGGTTTTCATAAAATCATTTTTTCGGGATGGTGGGGGGAGGCAGCGTCTGGCGCCGGCGGCGCATTTCGTCCGCCAGGTTCTGCAGACGCTGGCTCTCGGCCGGGGTCAGGTTGCCGGGCGGCTGGGCCGCCGGGTTGTTCGGGGTTTGGTTCGGCCGGCCGGCTTCCTGGGCGGAGGGCAGCGGCGCCGGGGACGGGACGGTGCCGGCCGGGGGCTGGCTGGCGATGTGACCGGCCTGCAGTTTCAGCACCTGGGAGCGGCCCTGATAGTCCACGCTCAGGGTATCGTGTTCCCGGTCGTAGCTCCGGGCGATAAACGGAGTTTCTCCCGGTCCCAACCCGATCCACTTCGACTGCTTGCTCGCCTGGTCGTAGATGCTGAAAACAAACTGGCCGCGCTCAAACACGACACTGCGAAATTCGAGCGGCCCGCCTTCGCCCGCGGCGGCCGCCAGGCTCGCCCCGCTGGCGGGCAGGAAGGGGGAATTCTTCACCAAGGCATCCAGGGGATCGGAGGGCGCGACCGACTGCGCGGCCAATAATGCCGGAAACAGGGCCAACAGGATAAACGGGCGCATAAGATGAAGGCCTCAGCGAAAAACCTGCCACAGCCGGGTGTAGGCCGCGAGGAGCCCGGCCTCATCGCCACCGGCGACCCGGAGTTCGCGCTGCAGGCAGCGCCGGACCCGGCCATCCCCCAGCGTCGCCGGCTGCCAGAGCAAGATCGGCAGGGCCCGCAGGAGTCGTTCGCGGGGATAACGGAAAGCATTAAAACTGCCCAGGGCCCGCACGCTCAGACGCGCGTTGACCAGCCAGTTTTTCAAGACCGGGGTGCCGGGGCATTTCGACGCCGGGTGCAACGCATAGTCGATGGGCGAAAGAAAATTCGTGCCCAGCCGGCGTCGCTCCAGCCAGAGCCAGACCCGGCGCATGAGCAGGGTGATCCGGACAAAGTCTTTCTCCAACTGGCCCGCGGTGCGGTCGGTCTGGTGCGGCCAGAGCTTGAACTCCACTCCCTCGGCATGCTCCAGGCGCACGGACTCAAACCAGCCCATGCCTTCGCCCGGATGCAGGGCGGCCAGGCGACGGGCACGCTCGCGGCAGCTCCAGTGATACCGGCCACAGGCGGTCAACACCGCATCACCCAACGCCAGCTTCGCCTTGGCGAGATTGCGTTCCACGAAATCCGCATCGGCTGCGGTGAACGGGTGGTGGTCGAGATGCTGGCGGGCAAACAACAGCCCGGTACCGCGATTCATCAGCAGCTACCTCAACGACACAACGGCCAGCACCTCCACCATCGGCACGGGCTACCGGTCCACCGTTACATCCAAGGACATCGGCATCCAGCTGGTCGTGAAACCACTCATCGGCAACGACGGCTCGGTCCAGCTTGAGATCACGCAGGAGGTGAACGACGTGCTCGGCGACATTGTCATCGACGGTAATCCCCAGCCGCGAATCGGCCGCCGCTCCACCAAGTCCTTCATCAGCGTCAAAAGCGGCGAAACCATCGTGCTGGGTGGACTCCAGCGGAATTCCCGCAGCCGTAACACCAACCGGCTCGGGCCGATCCCCTTCCTCGGCGACCTGTTCGGCACCCGCCATCGCGAGGACACCCGTACCGACCTCGTCTTCTTCCTCCGCCCTTATGTCCTCACCAACACACCCGCCGACAACGTGGACGCCCTCCGCCGGATCGACTCCGGTCCCCAGCGAGATGCCGTTCGCTCCGCCCTGGATCCGACCTTTCAGCCGGAAAATAAAAGCCGCTTCCGACGCTGAGGGCGCCTCGCCATGCCCCTCGTCGCCGACTTTTTACCCGCCGCCCTGGGCTCGCGCGTGCCTGAAGCGGGCCACCGCCAGCTCGCAGAAACGTCCCGCGCGGGCCGGCTGGAAGTTCTGGCCCGACTGCTGGGCGTGACCGAGGACAAGGCCTTGGCCGAACTCGCCGCGGCCACGGGCCTTCCCATCGTGCCGTCACCCCAGGCGGCCGAGGTCGCGCTCGACCTGCTGCCGGCCCGCCTGGCCCACGATTTCCAGGCCATTCCGGTGGCCGTGCCCGACGAAGCCGCGGACGAACTGGCCCTCGTTACCAGCTGGCCCCCCGGGCCTGACCTGGCTGCGTGGATCGCCACTTTCACTCCGCGCCGGTTACGCTGGCATCTCGCTGATTCCGGCCAGATCCGTCAGCTCATCGCCGCGCATTACGGGGTCGGGGCCGGCAGTCTCGAGGATGAGGCCTTGCCGGATCTCGCCCCGGTGACGAGCAGCGATCTTGAAGCCGATGCCGACGCTGCCGTGGTGCGCTTTGTCACCGACATCATCAACCAGGCGCTCGGCGACAACGCCACCGATATCCACTTCGAGCCACAGGAGGGCCAGCTCCAAATCCGCTATCGCGTGGACGGCCTGCTTGTACCGGTGCCGGTGCCCGATAACCTCCTCCGCTACCAGGACGCCATCATCTCCCGGCTGAAGATCATGGCCCGGCTCAATATTTCCGAGCGACGGCTGCCGCAGGACGGACGGATCAACTTCAAGACGGCCGGCGGGGCGCTCGACATCCGCGTTTCCACGATTCCCACCATCTATGCCGAGAGCGTCAGCCTCCGGCTCCTTAACCAGCGTCGCGAAGCCTACTCGATGGACCGCCTCGGCCTCAATGCCGAGGAGCAGCGTCAGATCGGGCACGTGCTCGATTTCCCCCATGGGCTGGTGCTGGTGACCGGTCCGACCGGCTCCGGCAAATCCACCTCGCTCAATGCCTTTTTGCGCAAGCTCAACGCCCCTGAGCTGCGGATCGTCACCATTGAGGATCCCATCGAATATGAGGTGCCCGGCGCCAACCAGATGCAGGTGCGGCCCGAGATTGGCCTCACTTTCGCCGACGCCTTCCGCCACGTCCTCCGGCAGGACCCCGATGTGCTCATGGTGGGTGAGATCCGCGACCGGGAAACCGCCGACATCGCCATCCGGGCGTCACTGACCGGCCACCTCGTCTTCTCGACGCTCCACACCAACGATGCCGCCGGGGCGATCACCCGCTTGGTGGACATGGGTATCGAGCCGTTTCTCGTGGCTTCCGCCGTCGAGCTCGTCATCGCGCAGCGCCTGGTCCGGCGTTTGTGTCCCGACTGTGCAGGGCGCTCGCCCGTGGAACCAGTGGGCCTGCGCGCCACCCTGTCCGCCCTCGGCTTGGATCCGGCCGCCAGCCTGGACGTGGGTGAACTGCCCGCAGCCCGGGGTTGCCCACGCTGTCGGGGCACAGGCTACCGCGGTCGAGTCGGCATCTTCGAAATTTTCCGGCCCCGCGAACTGCACGATTTGATCATCGAACGGGAGTCCTCCCGTCAGCTGGCCCGCGCCGCCAAAGCCAAGGGCATGCGCACCCTCCCGCAATCCGGCTGGGAGAAGGTCTGCGCGGGCCAGACCACGCTCGACGAACTGCTACGCGTCATCTCCCTCGGTGACGCTTAAACCGTGCCTGCATTCGCCTACATCGCGCGCGAAGCTGGCGGCCAGGCCCGGCAGGGGACGGTCGAGGCCGCTTCCCGGCGCGAAGCGCAGCGCCTGCTGTCCGCCCGCGGGCTGCGACCGCTCTCGGTCGAGGAAGCCGGTAACCGCAAGGCTGCAGCGCCCACGGCCACCACGGGCGGTGCCCGGTGGACGCGCCGCCAGCGACTGCCCTTTCTTCAGGCAGTATCCCGCCTGGTCGGCGGCGGATTATCCGCCAGCGAGGCGGTGCGCCTGCTGGCGCTGCGCCTAAAGGAACCGCCGCTCCAATCCCTCGCCGCCACGATCTGGGAGCAACTCAGCCAGGGCCGATCCCTTTCCCAGGCTTTCTCGGATATTCCCACGGTTTTCGACGGCCAGACCGTCAGCTTGGTCGCCGCGGGCGAGGCCACGGGCAGTTTGCGCGAAGTCCTGCCGCGACTGATCCAACATCTCACCGAGGAGCGCGAGACCCGCCGGCGGTTGTTCGCCGCCCTGGCCTATCCGGTCTTCGTCTGCGGGCTGTCGATCCTCGTGGTTCTGTTCTTCCTGTTCTTCCTGCTGCCACGACTACAGGCCTTGCTCGATTCGTTGGGCGGAAAACTTCCGGCGGCCACGCAGGCACTGGTGTCTCTTTCGGGATTCCTCCTTCACTATGGTCTGTTTGTGGCCGGGGCGGTGGCGCTGGTCGCGGTAAGTTGGTGGCAGTGGCGGAACACCCCGGCCGGCCGGCAGGCCACCGACGCCTGGCTGCTCCGCGCCCCGCTCACGGGCCCGTATGCGGTGCGCCTCACCATCCTCAATTTCACCCATACCGTCGCCATCCTGCTCGAAAACGGCATCACCACCGCCGAATCCCTGCGCATGGCCGAGCGCACGGTCACGAACGTCGCCATGCGCCACCGGCTCCACCACGCCATTGATCGGGTCCTTGAAGGGGAAACGCTGTCCGGGGCCCTGGGCCGCACGCAGCTGCTTCCCCTCCTCGTCATCGACCAACTCGCCGTGGGGGAACAAACCGGCAGCTTGGCGTCGAGCCTCCGCGCCATTGCGCAGGAATACCAAATCGAGGTCAGCCGCTGGCTGGAACAACTCACCAAGCTGATCTCGAGTTCCGTTCTCGCGGTCTCCTTCAGCTTCGTCGCATTCCTCGCCTACGCCATTGTCACGGCCATCCTCCAGGTCAGCTCCAGCTTCAAGTTCTGACGGGACAATCAGCTAAATTCCCAACGTAATCACGGACCGCTCACTCACCCGTGGGGCTCACGGGTAAGAAGGCGGCTGCAGGCAACTTTGCGCATCCCATACCCGGTTTCACACGTAGGAGATAGGCACCGGCATGATTCGATTCGATCTGATGAAAACGGCACCAACCCCAGGATTTCTAAGTTCTTGCCGTCGTGGCGGCCGTGCAGAACATTTTCCGAATGTTACGCAGCCCAAAAAGACGCCCGAACCCGCTGGTCCGGGCTTTGCTGTGGGCGGCCGCGCCTGCCCTGCTGCTGCTCGCGAGTTGCACGCCGCGCCCGGATGCAGCGGCGGACGCCCATGCCGCCCAAAAGGCACGCGCCGTGGCTGACCGTTACTTGAACTACTTGCACCCGCAGCCGGTGGGCGCCCCGGTTGATCAGCCGCCATGGATTGCCCACCTGCTGCCCGTCGATCTCGACCGCGACGGACTCATGGATTTCGTAGCCTGCGAGTCGCGCCAGAATAAGCTGCTCTGGCTTCACCAGACCCGTCCCGGCGTATACGAGGAATCAACCCTCGCCGACAACCTGCGCGCGCCGGTGCACGTCGACGCGGCGGACATGGACGGCGACGGTGACCTCGACCTCATCGTCTCCAGCATGGGGGTAATTTTCCCGGACAATGACAAGATCGGCACGGTCTACGTCCTCGAGAACGACGGCCACCAGCACTTCACGCCGCACATCGTCCTCGAGAACACCTCGCGCGTGACCGACGCGCGTGCCGCCGACCTGAACGGCGACGGCAAAATGGATATCGCCCTCGCGCAATTTGGTTATGACCAGGGCGAGGTCAGCTGGCTGGAGCGGACCGGACCGTGGGAATTCAAACGCCATGTGCTGCTCGAGCTTTCCGGCGCGATCAACGTCTGCGTCGCCGACTTCAACGGTGATCACAAGCCCGACATCGTCGCCCTCGTCTCCCAGCAATGGGAGGAGATCTACTACTTCGAGAACCAGGGCGGCGGCAATTTCAGCACCAACCGCATCTGGGGCTCGACCAACGAGGATTACGGCAGCAGTGGCATCAGCGTGTGTGACGTCAACCGCGACGGCCGGCCGGACCTCCTGTACTCGAATGGCGACGGTTTCGGTCCGGCAGCGACTCCCGGGCCGCGTCCGTGGCATGGCGTCCAGTGGCTGGAGAACACCGGTGGCGGATTTTTCCGTTACCACCGCATCGGCAACCTGCCGGGCGCCTACTCCCCGGTCGGGGTTGACCTCGACGGCGACGGTGCGATGGATGTGGTGGCCGTGGCGGCCTACGCCGACTGGACGAACAAGAACCGGAATGTGACTTCGTTGATGTGGTTTCGCAACGACGGCCACGAGAACTTCGAGCCGCGCATCCTCGCTCGCCTCCCCAAGGACCAGGTTACGCTGGCCATAGCGGATGTGGATGGCGCGGGTCATCCCGCGCTGATCACCGGCGGCTTTTACCTTTACCCGCCTTACACCGACATGGCGCGGATCACTCTCTGGCGGCACACCCAGCCATGAAACTCCGGGTCATCGTTGCGCTCTTCGTAATCGTCCTTGCCACCGCGGGTGGCTGGTGGTGGTGGCACGCCGGCGCCCAGCAGGCCTTGGTGGCGTCCGCTCTGCCCGTAAGACCCGACCAAGGGGCAATGGCACCCGCCTTGGGCGGAGAGGTCGCCCAGGCCGACGTGCGCGCCCGAAGTCGCCTGACAGCGCGGCGCGGTCTGGTCGAACTCAGCCGGCTTTATCACGGCAACGGTTTTTTCGCCGAGGCACTCACGTGCTACAGCATCTTGGAGCAGCTTGAGCCGGCAGAACCGCGTTGGCTGCACCTGCATGCCTCCATCCTCGCCGGTTATGGCGAACTCGATCCGGCCATCAAGCTGTGGCAGCGCGTGACGCAGCTGGCGCCAGATTATGTGGCGGCGCGGCTCCGGCTGGGCGATGCCTTCCTCAAGGCTAATCAAGCCGGCCCGGCGGCCGCCGAATACGAGCGGGTGCTTAAGTTGCATCCCGATGATTCCTACGCCCTCCTCGGGCTCGCCCGCATCGACCTCGAAGCCAAACAATGGGCCCGGGCGAAGGAGCGGCTGGAAACAGTCGTGCGCCAGACCAATTTCAGCCTCGGTTACGACCTGATCGTCAGCCTGTACGAACGCCTCGGCTTGCGAGACGAGGCCGCCGTGATCCGCGGCTCCGCCAAGGCCTCGGGCGCCTATCGCGATTTTCCCGACCCCTGGCTCAACGAGCTCATGGACGTATGTTACGATCCCTATCGCCTCGGGCTCACCGCGGGGGTGGCGGCACAAGGAGGCGATACCGCCACGGGGATCCGCTTGTTGCAGCGAGCAATCCGCCTGTCGCCGGATGACGTGTCCTCGCACTTCCAACTCGGCGGCATCGCTGAGATGCAAAAAGACACCAAGACGGCGCGTGATCAATTCGAGCTTTGCACGCAGATTTCGCCGACTTTTTCCGACGGCTGGGCCCACTTGAGCGATCTACAGGCGAGGAACGGCGAGCCGGCCGCCGCCGAACGGACGCTGACGGAAGGCCTGGCGCATTGCCCCGACTCGCCGGGTTTGCACCTGATGCGTGCCCGCAAGCTGCGCGAGGCCGGACAGGCGAGCGCTGCCATCAACGAATACCAGACTTCCATCCAGCTGCGACCGAACGAGCCCGACGCGTACGTGGAATTGGGTAAATTATTCATCGAGCTGGGCCAGGAAAACGAGGGAATCCGCCAGATGCAGCTGGCTCTCGAAGCGGATCCCGGCGATCCGACAGCCCTGGGCATGATGGCCTTCCACGCCATCTCAACGACACATGAATCCGAGGCACACCACTGGCTCAATCGCATCGCCCAGCAGCCGCGGGCGCCGCGTGAACTTACGTCCGTGCTGTTCCAGGCCTACCAGCAGGCCTTCGGTCGTGCCTTCACGGCAGACCGGCCGGCCGATTGAACCGGCCAGGTTGCTCGGCAAAGCACGTCGTCAAAATATCATTGCGAGGAGTCCCGCTCGGGACGACGAAGCAATCCAGCAGGATCACCACGGCCCGCCACTGTGGTCCTCGCGATGACGAGCCATTTGAAGACGTACTCTAACGATTCGTCGGCCCGGTTTCCTGCATCATCTGGCGGATGGCTTCCAACGCCGCAGCGTTGCCTTCCAAACGGGCACGAGCTTCGGCCTGTCGTAATTCGACCGCCGATTCCTGGGTTCGTCCGGTCTGGTGCAGGAGCTTGGCCAGGTTGACATGCAGCATGGCGTTCACCGGCCCGCTGGCGGCGAGATCACGCATGAATTGGATCGTCCGTACGATGTCGCCCTTGTTTTCGTAAATTTGTTCCAAGCGCGCATTGTTGGCATAGCTGCGGGGATTGTAAGTGTGCGCCGCAAGCATGAGTTCGATCGCTGCCTCGGTCCGGCCGTCCTTGAACATGCGCACGCACAGCGGCTTCAGGGCTTCTTCGTCATCTGGAGCCGTCTTCAGGATCGCGCGCCATTGTACCTCGGCACCGGACCAGTCGCCACCGCCGGCCAGGGCCTGCGCATAGGCGTGCCGCAGGGCCAGGTTGCCCGGCAGGTGTGCGGTCAGGCCGGCAAAATATTCGGTCGCACGTGACCATTGGCCCTTTGCCGCCCACAGCCAGCCCAGGAGCGCATACGTCTGGAAGTAATAAGGATCATCCTTGGCTGACTGCAGGAGTATCACCTCGGCCTCGTTGGTCCGCCCAAGTTGCTGGAGCAGGAAGGCCCGTTGGGCCTGATGTTCCGGTGAGGCGGGTTCAATCGCCGCCAGGTGGGAGTTGAGATCCAACGCAGCCGCAAATTCCCCGAGCTGGGCGCGCAGGGTCGCCTCATGGAAAATCAGAAAGGCATTCTCCGGGTCGTTCCGGCGCGCAGTCGCGACCGTCGCGGCCATGGCCGACAGTGCTCCGGGCGCCACCACGGCACCGTTCGCCGCCCCGATTTCCTCCTGCAGATGCGCGCGCGCCACCGCAAAGGTGAGCTGCCCGGTGAAAGGCGGGCGCGAGGTCAGGCGGTCCATGCTCATCACGACTCCCGCGTGCCCGAATTCCGTGTAACCGATGGCCTCAGCGCAAGCCGCCGGGGACAGCCACGACTGCCGGTCGCCCTGCATCGAGCGCGCCGCGCCGTCGGCCAGCAAGCGCGAGAGTTCAAAATTGCCCGCCCAAGTGAGGTGCACGTGCTCCAGAAAATACCGGCCGTCCGCCGGCGACACCGTGGAGTCTGCGGTTGCGCCCATTTCCTTTGCCGCATCCACCAGGGTGACACGCTCGGGCTCCGACCGGGCGGCAGCGCGAATGATGTCATTAATCCGGGCATCGGCCCGGAAACGAAGCGCGTCCCACTGCAGCGCGGCCAGGTAGTGTATTCTCGCCGGCTCCGCCTCCCCCTTCGCCTCGAGGAACTGGGCAAGTTGAAAGTGCGACTCTGCGTGTTGTGGGTCGATGACCAAGGCTTCGGCAAAAACCCCGCGCTCCACCGCCTGTTGCCAGGCGCCCAGTTGCACCGCCGCCATTCCAGCCGGGTGCACGGACACGAACGGCGCACTGTCCCTCACATTCACGGCGACCGTGGAGAGGACAACCTTGGCGCCGGAGTGCGTCGCCAGCGCGATGATTTCGTCCAGGTTGGCGGCGAAGTTCACATAGACAGCCTGGAGCCGCAGATCGCCAGCCGCGACGGCGTTCCGGGCGAACATCTCCATACCCCGCCATTCAGTGAGCGCGGCGCCTTTTGGACCAAGGGCCTGCATGGCACGTTGCACCAGCTGGCCGAGGCGCGTCCGGCGGACAAAAAGATTGGCCCCGATCATAGCGCGCGACGGCACGCCGGTCGTCGCTACAGAACTCGGCCCGAATGGGCCGACGACCTCGTTGTTACCCATGTACACCACAAACAGATCCGGCCGGAACTCCACCGCCTGCCGGACGATGGGCAGGATCGCATGCGAGTTGATGGCCGTGACGCCGAGATTGTAGACCGTGATGGCGCGACCGGGATACGCCGCCCGCAACTGCGCCCGCAACTGCGGAGCCAGACCGAAGCCGGGCTCCGGCACACCCATCGCCGCCGATTCGCCGATCACGAAGACACGATATTCCCCGGGAGGTTTTTCTTTCGCCAGGCGAAAGTTGAGCGGCTTCAGCCCGAAGGAAGCCGGGAAAAACTGATTGGTGAACCAAGGATTCGTGCGGAATATGCCGGGTGCGTCATCCGAAATGAAGAAATCCGCCGGGTGACCAAAGCCCGCCAGGCGCAATGCAACCTCGGTCCCCGAAAAGAGCAGCAGCGGCACGCCCATGGCCAGGGCGAACCGCGCCAGCCAGCCGCGCCAAGTGACGCGTTTTGGGGTGGGTCCGCTCATCGGGTAGTGCCTTCCGGTGCCGACAGCGTCAGGGACCTTGGCTCCGGCCCCACCGCGGTCTCGGTAATCCGGCCGTCGGGCCAGCGGACGCGGAGTTGGCGCGGCGATTGGGCGGCGGTGTAACCGAAAAAGCAGCCAGAAGCGGTCCAGATCTCGGCAGTCTGGGTCGTGCCGTCGGCCAAGCTGAAGTCAACCCGGGCACCGATAGCGCTGGGATTGCCCGCCGGACCACGCAATTGGACCGCCAGCGCATGCCGGTCGGACAACCCGCGGTTACGATACGCCATGGTCTCGCCGTTTTTGCGGGTCACGAGAAAATCGGGCCAACCATCCTGGTCGAAATCGAGCATCGCCACGGCCTTCGTCTCGTCGCCAATCAGCAGGCCGCTCACCGCGGCCGGCACCGGAGCGAAATGGCCGTGGCCATCGCCACGAAATAACTGGCTGAGGCCACCGTCGAAGCGCCCCACCGCCGGATTCGGCGAGGACGAATTCTGCACGGCATAGAGGTCTGTCTTCCCGTCTCCATCGAAATCCCCCGCCACCACGCCCGTGATAGGGGAGATCTGCGCCAACCGCGGCAGCGGCGAGAATTGGTACGTGCCGTCCGGCTGGCTGAGAAACACGCCGCTGCGGAACTCCGTCGCCGCCATGCGCTGGGCGGCGGCGAGACGATCCTCGCCCACGATCTCCCCCAAGCTCGCTCGCGCATATTGGTCGTTTTTGGGAAACCGCCGGAGCACCGCGGGGATTGTCGCGCCGAGTTGATTGCGGGTGAGCCAGGGAAACAATCGGTCCCCTTCGTAATAACCCTCGAGGGACTGGGTGGTGCCGTTGCCGGCAAAATCACCGGTGAATAGCAACGCAGGGTGCTCCGCACTGGCGTGATATTGGGTATTCAGGCCGAGATTGCCGGCGACAAAATCAGGCCGGCCATCTCCGTTGAAATCCGCCGAGGCGAGTGCGTTCCACCAGCCCGTGCCCGCGGCGGCAAAGCCCGCCGCCTCCGTTCGGTCCTCCAAACCGCGACCCACATTGTTATGAAAATACTTCACTGGGCCCCACATGACGGCGACCAGCAAGTCCGGCCAGCCATCGCCGTCCACGTCACTCCACAACGCTGCAGTCACCGCTCCAATCGTCCGTAATGCCGGGGCGAGCTGGTCGGTCACGTCGTCGAACTTCTCCCCTCGCCACACCCACAGAGTATTTCGGGTCGTCGACGGACCTTTTCCCGTTACCACGCGACTCGCGACAAACGCGTCAACGTGCCCGTCCCGGTCGAAATCCGCTGGCGCAATGATGTCCCCGGCCTGGCCGGGCAGCGACATTTTCCCTTCTCGGTCTGGCGGTAGAGAAACCTCGACGAACTGCCCCGGCGGCAGAGGCGCCGGGGTTGCTGGCTTTGCCGGAGATGCCGGTGCCTCGGTGATTGTGAGTCGCCGGTCGGCCGGAAGATCCGTGAACGATTGTTCCTGGCCGCTAGGCCAGGAAACGGTCAGACGCAGGATGCGCGTGTCCTCCCCCAGCCCGAAATGCAGGATCGGTTCACTGCTGGAAAGGTAACCGCGGGCCAGCACCAGTTGGCGGACCTGCACCCCGGCTGCGGTCTCGATCCGCACGGTGGCACCCACGCCAAAGCGGTTCGATTGCGTTCCGCGCAAGGCCACGACGAGCCGGTGGCCGCTGTCCGAATCGTTGCGCAACACCGAGACTCCTCCCTCATAATTGGCATAGACCAGGTCGAGATCGCCGTCCCCGTCGAGATCACCAAAGGCTGCACCGAAGCTCACGGCCTTCTGGTCCAAGCCCCACGCCGTGCTCACATCCTCGAATTGAAGGTCGCCGAGGTTCCGGAACGCCAGGTGTCGCTCGGCCAGCTTTGGACTCGTCCGCACCACCTGCCGGGCATTGAGGGGATTTTCCACCCCCATGATGCGGTCCAGCAGATCGGCGTTGTGATACTCACGGATCATGCCGTTGGTGACGTGCAGGTCGAGACGGCCGTCGTTGTCCAAATCCTCCAAGCGCACCGACCACGTCCAGTCCGTCGCCGCCAGCCCCGCCAAGCCGGCCGCCTCGAGGAACCGGCCCGTCCCGGTGTTCAGATAGAGGGCATTGCGCATGTATTGCGGCGCTTCGGCGGGATTGCCGGCGCCCGTGAGCACGCGCGCCCGGGAACCGGCCATGCCCCGCTGGTCCTTCTCGTGCGTGGTCGCGGCCATGTCCGCGACGAAAAGGTCGATCAACCCATCGTTGTTCACGTCGCCCAGATCAGAACCCATGGCGTAGTACGGCATGTGCGGCACGGCCTGGTTGATGACGTTGGTGAAGGTGCCATCCCGGTTGTTGTGGTAAAGACGGTCGGGGGTACCGTAGTCGGCGGTGACATAGATGTCGGGCCAACCGTCGCCGTCATAGTCCCACCAGGTAGCCGAGTGCCCCGACTTTTCCCCGGTGATTCCGGCCCGGTCCGTTACATTGGTGAAGGTGCCGTCGCCGTTGTTGTGGAAAAGGTAGTCGCGCTGGCCGTTGGGGTGCCCTGCGGCATCGAGCATGTTGGTCTGGATGTAGACATCGAGCCAGCCGTCCCGGTCGTAGTCGCAAAACGCCGCCATACCCGAGGCATCGTTCACCGCTAGCCCCCGAACCGCGGCCTCTTCCTTGAACGTGCCATCATGTTGATTGATATAAAGCAGGTTGGGCGCGTTGAACCGGCAGATATAGAGGTCCAGCCAGCCGTCGTTGTTCACATCGACAAAAGTGGCTCCCTGCCGCCATGCCTCGGTGGGCTCGTCCGCCGACACGCTTCCGATCGTACGCTTCATCCAGCTCAGTCCCTGTTCGAGGACCCCCGCCGCTTTGTTCAGGCCGGCCTTTTCGGTCACATCTTCGAACTTCCAGTCCCCGAGGTTGCGAAACAACCGGCAGGTTTCTGTCTTGCTGACTACAAACACATCGGGCCGGCCGTCACCATCGTAGTCGCCGATCGCCACGCCGGTGCCCATCGCGCCATAGGCGAGTTCCTGGTAATGCTCGCCCCACATCTTGGGGTCGGCATATCGGTTCTCGGTGACAATGCCGGTCTGCGCCGAGTTGAGCAGCTTGAACATCGTCGGCCCGCGCGGTCCCGAGCGTGTCGCCAACGCCACCTCGTTCAACGGTTGCCCGGCCGCCACGCCGGCGACCGCCGCCCCAGCCAGCAGCCAGGCGGCCAGCCGAGGCCAGCACCGCATCGAACCTGTTCGCCGACGGCCTTGTTCGTGTCGCTGCATCCGTGAAGGCCAAGATACGACCCACTCCCGTGAGCGGAGTCAAGGTGCCGGCGACAACGCCTCTGGCGGTCCGCGAACTGAAAGCCCGGCCAGCGTCACGCCCCGGCGCGATCCAGGGCGGCTTAAATAACAGCGTAGCCGCGTTGGAGCGCAGCGACAACGTGGCCTCATGAGCCACGCTTTCGCCTTCGGCTCAACGCGGCTACAGAAAAACTGAGCCAACCCTAGTTGGCACTTTCCGGTTTCGGCTCCACCGTGTTCTCGCCGGGTTCGACGCCGACGACCTCGAGTTCGCCGAGTCGAACCACGCCGGTGCGATAGCGACGGATCAGCCGGCCACTATTCCGGCCGAAGTACTCCGAGGCGTCTGCCATCATGGCTGGCAGGCATTTGTTGAAATCACTCCCGGAGACCGGGATGCTGATACGGGTGGTCCAAAGCAGCTTGCGCCGGTTTTCATTCACAGCGATTTGAAAATCGTAGGCCTGCACGATCACGTAATATCGCGGGGTTTCGAGGTCGCTCATCAGTTCATTGAAATAATCACCCCCGCCGGCGAAACGGCTGGGGTTGTTCCGCCGGTTGATTTCCTCCACGTAGCCGAGCAAGCGGGCATTGCCTTCGTCCGACTTGATCCGCATCTGTTCAAAAAGCTGCGCTTGGAACATCTGGGACTCGGCCTCGTCGCGCGCGGCGTCGCGCACACTCCGGGCCGCCGACTGGATGCCATCCAGGGTGAACTGTTGCTCGCCCCGAGCTTCGGACTCCTTGACTCCATTTTCAGCGGCAGTCCGCATGTTCAGCGCCGAGCTGAAGTTGGCGTTGGCATTCTGCAGGGGCGCGTCGCTGAACGGCGTCGTTTCACCCCAATAAAGGACGAGCAACAGGTCGGCCGCCATCCCTTTGCGCGCCGGGTAATAACTTTGCCGCACGAGCCTTGGCGCCAGCAGGCGGACAATGGTGGGGAACGCCACATTGTTGACTGTGCTGGCGGAAGACGACTGGCCGATCAAACTGCCGTTGCCGACCACATAGGTTTGCGGCTTGATGTTTCCGTCGGGGAGAATCCGGCGCTTGTAGTTGCTGCTGGCCTGCGAGTTGACCGATATGACGAGCGAGTCCTGCTTGGCGCTGAGCGCCGGAATAGCAATGAGGAGAACCAGGATCGAAACGCTTGCCGGATGGAACAGGATTTTCATGGTTAGAAACTGATTCGTGATTGGGTCCAAGGTCATAACACCGCGACAATCCACAGCCCTTCGGGTTCTTGCATTTTACCATAAAAAATCGATCCGGCAATGATGGTGGCGATACCACCGTCATTTTTACCTATTCGATCTTCCCCCAGGCTTAGATGCTGGCGGACGCCCAAGTGCCAGCCGACATCGGCCGGTCATTTCGAGCTATCTGCACTTCCGGACATGTGGTGGTGAGACATCGGCAGGCTGGAAGGTCCGGGCCAGGAGAAACTTCGCAGCACGGTTTCACGCGGCTGGTCATCGTCTTCACGGATTGTATAGCAATGGTCGAGGGCAAGCCCGCGGATCGTCTGGGTCACGCCCGTCGTCCACTGGATTTCCACCCGCACCACGGCCGCGGCCTGCCCCAGCCCGATTTCCTGCCGCAACGGGGAGCTGCCGAAGCTGCCGCCGCTGTCCACGACGCGATAAATTTCGCGCTCACCGGCGGCCGTGCGGACCACCGTCTTGATGCGCGCGCCGAGGGCGGAACGGTTCGACTTTACCCCCTCCAGCTTCAACTTGAGCCAGTGGTTGTCGTGGCCGGGGTTGGCGAAAAGCTGATTGGGGTAATGATCGCCGATCAGGGCGCCGCCGACCACGGAATAGACGTCCTGTTGGCCATCGTTATTCAGGTCGCCGAAAGCGATGCCATGTCCCTTCTGTAACTGGCCGAATCCCCCGGAGGTCGTCACGTCTTGGAATGAATGTCCGCCGTCGTTGCGGAACATCCGGTTCGGAATCAGGGTGCCAAGCAGCGGGTCCCCGGTGCCGACGTAGAAGTCGAGCCAGCCGTCGTTGTCGAGGTCGCCAAAATTGGCGCCCATCCCCTCGAGCACCTTGTCGAGTCCGGCCGATTGGGCGACGTTGGTGAACGTGCCGTCATGGTTGTTGTGATAGAGCCGCGGCCGTTCGGCCGTGGGCGGCGCCGAGCCCAGGTAGTCGGCGAGGATGTCCCCCGCGTTGGTGATGGAGTAGCCGCAGACAAAAATGTCGGGCCAGCCGTCATTGTCGAAATCCCAGAACCAGCACGGGAAACTCTTGATGGGTTCGGTGACGCCGGCGGCCTTTGCAACATCGGTGAAGTGCCACGCGGCCTTCGGTGTTTTGTCGGCCCCGGCGGGCCCGTCGTTGCGCAGCAGGATATTGGCCCCGCCAAAGACAGAGAGATAGAGGTCGGGCCGGCCGTCGTTGTTGAAATCTCCAGTCACCACCGCCTTGACCCAGGCGGTGATGGCCACGCCGTTCTCCGCCGCGCACTCGGTGAAGGTACCGTCACCGTTGTTGCGGTAGAGCATGCATGGATCCTTCGGGCCGTCCGGCGACTGCGTCTCGGCGCCGATGAACAGATCGATCAGGCCATCGCCGTTGTAGTCGAACCACACCGCGGTCTGGGTGGAATGATAGAACAGCAGACCCGCCTCCTCGGTCACATCAGTGAAGGTGCCGTCGCCATTGTTCCGCAGCAACGAACTGGGATACCGGCCGTCCTTGCCCAACCATCCGCCGCGCAACACCAGCACGTCGACCAAGCCGTCGTTGTTGTAGTCGCCTGGATCAGGTTCAGGCCGCCGGTCAGGCCCTTGAGCCCCGCCGCCTCGGTCCGTTCGGAAAACGTGCCGTCGCCGTTGTTGTGGAAATAGCGCAACTGGCTGTCTAGCCCCGAGGCCGACACCATCAGGTCCAACAGGCCGTCGTTGTCGAAATCATCCATGACGACCCCGCCGGATTGGTCGTCAACGTCGAGGCCAAGCTGGCCGGCGACGTCGGGGAAACGCTTGATATCGTAATCGGAGTTGAAGACCTCAGGCGGAATCCGCCATTGCTCCGGCATCTGGTCGGGGTACTCACCCAGGGTCATGTAGGCGATGTTGAGCAACCAGATCGCATAGGGAGTGGGAGCGGTATCGATCAGCTCCTGCAAAACCTTGATCGCCCCGCGCGAGCCACGGGTCTGTTGGTGCACGCCGCCGCCGCGGATCGGCAGCAGGCACGAATCGGCGTTGTGATTGCTCAGGCAGTTTTGCTGTTCGCCCATCCGCAGCCAGCAGATGGCCCGCAGGAGCTTGATCTTCGCCACATCGTCGGGCTTCGGTGACAGGCCGTTATCGGCCAGCATGCGATCCATCTCATCGATGGCCTGCAAAGCCTCCTCTGAACGCCCGTCGTTCAGGAGTGCGGTGGCATAACGCCATTGCAGCGTCGCTCTTTCACCCGGATTTTTTGCCTCGGGGAATTTCTTGCGCACCAGATCCGCCGCCTTCCCGGCGAAATAGGGCACCATGATCGGATCGACCTCGCGCGAGATGCCGGCCAGCCGGGTGATCATCCGCTTGGTGCTTTCGGGTTGCGGTTTCAACGGCGCATTGGGATCGCAAACCTCGGCCGGTAATTTCGGCGATGGCTTGGCCTCGCCCGCCCAAAGTGGGGCCATGGCCCACAGCCCGAGTCCAAGCAGGAATATGATGCGGCGACAGCCGGCGCCTTCTTTGGCGTAGCGATTACGATTGGAATGATCCGGACATGGGTTACACTTTGTCCAAGGACATAGGTTACACTTTTGGTTTAGTTTTGAGGTGGGATTTGGCGAGGGATTTCCGATCCGGCGGAGCGATGTAGGCCGGAGGCCGGAATCGCTCCGCCGGATCGAGGACGAGGTGACCGAGGTGGCGATTGGCGAAGTAGAGCTCGGTGCGGCCCGTGGCTGCCATGCTCAATCCGACGCGACAGTGCGCGAAAACTTCGCCCAGGTGGTAGTTGTGCCCGTCATACCAGAGGTGGCCGCTGGCGGAAACCCGGCGCACCAGCCAGTCCTTCGGGTAACGCACGGCAGTGTCGTTGTCGCGCAAGCGCCGGGGACTGCGGCGGTAGATTTGGGCCGGACAGAGCATCCCCAACGCCTCATGCGGTCGGACATGGTTGCGCAGGTGTTGCCGCGATCAAAGCGCCGTTGTTGGGCGGCCATGGTTGGTGAAGGCGGTTGCGTGGCTTCGGCCTTCAGGTCGCGGTGGCCGCGCTCGTGGGAGCCATTTTGTTGCGGCGAAGCCGGCTGGATGAACTCGACGATGATACCTTGGTTGATCCACCACGCGCTCAGTTGCGAGAGCCGGCCCAAGGCCAGGGAGGCGAAGGGCGTGCCGTTGTCCACCCGGATGATCTCGGGCAAACCGTGCCGGCGCATGAGCTTGTGGAAAGCCCGCAGGGTGCCGGCAAACTGCTGGTTGGGTCGGGCCCGGCAGGCCAGATAGTAACGGCTGAACAGATCGCAGACCGTGAGCGGATCGCAGCGCTGGCCATTGCCCAAGGTGAACCAGCCCTTGAAGTCCACCGTCCAAACGTGGTTGGGATGCGTCGGGACGGTGAGCGCATGGCGGGAAACCTCGTAGAGACCCGGCTTGCGCCGAGGTCGCTGACTCAAGCCACTCCGGCGCAGGATCCCGGCGATGGTGCTGCAAGCCGGCGGCTGCCGGATGCGGTGGTCGCGGCGCAACAGCCGCCGCAGCTTCTTCGGTCCCCAGGTCCGGTGCTTGCGGCGTTCCCGCAGGATGAGTTGCTCGATCCGGGCGGCGGTCTGGTGCGCGCAGCCGTGCGGCCGGCGGCTGCGCTCGCGCAAACCCGCCGCGCCTTCCTTACGGTAACGGACGACCCACTTGTGGCCGGTCTTCCGGCTGACGTGGAAATCCGCGCACAACTCCGTAAACGTGAAGCGGCCAGTGGCCGCGAGACTGACGAAGCGATGCTTCTGTTCCATGAGGGTTACTTGGTTCCAGGCCATAGCCTGAAAGTGTAACCCATGTCCCCGGACAAAGTGTTACCTATGTCCCCGGATCATACCATTCATGGGTGAGTCAGGGTGATCGCACCGCCTTGGGGCGGCAAGTCATGTCGGGTGATGATACCGTCGGGCCAGCGAACAGTCAGGCCGTGCAGGGGGTTCCCGGCCGGCAACCCGAAAAAGACCTCCGCTGCGGATTGGGAGTTGTAGCCGCCCCCCGCGGCGACTTCTGCCGTCTGAGTCGAGCCGTCGGCGAGTTCCAGGGAAAGGCGGGCGCCAATGGCGGCAGCATTGCCGGCGGGACCGTGCAGGCGCACCCCGACTGAATGCCGGCCGTTTACCCCGGTGTTCCGCCATGCCAGCGTGGTGGCATTGTTACGGGTAACGAGGAAGTCCGGCCACCCGTCGCCGTCCAGATCGAGCACGGCCAGGGCCTTCGCGTCCCCCGGCACCTCCAACCCGCTTTCCAGCGGGGAGACCGCCGTGAAATGGCCGTGGCCGTCGCCGCGCAGCAGCTGGCTCAAGCCACCGTCGAAACGGCCGACGAGCGGAATCGGCGCGTAGGAATTCTGCACCGTGTAGATATCAGCGTGACCATCGCCGTCAAAGTCACCGGCCACGAGGCCTTGGAACGGGGCGACCTGGGCGATGCGGGGCAGAGGCTCAAAGCGATACGTGCCGTCGGCCTGACTGAGGAAAACCCCGCTGCGGAACTCGGTGGCGGCGAATCGGCGGGCGGAGGCCAGCTTGTCGGCGCCGATGATGTCGTCCAGCGTAGCGCGGGCGTAGGCGTCGTTGCGCGGATAGCGTTGCAGGATTGATGGGATCTGGGCGCCCAGGTCTTTCCGTGTGCGCCACGGAAACACCTTGTCGCCCTCGTAGTAGGCCTCGATCAGCTGGGGCGGCCGGCCAGGGGCAAAGCGGCCGTAGTAGAGCAAGGCGGGATGCTCCGGCGTGGCGTGATACTGCGTGTTGAGGCCCACATTGCCGGCGACGAAATCGGGCCGACCGTCACCGTTGAAATCCGCGCTCGCCAGGGCGGTCCACCAACCGATGCCGGCGGCGGCAAAGCCGGCTGATTCGCTCTGGTCGGTGAAGCTCCGGCCCTGCTCGTTGTGGAAGTATTTTATCGTACCCCATTCCAAAGCAAGGAGCAGGTCGGGCCAGCCGTCCCCGTCGACGTCACTCCACACGGCGGAGCTGACCATCCCGACTTCCCGCAGGCCGGGCGCGACCGCCTCGGTCACGTCCTCAAAACGGCCGCCGCGGTTGACCAGCAGCGCGCTGCGCGGCGGCAGCGGATATTGCCCCGGCAGCACGCGACCCCCGACAAAGAGGTCGAGCCGCCCGTCGCGATCAAAGTCGACGGCCGCCACTGCTCCTACGCTGATCGGCAGAGCCGGCAGGGCAGCGGGAGCACCACGGAAACTGCCATGGCCGTCGTTGAGGAAAAGCTGGGGCTGATATTCGCCGGCGCCGGCCAGCAATCCGGTGCCACCGCGGGTGTCGAGCAGGTCATTGGCCCCGTCGCCATCGGCATCGAAGAGCAAAACCGGACCGCCTTCCAGCACGGTGGGGGTGGTAAAAACAGAAGAGTCTGCCGGGGTGAAACGGCCATCAGCCCCCACCAGCAGCCGGGCCGAGTCGGCCGAGGTGTCGCCCAGAAACGCATCGTCGCGCCCGTCCCCGTTGATATCACCCACCGCCAGAGCTGGCGTGCGGCTGCGAAAGCTCACCGGGAGCAAAGGTTGGGGGCTGGCTTCCTGCCGGGAGTTCTCGCGGACGGTGAGGGAAAAACCCACGGCCTGGCTCACCTCGGTGAATTGTCCCGCGGACGCCGGTGGCGGCGGTTTCACGGCCGGGGGGGCGTCCGGTTCCGTGATTGTAAGCTTTCGATCGACGGCCACGCTTGAGAAGGTCTGGGTTAGACCGCTCGGCCAGCTCACCGTTAACCGTTCAATCACGCTGTCGTTGCCGAGTCCGAAGTGGAGAATCGGCTCGCTGCTGGAAAGGTAGCCGCGCGCCACCATCAACGTGCGCACCTGCGCACCCGACGCAGACTCGATCCGAACAGTGGCCCCGACGCCAAACCGGTTGGAACGGGTCCCACGCAACGCCACGATGAGGCGGTGGCCGGTATCGCTGTCGTTGCGCAACACGCTGGGTCCGTTTTCATAATTTGCGTAGACCAGATCCAGGTCCCCGTCGCCATCAAGGTCGCCGAAAGCCGCCCCGAAGCTCACTCCCCGCTGGTTCAGTCCCCAGGCCGCGCCGGTTTCCTCGAAGCGCAAATCACCCAGGTTGCGGTAAGCCAGATGGATTTCCGCCAGAGGCAAACTCGATTTCATCTGCCGCATCCGCTCCGTGGCACTCTCGGCCAGGATGATGCGATCACGGAGGTCCGTGTTCTGATACTCGCGGTTCATGCCGTTGGTCACGAAGAGATCGAGCCGGCCGTCGTTATCGAGGTCCTCGAAACGCACCGACCAGGTCCAGTCCGTTGCCGCCAGCCCGGCAAGGTGCGAAGCTTCCAGGCAGCGCCCGGTGCCCGTGTTGAGAAACAGGGCGTTGTGGGAATACTGCGTGACGCCCGTCTCCGAGGCATTGAGGGTGCGCGAATCCGCCATGCCGCGATGGTCTTTCTCGTGGGTGGTCGCGGCCATGTCCGCCACGAGCAGATCGGGCCGGCCGTCGTTGTTGATGTCGCCGAAATCCGCGCCCATCGAGGAGTAGGGAATGTGCGGAACCACCTGCCCGATGACGTCCTTGAACGTGCCGTCGCGGTTGTTGTGGTAGAGACGGTCGGTGCCGGAAAAGTCATTGGCCACATAGAGGTCGGGCCAGCCGTCCCCGTCGTAGTCCCACCACGTCGCCGAGTGCGACAGCGATTCGCCATAGATGCCGGCGTGCTCCGTCACGTTCGTGAAAGTGCCCTTGCCGTTGTTGTGAAACAAATACCCGCGCTGTCCGTTCGGGTGCCGGCTCGCGTCCAGCATGTTGGTCGTGATATACACGTCCAGCCAGCCGTCCCGGTCGTAGTCGCAAAACGCCCCCACCCCGCACGCATCCGCCACCCCCAGCCCCCGCGCCGTCGCCTCTTCTTTGAAGGTGCCGTCGCCCTGGTTGATGTAGAGGAGATTGGGCGCGTTGAACCGGCAGACGAAGATATCCAGCCAGCCGTCGTTGTTCACGTCCACAAACACCGCGCCCTGCCGCCAAGCCTCCATATCGTCCTTGGCCTGGACTTCCTGGCCACTCGCACGTTTGAGCCAGCCCAAGCCTTTTTCGAGCATGCCGGTCTCGCCGGTCAGGCCGGCCTTTTCTGTCACATCCTCAAACTTCCAGTTGCCCAGATTGCGAAACAGCCGGCACGGACTGCCGGTCTTGCTCACCACGAAAATGTCCGGCCGCCCGTCATTGTCATAATCGCCGATGGCCACCCCCGTGCCCATTCCCCCCAAGGCGAGTTCCTGGTAATGCTCGCCCCACATCTTGGGGTCGTCATAACGGTTGTCGGTGACGATGCCCGTTTGGTCGGGCCGGAGCAGGGTGAACATCGTCGCCCCGCGGAGACCCGAATGCGGCGCCAGTGGCGACTCCACCAAGCCGCTGGCCGTGGTTTTCTCCCCAGCCGACGCCGCGGTCCAGAGGCAAAGTCCCAGCCAGAGCCATCGCGGGACCGGGCAAATCCATACCAAAGTTCTTTCGTGGTTCGATAGGGTAAACATCCGAGCTTATAAATTGCACCGGCTGGCCGCCGCCGAGTCAAGGATGCCAACGCTCTTGCCTAGTCTGGCGAGAAATTGCAGTGTTGGACTTTAGCTATTTTCGTTCGAATGCGTCCCTTCACCCGGCTCACCCCATTTCTTTGGATCATTGCCCCGCTGGCCGCGGTGGGCTTCCTGTGCTGGCTGACCGCCGCCCGCGTCGAACGAATCAATCACATCACAAATCTCGTTGAGACCGAGGCGGTGGCCGATCCGGCGTCGCCCACGGGCTATGCCGCCGGATTGCGCCAATTCATCGTCCCGGAACACAACAGCGACAGCTATCAATGGCTCGCCCAAACCCAGCAGATGCTGGCCCGGCGCGAATGGCGCGTGCGGCATGTCGACTATGACAACGCCCCGACGGGTCGCGCGGTGCTGACCCCCTCTCCCTATCGCTGGTGGCTCGGGCTGGTGGCCATCATCGATCATTGGGTTTCCGGCCGCTCACCCGGGTTGGCGGTAGAATATACCGCACGTTATGCCGGCCCTTGGATGCAGGCCCTGCTTTTGCTGGCGACGGCGGCTTTCACGGCTTGGCGCTTCGGCGCCCCGGCGGCCGGTTTGCTTTCGCTGGCGCTGGTGACGCTGTTCCCCTTGGGTGGTGCATTCTTGCCGGGCCAGCCCGACGACAATAGCCTGGTGCTGGTCTGCACAATCTGGAGCATATTGCTTCCCATCGCCGGCCTGATTCCGTCTCAGCCGACAAACAACCCGCCAACCGACTCGACGGCAGCCCCATGGTTTTTCGCCGGCGGCGTCGCGGGTGGCATCGGCCTGTGGGTGGATGTTCCCCGCACAACCCCAACCCTTGCCGGCCTTGCCCTCGGCGGTCTGTTTTTCGCGTGGTCAACCCGGCGGACCACCAAGCCAGGCATTACGGGGCCAGCACCGCTGCCGTGGCGGCTTTGGTCGCTGGCTGGCGCACTGACCTGTCTCGTCGCCCACGTCCTGGAATATTATCCGGGTTATTGGGACAGCCAGCAGGTGCGCAACGTCCATCCCTTGTATGGCCTCGCGTGGCTGGGCGCCGGTGAATTGCTCGGGCGTTTCACGAGCTGGTGGCAGGAAGGAATCTCGCCGTGGCGTCGCCGTACCCTGTCCACGATGGTGCCGGCCCTATTGGCCATCGCCGCGGTGCCGACCGCCTTGATTCTCACGGGTAACCGCAACCTGTTCATGGCGGATCCTGCCGCCGTTCGGCTCTCAGATCTGTCAGGCAGTCCGGTGGGACAAAATCTTTGGTCCTGGGTTGTTCACGACGACCTCAGTCTGCCTCTCTGGGCGACTTTCCTTCCGCTCTTGCTGCTGCCGGTCGCCCTCTGGCTGAGCTTGAGAAGCAGCACCGACATCCGGACTCGCGCCATGTACGCACTTGGGCTTGGTCCGGTGCTGGTCGCACTGGGCTTCGCCTGTTTTCAACTTCGTTGGTGGAACGCCGTTGACGCCGGGTGGCTGGTGTTGCTCGTCGTGCTCGCCACCGCGAGCGGGAAGACTGGTTCCGCCGCCCGACGCTGGGCGGGCTTCGTCGGATTACTGGTCCTGCTGGCACCCGGCGCCATTCTGCTGACCGAAAAGGTCTCGGCCAGCCGGCGTGATGCCGTTTCGGATAACGACGTCGCGGCCCTGATCGAACGCGATCTGGCGCATTGGCTCTCGCGGCAGGCGGGACCCGGCGGGGCGAACGTGCTGGCCCCGCCCAATCTGGCCACCTCGATCTATTTTCACGGCGGCTTGACGGCGCTCGGCACGCCTTATTGGGAAAACAAGGAGGGTTTCTACGCCTCGATGCGGATCGCGGGAGCGAGCTCGCCCGACGAGGCCCGCGCCGTCGCCCGCGCCCGCAGGATTAATTACATCATTGTGCCTTCCTGGGACAACTTCCTCGACGAATATGCCCGCCTCGGAACCGACCAGATTGAGCATTCACTGATGGCCTCGCTGCACCGCTGGTTGCCGCCGCGGTGGCTGCGGCCGGTGCCCTATCATCTGCCCAAAGTAGCCGGCTTCGAAGACCAGTCTGTCGCGATTTTCGAGGTGGTGGATCCTCAGGACAACGCGACCGCTTTAAGTCACCTCGCCGAATACTTCGCCGAGATGGAGCAGACGGACCAGGCGCGGGCGGTGGCCTACGCTCTCGAGAGTTCCTTCCCGTCCGACCTGGGCGCTGCGGTAGCCCGGGCGCTCGCCACCCAAGCGGCGGGCGATGCACCGGCCTTTGGGCGTGCGCTCAAAGACATTGAAACCGCCATGGCCCGAGGTGACGACCAGACGCTGCCTTGGGACCGCAGCGTCAGCCTGGCCATCGCGCTGGTGGAAGGCCGGCGTTTCGAACAGGCTCGCGAACAGGCCCGGCGCTGCCTCGCCGGGGTGACGGAAATGCAAATCCGTTCCCTGACCACCGTCTCCCTGCACCGGCTGCTGGTGATGAGTCATGGTTTCGGTCTGGAGATTGGTGACCCCCGGCTACGGGAACTCGCACGGCAATTGCTGCCGGCCGAACTGCGCGATCATCCATGAGCTCGCCACGGAGTCCATACGTCCCATTCGCCTGGATTATCGGCAGCCTCGTAATCGTGGCGCTGGCCGGCCTGCGTTTCTGGCCGGGTGCAGGGAACAAAGCGATGCCGCCTCCGGCCACGGCCAAGATCCGGCCGACCCTGACCGCGCAGCAGGCTCACCTTGAATATGTCCCGGTCCCCATCGGATCCCTACCCGGCGAAACCGACCGGCCGATGGTCACACACCTCGACATCGTCGACCTGGACGGTGACGGACTGCCCGATGTGCTTTACTGCGACGCCCGGAAAAACACCGTACGCTGGATCCGCCAATCTCCCCGTGGCGTGTTCACCGAGCAGATCATCGGCGAAGACATTCCCGCACCCGCACATGTCTCCGTCGCCGATCTCAACGGCACCGGCCGGCGCGACATATTGGTGGCCAGCATGGGCCAGATCACTCCCAACAACGACCGGATTGGCGCCGTGGTCGTGCTTGAAAACCTCGACAATCAACATTTCCGCAAGCGCGTTCTGCTCGACCACGTCGCGCGCGTGACTGATGTGCGGGGCGTCAATCTGACTGGCCATGCCGATCGCCGACTCGACCTCGTGGTCGGCCAGTTTGGCTATGCGCAGGGCGAAACCCGCTGGATGGAGAACAAGGGTGACTGGACTTTCGAAAGCCACATTGTGAACACCCAATCCGGCTGCATTCACACGCCCGTGGCGGATTTCGACGGCGACGGAGTGCCGGACTTTGCGGCGTTGATCTCGCAGGAATGGGAGGAGGTCCACTGGTTCCGCAATCTCGGCCACGGCCAGTTTCAAGATTCCATCGCTTGGGGTTCGTCCAATGAAGACTACGGCAGCAGCGGACTGGCCGTGGCGGACGTCAACCGCGACGGCAAACCCGACCTGATCTATACCAACGGCGATGGTTTCGACTATGCCGTGTCCGGCTCGCGTCCCTGGCACGGCATCCAATGGATGGAGAACCGGGGCAACGGCTACTTTAAGTTTCACCGCGTGGGAGATTTCCCCGGCGCCTACTCGCCCTGTGCCGCGGACTTGAATGGCGACGGCTTCATCGACCTCGTGGCGGTCAGCGGGTTCGCCGATTGGAGCAACCCGGAGACCGCCTCCGTGATGGCGTGGCTGAACGACGGGCACGAAAACTTCACCCCGGTGGTAATCGCCCATCAGCCGATCCAGCTCGTCGCCGCCGCCGTAGGCGATCTCGACGGCAATGGCGTGCCGGCGATAGTAACCGGCGGGTTTCATGCGCTCCCACCCTACGAACGGATGAGCAACATCACACTGTGGCGGAAAAAATGAGCCGGCCAAAGCAGCCCAAGGATTCCCTCCCCTCCCGCGATCAGGCCCGGCCCGGCTGGCGCCGTCCGGCGGCGCTGGCCGGGGTGATCCTTTTGCTGGTTGCACTCGGTGCGCTTCTCCTCCCCATCTGGCGGCGCCACGAGGCCCTCGGGCACGTGCGAGCAGGCCTGCCGGCCTCGCCCGACACCAGGACTCTGCCCGCCATGTTGGTCGAACGGCTGGCCCAAGCGAAACTGCAGGCAAACACCGGAGCCACCACCCTCCAGGGCGCCGCCGAGCTCGGCCGGCTCTATCATGCCAGCGGCTTCCCGCGTGAAGCCGGGATCTGCTGGGAGCTTCTGCTCGCTGCGCAGCCCAATGAAGCTCGCTGGAGCTATTACCTCGCCGACCTCCGACGCGTCGCCAGCGACTACACCGGCATGGCCGAATTGTTGGCGCGAACCACCGAGCTCGCACCAACGTACTCGCCCGCCTGGCTGCAACTGGCGGACCTGCAGTTCAAGACCGGCCAGACCGCGGATGCCGCCCGCAGCTACCAGCAGCGGCTGGCGCTACTTCCAGGCGACCCTTATGCGCGCCTCGGTCTCGCCCGTGTCGCCCTGCAAGAAGGCCAGCGGGCGCAGGCACGGGGACTCATCGAACTGCTCGTCAAGGAAACCCCGGGATTCTCCCCCGGCCACAACCTCTATGCTGAGATACTGGCCGCGGACGGCGCCGCCCAGGATGTGGACCGACAGCGGTGGCTCGGCCGGGAAACGGGCCGCTTTCGCGCGGCCGACGACCCGTGGCTCGACGAGCTCGGCGCCTGGTGTTTCAACTACGAACAGTTGTGCATCCGCGGCACGGTGGAATTCCAGACCAAGCACGGCGACCGCGGAAAAGCCTATTTCGAACGAGCGATCCAGCTCCAGCCGGATGCGCTCACGGCCTACAGCCTGCTCGGGGCGCTCCATCTGGAACAAAACGACAGCGCCAAGGCACAAGAGGTGTTGGAGGCCGGCCTGCAGCGGGTCGGGAACACCAAACCGGCCGTGATGTATTACGTCGACCTTAGCCGGGCCTATCGTGAGCTGAAGCAACCGGTCGAAGCCGTGCGGGTGGCGCGGCAGGGGTTGGCGGTCCTGGGACGGCAATACGAGTTGTACGACGCCCTGGGGGTTTCCTTGGGCGATTCCGGCGATAGTCAGGGCGCGGTTGAAGCACTCCAGACGGCCGTGGCGCAAAACCCCAACGACACCAACGCAAACTACAATCTCGCGTTCGCCCTGTTGAAAACGCGAAAGCTCGCTGAGGCCGTCGAGGCGTTGCAGCGCTCGCTGGTCTTGAAGCCCACCTTCCCCAATTCACTGGCGCTGCTGGCGCAAATTGAGATCGATTCGGGGCGCTGGGAGGGCTCCGCCCGGTATCTGCAGCCCCTCTACGAATCCCACCCGGAAATGCCCGAAGCCCGGCGGCTCATGGCCTACTGGCAACTTCGGGCCGGTATGGCGGCGGAAGAGCAGCAGGACACCGCCTCAGCCGAGCGTCATTACCGCGAGGGTGTGGCCATCGACCGCAACCACCCCGACCTGCAGATGCGGCTCGGCACGCTCTGCCTGATTCAAGGCCGCTTCGCCGACGCGGTGAACCCGCTCGAGGCGTACCGCCGCCTGCAACCCGACAACGCCCAAGGTGCGCTTTTTCTCGGCCAAGCCTATGCCGTGGTCGGACGGCGAGACGACGCGCGACGGACCCTCACGGAAGGCGCCGCCCTGGCGGAGCGCAGCGGCAATGTCACAGCCGCCCAGCACTGTCGGGAGATTCTGGAACAGTTGCGCTGACGCAAGCGTCCTTACCCTTTACACTGTCGTCATCGCGAGGGGCGCGAAGCGCGCCGTGGCGATCCAGCTGGATTGCTTCGTCACTTCGCTCCTCGCAATGACAGGGTATTTTCATCGGGCGATTAGTGTTATTGCCCCCGCAGCCACGCGAGATGCTCGCGGGCCTCGGCGAAATCGGGGCGCAGTCGCAACGCCTCCTCCTCGTGCCGCACCGCCTGGTCCCATTGCTTCAACCCGCCGAGTACCAAGGCGAGTTCATGATACGCGTCGGCTGAGTCAGGCAGCAGGCGCACCGTCGCCTCGAAGTGGGGCAACGCCTCGGTGGACCGACCGGCACGCATCAACGCCGCCCCGAGGTTGTGTTGCGCTTCCGCCAGGGCCGGTTGGAGGCGAACCGCCGCTTCATACTGGCTGATCGCCTCGTCGAACCGGCCGAGTCGCGCAAGCGCGTTGCCCAGTCCGCAATGGGCCAGGGCATTGTCCGGCTGCAGGTGGAGCGCCGTCTCGTAGTGCGCGGTCGCCTCGGCGGGCCGGCCGGCGGCGGCGAGGACGCCGGCCAGATCAACCTGCGTCGAGGCGTCAGGCCGCGCCCGCACCACGTTCTCGAAATGCCTTAACGCCTCCTCCATGCGGCCGGCTTCCGCCAGGGCCCGGCCCCAATTGATCTCGGCTTGGACGAAATCAGGCGCCAGCCGCAAGGCCATTTCATAGTGAATCAGTGCTTCCGGCAACCGGCCGACCTTCGCGAGGGTGTTCGCGAGGTTATTGTGGACTTCAGCGAAATCCGGCCGCAACAAGGCAGCCGCCCGGTATTGGAACTCCGCCTCCGGCCACCGGCCGAGAGCGGCAAGAGCGACACCATAATTATGGTGGAGGTCGAAACTGTCGGGCTTCATCCGCAACCCGTCCTCAAAATAGGGCAGAGCGTCCGCAGCCCGGCCCAACTCGGTCAAAGCCCGTCCGAGGTTGGCTCGGGCATCGCCATTATAGCCCGGCGCCAGCCGCAGTTCCTCCGAGCAAGCCGCCACGGCTTCCGCCCAGCGACCGAGCCCGAGATAGGTGCGACCCAGATTGCCGTGGGCCCGGGCATTGTCGGGGCGCTTGGCCACAGTATCGGACCAGATCCCCAGTTCGGTCCGGTAGTCCCGGTTGCGGTACACCGTTGCCACCCCCAGCAGGATGGCACCCGCCAGGGCCACCGCCAAGGCTTTCCGCCCCAGCAGCGCCTGTCCACCCGTGACGACCAATACCAGCACGGCCGCCAGCGGCAGATACATCCGGTGCTCGGCCATCGTCTGGCTCACCAAGGGCACGAAGCTTGAGCTGGGGGCCAGTAGGACGAAAAAACTTGCGCCGAGAAATCCGACCGCCGGCTTCCGCACCAGGGCCACCCCTGTCCCCGTCAGCAACGTCAACACTAGCAGCGCCTGCCACCACACTTCGCCGAGGCTCCGCACCAACGGCCACCCATAGTCGAGCACCAGCGGGTGCGGCCAGAACGATAATTTCAGGTAGAGGACCAGGGCATGGCATTGCGTCAAAAGATATTCCCATGGGGTCACGTGGAGCCCGAAGCCCACCGTTCCGCCGCGCTGGCGGTTTTGCCAGACCAGCAAGGCGAGCAGAAGCCAGGTGGTGGCAAGCGCGACGTAATATTTTCTTCGCGACGACCAAGCCGTGCGGAACGAGCCGGCGGCAAACGTGCGGTCGTAGAGCAGCACCAGCAGCGGCGCGGTGGCAACAATCTCCTTGCTCGCCATGCCGGCCAGGCACGAGAGAATGGAAAGTGCGAGCCATCGCGACTCGGATGGAACGCCCTGCGATGGCGCGGACAATCTGGCCTCCTTGGAGACCGACACCCCGCGAGCGAAGGTATACAGGGTCAACAAATAGAACAAACTCCCTAGGATCTCATTGCGCTGCACCACACAAACCACGGATTCGGTGAGCAGCGGATGCACGGTCCAGACCAATGGGCAGATCCACGCCAGGAACTCTGCATCGGGCCGGGGAGCAGCACCGTCGACCCGCAGAGTACGACGCAACAGACCCCAAAGCGTAAGGGCAGCCAGCGCGTGCAACATGGTGTTCGCCAAGTGATATCCCTTCACTTCCTGCCCGCCCAAGGCGTAGTTCACCGCGAGCGATAGATTTACCAACGGTCGTCCTGACACACCTGATCCATCGTGCGGCGGATTCAACGCCCGCCAAAGGGGCCAAAGCTGGCGAATGGTGGCGTTGCGCTCGACCGCCGGGATATCATCGAAGATAAACGCAGTTCCCAAACTGTTCCAATATACCGCCAGGGCAGCCAGCACCAACAGGCCGGCACCAAGTAGCAGTCCAAGGCGTGAATAATTCTTGCAGATACTGGATTGAGAGGCGGGCGGTGACATAACGCTCTTAGCCGGGATTAGGTTGAGGGGTGGTCGTCAACTTACATACCGACGCCTGTCGCCGATGTGGAAATCGGCGACCACCATTTAGACCTTTAAGATCGCGAGAGGACTTGCCCTGCAATTGCATGTGCCGGTTTAGGGCGCAAAAAAAGCGCCCCCGAAGGATTGAATCCTTCGGGGGCGCGGCAATTTAAATCAGCTGACCTTTAGAACCTGAACGTATTGGTCAGCATGAGGGTCTGCGGCGCTCTTATGCGATAGCTGGCCCCACTGCCGTCCGGGTTGGTCGTGATCGGCACCATCTCATTTTTGACGCCAACGTTGCGAACGTTCAACTGGACGCTCCAGTTGATCTCATGCCACATTCTGCGATTGTAGCCGACCCACAGATCGAAGTTGGTGTCGGAAGGACCCACGTACGGGTTCGCGATATCGAAGCTGATCTCGCTGGCGGTCGCACCCGCGATGGGCTTGTAACCAATGACAATGCTGGATTCATAACGCATACCACCACCGACGTTCACGCCCTTGAGCATGCCGTGATCGAAGTCGTAGTTCGTGATGGCGTTATAACGCCATTTACGCAGTTCGGGCACATTGGTGCCTTCCTGCAGCTTGCGCTGGTTGAACTCCGAGTTGACGTTGGTGTTCCATTGGTACAGGGCGGTCTCGTTGCCGGCACCACCCCACCAGATGCGCAGGTCGCCGCCGGTGCCCGGGGCACCGGTACCGAGGAATTTCGTGTAGGCGGCCATGAACGCGCGAAGGTTGTCGCCACCGATGTTCGTGCGCTGGGCCGTCGTCTTGCTGGCATTGAGCGAGAGGCGCCAGTTGCGAACTGGTGAGGCGTTGAACTCCAGCTCGTAACCCTGGGAGATGCTGTCCTCCGTGACCGCAAACCCGGCAGGCACGCTGGCGCCAATGCCCTTGGTCTTGTCGTTGAGGTTGATTTGCCACGCCGTATAGAAGCGCGGATCAACACTCTTCTGCCAGGTGCGCCAGGCAGCGACTACCGAAGCTTCGCGCGCCGCCGCTTGGGCCGCAGACTCGCCGGGAGCCCGCTCGTAATTGGCAATCGTGTTGGTGGGATCCATCGCGGCGTCGAAGCCACTGATGTTGTCATTGGTCCAATTGAACTCGAACCGGTTGACCCAATTGCCCGACCAAGCCTGGGAGGAGCCGATGAACCACGCACCACCTAAACCGGAGCTGCTGGCACCGGTGCTGGTGGTTGTGTATTTGTTCAACTTGACGCTATAACGGCCGTCGTTGGTCTCAAGCAGGAGGCCATAGTCCTTGGTCACACCGGAAGGAGCAGCCAGCGGCACGCCGTAAACGTCGACACGTTGAGCAGCCGGCTGAAAGTCTGTCGAGTGGTTGTAGAACACGGTGACCTGAATGGGCAGGCGCTTGAGGAACGACAACTGGTTGAGGTGGGCCACCGTGGTCCAGGCATGTGAGGTCACTTCCAGACCGTTGTCCGGGGTGTCTTTCAGGTGGTAAACCGACGGGCTGAGGAACAGTCGCCGTTCATTATTCAGATCACCTTGATTGGTGTTGATCGAAAAATCCCATGACTTTGCAATATCCTTGCGCACGCCAAAAGTGCCAATGAGCGCGTTGTCCCAGAAGTGCGCCTGCCAGTCGAAGGCCCGGGAGGAGACCGTGGACTTGGTGAGCCGGGCGGCGGAGGTGTTGGCGTTCTGGTTGGCTTGGGATGTAGCCGAAGCGATGATGTTGATGTTATAGGGACGCACGCCGACATAATTGGTCGGGTTGCTGAACTGCTGACCGTCACCGAAGTTGGTAATGATGTTACCATTGTTGTCCCGGTAGTTACCATCCGTGGTGAAGGCCGCTACGGTCGGGCGGTAATTATCGTGCCAAAAGGCGGTCGGATTCACATAGGTCGGATCGGCCGGATTCGTGGACGGCTTCCAAGTCGCGTCGAATTGCATGGCCTTGCCGCTGGTGAGGACAGGCATCACGCTCGGATTTGGGATATAGGCGCCCGCCGAGCTACTGGCCGATTTCAAGGATTTACCCAGGTAGATGAAGGTATACGGCGTCATCGCACCACTGTTAAAGCCGAGCAGCGAGCTCTGGTGGACCGCTCCCTTGGAACCGTTGTTCAAGATTTCCCAAGCCGGATCTTGGATACTGTAGAGTGTGAAATCGCGGTTGTCGGTCTTGACATTGTCGGTGCTCAGCAGGCCGGTGATCACATGACGGCCCAATAGCCGGTGAACCCAGCTTGAGCCATCCTTGGAGAAGTCGTGATCGGCAAAGAGCGTCAGACGGGCGTCCTCGCGTTGGTTGGTCTTGACGTTGTTGCCGAAGAGGCCGCCGCCACCCACATAGGGAACGCCGACATTCGGGTTGGGTGTGCCATCAGTATAGGCGACGCCGTTCTTCCCCTCTGCGTGGGCATCATTATATTGGATGTTGAGGTCCATATTGATGCTATCGTCCGTCAGCAGCTGGGTCTTGCCGCTCTTAAATACCTCGTTGTTATAGGTGACCTCGAAGCCCACTTGCTCGTGCATGAAGGTTTGAGCAATGCTCGCGTTGTAGGCGCGGAATTTCTGGAATTCATGCTTCGTCGGACCATCGAACAGATTGTTGTAGTAATCGAAGATCGACGGATCCGTCATCGACTTGTCCTTGTAAAGACCATAGGCCCAAGCCGGGAGACCGTTGTAATAGAGTTTGGCTTTCTGGGCGAAACCAGAATAGGAACTAATACTGGCCGCGCGAAGGTAGGGCGTGACCGAGGTGGTGCGTGTACCGGTGAGGCCGGTGGTGCCGTCGGCAGCCATGCCGTGAAAGCCCTGCGGTTCCCAGTTGATCGCCGTCCCTTGGGTGGCGTTGCTATCGGTGAAATTGAAGGCGGGACTGCCGTAAACACCCAGCAAGCTGCCGTTGACCCAGGGGTTGTAGTATTCGTTGGGGTTGCCACCGAAATTACCGAGAGCATAGCCGGTTCCGGCCTGGCTCGAATATTTGGGCAGCAGGTAGTTGACGCCACCGACGAGATACAGACCGCCGGGGCCGTTATGTGCCGGACGATCGAGGCCATGGCCAGCGACACCGGTATTGTCGTCTTCCATCTCAATCATGTTAGGCGTAATCCTGTTCAAGTTGGAGAAGGTGGTCGGCTGGTTCCCCACGTCGCGCCCCGCGAATGTGCCGGTATAGAACCAAGGTGAGAGACGGTCGTTGGGGGACAGCTGGCGCGGATTGTTGCTGTCGGTGTTGCCGAACTCGATGTTCGCCTTGATGATGGTGCGGGCCGAATCCTTCTTCAGGAAGCCGGGTTCATAGCGGATGGCGCCATAAAGCCGCTTGGAATCCGAAAACGCAGGATCCTGCTTGTATTTCTCGTTGTTCCGAACGGCCGAAACGCGGACGGCCAGTTCGTTTTTGAGCAGGACCTTGTTGAAGTCGACCGTCTCGCGCATGCTGCCAAAGCTGCCGACGCGGATCGAGACCTCATTGGAATCCTTGAAGGCCGCCGTCTTCGTGCGCGTGTTGATGATACCGGCCGGACTGCCCTGGCCGAACAAAATCGAGTTGGGACCGCGCTGCAGGTCCACGCCATCGATATTGTAGCCTTCCCACGGAATGTCGGTGAGGAAGTAATCACGGGTGTTATCCGCCGCGGTCAGGCCGCGGATACGGGTGTTCCCATTCGGGTTCGTGAACTTGCCCGATTCATCGAGGTGCGACGAATCGCCGGCGCCCGAGAAGTTACCGTAGATGCCGCCGACCTCGGTGTTGGTCGTGTATTGCAGGAGGCTCTTGTTATCCGTCGCACCAATGTCCTTGAGGAACTGGCTCGTGATAACCGTCACCGCATTGCCGATGTCGCGCAATTCGGTGGCGAGGCGATTACCGGCCAGCGTGGTGGCAGCGGCATAGCCCGTGGTGGCATCAGCCGACACCTCGAACGGCGAGAGTTGGAGAACCTCTTCTTCCTCTTTCGCAGGTTTGGCGTTGGTTGCCTTGGCAGCTTGCTGGGCCCAGGAGGGGCCAGCGGCAATTATTGCCGCGAGAACCAAGGCTATTTTGTAGCTTGGGTAGTGTTGGGGTCTGTTGGTTTGCATGGTTGGCAAAAGACTAACTGTTAACTATCAATAGGCCTGCTTCTTCATCAAATGACTAAGCGTGACTATACTAAACTGATCTAAACTTACGGGGTTAGGGGTGAACAGCTGAGGGGACGGGGTGAATTGATTCTTTTTTTAGGTAATTTGCCAACAAAAATTCACCCCCCGATATCATTCTCACATTAGACTGGAACTGCCGAAGTCACTCCCCCAAGGAGCAATGCAATGGGAATTTCCTCTTTCCCGGCCCATCGTGTAGGCGTGTAGACGGAGGATATAGTGACTAGGGGAGGGCCCAAAGCACCCTAACTGTAAAAATGCAAAGACCAGATTTTTGTCGATTCTGGCGAACCTCAAATTAACCGCTGTGCAATAAAGATCCTCGGGGCAAGCTTGCCTGCCGGAGCCAAGGGCGACCAAGGCTCCGGGGTAGCGAGGCCCAATCGGAATCAAAGCTCGAGGTGCGGCAGGATCAGCCGGGCGATTCCGTCCACAGCTTTGCCTTGCTCGAGGGCCGGGTAGTAACGGACGTTTCGAGCCAAGGCATCGATGGAGTCGTCTACGCGCTGGCTGCACTCTTCGTCCGAGAACGTGCCGAGCGGCCGACCGACCTTGTCCACCTTCACAAAGTACACGGCCTCGAGCTGCTTCGGTCCGAGTCGGGCCAACTCAAGGCGGTCCGGCCGGCCGACAGCCGGCGTGGCGGGCATCGTCTCGCCCTTATGCCCCCGGAAGTAGTCGATCTTCAGATATTCGAAGGCCTCCTCCCGGGTCAGCGGCACGCGTTTCTGGGCCACATCGGTGGGGACCTCCTTGCCCTCGTTGTAGAGATGTACCTGCAGATCCTCGATTTCGAAGCCAAAGGGGAATCCACCGTGCAGCACTTCCACCCGGCTCGGCTTGGCACCGATGGATTCCAATGCCTTGGCGAAAACCGCATTGCGGGCGACGCCGGGCTTGTCGTCCCGCGCATGAAACCGGGTGATGATGACCACATAGGGTTTTTCGAGGAAAACCGCAGACGAAACGTTGAATCGTACCTCGACCGCATCAAAGTTTTCCAAGGCCATGTCGGCTTCCGCCGCGAGGTGCGCAAAGCCACCCGAAGTGAGATTGGACTGGCGCAAGTTTTCCATCTGACTCTGAGACTGAAACGCTGTCGCCGCGGCGGCCGCAGAGTTGGCGTCTTGAGCAGCGGCGGACTCTGCGGCACCCCTGATCGGGGTGCCGTCTGGCATCCTTGCGTCCGAATTGATGAGAATACCATTCTTGTTCAAGGCCGTGATGAACTGCCCTTCCGCGAGTGACGCATTGTCACCGATGACCGCCTCGGCCAGCACCGCATCTCGCTGGCGTTTCATCTTTGGATCCTGCCGGGCCGTATAGGCCCGCCCACTCTCCAGCCCGGTCAGCGAGGCCGAAGCCCGGGCCAGGGTGAGCCCGTGCTGGAACTCCAGTTTGTGCGCCTCACCTGTCATTGGCACAGACACGGGCTGGCCTTTCACTGAGATGATAAACATGGGCCCGTGCACGTCCTTGACCGGATAAAGCTTCTTGTTCTGCTCCACGGCGACATCGGTGCGCATAAAGAGCACGTAGGGCTTGTCGGCGGCCTCCGGCTTGGAGGCTGGAGCTGCCGGGGTCGCCGGCGCGGCCTGAGCGGCGGTCATCAGGAAGAATCCTGCGCTGAAGCAATAGCTGAAACTTACCATCGTGGGAGTTTTCATGGGTTCGATCGGGGTTCGTCGGCGGCGAGAGATTTGACGCGGGTCAGATAGTCCTCGACCGCATCAGACCGTTCTATGCGCAAAGCCTGCTGCAGGTATTCCACACTCCGTCCATAGTGGCGGTTTTTCAACTCAAGATTGGCGAGCTCAAGGTTGGCGGCATATTTCACCTCATCAACCCGCGTCGCTGCCTCGAAAGCAAACTGGGCGTGTACGGGATCGCCCTCCGCCACATGGGCGCGGCCCAGGCTCAGCAACGCGCGGCCGTTGAAGGGCGCAACTTGCAACAAGGCCTCCAGCTGCGTGCGGGCGGCGGGCCATTGCTTCTGCGCCACGAACCAGTCGGCGCGCGCCGACAGCAGCTCCACGCGGCGCGCCGGCGCGATCTTGGGTTCGAGCCGGTCCAGCGTCTCCTTCGCCTCCTTGAATTTTCCGGCGTCGGTCTGCAGGCCGGCCAGCGTCAGCAACCGGCGCTCGCCCGTCTCCGGCGCCACGGCCAGCAGCCGTTGGTAGGTGCGCAGCGCCTCCGCTCCGAACTTCTGGTCCGCATAAAGGTCGCCCAACACGGCGAGTTCGTCCGCATCCGCCACGCCGGTGCCGGCGGCGGTTTCCAACACGAGGGTCGCATCCAGTTTTCGGTTTTCGGACAACAGGATGTTCGCATAGACGAGCCAATATCGCGTTTCCTTGGGATGGTCTTTGACCAGTTTTTTCACCAACGATTCCGCGCGCGCATATTGCTTTTGTTGGAGACAGATCCGCAGCAGGCCCTCCTTCCATTCGGTGTTCCCCGGGTCGCCGCCGAGCGCCTGCATGAACGCCAGTTCGGCCGCCACGTTGTCCTCCTCGCGCTCGAGGCAGGAGCCGAGCAGCCCGAAGGTCATCGGGTCACGGTCGCCCAGCGTGACGGCCTTCGAGAAACACGGGACCGCGTCCGCGTAACGCCCGGCCGTGTAGCATAACACGCCCAGGTTGTTCCATCCGCGGACGAATTCCGGATAACGCTTCACCGCGCTGCGGTAGCTCGCCTCTGCCTGCTCGACCTGGCCGGCATTGTAGTAAGCGTTGCCCAAAATGAATTCAAAGGCCGGGCTGGGCGGCTCCTTGTTGCCCATCATCGCCTCGAGCAATTTGACCGCAAGCGGGGCATTGGTCTCAAACATCTCCACGACCCGCTGGTAGAGCGCGTACTCCTCGGCGTTCATCTCCGGCTCCCGCTCTTTCAGGAAGGAACTGGACTTGTTGATAATCCGCTTCGGATCGAGCCCGGCCGATTTGCCCTGGGGCTGGGCGTTCATTCGGTTCAGGAGAAACTGGTTCATGTCCCCCTCCTGGTCGAGGGTCTGGCCCGCGGCGGTCGCGACCAGGCCGAGAAAGAGCAGGATGGTGGAGGAGGTGCGCATGGTTTCAGCCCTCAAAGGGTGACAGCTTCCAGTTCACGATGATGGCGCGTTGCACCATGCACTTCACCCGCTTGCTGTGCCGGATGGCGGGGGTGAAAACCCACTTGGACTTGATGCAATCGGCAACAATGTCGTCAAATGGGGCGTTGCCCGAAGATTCCACGATCCGGATACTCTCCACCGTCCCGTTAATATCGATCACGAACAGCAATGTGACCCGCAGCGTGCTGGCGCCCCGGCGGACGACCGGCGGGATGAAGGGATTGCTCTCCGACAAGATCTTCGGACGCTGGTCCACTTCGGACTGCTGGTAGATGCGCTGGAGTTCGGTCGTGACGTCCATCCGCGGCTTTAGATCTGCCGGCAAAATCCGGTTCAATATCTTGAGGGACGGAGCGGTGGTGCGGATCGGCAGCAGCTGGCTGATTTCGGGCGGCGACACCGAGACCTTCACCGGGCTGCTGGTGTCCCCTGCATCGAATCCCGCCACTTCCGCCGCCGGGGCGGCCGTCTCCGGCGGGGCCAGATCGGGCAGCGGCGGAGGCGCGTCGATTGGTGCCGCGACGGAGGGCAGGTCGATAAAATCCGCCGTGGGCGGAAGCTCGGGGCCGGTATGCTTCAGCCAGGCCAGCCCGAGGAAAAGCACCAGGGTGAAACCGACGCCCAGCAGGGGTCCGGCAACGAAGCGCCGCAGTCCGCCGTTCGAGACAGGAAGCATGGAAAGTTCACCGGTCATGAGGTCGTGCTGCTAATTGGCCTTCGCCGTGGCAAACTGGACGTGCTGGATGCCCGCGCGCCGGGCCTCGGCGTAAACGGCGGCAAAGGTGCCGTGCGAGGTGCCGCGATCCGCCCGGATGATCAGGACGGGGGCCTTGCCAACGGCGGCTCGCTTGACCAAGCCGGCCACGCGGTCGAGATGGATTTCCTGGCCGTCAAAATAGATGTGGTTGTCCGCGGAGATGGCGATCAGGAGCGCATTCGGGTCGCCTGCCCGGGCGCCGCTGACGTCGGGTTTCTGGACCTCGATGCCGGGGTCGTTCACGAACACGCTGCTGACCATTAGAAAAATAACCAGCACCATGATGCAGTCGACCATCGGCACCATGTCGACGTGGGTCGTCTCGAAGTGGCCCGAGTTGTGGTGGCGGCCGATCATGTCGTCTCCTCCCATGGCCCCGCCGCCAGCCGGCCCAGGATTTCTACCTGCCGCTGCGTCTGCCGGTGCGCGATATAGACCAGCAACATGGCCGGGAGGGCGACCGCCAGACCCGACTCCGTCGCCACCAGCACTTCCGAGATGCCGCCCGCCAGACCTTCCAGCGATTTCGTCCCATGGCCCGCCAGGGTCGAAAAGGTCCGCTCCATGCCAGTGACGGTGCCGAGCAACCCGAGCAATGGGGCGGCGGCGATCATGGCGGCGAGGGCCGGGCGCTGGTGCCGGAAATTCTGCTGTAGCAAGGTCTGCCGGTGGTGGAGCAGCCGCGCCTGCTCCCGGGTCGCGGCGGGCGCCGTCTGCAGCAAACGTCGCGAGCGCCCCAGGTCCACGATCAGTTGGAAGCACCGCCCATACAGCACCACCGAGAGCGCCATGATGGCAATCATCGCCAATCCGCCCTGCGCGATCAATTCAGACAAGATCTTCATCTCAGGACCGGCTCCTCCTGTTCACCCTGCTCACTGACATCGACGGGCTCGTCCGGCTTGGCGGCCGTAATGAATTCCAGCGCGTAACGCTCCTGCATGGCCAAGGTCTTCTGCACCCGGGTCGCCAGGAAGCCATGGACCACCAAGGCCGGGATGGCCACCACCAGGCCGAGTTCGGTCGCCACCAGCACCTCGGAGATACCGCCCGCGAGTTTGCCGGCATTGCCCGTGCCGAAAACAGTGATCAACGCAAAGGTCCGCACCATGCCGACGACCGTGCCGAGCAGGCCCATCAACGGGGCCGCGGTGGCGATCACCGCCAGCAAAGGCAGGCGGCGTTCAAGCTGCAGCCGCTGGCGCATCAACAAGGCCTGCAGATGTTCCTCCAGCACGGCCTTGGACTTGCGCCGGTGTGCCATGCCGGTCGCAAACAGCTCGCGGGTGCTTGTCCTGAGCTTGGCGAGCCGCCTCTCCGCCTCCGCCGTCTCGCCGCTCGCGAGCGCCACCAGAAACGGCAGCACCGTTTCAGGTTCATCGACGCGCATGCGGAACACATCGCGGATCTTCAGCAGGATCAACAGCACCGCCAGCAAACCCACTCCGACGATCGCATAGGCCACCGTGCCACCCTTCTTGATGTGCTCGAGCAGGCTCCCCCGCGTTTCCTGCAGCCGCAAGGCCTTGCCGACTGTAGGGTCGGCCGGAATCATCCCGACCTTGCCCTGAAAGAGTGCGGTCACGTCGCCGGGCTGCCACGCCGGCAGGCGATAGACCACGGGGCCCGTTTCGCCTTCCCGGCGCCGCATCGCGATACCCGCCGGGCCCTCGTTCGCGCTAAAGAAAACCTCCGGCCCGGCAAAGACGAAGTGGCCGTCCACGATCCGGTTGTCCCCGTCGAGCATCGCGCGGCCGGGCGCGGCATATCCGCCCAGCGAGCGCTCCACCTGCGCCAGCAGGAACTCCGTCACGTTCCCGGCGGCCCGCCCCGACTCGCTCCCCTCCGCGGCGGCGTCCAGCTGTTTCTGCAGCGACCGCAGGGGTTCGGCTACCAGCGTATCTTCCGCCGGCAGCGCCCCGTCGTCGAACAGCTTCAGGCCGTCCTGCGCCAGGGTGTTCACATAGGCCCGGTTCCGCTGCAGGATCTCGGCATCACGGATCAGTCGCTGGCGGGTGTCCTGCACCTGTTCCTGCTCGGTCTCCCGCCGGGTGATCTCGGCCTGGGCGGTGATGATTCGGTTCTCCGCCGCCCGCATCGCCCGGAGGAAGGGACCTTTTTCCTCCGCGATCTTGGCACGGGCGCTGTTCAGTTCCGCATTGGCCTCGCGCTGCCGGGTGCTGTAATCGAGCAGCGATTTCTGCATCGCGTCGTCGAAAGTTTCCGCCGCCGGAGCCCCGGTCGTGAGCAGGGCCAGCGTGAGACCGGCGACGAACTGAGCAAGGTTTCGATGGCTCATGGCGGCGAGCCTCCGCCGTCGGCATGGCGCAGCTGCATCGGGGTCATCACGAATTCCGGCTCCGCCCGGTCATTGTAGATGTCGATCAAACGGACTACCGGCGCGGCGGCGGCCAGGGGCTCCCACCGCCAGCCTTGCGGCCCGGGGGCGCCGGACCAAGCCCGGCCGGCGGCGCGATCAAGCGCGTAGCCGTGGCTCAATCCCCAATAAATGACCTCAAGCGATCTCGCGGTGGCTTCTCCCGGTGGCGCCACCTCGTCCTCGCCGCAGGTTATCGTCCGGTTGAACTGGATGCAGCGGTTGAGCACCGTCATGGCGAGCTGCATGCGCTCGCCGAGCGACAGGCCCGGCTCGGCCAGGCTCTGGAAGGGCAGATCGAGGGCGGTTGACAGCCGCGGCGGCAGCGTGGGCCGCAGTTTCTGAAGACGCTCGGCCAGCTGCTTCAGTCGTGCCTCGGCGGCTTCCAGCCCGGTGGTCGTGTCCCGGTTCTTTGTGCCGACCGCGGCGAGTTCGGTCTGGACGCCGGCGGTCTTGGCCAGCAAATGATCCCGCTTGTCCTCCATGGTGCCAGCGCGCTCCTCCAGCGCCTTCACCGTCGACTCCAGCAATTGCCGCTGGGAGGCCCACTCACTTTGGAGCCGCACCGTTTCCGCCCGCGTCTTGAGCCATTCACCGGCCGCTTTGCCGACCTGGTCCACCGGATCGGCTGCGGCCCAGGCCGCCAACGGCAGCAGCCCGAACGCGAGACAGGACCAGCGAATAAGACGTGGGGTAATCACAATCAGGTGGGGCAGACGAGTCCGACAGCCAACGAGGTAGGGAAGCTGTCGGGGCGGGGAAAGCAGGGCAAGATCGTTCCAAGTCATTCCGTGCAGGCCGCTACCGGGGTGCAATGTCAGTTGTGGTCTAATATAAGAAGGGAACGCCGGCGACCGCTCAACGGCCTTCCATTTCATCGAGCCGACGCAGGTTGCGGCGCACGGATTCCTGCCGGGGATCAAGGCGCAACACCGTCTCCCATTCACGTCGCGCCTCCGCCGGCCGACCCATCATCACATAGGTCATCGCGAGCCCATTGTGCGCGTCGATGAAATCCGGAGCGAGGCGCAATGCCTCCGCGTAGTGCGCCAGCGCCTCGTCCTGCTTCCCGGGCAGTCGGCTCAGGAGGAACGCCAGACGGCAGTGCACCGCCACGAAGGCAGGGCGGAGTCGTAGCGCCTCCTGGTAGTGCGCCATGGCCTCGGGCAGACGGTCCGGGGATTTTGCCAGCAGGTCCGCCAGGTTGGCATGGGCCTCGGGGTAATCCGGCCGCGCACGGAGCGCGGCTTCGTAATGGGCGAGGACGTCCGGCAGGCGACCGGGTTGCGTGCTCAGGATCAGCGCGAGATTGTTGTGCGCTTCGGGGTAGTAGGGACTGAGCTCGATGGTGCGCTCGAATTCCGCGATGGCCTCGTCCCGGCGCCCGGGCAGGCGGGCGAGCTCGACGCCGAGCCCGACGTGCGCATCGGGATAGTCGGGCTTGAGGCGTATGACCTCCTGAAACTCCGCCATTGCCTCCGCGCGGCGGGCGGGGTCCTTCGCCACTGTCGTCGCCAGAATCTCGTGCGCCATCCAGGCCGCGGGATTGGCGGCGATAGTGGTGCGGGCGAGTGTCTCGTTGTCGCGGTAGAGCCGGCTCTGGCGATGGGAAGCCACTGCCAGCACACCGATTACCCCGACACCGCACGCTACTCCGGCGATCCGCAGCGCGCGCGGGACCTTGGTCAGCACCATGGCTCCACCCGCCGCCGCCACCGCGAGCAGGCCGATGGCCGGCAGGTATTGGAAATGGTCGTTAACGTAGGTGAATCCGAAAAAAAAGACCTTGAAGAACCCGAGGACCGGGAAAAGCCCGGCGCCATATACCAGCCATGCCGCGAGGGCACCCGGCCATCGCCGCCGCCGGGCCCACAGACCGACGGTCACGGCCACAGCCGCCAGCAGATAGCCCGTCCAACCCGCCGCCTCGCCGGCCACGTCCCACTTGGGATAGAAGAAATTCAGGCCGGTCGGCCAAGCCAGCTTGGCCAGATAGAACCAGAGCACGCGGCCGGACAGCAGCAACCGTTGCACAAAGCTCAGGTCGAAAACCACCACGTCGGCGCCAATGATGTGACGCTCAATCCAAGAGGTGAGCAGCCCGGAAGTGAGGGAAAACAAGAACCACGGCAGCAGCGGCACGATGTCGCGCCGCCATTTGAGCCCGCCTTGCTTCCACCAGAGTACGATGAGCAGGGCGACCGGCAGCGTGACCGTGACGGTCTTGCTCCCTAGCGCACAGAGAAACAGCAACGTGGCGAGCGCATAGGACTTCCCCCGCCGCCGCTCGGCGAAATCGAGATAGGCGAGCCCCGCCAAGAGATAGAAGACTAGCGACAGCGTGTTCTTTTGCTCGGTGATCCACGCCACCGACTCGACGCACACCGGATGCACGGCGAACAGCACCGCCGCGAACCACTCCGCTCCCGCGGGCACTATCGGCGGTTCCCCGGTCCGGGCCGGCTGCCACAGGCGGCGCAACAGCAAGGCGAACAAGCAGCACGACAGGGTATGGAAGACGACATTGACCAGATGATAACCGAGCGTGTTGTCACCCCAAAGGCGGTGCTCGATCCAAAACGCGCTGAACAAAACCGGGTAATACTGTTGAGTGGCCCGGACGTCCGTCCAGATACGACCCAAGCCCTGCCATGACTGCAGCTCTGGGCGCGGAACGTGCGCGGGATCGTCCCAGAGGATGGCGCCCCGCAGCGCCGGCCAATAGCAGAACAGGACCAGGCCAAAAATCAGCAAAACCATTCCCCCCCTCACGAGAGGGGAAGCCGGGTCGAAGCGACGGTTTTGCATCCGCGGACACTACGTGCCTGCTTCCAGCGAAATCAATCGCCCAATGCAGCCGGCTGGGTGTGCCCTCGAAGTCGGGCTCAGTTTCATTTTTGTAGGAGCCTGCTTGCAGGCGATTCGAAATCGTCCCCCAAAGGACGAACCCCAGAATCGCCTGCAAGCAGGCTCCTACATTCCAGTTCGGCCCGAGCCGTTCGACCAAGCTCCGGGCCCGGGACCCGAAGAAAATTAAAGCGAACGCCGGCCGGCTCCTGGCCTCCGGCGCGGGAGGCTCAGGTTGACCCCCGACCGATTTGCTGTCTGGTTCGCGGGCCTGTCTTCCTCCCCATTTCCCCGATGATGCCCCGACTATTCCGCCTGTTTCTGCTGGCTGCGTCCGGTGCGAACGCCTTGTGCGCCGCCACCCCGCTCAGTCCCGTGCCCGCGCCGGCCAATTTGCGCGTCGCCTCCATCCAAGTGCGCGTCGCCCCGGACCATCGCGACTGGACCTACCGGCTCGGCGAACCAGCGAGATTCCGCGTCATGGTGACCGCCGACAACACGCCGGTCGACAACGCCACCGTCACCTATTCCGTCGGACCGGACATGATGCCGGCCGAGAAGAAGACGGCCGCCGTTCCCCTCGACGGTCTCGTGGTCGATGGCGGCACGTTGAAGGAGGGCGGCTTCATTCGCTTGAAGGCGTCCGTGGAAATCGCAGGGAAAACCTACGAGGGCAAGGCCACCGCAGCCTTCGCACCCGAGACGATCAAACCGTATCAGACCGAGCTGGCCGACTTCGACGCCTTCTGGCAAAAGGGTAAGGCCGATCTCGCCAAGATCCCGCTCGAGGCCCGGCTTACCCTCCTACCCGATGCCTGCACCGACAAAGTTAACGTCTATCACGTCAATTTCCGCACTCTGAACCAAAATTGGAATCCCAGCCCACCGCGCGTCTATGGCATCCTCTGCGAACCAAAGGCCCCCGGCAAATATCCGGCCGTGCTCAAAGTGCCCGGTGCCGGCGTGCGTCCGTACTTCGGCGACACTGACCTCGCCGCCCGCGGCGCCATCGTGCTCGAGATCGGCATCCACGGCATCCCGGTGAACATGGCCAAGGACGTCTACGACGCCATGTATGGCGGTGCCCTGCACAGCTACTGGGTCAACCAACTCGATAACCGCGACACCTATTACTATCACCGGGTCTACCTCGGTTGCATTCGCGCCAATGATTTCCTGACCTCGCGCGAGATGTGGAATGGCAAGGATCTCCTCGTCATGGGCGCCAGCCAGGGCGGGCAGCTATCGATCGTCACCGCCGCGCTCGACCCGCGCGTCACCGCGCTCTCCGCCACCCATCCGGCCATGTGTGACGTCGCGGCCGAGCTGCATGGCCGCGCCGGCGGGTGGCCTCATCCCTTCAAACCCAACGACGACGGTTCACCCTCGAGTCATTCCACCCCGGCCAAGATCACAACCGCCTCCTACTACGACACCGTGAATTTCGCCCGGCGCCTCAAGGTTCCCGGTTTCTATATCTGGGGTTACAACGATGAAACCTGCCCGCCCACGTCCACGTTTGCCGCGTACAATGTCATCACCGCACCCAAGACCCTCGCGGTCGAGCCCGAGCAGAGCCACACCTACCCGGCGGAACAGGGGGAGGCGATCAACTTGTGGGTTGTCAGCACTCTTAATTTGAAATGAACCATTGGGGGCTTTCGCTCTCAATTTCGGGACAACATATCTCATTACTTCTTTCTGAGGTAGCCGATAAGATAGCCGTTAGTTAGTCACCTACCCCGCACACACCACCCTACGCCTGATGTCCTTCCCTCGTAATTTTACCTGGGGCGCAGCTGCTGCCGCCTATCAAATCGAAGGTGCCGCTGCCCAGGATGGCCGCGCCCCGTCCATCTGGGACGTCTTTACCCACGAACCGGGCCGAATTTTTGAAGGCCACACCGGTGATGTCGCCTGTGACCATTACCATCGCTGGCCGGAAGACGTCGGCCACATGCGCAACCTCGGCATCAAGGCCTACCGCATGTCGATCTCCTGGTCGCGCGTCATTCCGCTCGGCACGGGCAAGCCCAATCCCAAGGGACTCGCGTTTTACGACAAGCTCTTCGACGGGCTGCTCGACGCCGGGATCACCCCGTACGTCACGCTCTTCCACTGGGACCTGCCCAACGCGCTCCAGCGCCGCGGCGGTTTCCAAAACCGCGACATGGTCGAGTGGTTCGGCGACTACGCCGCCCTGATCGCCGACCGTTATGGCGACCGCGTGAAAAACTTCATGACGATCAATGAGCCGCCGTGCGTGGTCGGACTTGGTTTGCGGGAAGGCATGTTCGCTCCCGGTTACAAGTTGCCCCACTCCGAGTGCCTGCTCGCCGCCCACCATCTGCTGATGGCGCATGGCCGCGCCGTGCAGGCCCTGCGTGCCGGCTGCGAGGGCAAGATCAAGGTCTCCATCGCCCACACCGCGCGCGAACGCATCCCCGCCAGCGAAAGCAAGCGCGACATCGAGGCCGCCCGCCGCGACTATTTTTCCTGCACTGGGCGCGACCTGTGGAACCTCAGCTGGTGGGCCGACCCCATCATGTTCGGGAAGTATCCCGAGGAGGGCCTGAAGGCCTTCGGCGCCGAGGTGCCGGAGATCCGCGCGGGGGACATGAAGCTCATCGCCCAGAAAATCGATTTCCTGTCCTACAACTGCTACGCCGGTTGGCGGGTCCGCGCCGACGCCAAGGGCAAGCCGGAAAAGATCCCGGACGGCTGGGGCATCGGCAATCCCCGCGGCACTCTGCCCTGGCTCCAGGTCTCACCCCCCGCCCTTTATTGGGCCGCCCGTTTCCAAACCGAGCGCTACGGGCTCCCGATCGCCTTTTCGGAAAATGGTTTTTGCAATACCGACTTTGTTCACCTCGACGGCAAGGTGCACGACCCGCAGCGGATCGACTTCCTCTCCCGTTACCTCGGGGGCCTCAAGCGCGCGGCCGATGAGGGCATCCCGCTGGCCGGGTATTTCTACTGGTCCATCCTCGACAACTTCGAGTGGTGCGAGGGCTACAAGGACCGCTTCGGCCTGATCCACGTCGACTACCAGTCCCAGAAGCGCACACCCAAGGATTCCTATTACTGGTATCGCGAGGTTATTCGCCGGCACGGCGCCAACCTCTGAGCGATTCCCCATCACCATGCGCCTGCACCCACTTGCCCGCGCTGCGTGGCAGTTCCGCGACGCCACCGCCCAATCACCGTGGCGCTCTGCCCGCGTGCCCGGCTGCGTCCACACCGATCTCCGTCGCCACCGCCTGATTCCGGACCCGTTCTGGGGTACCAACGAACTCCAGCTGCAGTGGATCGAGGAACGCGATTGGGAATATCGCGCCACTTTCAGCGTGCCCGCGGGTTTGTTTGACGAGGAGGTGGTCGAACTCGTGACCGACGGTCTCGACACCGTCGCCACGGTGCGCATCAACGGCCACATCGTCGCCCGTACGGAGAACATGTTCACTGGTTACCGCTGGAATGTGAAGCCGATGCTTCATGCGGGGAAAAACGAGATCTCGATTCGTTTCGGCAGCGCGATGAAGTACATCCGCGCCCACCGGCCGAAACACGACCCGCGCGAATTCAACGATCCCGTCGGTCGGAGCCAGGTATTGCGCAAGCAGCAATGCCAGTTCGGCTGGGACTGGGGTCCGCGCTTCGTCACCGCCGGCATTTGGCGCGATCTCCGCCTTGAGGCTTGGAGTGGCAACCGGCTGGCTGACCTCCGGGTGGCCCAGACCCACCGCCGTGATGGCAGCGTCCTCCTCACGTTCGAACCCGAATTGGCCCGCAACGATGCCCAGGCCCGGATTACCGGGACGGTCTCGCTGAATGGCCGAACGGTGGTGGAAATCGAGAATCGAGAATCCCGGCCACCGCGAAGGCGGGGCGACCGGCACCGGGCCGCGAGCATGCGGCATCGGTGTAAAATCAAAAATCCCTCTCTCTGGTGGCCCAACGGCCACGGCGCGCAACCGCTCTACACGGTGGCGCTCGCCGTGCACGATGCGGGCGGCAACCTGATTGGCCGCTGGTCGAAACGAATCGGCCTTCGCACGCTCCAACTCGACCGGCACAAGGACAAGGCAGGCGAAACATTCCAGTTCGTCGTGAACGGCCGCGCGATCTTTGCCAAAGGCGCCAACTGGATCCCGGCGCACAGCTTCGTGCCCGGCTTGACCCGCGCCGATTATGCCCGCGATCTCACGAGCGCCACCGAGGCGCACATGAACATGCTCCGCGTCTGGGGCGGCGGCATCTACGAGAGCGAGGATTTCTACGACCTCTGCGACGAGCTTGGCCTCATGGTCTGGCAGGATTTCATGTTCGCCTGCTCGGTCCATCCCGCCGACGCGGCGTTTCGGGAGAGCGTGCGAGCCGAGGCGCGCCACCAGGTCCGCCGCCTGCGCCACCGGGCCTGCCTCGCGCTCTGGTGCGGCAACAATGAAATTGCCCAGCTCAACACCTCGGGAGGCGGCGCGAACAAGGGCGACCTGATGGATCACCCGAAGTTGCGTTGGAACTACGAGGCCGTCTTTCACCACATCCTGCCGGCGGAGGTCAGGGCGCACGACGGCGTGACCGCCTACCGACCCTCGTCGCAATGGCGCAGCAATTTCGCAGACTCGGTATCGCGGGGCGACACGCACCCCGACGGCGAGCGGCGCGGCGACACGCATTACTGGGATGTGTGGCACGCCCGGCACCCGGTAAAGGACTACGAGAAGTGGCGGTTCCGTTTCTGCTCGGAGTTCGGCATGCAGAGCTACAGCTCGCCGGAGACGCAAGCCACGTTCTGCCCGCCCGGGCAAGGCAATGTCTTCGGCCCGCTGATGGAGAACCACCAAAAGAACCGCGCGGGCAACCAGATCATCCTCGACTACGTGTCGCGCCGCTACCGTTTCCCGAAGTCGCAGGCGCACCTGATCTACCTCTCGCAGCTCAACCAGGCGCACTGCATGCAGACCGGCGTCGAGCACTATCGCCGCAACATGCCGCATTGCATGGGTGCGCTCTACTGGCAGCTCAATGACTGCTGGCCCGTGGCCTCGTGGAGCTCCCTCGAGTTCACCGGGCGATGGAAAGCGCTGCACCATTTGGCCCGGCGGTTCTTCGCCCCGGCGCTCGTCAGCGCGCAAGTGCCCGGCGACGAGGACACCACCATCGGCAACTACCGCACCACGACCGTGGATGAAGTGCATCTCTACACCGTTTACGACGCCCCTCAACCGGCGCGCGGCGAACTGCAGTGGGAGCTGTTCCACCTGGACGGACGTCGCTTGGTCCGTGGCCGGAAAAGGGTGGTCCTCGGCCCGGACCAGAGCGTACTCCAGCAGACGCTCCGCCTCGGCCGGCTCATGGCGCAACACGGTCGCGACAACCTGCACCTGCGCATTGCCCTCGTCATCGGCCGCCAGCGCGTGAGCGAGGAGACCGTGTTCCTGTCGCCGCCGCGTTTCCTGGATCTCCCTCGTGCCCGGACGCGGGTTGCCATCCGCCGGGCGTCGGAAACGGAGTTCGCACTTACCTTCCAAACCTCCGCCTTCCAGCACCGCTTCGCCTTCGATCTGCCGGGCCTGGCGCATCGGAGCAGCGATAACTATTTCGAACTTTATCCTGATCGACCCCGGACGGTCCGCGTCTCGCTGGCGCGGCCCACGACCCTCGCGATGCTGCGGAAAACCCTCGTGCACCAGTCCCTGGTCGATAGTTACTAACCCGCCCCGTTACCCCACCATGTCCAACGACTCCACCGGAAAACTCACCCAGCGGGAGAAAATCGCCTATGGCTTCGGCGACTTCGCTTCCTGCCTCTACTGGAAATCGATCTCCGACTTCCTGCCTATCTTCTACACGGACGTCCTGGGCATCACCGCCGTGGCCGCCGGCACTTTGCAAGGCGTGAGCCGCTCCTTCGACGCCATCTTCGACATCATCATCGGCATGCTGGGCGACCGCACGAAATCCCGGTGGGGCAAGTTCCGGCCCTACCTGCTCTTTACCTGCATTCCGATGGCCATTTTCGGCGTCCTGACCTTTTTAGTGCCGGACTTCGATGCGAAAGGAAGGCTCACCTGGGCCTATGTTACTTACAACGCCCTGATGCTGATCTATACCACGATCAACATTCCCTACACCGCGATGCTCGGCGTGCTCACCCCCAACACCGCGGAGCGGGCCACGCTCTCCTCTTACAAATTCATCGGCGCATTCGGCGGTGGCATGGTGATCACCGCTTGCCTCATGAAATCGACCAAGGTGGGCGGCTGGCTAAATGCCACCACGCCGGCCCAAGGCTGGTTATGGTCCTTCGTCATTGTCGGCGTGATCTCGACCCTTTCGTTCCTGCTGGTGTTCTTCAATACGAAGGAACGGGTGCACCCGCCCAAAACCCAGCATACCTCCGTCGCCCGCGACTTGGGCGATCTCGTCACCAACCGGCCGTGGTGGATCCTCCTCGCGACGACGATCACCTTCATCTTCTTCTGTTCCCTGCGGGGCAGCGTGGAGACATACTATTTCAAATATTATGTCGGCTCGCAGACACTGCTGGGGCGGACGTGGGACTGGGAAAGTCTCGTCTCGGTTTTCAAGACCAGCAACCAGGCGCTTTCCCTCGTCGGCGCGTTTTTTGTGCCCTTCATCGTCCGCCGTCTGGGCGGCAAGCCAACCTTTGTGCTGCTGTTCGCCGTGGCGATCGGCTCAACGGCATCTTTCTATTTCTTCCAGCCCGACCAGGTCTGGCTGATCCTCGGCACCAATGCGCTCGGCTCGATCTCCGGCGGCCCCCTGAGCGCCCTCATGGCGGCGATGTACGCTGACACTGCGGACTACGCCGAATGGAAGACCGGACGCCGGGCCACCGGCCTGGTGTTCTCGGCTTCGATTTTTGCCCAGAAATTCGGCTGGGGCTGGGGCGGCGCCATTTCGTTGTTGATGCTCAACTCGGTCGGCTTCGTCGCCAACCAGGCCCAGACCCCGGAAATGCTCCGGGGCCTGGTGAAACTGATGAGCCTTTACCCCGCAGCGTTCGGCGTGCTCGCGGTCATAATCCTCGTGGTGCTCTACCCGCTCAACGAAACCAAGATGGTGCAGATCTCCGCCGACTTGAAGACGCGGCGCGACGCGGAGAACATCCCGGCAACGGGTTGATTTCCCTGCCGTCATCCTGAGCGGAGCGAAGGATCCCAGCGGTCGGCGCGCGCCAGTACTTTCCCTGGGATCCTTCACTGCGCTCAGGATGACGAAACGTGGGCTTTTTGGAGACAGTGAACAACGCTTCCTCCGGACAACCCCCAAGTCGTAAGTGGGTATATCATACCAATTACTCATTGATATAGGACTATACAAATTCGGCCGAATCTGACAGGCATGAAGGATGGCGAGAACATTACCCTCGTTGGGAGCGGCGAAGGCGGCCGAGTTGGAGCCGGCGTGGCGGGAGCACACGGAAGCGTGGGCCCGGCAGCGTCTGTTGGTGATACGACTGGTGGCGCAGCATGAATTGAGCGCGGAACGCATCGCGGCCGCCGCGGGCGTGAACCGCTCGACCGTTTTTCGGTATCTGGACAACTTCCAAGCCGGCGGAGTGGCGCAACTTCTCCACCGCGATTACACCGGCGGCAAAGAGCCGACCTTAGCCGGGGCGGACCATACGGCCTTCGTCGAGCAACTTCGCTCGGGCAAGTTCCGGCGAGCGAAGGAGGCGCAAGCCTGGATCAAGCAGCGCACGAACCGGGCGCTGGCCCTCAGCAGCGTCTATACGTTGCTGGGAAAAGCCGGCGGGGTCCTGAAGGTGCCGCGCAAGACCCACGCCAAGAAAGACGCGGCCAGGACCGAAGCGTTCAAGCCGGAGCTGCCCGCCCGACTCGACGCCGCAACCGCTGAGGCCGGCGGCCGGCCTGGCGGATCAGATCCATGGTCAACTCGCTCACCCCGTTGTCATCGAGGCTGGAGCCAGGGAAGAAGAACAGTCGCCGGCCCAAACCCTGGCGATCAGACCCAGTGGCCTCTTTCAGCCGCAAGATGGAGCGTCGGCCGGTGATGCGCTCCAAGTCACCATCCAGGCCAAGCGTGGCCGAGAGGTAGATGCGCTGAACGGCGCCGGCGAAAGGCGCGTGTGTGCTCGTCGGCGCAATATATGGTCGGATTAGGATCTCGCGGCTGGAGTAGTAGACCTGGCAGCCGAGGATGTGGTCGCGAATCGTGTTCCACGAATAGCTCGCGTTCAGGCCCTTGAGGTTCTCGTCAAGACTGCTGGTGAGCGCGGTGCGCACAGCGTAGAGGGCCGGCGTCGGGAGCTTCTCGATCCACTGCGGGTGATCGTTCGCGCTCCAAGGCGCCTGCAAGCGCAGCAAGTCGACTTCCGGGATATGGGCCTTGATGAGTGCCACGACGGCGTTGAACGCGGGCAGCGTCTCATTACGCTTTTCCAGGCGCAGGCTCCATTGGGAGGCGATATAGCTTTCCGCGGAGTGCGCATCATCGAGGACTATGGTCTGCGGATCGCTGAAGAACGGGTTGACGTTGAACAGGGCGGCGTAGGTCGTCACCGCCACCACGCCGGCGCTGTTGTAGTCCGACTTAGCCTTGGCCGTGAACTCCAGCTTCGAGCCGAGAAACGGGGTCACGGCGATCCCGTATTGTTCCTCCGCCTGCAAGCACACCTGGTTCACCAGTTGCTTCGTGGGGCAAAGATAGACGACGCGCTCGCCAAAATGGCGCCGGCGCCACTCCGCGATGCACAAAGCCACGAGTGTCTTGCCGCCACCGGTGGGAACCTTGATGGCCAGATCGGGCTCCTTGACGCCACGCGTGATGTAGTCGTTCAGAATTTCCGTCTGGTTGCCTAGAAGTCCAGCGACCTTCCGTTGCCGGATGTCGTTGAACATAGCGATGGGGTTCTCGATTGAGAGATTGCCGGTGGATTTAAGGTTGAAAGCCATTTGGGTGAACGGGAAGACGCTAGGTAATCTAAAACTTCAGGCGATGAAACACGCATGGGCCCTCGGGGAAAATCGCCCCGACAAGTGCGTTGGAATCAGAAATGGGGTGCCTGTTGGTCACGGAACTCATTGCCATGTCACAGGCGTGGTCAATCCGGGAATTTTAACAGACATAGGCGAGAATGGAAAAAGTCTGGGAATGTTGAGACGCCACAAAAGGCGGTATTATTTTTGCACCTCTAAAATTCGTGCGACAGAAAACACAGAAAAAGTATTTTTGTCCGTTGCAACTATCTGTCCACTAATTGTCTGTGCATTTTTATTTTTCTGAGCCGATCAAGGCATTTTCTCGTAGCCCGGGGAGATCCCAAAATACCGGCCTTACGAGCCCCTTTTGAAATTTCTTTGGTGCTATGGTGTGTCTGCCAAGGAAAACGAAACTTAACCATCAAACCCTCAGCTCGCACTAATATGAAAAACGTCTGCAGCCCTGCTCCGCTCTACATCCCGGCCGACCTCCGCCCCGAGGAGTTCGCCACCTATTTCGCGGCCCTCGCCGCCTGGACCGGACAGCACCCGAAGAACCTGGTGGAGCTCTTCCAGAGCTATCGCACCGCCAACATGGGCGCGAATTCGCCCGGTGAGCTCATGGAATTCCTGAGCGCCCTCTTCTTCGAGTGCCGGGCGGGCTCCGATTTGCTTGAGGCCCTGCACCATGGTCGGCAGGCCTCCCGCACCTTGGGCGATGGCCAGCCGGCACCCAGCGCCGTGCCCGCCAACTGACCAACCCTTTCGGGCCCACCCGTCGCGTAGGATGGGTCCGATGTTGTCCGCCGTATAGGCGGGTTAGAATAAGACCAGACACAGATACGAAAACGAACACGGAAACAGAAACACGAAAGTAAAAAGTCCGCCGCACAGGCGGTTTAGCAACGAGACGCTGACGCGACAGCGCAAACAAGTCCCCGGCCCCGCAAGGCGCCGGGGACTTCTCGTTGGGAGAGTTCGCTTTTCCCCTTGTTCTGCGGAACTGGCCCCCTCGGGGGCGGCTCGAATCGCCTCTCGCTTAGCGCCGGCGGGGCCCCTCCCCGCTGCGCGACTTCGGCTGCTCCAATGCAGGGCGGGGTTCTCCGTTTCTTCCCGGACCTTTCCGGTGCTAGGGAGTCGTCGGTCCGCTTTTACTGGGTGGCTGCAGCCCCGGGCGACAGGCGAGCCGAAAACGCATGCTAAGTTACAGCACCATGCAAAATACCCCGCCCGCAGAATTAACCCGGCTCATCGAGCCGATTGAAGTATTCCTCGTCGAGCGCCTGGCACGCTCGATCGAGTTGCAGTCCACCCTGATCAAGGAAATCCAACTGTGCGTCCAGAGCGGCCAGAGCGCCTGCCAACTCGATGCTCTCCAGCGCCTGGACCGCCTGCAGGAACTCCAGCGGCTGAAGTTGAAGCTCTACCAGGATATTTCCTCGGTGGGCCACAAGCTATTCGAACTCCAACGGTATGACCCTGAGTGCTTGGATGAACCGGAAGAGGTGCCGTTCTAATCCCCACCCGGTCCGGCAATAGCGCCCCACTCTGACCCTTCCGGCGCCCGGGCTTGACGTGACTCGCAAATTCTGGACCGGGTGATGGGTCGGTTCTGGGGTAAAAACAAAGGAGACCCAGACCATGAAGAACAAACGATACACGACGGAGGAGCCTGTGCTTCGAGCTGCGCTCGGGCGTTGACCGGCGCAGTCGAATTATCCGCGGTTACCACCCGCGCCGTGGTGATGCCGCACGTCAAAGTGCGGCAGGCTAACCAAATGGATAACTACTCTAGATGGAAAACTTCGGAGAGTTTGGCGGACAACGGACTGCAGTCCGGGTGAGTCGGCACTATGTCACTCATGTATTTCCACCAGCGCTGGCACACTTCGGATTGGGCGATGGCCGCCCAGCGGGCTTCGTCGGCGATCTCAGCGTATCCGAAAAGTTGACGCGTAGTAGCGTGATAAAAGATCGAGTAGTTCCGTACCCCGTGCGCCTTTAAAAGTGCCGCAAGTTCGGGCCAGATCGGATTGTGCCTCCGTGCATACTCATTCGCTTGGCCCGGACTGACAGCCATGACGAAGCTCTTACGGAATATTAGGGGGGCGGGTTTGTGGGACGACATATCCATAGAGGCGGCTTGGTTTAGCTCTGCGGTGGAGCCATTCGGTTCGCATCCACTATATAAACTCGCCCCGTGACCAGCTAGCGGTTTCCAGTAAATTTATATGCTTTTTCTGTACTGCTATGATAGATTTCGCTGAATCGGTGTTCTGTTCGTTCACTGGCGCGAGAAGCGCTCGGACTGTCATCCAGTGCAAAGTGGAATTCTTAGCGCTCAGTGTCCGCCGCCCCGCGCATTCAAATACGTGCCATAACCTACAATGATGGTTGAAATGACTAACGAGCAGATGCCGGCGGCAATCAAACGATGGGCTTTCCGGCTCGATCCTTTCCATTCGTGCAGGATCCACCCCCAAATGGTGCTGAATATTATGATGCTCGCCATGTGCAGCGTCCACGAGGCGAAACCGAATTTGCCCATCTGCGTTTCCCCCATCGTGTAGAAAAAAAACTGGAAATACCAAGTGATGCCGGCCAGCGCGGAGAAGAGATAGTTGCCAAGCAGCGGCACCTTGGATCGCTCCTGCCCGGATCCCAAGCGCCCCGCCTCGGGAGACTCCAGCCTCGTGTGGGTCGCCAGATACTGATAGGCTGTCCGGTTTCTGATATTCAGCAGCACACACCAGACAAAGTTGGTGGTGAAACCGCCCAACAACACGACAACCAGCTTCGGCAGGCCGGTCCAAAGCGTCGACGTTCCGGCCGCGGCCGAGGCTTCGCCGATGGGCGTCCCGGCGGTGAGGGCAAACGAGAAGCAGGAGCTCATGATTCCGGAAAATGTCGCAACCAGGAGGCCTCTCGCGAAATTGAATTCCGCGATCGCTTTCTTTTTTTCGACCTCGGGCATTTCCTTTTCCTTCGCCAAGCCGGCCAGGGCGGCGATCCCGATTCCAAACAAGCAGACTGCCACACCCGCGAGCGTAACTTTGCCCGGGAGCGTGGCCGCAATCTGCGCAATTGTTTCCGGCACGGGAATGGATGGCGCAAACGCCTTGAAGATGGGCGGCAGCAGCGTGCCAAAGGCCGCGCAATACCCGAGCGCCACACCCATGCCGAGCGACATGCCGAGATAGCGCATCGTCAGACCGAAAGTCAGCCCTCCGAAACCCCACAGCGCCCCAAACCCATACGTCCACGCGAGGGTCGTGAAGGATTGTTGCCGGAGAACCCCGAAGAGGTCGTTGGTCATGACCAACGCCAGCGTGAACGGCATGATGATCCAGGAGAAGACCCCGCCGACGAGCCAGTAGGTCTCCCACGCCCATCGCTTCACGCCCTTGTAAGGCACATAGAAGCTCGCGGAAGCAAAGCCCCCGAGCCAGTGAAAAACGACGCCAAGAAAGGGATGAGGAGGCATTTGATGTAAGTAATGATCTTTGAGCTGATGCAGTTAATAGCTGAGGCAGATTGAATCGTTTCTGTATCGTGCGATCATAGGGAACCGGTTGCCTGACGGAATCGGGATACAGAAGGGCTCACAGTTGGTTCAAACATCATCCCACGCGGATCGTCTCGATCCCGAGTAAAATGCCGAGTTTCTCGATGCGGTCGGCGATATGGCCGACCCCAACTGCGCAGTGATGCGCCGGTCCGTGCGAATTCCAGCGGTTGACGAACTCGCGCGCACCGCAGGCAAAGCGATAGCGACTGTTAGTGTTGCCGATCTCAAGGATCGGGCCTGAGACCGACTCGGCCTCGGCGCAGAGGAGGGCGAGTTTGCCGCCGGGCGTCTCGATGACCGACAACAGCGTGACCGGGCCGTGCTTCACCGCCATCTCGACCGACACGCCGCGCCCCACTTTTCCATGATATACCTTCAGCGGCCGGACCTTCGCCCTGCCCTCGGCGATCGCGATGTGTCCCGGACCATCGTGGCCCATGAGCACGACATTGTCCTTAAAATCCATCGCGTAGTATTCGGTGAACGATCCGCCGGCGCCGAAGAGATCCATGATCTTCATCGCCTGGGCGTTCTTCACCTCATACTCGCCGGCGACCGGCACGCCGCGAGCGGTGAGCAACGACGTGCCGAGAACGATGGAGGCAATGGTGGCCTCGTTCTCGGCCACGCCGGTGCCCTTATAATAATAGGCCAGCGAGCCGAGCCTGTAGTCGGCGACGAGCCGGTCGAGCGCCACGGAAGTGCGCGCGGCTTCGGTGAGGTCCTCCGCGGGGCAATCGGGTTGCACGGTGAAGATCGCGTGAAACTCCCCCACGCGCGTCTCGATGTCGGCGGGCGCAACCTCGCGCCGGCGGGCGGAGAGTTCGTCCACCTCAAGGTGCTCGATGTGCGTCCCGAATGTGGCGCACTGAAGCGTGACGTCGGACTGGATGTCGAGCATGCCGCTGTAATAATGGCCCATGAGTCCCAGGCGGTTGCCAAACATCCCGGCGGCGACGCAGCCGGCTTCGACCCAAGCGTCGACTTCGCGCCAGCAGGCAGGATCGTCATCAAGCATTCCGGTGATTTGGTGGAAGCGCAGGCCGGCGCGCTTGAAGACATTGGCGATCTCCGGCACGGGACAAGCCGCGCAATGGGCGAGCCAGTCGCCGGTCATCTTGGTCCGGTCGCCCAGCGCGTTGAAAGCGGTGTAGTCGATCGCCGGCGATGGGGTCAGGTTGAGTACAATGACTGGCACCTTGGCGCGCAAAACCACGGGCAAAACCGTTGACGACACGGCGTAGGTGGTGACATGCAGGAATATCAGATCGACGTCCTGCTGGCGGAACTCGCGACCGGCCGCATAGGCTCGGTCGGGACCATCGACGAGGCCGGCATTGACAATCTCGACGCCCGGGCGCGCGAGTTTGGCCGCGACCTTCGCGAGGTAGCCGTCGAGGCGTTCCTTTAGCCCCGGGAATTGTGGCCAGTAGGCGGCAAGCCCGATACCGAAGAAGCCGATGCGGAGGGAGGCGGGAGGCATGAAGAAACCGAGGAAAATATCTATTGATGACTCGTCAAAGCAGCGGCACGTCGACCGCGCTTGAATTTGTCGAAATATGGTCCGCCGATTTTCATGCTGTTGGTGTCTTTCAGACGGCCATCTCAGTGGCACTCTGGTGGCAATAAAAGATCCAAATGAGGCACGAGCGAGCCTAATCCTGCCTAACCGT
>JANYDW010000065.1 GCA_025363455.1 Oleiharenicola sp. | reverse complement strand
GTGGCGGCGTAGGTGGTCGGGTCAGGCACACCCGCCAGCTGGAACGCCTCGCGCCGTTCGACGCAGGTGCCGCATTTGCCGCAGTGGATGGCGCCGCCCTTGTAGCACGACCAGGTGCGCGCGAAATCCACGCCGAGCCGCGTGCCTTCCGTCGCGATCTGCGCCTTGGACATCGCGATGAACGGCCGGAGCAACCGGATGCCGGCATAGGTGCCGAGCCGCATGGCGTCGCCCATCGCCGCCATGAAATCCTCGCGACAGTCCGGATAGATCGTGTGGTCGCCCGTGTGTGCGGCGATCACCAGCGCGTCTGCCCCGGCACTCTCGGCGAAGCCCGCCGCTGCCGCCAGCATGATGCCGTTGCGGAACGGTACGACCGTGCGCTTCATGTTGTCGTCCGCGTAATGCCCCTCGGGAATGTCGCCGCCCGACTTCAGCAGGTCCGACGCAAACAGCTGCCCGATGAAGTCCAGCGGGATCGTCCGGTGCGGCACGCCGAGTTGCGTCGCCTGCGCGGCCGCCAGCGGTATTTCCCGATGGTTGTGCTTGGCGCCGTAGTCGAAACTCAGCGCCGCACAGACGTCATGGTGCGCCCGCGCCCAATGGAGCGCGGTCACCGAATCCATCCCGCCGGAACAGAGCACGACAACTTTCATGAAGGGACATTGGCCACGAAAATCACGAAAAGCACAAAAATAATCCGTCAGCAGGCTTTGATCCATCGGATCGAAACGGCTTGAAAGTGGGAGGGGCATTATGCCCCGACAACGGCACTCGCACTCGACGAGTCGCGACGTAAAGCCCCTCCCACATTATCCGACGCGGGTTCCGGGTTGGCTTGATCCGTTTTTGTGTTTTTCGTGTTTTTCGTGGCCCACCCCCTGATCATCGCCCATCGCGGCGCCTCGGCCGAGCAGCCCGAGAACACCCTCGCGGCCTTCCGGCGCGCCGTGGCGCTGGACGCAGACGGCATCGAGCTTGACGTCCAAGTCACGCGCGATGGCGTGCCGGTGGTGTTCCATGATGCCACGCTGCGCCGGCTGACTGGGGTATCTGGCCGGCTTGCCGGCAAGTCCTGGCGGGAACTGCATTCGCTCCGGGTGCAAGGCCACGAAACCATCCCGCGGCTGGTTGATGTGCTCCGCCTCACGCGCGGCCTGACGGTGGTCCAGCTCGAGCTGAAATCCGGCCCGGTTGCCCCCATTATCCGGGCCATTCAAGCGGCCCGAGCGGTCGAGTGGGTAATCCTGGCGTCGTTTGATCACCGGCTGGTGGTCGAAGCCCGCAAATTGGCCCCGGCCATACCGCGCATGTTGATTTCAGAAGGACGGGCGGCCCCGGCTTTGCTGGTCCGCCGACTCGCCGCCTGCGGCGCCTCGGGGCTTAGCGTGAACCGAAGGGCGATTCGGTCCGCCGCCTGGGTACGTCATTTTCAGATGCGGGGTTACACGGTCTGGGCCTGGACCGTGAATGATCCGGCCGAAGCTCGCCGGCTGGCAGAACGGGGGGTGGATGCCCTGCTGGGCGATGATCCGGCCTTGCTGAAAGGTGCGGTTTAGCTTTCTTGGCGGGAGTTCCCATCGTCCGTAGGCGGACAAAAAGTTGATGACCATCGTCCACGATCCTCTTTGCGCTGATTACGGCTCCTCGATGCGGCCCGAGCAGCCAGCCCGGGTGCTCCAGAGCGTCCCCCACCTGAAGGCAGCCCACCCCACCTGGAGCTGGCAGGTTCCGACCGCCGCGGATGAATCTGCCGTTCTCCTCGCGCACACGCCAGTCCTGCTGAAACGCATCGGGCACGGGCCGGACATCGACGACGACACGCCCCATTTTCCGGGTATCCACGAACATGCCCTCCGCTCGGCCGGGGCGGCCTTGACCGCAGCCCAAGTCGCCCGCGACGGCGGAAAGGCCTTTTCCTTGATGCGCCCGCCTGGTCACCACGCTAGCCGCAGCCAAGCGATGGGGTTCTGCTACCTCAACTCGATTGCCATCGCGGCGTTGCACCAAGCCGCCTCCGGTGCCCGCGTGGCAGTCTGGGATTTCGACGCTCACCACGGCAACGGTACCGAGGACATCCTGCGCGACCGGCCCGGGGTTTTCTTCGCCTCCGTCCACCAGTTTCCGGGCTACCCGGGCACGGGCACGACCTCGCAGGGTAACATCGCCAACTTTCCCGTCGCTCCGTTCACGCCGCGGGCCGCCCATATGGCCGCGCTGGCCGGGTCTTGGGAGGCGGTGCAGGCCTTCCGGCCGGACCTCGTCCTCGTCTCGGCCGGTTTCGACGCTTATAGCCGGGACCCCATCACAGAAATGACCCTGGAAGCGCCTGATTTCGCCGAACTGGGGCGTTGGCTCGGGTCGGCCGGCCGGCCGGCCGCTGCCCTGCTCGAGGGCGGCTATAGCCCTGATCTTCCACAGTTGATTGACGCCTTCCTCTCCGCTTGGGAGAAAACCACCGTCTAACTTGAGCTCCACGCCGCACTACCAACTCATCGACCAGCCCGCGCAACTGCCGCCGCTCTTCGCCGCGCTCGACCGCGCCACCGAGATCGCCCTCGATACCGAGGCCGACAACCTTTTCCGCTACAAGACCCAGGTCTGCCTGCTGCAGATCCTCGCCGCGGGTGAGATCTATCTCGTGGACCTGCTCGCCGGCCTACCCCTCGGCGAACTCTGGCCGCGCCTCGCCGCCAAGCCCCTTATCATGCATGGTAGCGATTACGACCTGCGGCTGCTCCGCGAGCTCTGCGATTTCCGGCCGCATAGCATCTTTGACACCATGTTTGCCGCCCAACTGCTGAGCATCCCGCGGTTCGGCCTCGCCTCGCTGCTCGAACAGCACTTCGGCGTGCAGCTCGACAAGGACAACCAGAAGGCCAACTGGTCGAAGCGCCCGCTTGAGCGCGACATGCTCGACTACGCCGCGCTCGATGTCTTCCACCTGCCCGCCTTGCGCGACCGGTTGCGCGACGAGCTCGTGCGCCTCGGCCGCCTGGCGTGGGTCGAGCAACGCTGCCTGTGGCAGATCGAGGTCGCCCGTGAAGGGTTCGCCCCGCCGGACGAGAACAACTGGCGCATCGGCGGCGCCGAAAAACTCCGCGGCCCGGGCCTCTCGGTTCTCCATGAACTCTGGCATTGGCGCGAAAGCTGGGCGGAGAAACTCAACACCCCTCCCTTCAAGGTCACCGGCAACGATCTCCTGATGCGCCTGTCCCGCCATGCCGACGAGGGCGCTTCGCCTGACGAGGTGCTCCAGCTCAACCTGGGCCGCCGCCACGACCGGCTGTTCCCTTCGCTGGCCGACGCCGTGCGCCGGGCCTACACGATCGACCCGCGCACGCTGTCGCGCCGCGAGCGGCGCCGGGATTTCAACCCCATGAATCCTGACGAACTCGCCTTGCAGGACCGGATCAAGGCGGAGCGCGACCGCCTCGCCCGCGATCTCCAGCTCGACCCGACCCTCATCGCCACGCGTTCCCAGCTCGCCCTGCTGGCTCGAGACCCGGCCGGCATCGACGACGTGCTGCTGCCGTGGCAGGCCGCACTCTTCAAGGCCAAGCCCGTTTGGACCGCGTGACGATATCCTTTCTGGAGGGTCCGCGTCCCTGCGGACCGTGGCTCGCAGGGACGCGAGCCCTCCAAATTCCGGCCTCCCGCTCATGTCTGAATCCGCCAACATCGCCCGGCACCTGCCCCTGATGGCGGCCCGCCAACCAGACACGCCCGCGATCAAGATTCCCCGGGGCCGGGCGACCGATGGACGCATCGACTATCTGGTGCTCTCGTTCCTTGAACTTGACGCCGAGGTCGACGCGTGGGTCGGTCACCTGCAGGCCAAGGGCGTGACGCAGGGCGACCGCGTGCTCGTGATGGTGCGGCAGGGCCTGCCGCTCATCGCGGCAGCCTTCGCGCTCTTCAAGCTCGGCGCCGTGCCGGTCATCATCGATCCCGGCATGGGGCGAAAAAATTTCCTCGCCTGCGTCGCCCGTTCAAAGCCCCGCGTCCTGCTCGGCATCCCGATCGCGCAATTCATGAGCCACATCTTCCGCACCGCCTTCGCCACCGTCGAGGTCCGCGTGTGGGTCAGTGGATCGCCGGTACATCGGCTCGGTTCGGCTCAATCCAAAATCGAGAATCAAAAATCAAAAATGGTGAACAGCACGGCGGCGGATCTCGCCGCCGTGCTGTTCACCAGCGGTTCCACCGGCGCGCCGAAGGGCGTCTGCTACGAACACGGCATGTTCGACGCCCAGGTCCAGCTCGTGAGCGATACCTACGGCATCAAGCCCGGCGAGGTGGACCTGCCGATGCTGCCGATCTTCGCCCTGTTCAACCCGGCCCTGGGCATGACCACCATCGTGCCCGAGATCGACCCCTCGCGCCCGGCGACGGTCGATCCATTGAAGATTGTCCAGGCCATCAAACAGGAATGCGTCACCACCTCCTTCGGTTCTCCAACACTCTGGCGGAAAATTTTCGACCACTGCCTCGCGCACAATATTACGCTCCCCTCACTCCAGCGCGTGCTTTGCGCCGGGGCTGCCGTCCCGGCTTCGCTCTGGGCCGACGCCCCGCGGGTGCTGGTCAATGGGACCCTACACAGTCCGTATGGCGCCACCGAAGTCCTCCCTGTTGCCACGGTTTCGGGTAACGAGATATTCACTGGTGCGACGAATGGATCCCTCCTCGGCCGCCCACTGCGTGCCAATCAGGTCAAGGTCATCGCGCTGCACGACGGCCCGCTCGCCACGCTCACCAACGCCCGCGAACTCCCCTCGGGTGAAATCGGCGAGATCATCGTCATGGGCCCCACGGTGACCAAAGCATACGACGCACTACCCGACGCGACCGCCTTGGCAAAAATCTCTGACTCTCAGCCCTCAGCTCTCAGCTCTCAGCCGGGCGGCTCCGCCGCCGTCTGGCACCGCATGGGAGACGCCGGTTATTTCGACGATGACGGTCTCCTCTGGTTCTGCGGCCGCATCGCGGAGCGGGTCGTGACCGCCACCGGCATCATGCACACGGAGCCATGTGAACAGGTTTTCCGCGGTTATCCCGGGGTCGAGCGCTGCGCGCTGGTCGGAATCGGTGAGAGAGGAAACCAGGAACCCGCCTTGGTGGTGCAGAAGGCCAAAACCGTGACCGACGACCTCCGTCTGGCGGAGGAATTGCGCGCCCTGGCCCTGCGGCATCCGCACACGGTTCGTATCAACCGGATTCTTTTCCATCCCTCCCTGCCGGTCGACGTCCGCCACAACGCCAAAATCCACCGCCTCACGCTCGCCCGCTGGGCTGCGGGGCAACCGTGAGATTCATGACGAGCGTTCCAACACACCCCGCCCTGTCGGCCACCCCTCTTGATAGAGGGGACTTTGGCTGCGTGGGTTTGATTCCCCTCTATCAAGAGGGGTGGCGCGAAGCGACGGGGTGTGTTGTGTTATATCCGCGCCCCTCCGCGTAATCCGCGGTAAAGACGTTTCCTTCGTGCTCTCCCCTCGCAAAAACTTCCCCGTCTTCGTCACCGGTGCCAGCGGCTTCATCGGCGGCAAGATCGCCGAGCGTCTGCTGGCCGACGGCCGGCAGGTGCGCGTTCTGTCCCGGCGGCCGTTGCCGGGGCTGGAGGCGCGCGGTGCCGAGGTGATCCCAGGCGATCTGGACGACGTCGCTGCGCTGCGGCGCGGCTGTGCCTCAGCCGAAAGCGTGTTCCATGTTGCCGGGCGGGTGGGGATGTGGGGACCGCGCTCTGAGTTCTTCCGCGTCAATGTCGGCGGCACAAAGAATATCATCGCCGCGTGCCGCGAAGCGGCCGTGGCCCGGCTCATCTACACCAGTTCACCCAGCGTGGTCTACAATGGCGGCGACCTGCGCAACGTGAACGAGTCCGCCCCGCTCTGCACGCAGGCTCCCTGCGCTTATCCCACAAGCAAGGCCGCCGCCGAGATCGAGGTGTTGTCGGCCCACAACCAAAATTTCGCCACCATCGCGCTGCGGCCGCACCTCGTGTGGGGCCCCGGTGACAAGAACGTCGTACCGCGTGTGCTCGCCCTGGCCCGAAGCGGGAAACTGAAGATCATCGGCGCTGGAAACAACAAAGTGGACGTCACCCACATCACCAACGTTGTAGACGCCCACCTGCGCGCCGAGGGCGCATTGCTCGGTTCTCAGCTCTCAGCTCTCAGCTGGCTTTGCCGCCGGCAGGCGGCAAGGCCTACTTCATCACCAACGGTGAACCGGTCGTCCTGTGGCAATGGATCAACCAACTCCTGAAGGAACTCAACGAGCCCCCGGTCACGAAGCATGTTTCCTTGGCGATGGCCTACGCCGCCGGCGGAATGCTCGAGGCGTTGTGGAGCATCCTGCCGCTCAAGGGCGAGCCGCCGATGACCCGCTTTGTCGCCAAGGAAATGGCCACGGACCACTGGTTCGACATCACCGCCGCCCGCCGCGACCTCAGCTACCACCCGCTCATCACCGTCGCCGACGGCGTCAAGGAACTCGTCGCGCACTACAAGGCTGGGAATGCGTTCTGATCTGTAGGGCGGGATCGCTGATCCCGCCGTTTGGTCACCAGTCCCACTCCTTTGCGTCAAACTGTGTAGCCGTTGGTTGGCTCCATGCCCGGATGTTCCGCCGGACTTCCTCCCCCGACAGCTTGGGCTCGGACTTCAGGGAGCGCAGTCCTTCATCAATGGCCGCCAGCATTTCCGGGGTTTCCTCGGGCATGAGCCGGGCATTAAGCCAGTCCGCCACTTCCCGAAGTTGCTCCGGGGTGAATTTCTCCAAAGCGGCCTCGACTTCGGTCACGGTGCTCATGTGGGTGCAGGATGTTGCTCTTGGCGGTGGAGGCAAGTCCGGGAACCTGTTCCGTCGCCCGAGAACGCGGCGAGAACAATCCATCGGGGCGTAAAGCCCCTCCTACAGTTCCTAACTTTTCGTGTTTCTTGTGTTTTTTGTGGCCAATCGGTCCTCACCTGTTCCGCTGCCGGACGGCCTCGATGAGCGCTATGGCTCAGGCAAGAATCGGAACCCCGGCCGTTTTCGCTGCCGCGACCAGGGCTTTGTCCGTGGTGGCCAGCGTCGCGCCGCTCCGCATGGCGAGTTCGAGGTAGGCCGCGTCGTAAATTGTCAGGCCGTATTGCCGGGCAAGCGCGGCCGTGTCGCTGCAAGCCCGCCGGGTCGTTTCGTCGTCACTTGCGACCGGCAGGGCCGCGACCAGTCCAAGGGCCTCGGTGATGTCGGCCTGCGACGCCCGTTTGCGCCGCTCCGCCATGATCAGGCCGTTGGCCACCTCGACGCCCCAATGGCCGGGGACGAAAACCTTGGTTCCCTTTTCCAAGGCATTGAGCGCTTTCAGCGCCATCGCCTCCTGTTCGTCCTTGAGCAAAAAGCCCAGCGTGGTCGAACCATCGATCACCAGGGCATTCATCGTCAGAGACGGCGGCCGGCTACGATCAAGTCGCGAGCCGTCTCGCCTTTGGGCAGGGATATGCGGCTCCGCAATCTCCGGATCCGGACAAATACGTCCTTGCCCGAGGGGGTCGAAGCCGTGGCGGGAATAAGGCGGGCGACGGGACGCTCATGTTTGGTAATGACGACCTCTCGCCCGCGGGCGACGAAATCGAGCAGCGCAGGGAGGGTGGTTTTGGCCTCGTAGGCCCCGACGGTTTTAGTGGCGGACATAGTGTTTTCCAGACTGGTCTGAACACTGGTCTGATTGCCGGAAGAGTCAAGCCCGGCTGCGCCGGGATCGCGCTGACAAACCACACCCCTCCCTGCCGCCGCCTTCACTCGTTCCGCTGCCGGACGGCCTCGAAGAGCGTGATGATTGTCGCCATCGCGACGTTGAGGGAGTCGGCCTGGCCGGCCATCGGGATGCGGACGAGCAGGTTGCTTTCCTTCAGCCAGAATTCGCTCAGGCCGTACTGCTCGCTGCCCATTACGATTGCCAGCGCGCCGCGCAGGTCGGCCTTGGTGTAGAGATTCGGTGTATCGGGCGTCGTGGCGACGATGCGGATGCCTTTAGCCTTCAGCCAGGCGTGCACCGCCGCGCTGTCGGCCACCACAATCGGCACGGAGAACAGTACACCGGTCGAGGCGCGCACCACGTTGGGGTTGAAAACGTCCGTCACCGGATCACATACGATCACGGCGTCGCAACCGGCGGCGTCGGCGCTGCGCAGGATCGTGCCCAAGTTACCCGGCTTCTCGATGGCCTCGACAACAAGGAGGAAGGGATGTGTAGGTCGGGGTTTATCCCCGACATCGGGCGTTCCCGTCGGGCGTAAAGCCCGACCTACGAGCAGATCATCGAGCGTACGCTTCCATTGCGCGGCCACGGCCAGAAGTCCATCAGGCCGCTCGCGGTAGGCCACCTTGGCAAAGGCGTCCTTGGACAGCTCGAACAGCTGCGCCCCGGCCTGCTTCGCCTGCTCGATGAGGGCCGGCTCGTTTTCGCCGAGGAACCAGTCCGGGCAGAAATAGAATTCCCGGGGGTGCACGCCTTTCTCCAGCGCCCGGCGGATCTCCCGGTAGCCCTCGATCAGGAATAGCCCCGCGTCATCGCGGTCGCGCCGCTCGCGCAGCTTCACGAGCTGCTTCACGCGGGGGTTCTGGAGGCTGGTGATCTTTTCGGGGGACGACACTGCCCACGAAACACACTAAAAACACGAAAGAGGCCAACCAAACTTATCGATCCAGATCTCCCGCGAATGACGCGAATTAATGCGAATGTCAGAATAACTCGGGGTGACAGCCATTCAATGCGCCCTATCTCCCGGCGCTTAATTCGCGTTACTTCGCGTCATTAGCGAGCAGTGCCTCGATAAGATCGCAGGTAAGCTTTTAGCTTCTGCTTGTCGGATTTCATGTCTTTCGTGTGTTTTGTGGGCCGAAACAAAAAATTCAACGACCAACCTTTCCCGTATCGCACCGAGATCGAGCTGGAGATCGCCACGCTCACGAACCTCGGCGTGGGTTTGGGCCGGGTAGCGTTGCCAGACGACAGAGGGCCGAAGACAGAGGACGGACGATCGAAGGCCGATCCTCAGGTTTCAGGTCTCAAGTCTCAGGTTTCTCCTCCATCTGGGAGCTGGGTTGTCATGGTCCCCTTCACCCTGCCGGGCGAGAAGGTCCGCGCCCGGGTCTACCGCAACCACAAAAATTTCGCCGAGGCCGACCTGCTGGAAGTCCTGACGCCTTCGCCGCACCGGATCGATCCGCAGTGTCCGCTCTTTGGCCGCTGCGGCGGGTGCCAGTACCAGCACCTCACCTATACCGAACAGCTCAAGTGGAAGCGCCAGCAGGTCGAGGAGCTCTTGAAATACATGGCGGGGGTCGAGTTCGCCGTGGCGCCGGTGATTGGCTCACCGCGCGAGTTTGGCTACCGATCCAAAATAACGCCCCATTTTCAGGCGGGTAGGGACGGACCGCCGGGCCGTCCGCCCGAAGACGGCGCGCCCAACGGTCGCGCCCTACCGCCCATCGGCTTTCTGAAGCAGGGCTCGCGCTTCGAGTTGGTGGACGTGCCCCAGTGCCCAATCGCGACGCCGGAGATCAATGACAAGCTCACTGAAGTCCGCGCCAAGACCCAGGCCCGCCTCGCCGCCGGGGAATACAAGCGCGACGCAACGCTGCTGCTGCGGCACGCGCAGGAAGGAGTGATCACCGACTATGATGCCGTGATTCATGAGGTGATCGATGTTCCTGGGTGTGGGAGCGAGCTCGCTCGCGACGGGAAGCAATCGCGAGCAAGCTCGCTCCCACAACAACCCAATTCCGGCCGCGCGGCGAAGCCGCTCCGCCTCCACTTCCTCGCCCGGGATTTTTTCCAGAACAACCCGTTCATTCTCCCGGCCTTCACGGGCTATGTACGCGAGCAGGCGGCCGCCAGCGGCGCTAAATTCCTCGTCGATGCCTACTGCGGCAGCGGGCTATTCGCCCTGAGCTGCGCCCCAGCCTTCGAGCGGGTCGCTGGCATCGAGCTGAGTGCAACCTCGGTAAAATTCGCAACCGAGAACGCAGTGGCCAACGGCATCGCCAACGCCACGTTCCGCGCCGGCGACGCCGCGCAGATCTTTGCCGGGCTGGAATTTCCCCCGGCCGACACAACCGTGGTCATCGATCCGCCACGCAAAGGCTGCGACGAATCCTTTCTCAGCCAGCTCCTTGCCTACGGTCCGCGCTCCGTGGTCTATGTGTCCTGCGACCCCGCCACGCAGATGCGCGATCTGAAGGGCTTTCTCGCCGCCGGCTATCGCCTGACTGCCGTCCAGCCCTTCGACCTTTTCCCGCAGACGCGCCATCTTGAGTGCGTGATAACGCTGCGGCGGGATTGAGCGGGACCGAATGGGTAGGGCGCATCGGCCCGGTGCGCCGCGGCGGAGCGGGCCGCTCCGCCTTACCTCGCATCAACTGTTCCAGCGGCGAAAAAAGTTATTCCCAAGCGAACTATCCGTAGCGGGTCGATTCATCCGGGTGTATTCTCCCGGTGTGAAAGGAAATCTGGGCCCCGCGGTTCAGAGCAGCGATAACCCCCGTGCCTGGTAAGTCCCCCACAAACCGCCCTGCCAACTGCCATGGGGTGGCGCAGGACAAATAACAACGCACCTATGCGCTAAAGTCCCGGCCCTCGTGCCGTCGACGCTAAGAAAAGGCACCCTGCTACGGCGGGGTGCCTGTTTTTTTGGGAGAGTGCATGCTGGAGGGCGGGGGCGCTGACCACGCCTTTGGAGGGCTCGCGTCCTCCGTTCGACAAGCTCAGGACCCCGAGCCCAGTCGAAGGGCTGCGAGCCGGCCCGCAGAGACGCGGGCCCTCCACGAAAGCGGCGGGATCAGAGATTCCGCCCTACAATCGCAAATCTGCTCACCTATTCTCCATCCACTCTACGCTCGAGTATTGCTCCACCAGACCGCTGACCTCGTCCTCGTTCAGCTCGGGCCAAGGCGTCGGCCTCAAATCCGCCGCGAGGGCGCGGGCGATTTCACTGGCGAACAGGTCTTGAAACTTCTCCCAGTCGATCGGGCCGACGCGGCTTTTCTCGATCGAGCCCTGCAGCAGGAGGCCGTGCTTGTTGCGCTTCATCGCGGCGCCGGCGATCTTGTCCCCGGTCGCGGTGTTAAGCACATCATAGATCTCGGGCCGCTCGAAGCAGATCGTCGGCCCCTCCTCGGTCGGGTGGCGTTTTTCCTGCAATGCCACCGGCTCGCCCAGGGCGCGCATCGCGGCGGCGAGGCAGGCGTGAACGTCGCGGTAGGCCAGTGTGGCCGGGGCTTCGAAGAGGGCGTGGGCCCGCGGGATGACAAGGCCGTAGGTCCAGTCGTTGCGGTGGTCCACGATGCCGCCCCCGGTAGGCCGGCGGCACAGGTCAAAAGTTTCACCGGGCGGCAGGTTCGCCCGGACGTAGTCCATCGTCTGGCTCAGGCCGAAGGTGAAGGCGGTGGTGCGCCACTCGTAATGGCGAAAGCGCGCGGCGGCCGGCACGGGATAGCGCTGCAGTAGCAGGAAATCCAACGCCATGTTCTCGGCGGCGCCAGCGGTGCGGACCGGGAGAATGTGCAACACCATCACCGTTTCTGGCGCAGGCCGCGCCCCGGTTTCAATGCCTCGGCCAATTCCGGCAGGTTGTAGAGATTGCCGAAGGCCAGCGCCCCCATCACCGCTTCACGTGGGGGCACGGGCTTCGCGTCCCGCATCGCGCCCACGATGATGGCGGCCATCACCGGCGGCTCGATGTCGGCCCGCTTCCGCTGCCGGATCGCTCCCCCCTCGACGTAGTAGAACTGCTGGTCAGGACCAACATAGACCTTGATCTCCTTGGGCGCCGTGCCGGTAAGTTCATGCACCACCAGGGGATTTTCCCGGTTGTATTTCTGCAGGGCCGGGTTCAACCAGCGGAGCAGGGCCCCTATGCGCTGCAGCACCTGGGTGCGGATCTTGAGCTCGGGTTTGCCGGCCACCGGGGATTTTGGATCGTGCAAGCTCTGCGCCAGCACGGGAAAATTGTAGTCGGCCAGGGCCGTGGAGCGCTTGTCACTCAATTCCTCCCGCCAGGCGGCGAGGGTCGCGGCAACGCGGTTGGCCGTCACGCCGGCCTCCACCGGTTCCTCCTCCTGCGCCAGCACCGCCGCCAAGGCCGCCCGGTTCGCCTCGGCTTCGGCCAACACCTGCCTATGCTGCCGCCAGAAGCCCAGCAAAATGACCGCAATGACAACAACGAGCACCAGGACCGCGCCTCCCACGATGATTTTCGACCGGTAAAAATCTCGGCGGGGCTGCGCGGATGCCCGCGGCTTTTTCTCCCGCGGCGGCACGGGCTCGGCCGACTCGATGAGCTCGGCCTCAAGGAGTAGTTTGTAGATGGGAATAGCCTGCGAAATGTTCTTCAGCTCGCGCGGGCCCAGCTGTGTGACCTGCAGGGCGAGCTTGTTGCGCACCACATCATAAACGGTCTGGGAAATGCAGATGCCACCGGGTTCGGCCTCGGCCTGCAGGCGGGCGGCAATGTTCACGCCGTCGCCCATCACGTCCTGTTCATTCATGAAGACATCACCGAGGTGGATGCCGATGCGGTGGGTCAGGCTTTCCGGCGCCGGCCGGGTCTTCGCCAGCCCCGCAAACGAGCGTTGCATGGCCAGCGCACAGGCCACGGCTTGCACCGCGCTGGAAAAATAGAGCAGCAACCCGTCTCCGGTGCTTTTCAGTACGGCGCCATGGTGCTGGGTGCAGATCTCCCGCATCTCGGCGAAGTCCCGCCGGAGCAGCCGCAGGGTTGTCTCCTCGTCGGCCTGCATGCGCGCACTGAAACTCACCACATCGGTGAAGACGATGGCGGCGAGCGAACGCTGGCCGGGGCCGGGCGGGGTGGGCGGGTTGGACTCCATGCGGGGGTTACGGTACTAGGTGTTTCCCCGGGCCGCGCAATGCCTTTGCTGGGCGGAACCTAGTTGGCCCGGTCATCGAGCATGGCGCGCACCTTGGTAAGCAGCGAGCTCAGGGCAAAGGGTTTGGGTAGGTGCGCGACCTGGCGATCGGCCAATCCCGTCAGGGCGGGTCGCTGGGTGGCGGTGCAGATCACCCGCAGTTGGCGGTTGGCCTTGTACAGCTTCTGCAAGAATGCCGCCGCCGGGCCGGACCCGTGGTCGATGATGACCAACTGGGGCTTCAGGCCCGGCTGGCCCGTTGTACCCGCGGTTGGTGCATCTGTCGCCGTGTAGCCGTCGAGCGCGAGGATGCCCGCAATCATTTTGCGCAGCCCGTCGTCACGTTCGATGACGAGGATGCTTTCCGTGCCCAGCGCCGACGGCAGGACCCCGAGTGCGGTGGGGCTGACGTCCTCGGGCTCGGCCGTCTCGGGCAGCAAGACCTCGAAGGTAGTGCCTTCCTGTGGCAAGCTGTGTACGACAATTTGCCCCTGCGCCTGGCGGATGATGCCCAGGGCGGTAGGCAGGCCGAGGCCCGTGCCCTGCGGCTTGCTCGTGTAGAAGGGATCAAAGATCTTCCCGATTTGCGCCGGTTCGAGGCCACCGCCCGTGTCAGTCACCTGCAGCACGACGCATGACCCCGCCGGCAGGACACGGGCTTGGTCGCGGGCAGCCTGCCGGTTAAAGGTGCGGAGGGTGAGCCGTCCGCCTTGGGGCATGGCGTCGCGGGCATTGAAACACAGGTTGAGCAGAACCTGTTGGAAGTGCACGGGGTTGATGCGGGCGTTGCCGAGGTCCGAGGCCAGCCGTAACTCGACCTCGATCGCCTCCCCGCACACGCGCCGGATTATCTCGGTGATTTCGCGGATGAGGGTGTTGAAATTGACGACGCCGGTCTCGGTCTCCTGCCGACGGCTGAACTCGAGGATCTGGCGCGCAATGGCCGAAGCTTTGAGGCCGGCCCGGTGGATTTCCTTCAGGTCCTTCGCCGCGGCCGGCAGCGCGGCGATCTTCGGGCCGAGGATTTCGCAATAGCCGTTGATGACCGAAAGCAGGTTGTTGAAATCATGCGCCACGCCACCCGCCAGCAGGCCAACTGTCCCGAGCTTCTGGGACTGGAGCAAGGCTTCGCGCTGATGCCAGAGTTCGGTGTTGTCGTGGTAAACCAGAACCAGCGGTCCCGCGGCCCCGGGCAGGGCCCGGTATTTCCAATGGGCGAAAAATGCCGTGCCGTCCTTGCGGTAGAGCCAGGCTTCACCGGCGCCTGCGGTGGACGCGCGACCCTGGCGCAGCCCCGCCACGTCAGTCCGCGGGCCATGGAGCAGGCGGGTGTTTTTGCCCTTCAGCTCCGCGGCGGTGTACCCGGTCAGCGCACAGAATTCGGCGTTGGCCAACGCAATGTCGGCCCCGCCGTTCTCCCAGTGGTCCTTCGTGAGGACGGCCGGGTCGGGGAGGGCGGCGATCACGGCCTGGCCCGCCGACACCTTGCTGGTGAGGCCAGCCATGGTCAGGGCGCCAGACGCTCGACCACCCATTCCCCGCCCGGCTCGCGCCGGTAGCGGAGCCGGTCGTGCAGGCGGCTGCGCCGTCCCTGCCAGAACTCAACCGTGTCCGGCGCCAGCCGGTAGCCGCCCCATTGCGGCGGGAGCGGCACTTCGCGACCCTCGTATTTTTTCTCCATGACGCGGTAGCTTTCCTCGATTACCGCCCGCCCGGCGATGACCGTGCTCTGCGGCGAGGCCCAGGCAGCCAGCTGGCTGGCGCGCGGCCTACTATGGAAATACCGCTCCGCTTCCTCGCGGGAAACTCGGGTTATCTTTCCCTCCGCGATCACCTGCCTTTCCATGGCTATCCAGGGAAAAAGCAAAGTGGCCTGGGGACTGTCGGCTAGCTCGCGGCCCTTCCGGCTTTCGTAGTTGGTATAGAAGACGAAACCCCGGCCGTCGCAGCCCTTCAGCAGCACCGTGCGGGCGGCCGGGCGACCGTCGCGCCCCACGGTCGCCAGCGTCATGGCGTTGGGCTCGGTGATCTTGGCAGCCTCGGCCTCGGCAAACCACTGCTCAAACTGCCGGAACGGGTTCTTGGCGAGGTCTTTCTCCAGCAACCCCGCCAACCCATAGTCCTTACGCATGTCAGCCAGTGCCATATAGGCTTCACTATCAGCCGCGTCCGGCAGGCTGTCAAAATCATCCTCGGCGGCCAGTCGCGGCTGGTCTGTCCGGCGGGAAACTGCCTGAATGTCCCTTTCCCCACCCATGACGCCCGCCCGTTATCTCGTCCACCACCAAGCCGACCTGATTCGCTTCCTCCAGCAGCTGGTCCGCCTGCGTACGGTCAATCCCCCGGGCGAGAACTATGGCGAGATCACTACGGTATTGGCGAACTTCCTGCGCGGCCTTGGCCTGCAGGTGCGGCGCGTCCCCATCCCACGCGCGCTCCAGCGCAAGACCCAGCCCGACCTGCTCGATTTCCCCCGCTACAATGTCATCGGGTTCTGGGATACCGGTGCGAAAAAGACCGTCCATTTCAACGCCCACTACGACGTCGTGCCCGTCTCCGGCTCGTGGCGGCACGGCAGCCCGTTCAGCGGGACCGTCGACCAAGGCTGGATCTACGGCCGCGGCACCTCCGACATGAAGGGCGCCATTGCCAGCATCGTCTTCGCCCTGAAGGCGCTGCGGGCCACCGGCACGAAACCCAACTTCAACGTCGAGGTCTCCTTTACCGCGGACGAGGAAACCGACAGCACCCTCGGCACCGGCTGGGTCGCCACCCACGGAAAACTCCGCGCCGACTACGCCATTGTCGGCGAGGGTGGCGAGGGCGACGCCGTCTGCTGCGGCCACAACGGGGTCGTGTGGCTCAACGTCCGCGTGCACGGCCGGGCCGCCCACGGTTCGATTCCGCACCGGGGCATCAACGCCCTCGAGAAGATGTCCGCCCTCGTGCTCGCGCTCGCCGACTACAAGAAGATCCTCGCGCGAAAGAAATTCCGCACGCCCGAGGGCAAGGTCATGGTTCCCACGCTCAACCTCGGCGGCGTCTTCGCCAGCGGCGAGGGCGGCAAGATCAACACCGTGCCTGCTGCCGCCTGCTTCTCCATCGACCGCCGCCTGTTGCCCGTGGAAACAGCCGCCGCCGCCGAGCGCGACCTGCGCGCATTCTTGAAAAAAGCCGCGGCCCAGATCCCGCAGTGCCGCCTCACGATCGAGAAGGTTTCCGACAATCATCCGAGCTTCAGCCCCCCGGTTTCGCCGTTCGCCGCCGCGTTGCGGCGCAGCGTCGCCCGCATCCGCCGCCGGCCGGCGAAGTTCTGCGTCTCCACCGGTTTCAACGACATGCATTTCTTCGCCAACGAGCTCCGGCTGCCGACGCTCGGCTACGGCCCGGGCGGACAAAATTACCATGCGGTGGACGAACGGGCCAAAATCAGGGACCTCGTCGAGGCCGCGACGATCTACACGGATCTGCTCACCACGTTTGCCGGGTAAAACTTACTCCGCGGATCACGCGGATGAATACGGATAGATATCCTTGGTCGTCATCCTGAGCGCAGCGAAGCAGCAGCATGCGGACATATTACCAATTACGCAGCGGTTTGGGACTGTAGGGCCGGCGCTCGTCGCCGGGCCGAGGCCTGCCGAAAAGCGGCAGGCCCTACAAAGACTCAAAGCAATTGGTAACTGGTATAACATCCGAAGTCGTGGATCCTTCGCTGCGCTCAGGATGACGGAACCGGGTGCTGGTTTCCATCCGCACCATCCGCGGGGAATCTCAGCTTCTCAATCCCTGCCGGATCATGCTCACGGCGATGGCGGCCAGAAGCATCGCGATAATCTTGGACACGGCGCGCAGGCCGGTCGCGCCGATCTTGCGGCCAAACCATTCGCTGTAATGCAGCGCCAGCACCACCAGCACGAGGTTGGCCGCCAGCGCGACGAGGATCACGCCGAGCCCGACCGCCTGGTTCTGCGCGAGCACCAGCAGTGTCGTGATTGACGCGGGCCCGGCGATGAGGGGCATGCCCAGCGGCACGACGCCGAAATCCGCCGGCAGCTTCTCCGGTTCGACCGCTGACTGGATCAGATCGCGCGCCGCCAGGATGAACAGGATGAGCCCGCCCGCGATCTGGAAGTCGCTGACCGAAATACCGACGGCTCGGAACACGCTCTGGCCGAGAAACAGGAACCCAAGCGCCACCAACCCGCCGGTCCAAGTCGCCTGGTTGGCAATCTTCTGCCGTTGCGGGGCGTCCACGTTGCGGCCGAGCCCGAGGAAAATCGCGGCCAGCCCGACCGGGTCAATGGCGACGAAGAGCGGAATGAAGGCCAGCAGGAACCTGGACAGCCAGTCGAACATGGCCGGAGTGTGGCCGCCGCCAGGGCAAAGGCAACCGCCGCTCATTAATGGCAAGGGATGCGGAGCTATTGCCGCCCGCCGTGGTATCATGGGCCAAAGAAGCCCCCCATGCCTGTAATCAAAATTCATCTCGAATACGCCGAGCACGACGCCATCGAGCGCCTGGCCGGCTTGATTGATGTCCAGCCGGAGGACGTGGCCTACGCCGCATTGAACCGCCTGATGCTCACCGCCCGCGATCGCGAGATCCAGAACGACATCGTGCTGACGCGGCGCTGGCGGCAGGACAACCTGCCGCTTTGGAGCGACAGTGCCGGCTCTGTCCATAACTACGAGGGCATGTCGCCCGACGAACCGGTGAAGAGCAAATACTCGGTGTAGTCGGTCAGGTCGTCGCGCTGCCCTCGACCGTCGGTTTGCGCCCAAGCCTGGCCGGGAGATCTGCTGCGCCCGGCCAGGAAGATTTGGGCATGGGCAGCTGATATCATGGAAATCCCGGCTGGCAATCTGTAGGTCGGGCTTTACGCCCGACATTGCTTGTGTCGGGGCTAAATCCCGACCTACAAGTCAGCCACCTTTGTCCTCCTCTCCCGTCAATTTCCACGACCTTACCCGCGAGCAGCTTCGCGCGCTGACCGTGCGCTGGGGCTTCAGCCCGGTGCATGCGGCGCGGCTGTGGTCCTATGTTTATCTTGAGCGGGTCGACGCCTGGGCACTGATGCCCGAACTCCCGGCGCGCTATCGTGCCAAGGCGGAGGCTGAACTCGTCTTTGCCCGGTTGCCCGTGGCGGTGGAGACGCACAGCGCCGACGGCTTCACGCGCAAATACCTGCTCGCGCTCGCCGACGACCGGCGCATCGAGACCGTGCTCATGCGCTACACGGGCCGGGTGACTGCGTGCATCAGCAGCCAGGCGGGGTGCGCGATGGGCTGCGTCTTTTGCGCGACCGGGCAGATGGGATTTGTGCGCCACCTCACGCCCGGCGAAATCGTGGCGCAGGCCCTCCACGTGGACCGGGTGCTGCAAGGCGCCGCGGGCGGCGAACGCCTGCGCAACATCGTGCTCATGGGCATGGGCGAACCCTTGCACAATTACGACGCCGTGATGCACGCGATCGATATCCTCCGCGATTCCAGCGGGCTGGGGATCGGCGCAAAGCGGATCACCCTGAGCACCGTCGGGGTGGTGCCGGGCATCATCCGGCTCGCCGACGAGGCCCGGCCCATGCATCTGGCGGTCTCCCTGCACGCCGCTATACAAGAGGAGCGCGCCGCACTTGTGCCGGTGGCCGGAAAGTGGCCGCTAGCCGAGCTGATGGACGCCTGCCGCTATTACATCGCGAAGCAGGAGCGCCGCATTTTCTACGAATGGACGCTGATTGAGGGGAAGAACGACACGCTGGAAAGCGCCCATGCCGTCGGGAGGCTGCTGCGCGGACAGCAGGCGCAGGTGAACCTGATCCCGCTCAACCCCACGGCCGGCTACGGCGGCGCCCCCACCGGGCGCGAGGCGGCGAAGAAATTCCAGGCGGTCCTGGCGGAATACGGTCTGCCGAGCACCGTGCGTCAGCGCCGCGGGATCGACATCGACGCCGGCTGCGGCCAGCTGGCGGCGGCCAAGTGACGACGGGGTGGGCGACGGTTTCCCCGTTCGACAAGCTCAGGGCCCCGAGCCCGTCGGGGGGCACACCGACGCCTGTCGCCGATCTGGAAATCGGCGACCACCTTTGACGCCCTCTGATTTAACCTTTGCCAAGCGGTTCCGGAGGCATTGCTTTGGAACTCTCATGAAATTCTCCCGCCTCCTCCTTTCTCTCCTCGGTCTTGCGCTGGGCACCGTTACGCTCTCCGCCCAGACCGCCGCCGCCGCGATCACCCCGGCCAAGCCCGCCGCCAAGCTGCTCCCCGTGAGCCGCGTAGCCTGGATCAACAGCAGCGCCTTCCTCGCCGAAGAGGGTGGCATCAAACAGCTCGTTCGCGTCCTGAAAGAGCTCGAGCTGGAGTTCAGCGGCACGCAAAGCGACCTCTCCCTCATGGGCGAAAAGCTCCGCACGATGGGCGGTGAACTGAACAAGCTGAAGGCCGGCGGAGTGGCCAACGCGGCAGCCATCCAGGAGAAGCAGGCGGCGGCCGAGAAGCTCTACCAGGAGCTGCAGGCCAAGCAGCAGCAGGCCCAGGCCGCCGTGCAGCAGGCTCAGCAAGAAAAGCAGGGTCCGATTTCGATCGAGATCGGCAAGGCCCTCACGGCTTTCACGAAGGAACGTGAGATCGGCTTGCTCTTCGACGTGGCCAAGATGAACGAAGGTCTTGTCTCCGCCCAGCCCGAGCTTGAGGTGACCAACGATTTCATCGCCTACTTCAACGCCTCGCACCCGTAACCCGCCTTCGTTCCGCCCGACGGAACCTCGGTGCAGCAAGGCACTCCTCCTCCGGCCCGGCTCCTCGCCGGGCCTTTATTGTGGTCAATGTAGGGGCGTCCCTTGTGGACGCCCTCGGGCAATCAGGCAGGCTTACGAGGTAGGGCGCGACTGCTGGGCGCACCGCAAGGACCTTCGCGGACGGCCCGGCGGTCCGTCCCTACCGGCGCTGCCGCGCCAAAATCCAAGGGCGATAAATATTACGCCCCCAGTTCCCGCAGCGCATCTCGGGCGATCCATCGCGCGGCCGGTGAGTCAAGCCGCAGGATCCGCCGCGCCTCGGCGATCGCCGCCCGGCGCAAGCGGGGGTTGCGCTTGCCGATCTGCCGCAATGCCCAGTTGACGGCCTTCTTCACGAAGTTGCGGTCGTCGGACGCTTCGCGCCGGATCACGGGCAGGAAGCCGAGGAAGGTTTCGTCCGGCAGTTCCTTGCGGTGCACGGCCAGGCCGGCCATGAGGGGAAAAACCGGCGCGCTTGATGAACTCCGGCCGCCGGGCGCTCCACGCCACGGCCTTTTTCTCCGCCAGGGTCGTGCGGTCGAACAGAAAGGCCAGTGCGTCGGTCAGATTCCAGCTGTCCGCGGCGCGTACCCAACGTTCCATCTGGACAGAGGTGATCTGCCGGGGATCGTCGCTGAGCGTCGCGCAGATCATCGCTTCCATCACGCCGCTGTCCCACAATTCGAGGGCGAGGGCATGGTCGCGGCGGTGGGGCCGGGCCAGCGTGCGCAGGGTCGACATGTCGACACCCAGTTGCTCATGTTGGGTGACAATCCCGAAGCGCCGCTGCCCGGCAATGTTCCGCTCGCTGCGCCGGACGCGCAACTCGGCCAGCAGCGCCTGGCCGGCCGGGCTCATGCCAGCTTGCTCAGGAGGTCCGACAGGCCGGCCTTTTGCGCCTGGTCCGTGGCCAGCCAGCCCTGGGCCTGAGCGAGGGCCGCGGCCTCCGGCACCACACCGTGCGCTTTCTGCCGGATCAATCCAGAGACCAGCGTGAGCTGGGCGCGGATGTCGGCCGGGTTGGCCAGGGCGTTGCGCAGGAATGGTTCCGTCCCTCCGGTCACCTGCGCGGGCGACAACACGCCCTTGTCGGAGAAGAACTGGGTGAGAGTCGACCCGAGCGCGTGGATGTGCGCCAAGGGTGTGACCGGCGCGCTGTAGGCCAGCCCGTTGCCCACCGGCAGCGCGGTCCATTCCATGTAAAGGCGCAGTTGTTCCTGGAACTCCCGAAGCACGGTGTCCACGCTGGCCGGGGTCCAGCGGGTGGAGAATCTCTTCAGCTCGCGAAATTTTTTCACCTCCCAGATCCGCAGGACGAGCTCGAAGTCGTCATTGCGGTTGCGCAACCCGGCCGTCACGACGTAGTCGAGGGGAGTCGGGCTGCTCTCGTTGAGCTCGCGGACGTTGTCCGCCGTCCATTCCGCAGGAAAGAGAACATAGTGCTGGTGGCTGGACACGCCCACGGCGGCGATGGCGTCGTAACCCGCGGCCGCCGTAAAGGTTTCGGCGAACCAGAGCGGCAGGCCGCGACAGAAGCGCCCGAGATCGTCTTCGGGCCGGGTGGAACGCTCGGCCGCGTCCGTCAGCCCGGGCAGCGTGCACTGCGCGAAGGCCACGCGGCGGAGCTTGCCCTCCTTCCGGGGCAGCAGCTGAGGGGCGGCCTCTTCGATGCCGTAGAACCAGATGGGTTTGCTGATGCTGGCGAGGCTGATTTTGTTGGGCACTTCGGGTTCCCCGGCGAGGTCTTCCACCGTGGGCGCGGCCTCGTTGTGTCCCGCCATAAGTTCGCCGATCACGTTGGAAAACCCGAAAAGGCGCTCCTCCAGCTCGGGACGCTTAAGGGCGAAGAGGATGTCGAGCAGATGCTGGGCCGAATCGATATCGCGCACCGCCAGGAAAGCTTGGAGGAGGTTGAGGCCGGTGGCCGGGCCGTGGCGGCCGGCGTCATAGTGTGGCGCCACCAGCTCGATGAGTTCGCGCACGTGCCCGCGCGAGCCGAGATCGCCCGAGATCGCCACCAGCACGTCGGGACGCGCCCCGGCGGCGGCCAGCACGTCCTGATAAATGGCCACGGCGGCGGGCAGGTCCCGCGCCTCCAGCTTGGCCCGTGCTTCCGTCAACCGGGGAATCACCCCGCCGGTCACGGCTGGCTTGTCCGCGGCGGGTTGCCCGGAGGCGGGGTCAGGTTGCGGCTGGTCGGAGGCGGAACGATCGGAAAATCCCATGGCAGGAGCGAAAGGGCGGCCGGGGCGCGTGGCGAATCTGTTTTGCACCTTCCGGCGGCCACTTGTGCACAGGTTTTCCCGCGTTGACCGGCCGGTCAGGGCGGATAGTTAGAGCCTCCCGTCCGCCTACGCCCTTCCGGGCTTCGGCGCGACAAGAGCATGAACCGGGTATATATAAAAACGTATGGTTGTCAGATGAATGAGCGCGACAGCGAGGCTGTGGCCGCGTTGCTCCGCGCCCGGGGCTACCGGATTGTCCAGGATGAGGCCGCCTGCGACGTCCTGCTGCTCAACACCTGCAGCGTGCGCGATGCGGCCGAGCAAAAGGCCATCGGCAAGGCCGCCAGCGTCGCCCAGCAGCGCAAGCGCAACCCGCGTTTCATTTTGGGCATCCTCGGCTGCATGGCGCAGAACCGCGGGGCGGCGCTGCTCGATACCCTGCCCGACGTGGACCTGATCGTTGGTACCCAGAAATTCCACCAAGTCCCCGACTACCTCGACAACCTTCGCGCCGCCCAGGCGGCGGGCGCACCGCTGGCGAGCAGCATCGTGGACATCGCCGAGGAAGCGGGCTCGCAGAACAAAATCAAAGACCACATCCTGCCGCAGGACGACTTCGGTAGGGCGGGGACTCCGCTCCCCGCCGCGGCGGCCAGCGGAGTGGCCGCCCTACCCATGGTCACCGCCTTCGTCTCCATTCAGCAGGGCTGCAACATGGACTGCGCCTTCTGCATCGTCCCGAAGACGCGCGGCGACGAACGCTCCCGGCCGATGGACGAGATCGTGCGCGAATGCGAGGAACTCGCCGACCGTGGCGTGCGTGAGGTCACTCTCCTCGGCCAGATCGTCACCAGCTATGGCCGCCGCGACTACGCCCACACCGACGGCATCACCCCTTTTGTGCAGTTGCTGGAGCGCGTGAACGCCATTCCCGGAATCAAGCGCATCCGTTTCACCTCGCCGCACCCGCGCGGCTTCAAGGAGGATCTGATCCAAGCCTACGGCCGCCTCGAAAAGCTCTGTGAATACGTGCACCTTCCGCTCCAATCGGGGTCGGACCGCATCCTGAAGGCCATGAACCGCCCCTATTCGCGCGACCGCTACCGGCAGATCGTCGACGATCTTCGCCGCGTGCGGCCGGACATGTATTTCTCGACCGACATCATCGTGGGCTTCCCCGGCGAGACGGAGGAGGACTTCGCGCAGACCCGCGAGTTGTTCGAGGCCTGCAACTACGACATGGCCTACATTTTCAAGTATTCCATCCGCACCGGCACGCCCGCCGCGACGATGGCGGCACAAGCGTCCGACGAAGTGAAGGAGGCCCGCAACCAGGTGCTGCTCGCCCTCCTCGCGGCCAATTCCGATCGCCGCAACGCAACGCTGCTCGGCACCACGCAGGAGGTGCTGGTGGAGGGCCCGGACAAAAAGGGCCTGGGCTACATGGGCCGCACGCGCGGCAACCGCATCGTGCACTTCGCGGCGAACGAGCGCCTCATCGGCGAGTTGGTCCCGGTGCGGATCGAGCGCGCCTCCACCGCCGTGCTATATGGCCAGCTCGCTCTGGCCGGAGTGGCCCACTAATCGTTCTCTTTCTCGTACTCCTAATCGTTCTCTCCCCATGAATGTCCCAATGTTCGATCATGAGAAGCTTCGCGCCTATCAGGAGGCTTTGCGTTTTGCCTCCTGGGTCGAACCGGTCATCGAGAAACTGCCCGCCAAGCTCTCGGCGAGAGATCAACTTGATCGAGCCAGCACTAGCATCGCCCTCAATATCGCCGAGGGTAACGGCAAGCGTTCCCACCCTGACCGATGCCGCTATCTAGATATCGCGCGTGGTTCCGCCCTAGAGTCCGCCGCATGTCTCGATGTGTTGGTCGCGCGCCAAAAGCTACAGGCCGCTGATATTCTTGATGGTAAGACAATCTTGCTGAGCGTTGTCTCCCTGGTTGCCGGGCTCATCGCCCGATTTGGCGGCAATGTGCAGGAAGATCCGGCGCCCTATGGTTCTGGGCTTGTGGAGAAGGAGAACGAGTAGGAGAAAGAGAACGATTTTAACCATGACTCTTTTCCTCGCCACCCTTCTGCCCGGCCTGTTTCTCGTCCTGCTGGGCGGGCTCCTGTGCTGGAACGGCGCGCCGGTCGCGGCCCGGGCCAAGGCCCTGCCGCGGTCCCAAGCTGCCACTTGGCTATGCTTTGGCGGCGGCGCCGCGTGGTTCCTGTGGCGGTTGTCGCACACCGGTGAGTCGGACCTGATCTTTTTCAAGACCCCCACGTACCTGATGCTCGGCTTCGGCGTGCTCGCGGTGCTGGCCTTCATCTATACGCCGGATTTTCTGGCCGTCCGCGGCTTGTGCATCCTGATGCTGCTCGCCGCCGAGCCGCTGCTCTATGCCGCGTACATGGAATGGACCCATCCCCAGCGCCTCCTGATGGTGACCGCCGTCTATGTGGGCCTGACCGCGGCGTTGTATCTGGCGGCATATCCCTTCCGGCTGCGCGACTTTTTCGACCGGCTGTTTCACGCCCCCGGCCGACCGCGGTTGTTGGGCGCGATCCTGCTGGCTTACGGGCTCGCCACCTCGGCGGCCGCCTTTACCTACTGAGTGATGGCTGCGCCACCGACCGCCTTGCTCATCCTCGCCGGCCCGGCCGGCGTCGGAAAAAGCACGTTGTGCGACCGGCTGGTACGCGACGTGCCGGGCTTTGAGCGGGTTATCACCGCCACCACCCGCCCGGCCCGGCCCAACGAGGTCGACGGCCGCGATTATCACTTTCTTTCCGATGCAGAGTTCGACCGGAAACTCGTGGCGGGCGAATTTCTCGAGTGGGCCTGGGTCCACCTGCGCCACCGCTATGGCACGCTGAAGTCCGCCGTCCTCGACCGGCTGCCGCACTCAAGCCTGGTGATGAACATCGACGTACAGGGCGTGCGCAGCATCCGCACGGCTGCGCAAACCGAACCGAGGCTTAAGGGTCGGCTCGTGACGATGTTCGTCGCCCCCGACTCGATGGAGGTTCTGCGCGAGCGCCTGCAGGGCCGCGGGCCGGTCAGCCCCGAGGAACTGGCCCGGCGGATGCAAAGCGCCGAGCACGAGATCGCCGAACGCAACAGCTACGACTACGTCATTCACAGCAGCAGCAAGGAACAGGATTTCCGCGCGCTGCTCGACTACTGGGCGCAGGCGCAGAGGAAGCTGCAAGGGTAGATCCTTTTTCTGGAGGGCTCGCGTCCCTGCGAGCCGGCCCGCAGAACGCGGGCCCTCCACCTCAACCACGATGTCCCGCTTTCCGATCAGCGACCACTGCGACGGCACGCGGTTTTTCAACCCGCACGGCCCGTCCGCCCGCTCGTTTTGGGACCTGCCGAAGTGGTGGTGGCAGCAGGCGCGCGGCTCCGCGACTCCTTGGCCCAAGTCCGTGCCCGACCCGGCTGAGGTGATTTTGCCCGACCATGTGCCCGCCAGCCAGGTGGCGGCCACCCTCATCGGCCACGCGACGTATCTCCTGCAATTTGCAGAGATGACGGTGCTGACCGATCCCGTCTTCGTCTCGCGCGCCGGACCCTTCGGCCTGCTGGGTCCAAAGCGCACGCGTCCCCCGGCGCTGCGCCTGGGTGAGTTGCCGCGCATCGATATCGTGCTGCTCAGCCACAATCACTACGATCACCTCGACCTGACCGCCCTGCGGTGGCTGGTCCAACATCGCCGTCCGCTCATCGTCGCACCCTTGGGATTGAAGGCGTGGCTGGAGACCCGCGGTGTGCCCGGCGCGATCGAGCTGGACTGGTGGCAGTCGCATTATGCCGCGACTGGCGTGGAAATCATCTGCACCCCGGCCCAACACTGGAGCTCGCGTTCGCCGTGGGACCGGTGCCTCACCCTGTGGGGCGGGTTCTGGATCAAAACTTCTGCGGGCTCGGTCTGGTTTGCCGGCGACACCGGCTGGGGCTCGCATTTCGCCGAGGTTCGGTCCCGCCTCGGCGCGCCGGCGCTCGCATTGCTGCCCATCGGGGCCTACGAGCCGCGCTGGTTCATGGCGCCGGTCCACATGAACCCCGGCGAAGCCGTGCGCGCCCATCTCGCGGTAGGGTCCAGACAAAGCCTCGCCATGCATCATGGCACGTTCCGCCTCACCGACGAGGGCATCGATGCCCCGGTGCACGACCTGGCTGCCGCTCGAAAAACACACGCCGTGGCCGACTCCGCCTTTCAAGCCCCGCAAGTCGGCGAGACGGTGGTGGTGCGGCTGGTTTAGCGGCCATCGGAAAACCATTATTCCCGTCTCGAGTGTAGGGGCGCCGCTTGACGGCGCCCGCGGGCGGCGACAAGCGCCGCCCCTACAAGACCTACCCTTGGCCCTCCGTCGACGCTGGCTCGACAGGTCGCGGCTCTTCCGCTTGGGTGGCTGGGACGGGCCAAACAAAGTCTACCCTGAACATGAAACCACTCCTGTTTGTGCTGCTCGCGGCCTCACTGGTCGCGAACGTCGCGCTGATTGTATCCTCCCGGCGCTCCGCTTCACCCGCCACCAACTCTGCCATGGCCCCGGTTGGCGCTGGCGCGGCGTCGACTGCCGTCCCCGGTCAGCCGCCATCGTCCGCCGCGAACAACCCATCGGGCGGGGCCGCCAATGCCACCGCGGTCGCCTCCATGGCCTGGCACGGCGCCAGCAGCGATCAAGAACTCCACCGTGTGGTCGCCGGCCTGCGCGCGGCGGGATATCCCGCGTCCATCATCCGGGCCGTCATCAATCAGCTGCTAAACGAGCGTTTCGCCTCGCGTCAGCCCAACGCCGGGCAGCCTTTCTGGAAACGTGCCGTGCCTACCCCCGAGACCCTGGCCGCACAGACGGCGCTCAACAACGAACGCCGGGCCTTGTTCGAGACACTGCTGGGCCCGGACGCCCGGCCCTCGGCCCTGCTGGACGCGGATGCCCGCGAGCGGCGGTACGGGGCTATGTCCGCAGACAAGATCGACGCCATCGCCAAGATCGAACGCGACTATCAGGAGATGTCGGCAGAGTCCTGGGCCAAGCGCCGGGGCAATGCCATGACCAGCATGGACACCATGATGCAGAGCCAACAGCTCATGGAGCAGGAGAAGCTCACCGATCTGGCCGGCGTGCTCACCCCGGAGGAACTCGCTCAATTTGAGATGCGGAACTCCACCGCCGCCCAGAAGCTGTTCAACAACCTCCGCAACGTCGAAATCACGGAGGCCGAATACGCCCGCCTCTATCAGGCGCAGAAGGCCTTCGAAGCCGCCAATCCCATGCGCTCCACCATGGACCAGGCCGCCTATCTGCAGCGGGTGACGGCACAGATGGCCTTGAACGAGGAGGCTAAAGCCGTGCTCGGGGACGAGCGTTTCTACCCTTATGTGGAAGGTGCTGATAGTTTTTATGCGAACACCGCCCAAGCCTTGAATAAATTTTCCACCGTTACACCCGCGGCGAAGTATCAGGTTTATCAACTCCAGGTGGAGCTACAGGGCCAGATGATGGCCCAGACGTCGCGCGGTGGCCAGATGACGCCGGACCAGGCCGAGGCCATGCGAAACACGGTCGCTTCCTACAACACGAAACTGGAGGCGCTGGTGGGCCCGGAGGTGGCGGAAGCTTATCGGAACCAAGGCATGGGGCGGATGTTTACTTCCTTCCGACCAGCGCCATCCCGGCCTGCCACCTCTGCTACGTCGCTCGTCCCGGTCGGGAAGTAATGCCCCGATATTCTTTCGTTTTGTAGGAGCCTGCTTGCAGGCGATTCTAAACGCTCGCCGCGGGACCAACTGTCGAATCGCCTGCAAGCAGGCTCCTACATTTCGACCAAACGGGCTCAACCTGTTCGATCTCCTCAGTTCCTCGGCTTGTTGCGAAACTCGGCGCTCTTGCGCAAGTCGTCGCGCACATCGCTTTCCGTCCAGCCCTTCTCGCGTACTTCCCAGCTGTAATGCTTCAGGCCGCTGGGATCGACCTCACGGCCGAGAACCTCGCGGTAGGCGCGACGGACGATGAGCTCCGCGGCTTCATTCCGATAATGTTCCTCGGTGCGCAGGTGGTCGCGCAGCATGCGCTCGGTCCAGCCTTGGTCCTTCATCCGGCTGCGGAAGTCGCGCAACTCGCCTGTATCCGGATCGCGGCCGAGAAGATCTTTGAACGAGTCCCGGATGATTTTTTCCGGGTCGCCGCGCAGACGATCATCGCCAGGGCGATTGTAGTCGGGCCGGCCAGGACCCCGGTCATCGCGACCTCGCAGCCGCTCGACCTTGATCGAGGAAATGCGGTCGTTCCAATTGACCGAAAGACCGCCGGCGACGGGACGGCCGGTGAGGTCACGGGCGCTTTCCGTCATTCGCAGCGCATCCCCCCGATAGCGGGAATTTTCATAAGCGAACACCTCGACGTCACCCTCGATCCGGATGGAAGAGATGCTGTCGTTCAGCTTCGACCCGTTGTCAAAAGTCGCGCCCGACATGTTCTCAATGGATTCGCCGGCGTAGAGAACGAGAGCGCCCCCGCGGAAGCCGGCGTGCTCGAAAAGGATGACACGACCGACCTCGCGCCGGCGGTCGTCATCGCGGTGGTCGGCCAGCGAAGCCGTAACCAGCAACAGGGAAGCGAGGCCGAGGGAAAGCGGGTGTTTCATGCCGGTGAGACGCCGTAATGGCGGGTTTTATTCATTCTCCGTCGCCACAAAATGGCAACCCTTGCTGACGGTGTTCAGGGAGGCGGCGTGGACGACGAGCAGCGCGGTCTGGACGGCATTGCGCAGCTCGATAAGCTCGCGAGTCGGACGGCAGTCGCGGTAGAACGCCTGAATGTCCTCGCGGAGTTCCAACAAAATGCGTCGGGCCCGGGCCAGCCGGCGTGGCGAGCGGATAATACCCGCGTAGTTCCACATGGTCTGGCGGATCTGCTGCAAATCCTGCCGGATCAGCAGCGGATCAGGGATCTTGGCCGGGCTGAGCCATTCGCGCGGAGCGGGCCCGCGGTCACTGCCGGCTGCGAATTCCGCCAGATCGGCCCGGGCGGTGGCTTTGGCGCCGACGAGGCATTCCAGCAGGGAGGTGCTGGCGAGGCGGTTGGCTCCATGCAAGCCGGTGCAGGCCGTTTCGCCGATGGCGTTGAGATTCCGGACATTCGTGCGGCCGGCCAGATCCGTGTGCACGCCACCGCAGGAAAAATGCGCCGCCGGCACGACCGGGATCGGTTCGCGGGTGATGTCCACGCCATTGGCCAGACAGCGCTCATAAATTCCCGGGAACCGCTCGCGGATGAACTCCGCTTTGAGCGCGGAGAGATCGAGGTAGGCGCAGCCGTCGCCCGTCTCCGCCAGGTGGTGCTGGACCGCACGGGATACGACATCGCGCGGCGCAAGCGAGGCGAGGGGATGGACGCCATCCATGAAGTGCTGGCCGCGCGCGTCCACCAGCACCGCGCCCTCGCCGCGAAGAGCCTCGGTGATGAGGAACGGCGGCGAACCTTTCTTAAAAAATACCGTGGGGTGAAACTGGACGTATTCGAGATCGATCAGGCGGGCGCCGACGCGGTAAGCCATCGCCACGCCATGGCCGACACTGCCGGGCTGATTGGTCGTGTGCTGGAATATTCCGCCCAACCCGCCCGTGGCCAGGATGGTTTTCCGGGCGACGATAGCGAAGATCTCGCCCGTCGCGGCCTCGAGCGCGTAGCAGCCGAAGCAGGTCAACGGCTCGTAGCGATCTTGCGGCTCGGTGGAGCTGTGCGACAGCGTCAGCAGGTCCACTGCGACGCAGCCGCTCCGGCGGGTGATCCCAGGGGTGGCGTCCACCTTGGCGGCGACCGCGGTCAGGATGGAGTGTCCGGTCGCGTCCTTCGTGTGGATGATGCGGCGCTCATGATGTCCGCCCTCGCGGGCCAGCTGGAGTTCGCCCGACGCCTCACGGTCAAAGCCGATGTGCAATTCATCCAGGAGCAGTTCCTTCACGGCGCCAGGGCCATCAGCCACGAGCTGGGCAATCGCCGCCGGGTTGGCCGTGCCGTCGCTGGCCTCCATGATGTCGTTGGTCAGTTTCGCGGGATCGGGCGACGTGTCGTAGATGATGCCGCCCTGCGCCCAATCACTATTCGCCCGCAGCGGTTCACCCAGCGAAAGCAGCTCCACCTTTCGTCCGGCACGGGCCATTTGCAGGGCATAGGCCGAACCGGCGAGACCGGCGCCGAGCACGAGGCAGTCGGTGTGGATGGTTTTCATCGGAATTGGGGTTGTGGGTAGGGCGCGACCGCTGGGCGCGCCGTTTCACTATTCGCGGCGGGCCCAGCGGTCCCGCCCTACCTTTCTGCCTGGTTTCAAATCCAAGCTCAAGTCCGCGGCCGCGACCGAGTGGGTCAGGGCGCCGATGCTGATGAGGTTCACGCCGGGCAGCGCATAGCTGCGGAGCGTCTCGAATTTCACCCCGCCAGAAACTTCCACCTGCGCCCGGCCGGCGATGAGTTTCACCGCTGCGCGGACTTGGGCCGGGGTCATGTTATCGAGGAGAATGATATCGGCCCCGGCCCGGCAGGCTTCCTGCACCTCGGCGGGAGTCTTGGCCTCGACCTCGATCTTGGAGCCGTGCGGCGCGGCGGTGCGGCAGAGCTTCACGGCCCGGGTGAGCGATCCGGCCGCGGCGATGTGATTGTCCTTGATGAGCACCTGCTCGCCCAGCGAGCTGCGATGGTTGAAACAACCGCCGGTGCGTACAGCGTATTTCTCGAGGGCCCGCCAGCCGGGTGTGGTCTTGCGCGTGTCGACGATGCGTACGCCGGTGCCCTTTACCGCATCGGCATAGCGCCGGGCCTGCGTGGCGATGCCGGAAAGCCGCTGGAGAAAATTGAGCGCGGTGCGCTCGGCCGTCAGGATGGAGGCGGTTGGCCCCGCGAGGCGGAGAACCTTCGCGCCTTTCTTCACGCGATCGCCATCGCGGGCAAGCAACCGGACCTTGATGGCCGGATCGGCCTGGCAGAAAACCCGGGCGGCGATTTCCAGACCGCACACAACCAGGTCCTGCTTGGCGTCGATGATCGCCCGGCTGCGGTGCGACGACGGGAAAATGGCGCGGCTCGTGATGTCCCCGAGCCCGGTGTCTTCCTCCAACGCGAGGTTGATCAGGTGTTCGGTACGGACGGTGAGCATGGGAAGGGAAGGACTGAAAGACGGAAAAGCTGAATGGCTGAAGTTGGCGCTGGGTACGATTGCTTGCTTCGGAGTGGCGAGGAGTTGTTCAGCCTTTCAGCCTTTCAGCTCTTCAGTCCTTCAGCCTTTGATCGCCGGCGCGAGCTCGAACATCCGGTCGATGCAGCGGGCGGCGCGGCGGCGGATCTCCTCGTCGAGCGTGACGATCTGGTCGGGACGCGGGGCGGCGAGCGCATCGCGGACCTTCTCCAATGAATTGAGCTTCATGTAAGGACAGAGCCGGCAGCCGCCGATGAAGTGTTTCTCCGGCGTCTCGACCTGCAAGCGCCCGACAAGGCCGCACTCGGTCAGCATCAGGTAATAGGGTGCGCTGGTCGTCTTGACGTATTTCATCATTGCGCCCGTGCTGCCGACGAAATCGGCCGCGGCGGCCACCTCCGGCGTGCATTCGGGGTGCGCTACGACCTTGAGGCCCGGGAACCGCGCGCGCGCGTCGGCGACGGCGGCGGCATCAAACACGTCGTGTACAATGCAAGTGCCGTCCGAGGTAATGATCTCCTTGGCCACGCCGCGACGCTTGAGCTCGGTGCGGACGTTCTCGCCCATCAGGCGGTCCGGCACGAAGAGGATGCGCGGCTGAGGCAGGGCGGCGATGATGTCGTAGACATTGCCCGAGGTGACGCAGACGTCGGATTCGGCTTTCACGTCGGCCGTGGAGTTGATGTAGCAGACCACGGCAGCGTCAGGGTAGGCGGCCTTGAGTTTCCGCAGCTGGTCACCAGTCAGGGAATCGGCCAGCGAGCAACCCGAGCCGCGGTCGGGCACGATGACGGTGGCGTCGGGCGAGAGGATCTTGGCCGTCTCGGCCATGAAGACGACGCCGGCGAAGACGATGACCTTGGCCTTCGACTCACGCGCCATGAGGCTGAGGAAGTAGGAATCGCCCTTGAAGTCGCCGACGCCATAGACGATCTCAGGCTCGACGTAAGAGTGGGTGAGGATGACGGCGTCCTTCTCCTTTTTCAGCCGGTTGATCTCAAGGGTGAGCGGAGCGAAGCCGCGACAGGCCTCGTAGTTCCATGACTTACCCGGGGTGCAATCCACATGCAGGAGCACGCGGAAGAGCCGCTCCGTCTCGGCCTCGAGCTCGGCGGGGGTGAAGGAAACGGTTCCGGCATGGCTCATGGAACCGTTAACCTAGTCCGCCGTGAGACGCCGTCAAAGCCTGTTCATAGATGAACCGAGACCGCTTTTCCCGTTTGAGTTTCCCTGTTTTGGGACCATAGGTTGTCGGCAACCCTAACCCAGCCGCGACCCGGGCCGGTCCGCTGGCCACCCCCCATGTCTGCTCCCGGCGTACCCCACGCCATTTTTACCGCCCGTGCCATGAGCGCGCACAACCGCGCGGAGATGCGCGCGGCCCTCGACCAAGCGCTAAAACTCGCGGAGCGCAATCGCCTTACTCTGCGCGTGCCCCACGAGGTTAAGCCAGTGCAGAACCGCCGCGGCATGCACTATCATTACCGGCCGGAGATCTTTCTCGGACTGCAGGGTTGGACGGACTTCAGTTTCCCGCACAAGGGCTTCCGGCTCGGGCCTGACGAGATGTGCATCATTCCGGCCGGCGTGCCGCATGGCGAGGTGGTGCATCCCGGCCTGGACCATCCCTTCCGGAACCTCGTGGCGGGCTTCTACAACAACACGCTGAGCCTGCACTTCGCGCACGAAGCCCGGCCCGGCAAGCCGGACATCGAGGTCATCGAGTTTTTCGACGCACCCAACCTCGACGTTTATCTCACCCTCGCCAACACCGCCGCGCTGACCCATAACATGCAGGGGCCGGCGCGCGACAGCGTGCTCAAGGGCCTGCTCCTCGCGCTGCTCGGCCTGTTCCGCAACATCGTCGAGACGGGCACGGGGCAGCTCAATAGCGACATCGGCAAGGTCTTCCAGGCGAAATGTCTCGTCCGCGAGCAGTTCGCCAACCCGGAGCTCGGCGTCCAGCATATCGCGGAGCAGCTGGGCTGCTCGGCCGACTACCTCTCCCACCTATTCCATATCGAGACCAAGGAGCGGTTGACGCACTACGTCCAGCGCATCCGCATCGAGGGCGCGATCCTGGCGCTGGAGACCGCCACGCTCACGGTGGCGGAGATCGCCTACGCCAGCGGCTTCGCCGACCCGGCGTATTTCGCCCGGGTGTTCAAGCAGCACAAGGGCGTGACCCCGCAGGAATACCGCCTCCACTTGGAGGAGCAGCGGAAGCAGCAGGAGCCGCAGCCGAAGACGGTCTACTTCGACCACCTCGACTACACGCACGGTGTGCCCGCTGCGAAGCAGGAAGCGCCGGTGGTGAAGTGAGTGAAGCGGGATCAGCGATCCCGCCCTTTAGAAATCTGCGGGTGTTGTAGGGGCGCACCTTGTGTGCGCCCTACATTGAACAGCCCCTACTTAACCAGTACGCGGTAGCGCCAGCCTTTCATGTCCAGCGGTACGAGAGCGCCCAACGTGACCGTCTCGCCCGTGAAGGCATCGCGCCACGAGCCGGCGAGCGCCGGGTCGTAGAGGCTGGCGGTGGTGTCCTTGGCGGTGAGATTGAAAATGCCGATGACTTTCCGGTCCCCGGATGTGCGCTCGATGACGTAGAACGTCGCATTGTCCGTTGTGTCGAGGCAGCGCATCGGCGCACCGGTACGCAACGCGGGATGCGCGTGGCGCAGGGCCGTCATCACCTGGTAGAGCTTCGTCGTCGGGTGCGTTTCCTTCGGCCAGATGATCGGGTCGCGCTCGAAGAACTCGAGGCGGCGGTCAAGGCCCACCTCCTGGCCGTTGTAGATCATCGGCACGCCATCGAGGAGGAAGGTCAGCACCGCGAAGGGCGCGTAGCCGGCGCCCATCCGGTCGAATTCCGTGCCCGCCCAGCTGTTCTCGTCGTGGCTGCTGGTGAAGACCATGAGGGCCCCGCCGCGCGGGAAACTGGCGCGGATCTTCGCATAGGCCTCGTCGAGGCCCGAGGCGGACCGTTTGCCCTGCGCAATCTCGTTCATCGCGTGGTGCAGGTCGAAACCATAGGAAAGGTTGAAGGCGGCCACCTGCTGTTGCGGCAATTCCGCCTCGGCGAGGAACAGGGCGTCGGGCTTCACGGCGCGCACCCGCTGCGTCACCTCGTTCCAGAAAGGTGTCGGCAAGCCCCAGGCGACGTCGCAACGGAAGCCGTCGATGCCGAAGTTCTTCACCCAATGAAGCAGGACGTTCGACTGGTAGTCGCGCAGGCCGGGCGCATTGAAATCGAACTGCACGACATCGGTCCAGTCCGTGCCGTGCGGCGGCGTGAGGTTCCCCTTCTCGTCGCGCCAGAAAAACTCCGGGTGCGTCTTGGTCAGCGCGTTGTCGGGCGAGACGTGGTTCGGCACCCAGTCGAGGATGACGCGCTGGCCCTGGGCGTGGGCGGCGGTGACAAGATCGCGGAGGTCCTGCTCGGTGCCAAACTCGGGGTTGACCGCGAGGTAGTCCTTCGCGGCGTAGTAGCTGCCGAGGGAGCCCTTGCGGTTCAGCTCACCAATGGGGTGGATCGGCATGAGCCAGAGGATGTCGACCCCGAGTGCCTTGAGGCGCGGGAGGGCGGTGGTAACTGCGGAGAATTTGCCTGAGGCTGAGAACTGCCGGACGTTGATCTCGTAGATCGTGCTGCCGCGCGCCCACTCCGGCACGCCGACGGCGGAGAACTGGGCGCTGGGGATGGGTTTTTCGCGCTCGGGGGCGGGCGCGGCGAAAACCAGCGGTGCCAAGGCGAGCAGCAGTGCTGTGCCCAAAGGCTGAAAGACTGAAGGGCTGAAAAGCTGAAATCCCCGACTGGTGCGGAAGTGCATGGCGGTTGATGAAAATTCAGACCTTCAGCTTTTCGCTCCTTCAGCCTTTTCCTCGCGCACCCACAGGAGCGTGAGCAGCGCCGCGAGCAGCAGACAGAAGCCGCCGGCCATGACGGCGTGGACGAGATTGCCGTGCAGGAAATCCCTCACCACCGGCCCGAAGAATAGCGCGGCGAGGATCTCGGGCAGCACGATGAAGAAGTTGAAGATGCCCATATAGACGCCGACGCGGCCGGGCGGCAGGACGCCCGACAGGATGGCGTAGGGCATGGAGAGGATGGAGGCCCAGGCCACGCCGCCGAGCGCAAGCGCGCCGAGCAGGAGATTTTTTTGCTCCTCGCCGTGGATGAAGCCCACCGCGAGCAGGCCAAGGCCTCCAAGGGTCAGGCACAGCGCATGAATGTGTCGCCGCGAAAAATGCCTGGCTGCGGCCATCAGTCCGAAGGCAGCGACGAAGGTTACACCGTCCTTCACCGCGTAGCAGACGCCGGCCCACTCCGCCCCCCGCTTGAAGAGGTCCGAGTCGGGATCGCTGCTGCCGAAGAGCACGGGCACGGCATTGGAGAAATGCAGCCACATGCAGAAGAGCCCGAGCCAGGTGAAGAACTGCACAAGCGCGAGCCGGCGCATCGTACCGGGCATGTGGATGAGGGCGTCGGGAATCTCTTTCAGGAGGTGCGCGAGGCCGCCGGCTGCGCTTTTCTGGCGGCGAAACTCCTCCAGGTTTTCCGGCGGGTTCTCCGGCGTGGAAATGACCGTCCAGAGCACGGCGGTCAGGAAGGCGACCGCCCCGATGTAGAACGAAATCTTCACATTGGTGGGCAGCGCGTTGGCCCCGTCGGCCTCGCTGCTGACCCCGAACCAATGGCGCAGCATGTAAGGCAGCAGGCCCGCCACCACCGCCCCGACGCCGATGAAGAAGCTCTGCATCGCGAAGCCCGTCCCCCGCTGCTCCTCGGGCAGCTTGTCGGCCACGAACGCGCGGAAGGGTTCCATCGAGACGTTGATCGAGGCGTCCAGCACCCAGAGCAGGAGCGCCGCCATGTAGAATTTCGGCCAGTGCGGGATCAGCCAGCCGGCGAGCAGGCCGGAGTTGGGCATCAACAGGAGGGCGGCCGAACTCAGGAGCGCGCCGGCCAGGAAGTAGGGGCGACGCCGGCCGAGCGGACCCCAGGTCCGGTCGCTCATCGCGCCGATGATGGGCTGAACAATAAAACCCGTGAGCGGCGCGGCCAGCCAGAGCCGGGCGATCTGGTCGTCCGCTGCCCCGAGATACTTGTAGATGGGGCTCATGTTGGCCATCTGCAGGCCCCAGCCAAACTGGATGCCCAGAAACCCAAAATTCATGTTCCAGATGGCGGGCAGGGAAAGTGGCGGCTGTCTCATCAGGGGCAACGGGGGTGGGTTATTGGGGTTCGCTGTACTCCCGGATCGGCTGGCCTTTCAGGCGGTCGTAGAGGGTGATCCACTGACGCAGGGTAGAGGTTTTTTCGCCGGCCAGACTCGCGAGATCCGTCGCAGTGAAGCGCCACTGCCAGTTCCCCTCGGTGGTGCCGGGTCGGTTCAGGGTGGCCGCGGCCGGCAGGTCGAGCAAGTCCTGGATGGGAATGACCGCCAGCCGTGACGTGGTGGCGAGCGTGGCGCGAATGATGGGCCAAGCCGAGCGCTTGCCGCCCAGCTGATAGTATTCGTCCACCATCGCGGCAATGTCGGCCGGCAATCCCTCCAGCCAGCCTCTGGTCGTGAGGTTGTCGTGTGTCCCGGTGTAGGCGATGCTGTCGGGTGGAAAAAAGTGCGGCAGGTTGATGTTGTTGGCGTCGTGCCCGTAGGCGAACTGCAGCACCTTCATGCCCGGCAGTCCGGCCCGGCGGCGCAGTTCGACCACTTCGGGCCCGATGTAGCCGAGATCCTCGGCGATGATTCGCGCGGACGGCAGGGCGGCCCGAACGGCGTCGAAGAAATCCAAACCCGGGCCCTTGAGCCAGCGGCCGGTGCGGGCGTCGGGTGCGCCGGCGGGGATTTCCCAGAACGTGTCGAAACCGCGAAAATGGTCGAGTCGGATGATGTCGTAGAGTTCGAACGCCGCCCGCAGCCGGTCGATCCACCACGCATAACCGGTGCGCGCCAAGTGCTCCCAGTCATAGAGCGGGTTGCCCCAGAGCTGGCCATAGGCGGAGAAATAGTCCGGCGGCACCCCGGCGACCGCCAGGGGCTGACCGTGCGGGTCCAGCCGGAAAACAGCGCGGTTCTGCCAGGTGTCGGCGCTATCGAGAGCGACAAAGATCGGCACGTCGCCGATGATACCGACCTTCTTTTCGCGCGCATGGCGGCGCAGCCGATCCCACTGGCCGAAGAACACGTACTGGTAGAAGGCATGGCGGTCCGCTTCACGGCGCACGCTGGCGGGCGCGGATTCGCGGAGGCTTTCGTGCCAGCGGTTGAATTCGACCGGCCAGGCGTTCCATGCCCAGCCGCCGAAATGGGCTTTCATCGCCATGAAATCCGCAAAGGGCTCCAGCCAGACGCCGTGCTTGCGCCGGAATTCGCCAAAGCTGCCAAAGCCGCCGATCTGGTCGGCCCCGGACGCCGCAAACCGGTCGTAGGCGTGGGCCAGCACCGGCCAGAACAATTCGTAGAGCCGTCCATAATCCACGGTGCCGGCCGGCAGGGCCACCAGGGGCTTGAGCTCGGCGGCGTCCAGCAGACCCGCCTCGCGGAGTTCGCCGAGGTCGATGAAATAGGGGTTGCCCGCCCGGCCGGAAAACAGCTGGTAGGGGGAATCGCCGTAACCCGTGGGGCCGATCGGGCAGATCTGCCAGTAATGGACGCCGGCTGCCGCGAGAAAATCAATGAACGCCCGCGCGCTCGGCCCCAGATTGCCAATGCCATAAGCCCCGGGCAGCGACGAGACGTGCGCGAGCACACTGGCGGTGCGGGTGGTCAGCCAGGTGGTGGGCGCGAGCTCCTTCACCCGATGGGAGTCAGGGGCGTGGGCGTGCTCGGCGGCAATGGGCAGGGCACCAGTGAACATGCGCGGGGGCATCGGGGGTGAGAAAAGGCGGCCACCAGTTTATTACTGGTGGCCGCGTGGCGGGACGCTGACTGTCGCGTCCGGGCTTAGAACTTGTAGGCGGCGCCGAGCGAGTAAGAGGCGCCGTAGCGTTGGAAGTTTTGCACCTGCCGCGAATCGCCGTTGTTGTAGGTAATCAGCGGGGAGTCGTTGAGGTTATAGCCCTGCAGGAAGAAGGACAGGCCCTTGAGCGAACCGGACTGCATGGTGTAGCCGATCTGGGCGCTGACGTTCTTCTCGGCCAGCGCGGTGCCAAACCCGGTGTTGGTCACGTCGCCCTTGAAGTTGGGCGCACCGAAGTTGGTGATGTAGGCGCGGTAGTCCGAGCGATACCATTCGCTGATGCGGGCGGAGAAGCCCTTGTGTTCATAGTAGAAGGTGATGTTGGCTACCTTCTTCGACAGGCCGGAGATTGGCGAGGTGCCGGAGCCGGGGCCCCAGGGCTGAATTTTGCTGTCGGTGTAGGCGCCACCGAAGACCATCCCGAAGCCCTTCACGTCGGGGCTGATCATCTCGCTGGCGAGCGAGAGGGTGAATTCCAGACCCTGGATCTTGCCGCCATCGCCGTTGACCGGCGCGGACACGGTGCCCTGGCGGAGGGCCGGGGTGGTGGTGCCGGTGATGGGATAGCCCGTGAAATCCACCACGGTGCCCACCTGATAGATGTAGTTCAGGAGCTTCTTGTGGAAGGCCGCGACCGAGAAGTAGCCCTTGTTGTCCTTGAAATACTTGTCGAACGTGAGGTCGACGGAGTCGGACTTCCAGGGTTTGAGCTGGGGATTGCCGCCGTCGCCGCCCCATGGGCTCAAGCTGAGATTGGTCGACGCGGCGTTGGCCGCGTTGTAGCTGAAGGTGCGGGCCGCCCGCATGTCATACATGCGCGGCCGGGCAATCTGGCGCGCAACGGCGAATTTCACAAAAGTGTCATCCGCCACCGTGAACGTCAGATTCACGCTCGGGGCGAAATCGGTGTAGGTCGCACCGCCAGTGACCGGCGTCTGCACAAGGCTGCCGCCACCGCCGCTGGTGGAAACACCGCTCGAGGACTGTTTGACGTGATTGGCCGCCAGGCCGATGTTGCCCCTGACGGGCACGTCGCCCATCTTGGTGTCGAGGTCGAACTGGACGTAGGGGCGGGTAATTTTCTCCGACACTGACCAGCGGTTCGCAATGACGTCGCCATTGGGATTAGGATAGAAGACGTAAGCGCCGGCGTTGAAAGCGCTGAGCGGATCATAGGCATAGATCTTGCCGAGCCCGAGGAAGCTGAAGTCCGTCGAACCGACGATGGCGGGCAACGGGGCCGTGTTCTGGCCGTTGGCGTTGTAGATCCAGCCGGTGGGCCGTTCACCGTCCCGCTTGAAACGATCCGTGTAACTGACGCCAACTTCGACGTTGTTGAAGATGTTCTGCATGGCGTGCTTGGTCAGCAGCTTGAACTGGCCCAGTTCGTCCTTGGACTGAAAATACTTCAGGTAGCCTTCCATGCCGGTGACCGGGAGCGTACCCGTGCCCCAACCCTGTGGGTCGGTCAGCTTGAAGAGGCTGGCGTTCGAGTAATCGACCGAGTGCGTGAAGAGCGGCAACTGCCCCGGCGCGAGCGTCACAGTCATGGTGTCGGGCGTCGTCGCCCCGCCGTTGAAGCCCAGACCCGAATAGGTCTCGAGGTTCCGCTCCGTGCGCTTGATCCGGGAATAGCCCGTGTCGAAAACCGTCGTCCAGCCCTTGCCATCGCCGATCGTGAGATTCCAACCCATCGCGAAAACGTTATTTTTCTTTGTCACGATGTCGTTGCGGACCACCGGCTGGATGTTCGTCAGCGTGGCCTTGGTGATCAGGCCGCCGGAGGTGGTATAGCCGGGTTGAATCTGCGCCGAGCTCCAGTAGGCCATCGGTATTTCCAGGCCGCGCAGGAGCTGCTTCTCGTCCAAGGTCGAGGCATACACGTCAATCGTGCTGTGAATCTCGCTGCTGGGCTTGAACTCGAGCACACCCATCACGCCGTTGCGATCCACGTTGCTGGTGCGGACATAGGACTTGGTGCCACCCAGGGCAAAATTGCCGGCTGAATCTGTCGGGTAGCCCCAGGCTTGGAACTGTTTGCCCTCCCACGGAGTGCTCGAATAGGCATAGCCCAGCGCGAGACCCACCTTGCCGCCGTCAAACTGGTCGATGTAGGAAACGTTGAAACGTTCGCCGTCTTTCTTGGCGCCCGGGGTGAGCTGGCCGAATGCGGTGGTCTGGTAATAACCGCTGACCGCGACCGTGCGGCCGGTTTTGCTCAGGGGCTGCACGGTCTGGAGATCAACGGTACCGGCCAGGCCCTGGCCGGTCAGATCCGCCGCCGCCGTCTTGTGAACAACCACGGCGTTGAGCAGCTCGCTGGGATAATTGTCGAATTCTACGCCGCGGTTAAGGCTGCTGGAGACCTGCTCGCGACCATTGAGGAGCGTTGTGCTGAAATCCCCGGTCAGACCGCGGATGCTGATACCTTGGCTGCGCCCGTTGACCCGCTGGGTTGTCAGACCGGTCAGGCGGGCCAGCGAATCTGCGATGCTGATGTCAGGCAGCTTGCCGATGTCTTCCGACATGATCACCTCGATGACCGAATTGTCGGATTTCTTGGCTTCGGCCGCTGCCGCCAGGCTGCCGGCAAATCCGGCCGAGACGTTGAAGGTTTCCAGTACCACGGGTGCATCCTTGTCCGTGGAAGTGCTGGCAGGCGTGTTCTGGGCGAACACAGAGAGAGCCGTCTGCGTGAGCAGGCAGCCGGCGGCCAGTCCTCGGGTGAGGAGCCGGCGCGTGTGATGGGTTGTATCTGGGGAGTGCATGACGGGATCAGTGTATTGGTGTGGAGGAGCCCCTGGAATAACGCCGCGCATGGGCAGGTGGGAGGGCCTGTCTTTGCGCGGGGTGGGGGGTTTTCTGTTGAACAAACTGGACCCGCCAAACCCCTTCGCGACCTACAAACCGCGCAAAAAACCGCGATGGTTGGGAAAAGTCTTAGGTTCTGAGGCTAAACCGGTGGGGCGGCCGCCGGCGTCCTGACCGGTGTTTTTCAGAGGGGAAAAGCGGTTTTATCAGCGCCCACTCCGCTTTTCCGGCGCCGGGCCGCTAACCGGTCAATCTAGGTTTTTTCCTGCCCATGGAAGTCTTTTCCCCGGCGACCCGTTTGACCCGGTCCGTGAGTTGTTATGCTCAGGGTACCCCATGTCCTTCCTTTCCCGCCGGATTCTGTGCCTCTTCTTCACTTTCGCCTTGGGGGCGTCCGCCCGCTCTACCGAACCGGTCGTCGTGCCGCGCTTCACCCATCCCGGGGCCGGACAGACGATCTATTTCCTGCTCACTGATCGGTTTGCCAATGGCTCAACTGCCAATGACACCGGCGGTTTTCCCGGCGGAATCGAGGATCACGGCTTTGACCCGACGCGGATCGGCTATTTCCACGGCGGTGACTTCGCCGGTCTGACCAGGCAACTGGACTATCTCAAAAACCTCGGCGTGACCGCGGTGTGGGTCACGCCGCCCTTCCAGAACAAGCCCGTGCAGACCGGCTCCGCCGGCTACCACGGCTACTGGGTCACGGATTTCCTCAAGATCGACCCGCATCTGGGCACTAACGATGATTTCCGCCGGTTCGTGGAGCAGGCCCACTCCCGCAGTCTGAAGGTCTACATGGACATCATCGTCAACCACACGGCGGACGTCATCCATTATCCAGACTACCGCGTCGACTACCTCGACACCAAGACGCACCCGTTGCGCGAGGCCGCGACCGGCGCGGCACTGACCGAGCACAGCTTCACCTATAACGGCCTCGGCGACCCGGCGCGACCCGCATTGTCCGCCGACCGCAGCTTCCCGTACCTGCCGATTGTGCCCCCTGCGGAAAAGTCCGTGAAAAACCCGGCCTGGCTGAACGATGTCACGCTGTATCACAACCGCGGCAACTCCGCCTTCCGTGACGAAAGCTCCATCCTCGGCGACTTCAGTGGCCTGGACGACCTCTTCACCGAGCATCCGCGTGTCGTACTGGGCATGATCGAACTCTTTTCTTCCTGGGTGCGAGACTACGGCGTGGACGGTTTTCGCATCGACACGGCGCGGCACGTCAACGCCGAGTTTTGGCAGGCCTTTGCTCCTGCCATCCGGGCCGCGGCCCGCGCCGCCGGCCGACCGGCCTTCATCCAGTTCGGCGAGGTCGCCAATGAAACCCTCGATGTCGACCTGCTCAGCGAATTCTCTACGCACATGCCATTGGATACGACGCTCGACTTCGGTTTCTTCGTCGCCGCCCGGCGCTTTGTGTCCAAGGGCGGTCCCGCCGCCGCCCTCGGTGACCTCATCCTGCGCGACGACCTCTATACCGACCACGACAGCAACATTCACTCGACCACGACCTTCCTCGGCAACCACGATGCTGGCCGCTTCGCGTATTTCCTGCAGCAGGACAACCCGGGCGCTTCGCCCGCGTTGCTCGCCGCCCTCGTCCGGCTTGGCCATGGCCTGCTCTACCTCTCACGAGGCCAGCCCGTGCTCTACTATGGCGACGAACAGGGCATGATCGGCCACGGGGGTGGCGACATGCAGGCCCGCGAGGACATGTTTCCGTCCAAATCACCTGCCTTCCGCGATGCCCTGCTGCTTGGCACCACGCGCACTGGCGCGGACGACAAGTTTGACCCCACTCACCCGTTCTACCTGTTCTTCGCGAAGCTCGGTGCCCTCCGCGCCGCCCATCCGGCCTTGCGCACCGGCGGGATGCTGGTGCGTGACAGCGGCCAGCCCGGGCTTTTCGCCTTCTCCCGTATCGAACGCGGTGAGAAAGTCGAATACCTCGTCGCGTTGAACAATTCGCGGCAAGAGAAGCTCGCCGCCAGCCTGCCCACGAGCCAGCCGGCCGGCGCCCACTTAACCCTGCTCTTCGACTCGCACACCGGGGCCGGCTCGAGCGCCACCCTCACCGCGGACGCCACCGGCCGCGTCACCATCGAACTCGACCCATTGCAGTTCGCCGTCTGGCGCGCGGCGGCTCCGCTCCCAGCCCAGACCGGTCCTCTCCGGCTCGCGTTGGTCAATCCTGCCGAGGGGGCGACCTTGACATTCAACCGGCGAGAAATGGACGGTCATTCCTTTCCTTCACGCCAGGAACTGCGCGCCGAGGTTGGCGGGAGTGACGGGTTCGCCGAGGTCACCTTTGTCCTGCGACGCGCCTCGCGTCCCGGTCAATACGAACTCATCGGCACCGATGACACGGCGCCGTACCGGGTTTTCTGGACCCCGCCCGCCGACCTTGCGGCGGGCGAACAACTCACCTTCATCGCCACCGTCGACGACCTGCGTGGCCGCTCGGTCGCCGCGCAGGTCTCCGGGGTGAAGGTCGCCCCGGTGGGCGGCCCCTTCGGCATCACCGGTGCCACCGGGCCCGTCATTCTGTCCTCCCCACCCGCAACCGCCCAGCTAACGCCCGGAACACCGTTGCTGCTTCGGGTGGCCGCAGAAGGCACCGGCCCGCTCGAATACCAATGGGTACGCGATTCCGCCGAGATTCCCGGCGCAACGGACTCCAGCCTCATTGCGACGGCACCCGGCCATTATCTTGCCTTGGTGCGCAACCGCGCCGGCACGGTCTTCGCGCCGGCCACGGTAGTCACCGCGGCCTCCGTCGCCGCGCTGCCTGGTGGCCGCATTGAGACGCAGGCGGCGTTCTCCTCAAAGTTCGTGACGCCACGGCGCATCGATGTCTGGCTTCCGCCGGGCTACGATGCGAACGCCGCCGAACGCTACCCGGTTGTCTACATGCACGATGGTCAGAATCTCTTCGACCCGGCGACGGGCTATGGCGGAGTTCCGTGGTCGGCGGACCTGGCACTGGCGCGGCTCATGGCTGGCGGTCGGACGCGCGGCGCCATCATCGTCGGCGTATGGAACACGAAAGCCCGTTTCGGCGAATACCTGCCGCAGAAAGCGGTGTCAGCGGAGTTGTTCGCGGATTTTATGGTGCGCTACAAACTGCCGGCCGCCCCGCCGCAAGGAGACGCCTACCTGCAGTTTCTGGTCACGGAGCTGAAACCCTTCATCGACCACACTTACCGCACCCGTCCGGAACCCGGGCACACTTTCACCATAGGTTCGAGCATGGGCGCCTTGATCTCCGCCTATGCGATCTGCGAATACCCCGAGGTCTTCGGAGGCGCCGCTGGAGTCTCGATCCACTGGCCACTGGGCGACGGCGTGATCATCGATTGGTTTGCCCGCCACCTGCCTAAACCGGGAATGCACCGGCTTTATTTCGACTTCGGCACCGAGACGCTCGACGCCACGTATGAACCCTACCAACGGCGCGTGGACGCGGCCGTGCGCGCGGCGGGCTACACAGAAGGTCGTGACTGGCTGACGTTAAAATTCGCCGGCGCCGCGCATTCGGAGCGCAGTTGGCGCGAACGGGTGGACCTTGCCCTGGCTTTTCTTCTCGCCGAATAGGCGGACGGCGGGTCACTTCCCGCGGACGGCGGCTTCCGCCCGCACCCGGTCGATGAGCTGCTTGATCTCCGCGGTAATGGCCGGATCTCCCTCGTCCATCGAAAGCCGGAAGGCATCCGCCAAATGGTCGAGCGTTTCGCGCATGCGTCGCGCTGCATAGAGCTTGGTGGCAATTCTCAGATGGAGAGCCGCGGGCGCGGGCCCACTGAGCACCGCTGCCTCATAATACTTGAGGGCCGCTTCCTGCTCATTCCGCGCCTCAAGGCTGGCCGCAACCCGGAGGTTGTTGGCCTGGTTCCGGCGCTGAAAATCCGCGGAAATCAGGGACTGCTGTTCGGCCTCGCGGGTTTTTCCTCCGGAAATCAACAGACCCACCAGTACTTCCAGGACATTCTGATTGGCGGGTTCCTTCTCCAAGGCCGCACGATAGTCGCGCTCGGCCGCCATCAGGTCCCCGGCAAACTGGGCCAGGCGGCCGCGCGAGAAAAGGAGGCTAGATTCAGCGGGTTGCCGGGCGATCGCCTGGTCAAAATACCGCCGTCCTTCTTCAAACCGCTTGGTGCGGGCGAAGAAATCGGTGAAGGCCGGACCCATCTTGACAAAGTCTCGCGGCGTGCAGGTGCGGGCGGTTTCCTGCAGGAGTCTTTCTGCTTCGTCATAGCGACCCAGCCGCGCGAGCTTGATGGCTTCATCCGTGGCGAGCGCGAAATTGTACGGCTGGAGCTCCCGGCCCCGGCGAACCTGTACCAAGGCTCCAGTCAAGTCGCCCAGGTCATCGTCGATTTCCTGCTCCAGTTTCACCAGGTCGGGATTGTCGGGGTCGTGGATCACGGCCGCCTGCACGGCGACCTGGGCGCGCTTGATGACTTCGGGATTGCGGTGCTCCGCGTCCGCTTGGGCGAGGGCCCGCGCCATCCAGGCCTGATCTTGCGGGTAAGTGAGCTGGTTGGTGAATGGCGGGTTCTGGGTGATCAAGGTGGTCCGTTGCAGGACGGTAAAACGGGCCTGGGCCGTGTAACCGAGGGCGGCCGCGCACCCGGTGGAATCAAGCCACGGCCGCTGGCCGGTCTCGCTTTTGAACAGCGTCGCCCCGGCGCCTTCGGCGATGAGCCGGGCGAGCTGGTAGTTTCCCTCCCAGTCAAAGTGCACGTGCTCAAAGAACAGTTCCCGTCCGGCGGACGCTCCGGTCGAGGCAGGATCCGAGCCGAGCAGCCGCGCGGAATCCACCAGACGGACAAAAGGTTGATCGCGGGCCACCGCGCGAATGATTTCATTTAGCTTGGGATCCGGCCGAAAGCGGAGCGCATCCCAGCGTTGGGCCGCGATAAACCACTGGCGGGCGGCGTTGGTTTCGCCCACCTGCTGGTCGAGGTCGCCGAGCATGAAGGCGGTGTCGGCATGTTGTGGGTCAACGCGCCAAGCCTCGTTCAGATGGCTCCGGGCTGCCGCGGTCTCGCCCAGTTTCCACGCGAGCCGGCCCTCGGCAAAAGCATGTTGCCATGCGGTCAGGTCCGTCGGGGCGAGATCAGGCCGGTGCAGGGAAAGAAACGGCGGGCTGTCCTTCAGGTTCGACACCACCGTACAGAGCAGAGTTTGGGCGCCGGCCCTGGTGGCTACCCGGACAATGTCGCGCAGGTTGGCTTCGAAGTTCCGATAGACTGCCTCCAGCCGGGGATCGTCGCCGCGCACAGCGCTGTTCACAAACATCGCCATGCCGCCCCATTCCAGCGGTGGTTTTTTCAGGCGGGCGACCTTCGCCATGGCGGCAGCGACCAGCTGCCCGGTGCGGGTCGATTGCACCCAGGCACCCAAACGAATCGCCCACAGCGGTCGCATGTCCGACAAATAGGAGCATCCGGGGCCATAGGGCCCGACCACCTCGTTGTTGCCCATATAAACCACGAAGAGGTCCGGCGCATAGCGCGCCACATCCCGGGCGATCTGATAAACCACGTGCGAATTGATCGCGACCACGCCGGTGTTGATGACCTCGATATTTTTTTCAGGATAACGCGCGCGCAGCTGCGCGCGCAATTGGGGCGCAAAGGCAAACATCGGCACCGGGATCCCTTGGGCGGCCGATTCACCGAGCACGACGATCCGCACCGCGTTGGCCGGTTTTTTCTCCGCGACGCGATAGTTCAGCTGCCGCAGGTCGAAACTCCCGGGCAGGAAGAGGCTGACGTAGTCCGGATTCGTCCGGAGGAAACCGGGCTTGTCATCCGGAATGAAAAATCCGGTGGGCCGGCCGAAGCCCGCTACTTGCAGGCCACCTTCGAGCAACAATAACAAAAGCGCCGGAATGACGAGGGCCGTGAACGCCCGGAAAAACCAGATCTTGGCGAAGGCGCCGGTTGGGCGCGCGGATTTCTGACTCGGCTGGGGGACGGCGCTCACAAGAAAGCGCGCCATGGTGCTTCGCCTCGCGCCAATCTGTCAACCGTCACACCCACCGACCGCTGGTCTGGAGCGGCGGTCGATGACCGCCGGGTTTGAGCAACGGCGCTCATCGAGCGCCGCTACAACGATGCTCCCGGTATCAAGCGGCCAGCAGGGTACTTTGCTCGCGTCGGGCAGCGGCCAGCTTGTCGAGGAGGTTAGTGATCATCTGTTCGTCCCAGTTGTCCGCGCGGGCACGGGCCAGGCTTTCCTCCAGCCGGGCGATGTGCTGATCGAGCCGGGCTTGCTCCGCCACCGGATCCACCGATTGCGGCGACAGCACCGCCCATGCGCCGATGAGCAGGGCGATGATGGGCGGGATAATGATGACGACGGCTTCCATGACGGGACGAGGCTAGGGCCACCGCGACCCACTGCAAGGCGTTCGGCCTCGGTCGGCGCGCAATGTAGCCAGCCTCTTGCGGGCCATAAGCAAAAAGGCGCGGCCGTTTAAGACCGGGCCCCAGAATGAGTTCCAAATCAGACTTCGATTTGCGGACGTGCGGGCTCCGGCCAGTCCACGTGGAAGAACTTGCCGCGCGGCCGGTCGGTGCGCTCGTAGGTGTGGGCGCCGAAGTAGTCGCGCTGCGCCTGGAGCAGGTTGGCCGGGAGGCGGGCCGAACGGTAGCTGTCGTAGTAGGCGAGGGCGGAGCTGAACGTCGGCGCCGCGACGCCGCATTCGGCGGCGAGCGAGACGACCTTGCGCCAGTTTTCCTGCGCCTTCTTCACCGTCTTGTTGAAATACGGGTCGAGGAGCAGGTTCGCGAGGTTCGGATTGCGGCCGTAGGCCTCGGTAATTTTTTGCAGGAACGCCGCGCGGATGATACAGCCGCCGCGCCAGATCTGCGCGATCTCGCCGAAGTTGAGCGTCCAGTTGTATTCCTTCTGCGCGGTGCGCATGAGCTGGAAACCCTGGGCGTAGGAACAGATCTTCGAGCAGTAAAGGGCGTCGTGGATGGCCTGCACGAGCGCCTTCTTGGAGCCGCGGTATTTCTTGCCCGGGCCCTTGAGGATTTTCGAGGCGGCGACACGCTCCTCCTTGATGGCGGAGATGCAGCGGGCGAAAACGGACTCGGCGATGGTCGGGGCCGGCACACCCATATCGAGGGCGTTGGTCGAGGTCCACTTGCCTGTGCCCTTCTGGCCGGCGGTATCGAGGACGATGTCGACGAAGGCCTTCTTGTTGTTCGTCGGGTCTTTTTGCTTGAGGATGTCCGCCGTGATTTCGATGAGGAAGCTGTCGAGTGCGCCGGCATTCCACTCGCTGAAGATAGCACCCATTTCCCCGGCCTTGAGCCCGAGCAAGCCCTGCATCAACGCGTAAGCCTCGCAGATCATCTGCATGTCGCCGTATTCGATGCCGTTGTGGACCATCTTAACGTAGTGGCCCGCGCCATTCTCCCCGATGTAGGTTGCGCAAGGCACCCCGCCCACGATGGGTTTGCCGGGGCTGGCGCCGGTGAGGGGTTTGCCCGTCTTGGCATCAACTTTGGCCGCGACGGCGTTCCAAACGGGAGCGAGTTCCTTGTAGGCCGCCGGATCGCCGCCGGGCATGAGGGCCGGGCCGAAGCGCGCGCCTTCCTCTCCGCCGGAAACGCCGGACCCGATGAAGCGCAGGCCTTTTTCCTTGAGCGCCTTTTCGCGCCGGATCGTGTCGGTCCAGAGAGCGTTGCCGCCATCGATGATGATGTCTCCCGGCGCGAAGAGTGCAGCCAGACCGTCGATGACCGCATCGGTCGGCTTCCCCGCCTGAACGAGGATGATGGCCTTGCGCGGTTGCGCGAGGGAAGCGACGAATTCCTGCAGGGTCTTGGTCCCGACCACGCCACCCGGGGTGGACGGATTCTCGGCGACAAATTTGTCGGTCTTTTCCGTGGTGCGGTTGTAGACCGAGATCTGGAAGCCGTGGTCGGCGATATTCAGGGCGAGGTTCTGACCCATCACGGCGAGGCCGATGAGTCCGATGTCAGAATGCGGTTTGGCCATAAGGAAGGCCAGCTGTAGCGTTCCGCCGGATAAAGACGACCCTGTTTTTGGCGGCGGGCGCGTAATAACCCTGCCTGCCAGCCCTTATTACTTGGGCGTGGTGGACTGCTTGGCGTTGTAAGCCCCGGCGCTCGGGAAGAAGGGTGCGATCTTCTCTACGATGGGGGTCAGGAACTTGGGCTCATTGCGGTTATAGACCCAGGAGAAAAAAACGACGGAGCAGACGACAAATGCGATGATCCCGCCAATGATCTTGTTCATCTTCATTACCTTTCGGAAAAGGAAAATGGCCGCGACGAACACCGCGACGCCAATGCCGATCTTCAGCCACACGTCCGGTGGGAGGGTCTTGAGTTTTTCAACTGCAGTGACAGCGAGCAGCAACATGACCTATGGGTTAACGGACGGATTTTGCGACACGAGCCTTTTTAGGGAGGCGCAGGTTTTTCACAAATGATTGGCGGCGGTCTGGCCCGCCGCACCGGCCAGCTGGTTTAGTAACGCTGGGCCACGCCGAGGTAGTCGAGCAGCCAGGCTTCCTTCCACACGCGAAACCGGCCCTCGGGGGTAATTTTGCCGTATTCCTCACGTTCAGCATGAGGGAGGAGATAACCGAGCTCAGTGTTGACCATCTCCATTTGCTGCTGCTGCTGGTTGATATCGTCGATCGGGGTGTTGTCCCAGGGAAGCGCGGACGAGCCGGCGTGCGCCAGCCGGGCTTGATGCCGCGCCACCAAACCGGGCAACCCACGGCGCCAAGGCGTGCGTTCGACGTGCCAGCTCTCCGGATAAAAACCGCCGAAGGGAATATAAAGGTTGTCGGTGACGTAGCGGCGGCCGTCGGCCGTCCGGGTAGCCACACTGAAGCAGACCGTGATTGCGCCGCTTTCCTGGGGGACAAAGAGGGTGTGCAACCGGATGGTCTCGTCATGATTGTGGTGGACCGAGGTGCGTAGCCAGATGCTTTCACCCAGCTCGGCCTTGAGCGCCTGCACCGGGGTGAAGCGGTTGTTCCGCAGCCAGTCGCGGACTTTAAGCAGGCGTTTTTGGGTCGGCCATTCATCCCCGCTGCTGTTGACTACATAGCGGGGAAACAGCGGCAGCGGACTGAGGCTGATCGCGCTGACCTTGAGCCAGTTGAAGCCCGATTCGATGAGGAACCAGAGCAGGAAAGCTGCGCCAGCCACCACCCATGCCGACCGGTCGAACATTCCGAGTTGTTCGTTGGCCTGCGCGGCGAAGAGCGCGAACAGGATCCAGCGCAACCAGCGGATGGGAATAGCAAGCAGGGGCGAGGCGAGCCGCAGGTTGATGTAGAGCAGCAGCAACAGGAGCGCCATCGACGGGGCGAGAACCAGTGACAGAGCCGCGGACATAAATAGGGGGTGGGGCGCGGGCCGGCCCGCGGCGATCTCAGCTCAGGCGGACCGGCATGATCACGCAAACGAAGCTCTCCAGCGTCTTGAAAACACCGGGGCTCACCTCGTCCTTCAGCTCAAAGAAAACCTCGTCCTTGGTCAGGGCGCGCAGCGGATCCATGACAAACTGCGGGTTGAAAGCGACCTGGAGGTCGGGGCCGCTGTAGGAAATCGCCATTGATTCGTGCGCCTCGCCAAAGTCAGGTGAGGCGGCGGTGATCTCGAGCAGGTTGGCGGTCAGCTTGATTTTGACGGAGTTGGATTTCTCCGACGTCACCAAGGCGGCGCGATGCACGCATTGGAGGAAGAGCTCGCGCTCGAGCTTGATGCGCTGGTGGGTTTCCTTCGGGATGACCTGTTGGTAATTCGGATAGTTCCCCTCCACGACCTTCGAGAAGAGGTAAATGCTATCGGTCAGCCCGCCAGCTTCCTTGCCGGTGTCGATCTGGAAGGCGGCCCGGCGCTCGTTGAAGGCGATCTTGACCTTCTCGCCCTTGCCGAGGAGGCGCAGCAGCTCGGCCACGGTCTTGGCGGGGAGGATGATGGCCCCGGCGCTGGCCGCGGGGACAGTCATATCCTTGCCCACCAAGGCGAGGCGACGGCCGTCGGTGGCCACGAGGGTCAGCTTGCCCTCCTTGAAGTTGAAATAGACGCCGTTGAGGATATAGCGGGTCTCGTCCGTCGACTGAGCGTACGCGACATTGCCCAGCATCGTGGCGAGTTCACCTTGGTCGAGGTGGTAGTTCTTGTCTTCCCCGGAATCGGGCAGCTTGGGGAATTCCTCGGCGCCGATTCCCATGATCCGAAAGTTTGATCCACCCGAGGCGATCTTGACCTGATGGTTCGCCGTCGCATCAAACGACACATCCACGTTGGGCAGCTCCCGCACGATGGTGGCCAGGCGCTTGACCGGCAGGGTTACGGAACCCGCCTCCTTGACCTCCGCCTTGATCTTGCAACGGATGCCGAGGTCAAGGTTGGTTGTCGTGAGGGAGATGCAGTCCTTTTCCGCCTCGATGAGGACATTGCTCAGGATAGGCATCGCGGCCTTGGAACCGACGACATTGAGAACCTGGGCCAGGCCGTTGCTGAAGTGGTCGCGGTTGATTTTGAATTTCATCGGGCGAAGCGTTTATGGGCTTTAACTAACAAAGGATGATTAGAGAGGTATTCAACAAGGAAGTATCCGTATTATTATGGTCTGCGAGTTTGCCGGTAACCTGAGGTTTTCATTGGGGAAATCATTCGCGCGAAGTTGTGAGGCCCGCCTGAACAACCAAGAATAACCGGCGGGTTGTTCACACCAGAAAGTTATTCGGAAGCTTCCTGCTTCATTTTCACAACTTTCCGGCGGAGCGCCCGCATCTGGGCGTGCCGGACTCCGCGCTGGTAATGGGTGAAAAGGCCGTAGGAGATGTAGGCCAGGAAAAGGAAGAAAAAAGAGATTTCCCGCAGCCGCCAGACCACCACGCCGACAATAATCAGCCCGACAAAACTCCGGAAACGGGTTTTGGTCTCCCAGTTTACCTGCTTGAAGCTGGGATAGCGAACCGTGCTGACCATCAGAAACGAGACCAGGATCAGGAGCAGCGGCAGGGCGATGGTCAGCTGGCGCAATTCCCGGGCATTGGCCGCCAGGTTAAGCAGTAGCAGGACCAGGGTGGCCACCGTGCCCGCGGCCGCCGGGATGGGCATGCCGATGAAATCCTTGCTCGAGTCGGCGTCAGCGCGGTGGAGCAGGGGATTGGTGATTACGTTGAAACGGGCCAACCGCACCGCCCCGCACAGCAGGTAGATGAACGCGATGATCCAGCCCAGCTCCTTAAACCACGGGTATTCCTCCCGCGGGGTCAGGATCAGGAAGAAAACCATCAAAGCGGGCGCTACGCCGAAGGACACCACGTCGGCGAGGGAATCAAACTCCGCGCCAAACAGCGAAGTGCGGCCGCCCATCCGCGCCAGCCGCCCGTCCAACGAGTCAAAGACCACCGCCGCCAGGATCAGCCACACCGCCTGCGTGTAAAGGGCGCTGGAGACATGCAGGGCGTCGCCCGCCGCGTGCGAGGCGGCATAGTCCCCGCCGTCGGTGATCAGGCGCGCCTGGATGCAGCGGATGACGGCCAGAAAGCCGCACAAGAGGTTGCCTGCCGTCATCAAGTTCGGCAGAAAGTAGATCCGACTCGCCTGGGTGACGTTGTAGGGATTGTCGCGTTGCGAAAGATCCGACATGGGCGCGATTATTTCGTCAGGCTGTCCAGATACTTCCAGAACTTCGAGTGCTGCTCGAAAAGCTGTTGTTCCGACACGGGCAACTTCATCCGGAAAAGCACGTCCTCGAGCGAGTCCTTGTGCAGGATGTAGTGCGTGTGCAGGGTGTCATCCTTGACGTCAAAATAGAACCGGAAATCCCCCGAACGCAGCCGATAGAACGTGCGGTTCCCGCGAGTGAAGCGGCCGAGCGGTTCCCGCGGGTTGGAGAGGTCCGATGGCCGGATCTTGCTGATGGGATCGATCGCCTCCATCTGCGCCAGCTTGTCGAGCCGGTTCAGCTCGCGCATGCTCTGTTCGGAAAAAGTGACTTGATACATGACGTGGAAAAACGCCCGAAGCTTGCGGTGAATAGCGCCGCTGTCAGCAACGATTATCCCGGCCGGGTTCGTAACAAGGTTGCGCGCCCGGCCCGAACCGGCCTAAAGCAAGACCATGCGTGTCACGCTTGCCGACATCCGTGCCGCCCGCCGGCGCATCGCCAGTGGGGTGGTGGTCACTCCCTGCCCGGAATCCATCCCGTTGACCGAGATGACCGGGGTGCGGATCTTCTGCAAATTGGACAACCTGCAGCGCACGGGTTCGTTCAAGGAACGCGGGGCGAGGAACGCTCTCCTGCGCCTCCCGCCCCGGCAGAAAAAACTCGGGGTGGTTGCGGCTTCGGCCGGTAATCACGCGCTCGGGCTCGCCTATCACGGCCAGCTGCTCGGCGTGCCCGTGACGGTGGTCATGCCTGATTATGCGCCCTTGATCAAAGTGAGCACGTGCCGGCGCCTCGGCGCTCGCGTGGTGGTGGCCGGCCGGGATTTTGCCGAGGCGCGCACCCGCGCCGACGAACTGGTGGCCAGCGATGGGCTCGCCTACCTCCATGGTTTCGACAACCCCGACATCATCGCCGGGCAAGGCACGATGGCACTGGAAATCCTGGAACAGGTGCGCGACGCTGACGCGATTGTCTGCCCGGTGGGCGGGGCCGGCCTGATTGCCGGCGTGGCGGTCGCGGCGAAGGCGCTGCGCCCGCGGATCAAGATCATTGGCGTCGAGTCGGTGGCGACCGCCAGTTTCACGGCCGCGCTCAAGGCCGGCCGCCCCGTCACCATTCCGCGCCGGGCCACGTTGGCTGACGGTCTCGCCGTGCTGCGGGTGGGAGACAACGCCTTCGCCCTCGCCCGGCGCCACGTCGACCGAGTCGTGCGCGTGCCGGAAAACTGGATCGCCCTCGCCATCCTGCGCATGGTGGAGCTCGAGAAGACCGTCGTGGAGGGCGCCGCCGCCGCGCCGCTGGCGGCCATCATGGCCGGGCTGCTGCCCGAGCTGCGCGGCAAAAAGGTCGTGCTCACGGTCTGCGGCGGCAACATCGACCCCGCGATCCTCAGCCGCGTGATTGAGAAGGGCCTTGTGCATGACGGCCGCCTCACGCGCTTCACCGCCCTCATCAGCGACCGCCCGGGCGGTCTCGCCGAACTGACGGGGGTCATCGCCGCCAGCGGGGCGAGCATCAAGGACATCGCGCACGACCGCGCCTTCAGCGGGCCCGACGTTTCCGCGGTCAACGCCGTCTGCACGGTCGAGACGCGCGACCACGCCCATATCCGCGAATTGCACCGCGCCCTCCGAAAGCATGGCTTCCCGATCTTGGTTTCACGATGAATGAACGGTGTTCGCCTGATCGTGAAACGGGTAGGGCCCGACCTCCGGGCGGGCCGGAACGAAAACCCTTGGGACACAAACCTCCGTCCTGGGCCGGGCGCGGCGCGGTCTTCTTTGTGACCGTCTGCTGCGAAGAACGCGGGATTATGTCGGGAAAATGAGCCGTGGCTTTTTCAAATCGAGTACTGATACGCCACACCCGGCCCGCCCGGAGGTCGGGCCCTACCTGGCTGCTGCTGTTTACGTTCAGCTTCTTAGCCGCCTGCCAGACGCGACCGCCACCTGCGCCGCCGCGGAACCCGCCGGTACCGCACGAAACCGGCCCAGTGGCACCCCTCCCACCCACGCCCGTGGTCCCCATTGTCCGCCAAGGCGACGAAATCATCGTGGCCGGTCGCTGGTTTCACACAGGAACCCGAGTCGTGATGTGGATGGACCCGGGTGGCTACGACGCCTATCGGCCGCCGCCACCGGTCAAGCCGGCGGCCAAGAGACCGGTCAAGCCGCGCGCCGCCGCCACGACCCCGCCTGCACCCGTCGCTACGAAGAACTTCGGGGTGCGAGAAATCACGGTCGCGACCGGCCAGGGCCAGTCCCTGCGCCATGGCGACCTGGCCTCGCTCCAGCAACGGGTGGACCAGTTCGTTCTCCACTACGACGGCAGTGGCGTCAGCAGCGGCTGTTTCACCACGCTGGGCCAGCGCGGGCTCAGCGTGCACTTCCTGCTCGATCTCGACGGTACCATCTATCAGACGCTCGACCTCGAGGAAAAAGCGCTGCATGCCACGATTGCCAACGACCGCTCGATTGGCGTCGAGATCGCAAACGTCGGCGCCCATCTGCCGACCGACGCCAAGCTGCTCAACGAGTGGTATCGGCGGGACGCCCAGGGCCGCACGCAACTGGTGGTGCCGAAAGGCGTGGGCGACCCGCGGATCCGCACCAAGAATTTTCAGGCGCGGCCGGCGCGCGATGCGCGGATTCGCGGAGTGGTGCAAGGACATGTGCTGGAGCAATACGACTTCACGCCGGAACAATACGCGGCATTGAGCAAACTCACGGCGGCCCTTTGCCGCGTATTTCCCCGTCTGGCTTGCGACTACCCCCGCGACCGCAGCGGGCAGGTCATTCCAAATAAACTGCCCGACGACGTGCTGGCGCGATTCCACGGCGTGCTCGGCCATTTTCACATCCAGACCAACAAGCAAGATCCCGGTCCGGCGTTGCAATGGGACAAGGTCATCGACGGAGCGCGCGCACTGTTGAAGTAACCATCGCGCCACGCCTCCGACATTTGTAGTTTGATAGACTACAAATGGATTGGGGGCCGCGGGCCGGGCGGGCCCGCGAGTTTTCTACAGCCGCTTGCCGAAAGCCGGGTCGACTTTAAGCAGAGCCGTGGCCGCAAATGAGGGCAGCGTGGCCACGCAGACCCAGGCGAAGAAGCCCGCGTAACCCACGGACTCCTGCAGATCACCGGCAAACATGCCGGGCAGCATGAGGCCGAGCGCCATGAAGCCGGTGCAGATTGCATAGTGGGCGGTTTGGTGTTCCCCCTCGGCGATCATCATCATGTAGACCATATAGGCCGTGAAGCCGAAGCCATAGCCGAACTGCTCGACGGCGAGCGCCGCGCTGATGACAACGAGGGTCTCGGGTTGAAATTTTGCCAGCAGGAGAAAAACCACGATAGGCACATGCATGACGAGCAGCATCGGCCAGAGCATCCGCCGGAGCCCGTGGCGCGAAATCAGCCAGCCGCCGAGCAGGCCACCCGCGAGCAACGCGGCGACCCCCACGCCACCATAGCTCAAACCCAGCTGGGCGTTGGTAAGTCCCAGTCCGCCCTTAGCCCGTGGATCGAGCAGGAAAGGCTCTACCAGTTTCAGCGCCAGCGCCTCGGCCAGCCGGTACAGCAGCAGAAAAGTCACCGCGATCCCGATGCCGGGCTTGGCAAAAAACGTCGCAAACACCCGCCAGAAATCCCCCGGCGTGGATGGCGTCGACCTCTGCGCGCCATCAGCCGCGAGGTGCGGCAGGACCCGCAGGTGATAAATACCCGCGAGCAGAAAAATGCCGGCGAGCAGCAGGAAGATCCCGCCCCACGCTTGCGCGGCGCTGCCGGTGAGGTTCAGCAGCCATCCCGACAAGGCCACTAGGCCGCCTTTGCCGAACAGGATCGACAGCCGGAAGCAGGTGCTGCGCACCCCGACGAACGCCGCCTGCAGGTGCGGCGGCAGCGCGAGCAGATAAAAGCCGTCCGCCGCGATGTCGTGCGTGGCCGAACTGAACGCCATGAGCCAGAGCACCGCGAGGGCGTAGCGGAAAAAATCCGGCGCCGGCAGGGTCAGCGCCACGGTGGCGAAGGCGATGCCGACCACGAACTGCAGGCCGACGATCCAGCCGCGCTTCTTGCCCACCAACTCCACCAGGGGAGACCACAGCGGTTTGATGACCCACGGCAGGTAGGGCATGCTGGTGTAGAATGCGATGTCACGGTTCGAGACGCCCAGGTTCTTGAACATGACGACCGCCAGGCTGGTCATCGCGACATTAGGCAGGCCTTGGGCAAAATAGAGGGTGGGAATCCAGCGCCAGGGCTTCTGCGGACTGGGGGGCGGGCGGGCCATCGATGCGGGAAACGTGGCGGTCGGCGCGGCCCGGCGCAACGGTTGAAAAGCAAGGCGCTGAACAACACACCCCGGCGCATGCGCGCCACCCCTCTTCATAGAAGGGACCCAAACCACGCCACGGAAAATTCCCCTCTGTGCAGAGGGGTGCCCGTCAGGGCGGGGTGTGTATGGAAACTTTAACTAACAACTTTTCCCGCCGGCTCAGGGCGTCGTCTCTACCTTCACGGTTTCCGTGCGGGTCGAAGTCTTGCCATCCGGTCCGGTGGATTCGATGGTGCGCGTGACGGTGCCATCGTCATTTTTCTTCGACGAAACCTCGCGCTCGGAGGTCTTGCCGTTCGGGCCGGTCAAAGTCTGGGTCTTGGTGGTGACGCCGTTCTCGTGGGTCACGGAGCCCGTGGTCGTGGCGGTTTTGCCCTCCGGTCCGGTGATGGTGCCGGTGGAGGTGCGGCCATTCTCGGTCTTGGTCGCGGTGCTTTCAAAGGAGCTGGTCTTGCCGTTGAACCCGGTGCGGCTGCCGTCGGTGGTGACGGTGCCGTCCGCGTTCTTCTTCGAGGTGCTGGTGGTCTTGGCGGTTTTGCCGCCGGGTCCGGTGGTGGTGCGGGCGGCGGCGCCAGTTCCGGTGTTCTTGTCCCAGCTGCGCTCGGCTTCGCTGGTGGTGGTCTCGCCGTCCTGATTGGTGGCAGAGGTCTCGCGGGTCATCTTGCCCTTCTCGCGGGTGGTGGTGCTCTCGACGGAGCCGGACTTGCCTTCGCCCGTGGAATAGGTGCCGGTGGCCTTTCTGGTTTTCTCCTTCTTCTCGGCCGCCGGTGCGGAGGACGCGGCGATCAGGGCGAAGGAAGTGAGCAAGAGTATGGCGAGGGCAGGGAGGCGGAGAGAAGTTTTCATATGGGAAGGAGGTTGGGTTACAGAGGAGACGTTCCTGAGTGGGGGACAGGTTTCAGGTCGCGGGTTATTTTGTGGTAAAATCAAATCCAGTCCGGCCGGGCCACGGTGCGCGTGCCGCCGGCCGAGCCGGTATTCACCGTCGAGGCGGGCTCGAACAGCAGCACGCTGACCTCCGCGTCGGCGACCGGGCGGTGCTCCACGCCGCGTGGCACGACGAACAGCTCGCCCTCATGAATTTCCACGACGCGATCACGAAGCTCCATCCGGAACGAACCACGCACGACCAGGAACAGCTCGTCTTCGTTCTCGTGGTGATGCCACACGAACTCCCCGCGGAACTTGACCAACTTGACGTGCTGGCCGTTGAGCTCCGCGATGATCTTCGGGCTCCAGTGCGCGGTGAAGGTGCTTAGTTTCTCCGCGAGGTTTATCTTTTGCATGGGGTGCAGGATTGGGGCGAGTTTTCAAACCGCCAGAGGGTTTGACCACCAATGCATCGCCTAACGGCTCTGCTTGGAAGTCCCCTTCGCTTAATCGGCTCCGGTTTTGGTTTCGGGGAGCGGCTAATCGCCGCTGGGCAACATGATTGGTTTGCTCGTCGGCGATTAGCCGACCCCTCGAGGCCCCATGCGGAGCCGATCAGGCGCAGCGCACCAAGTAGCAGAGCTGTTAGGCGATGCATGAGTGGTTTAAAAACAGATCGGTTCTCGGGCGTTTCAGACGCCCCCCGGCTCAGGGAGACACGAAGATCGCCGCGGCGTTCGCATCCGCCAGCGTGCGGTATTCGGTGCCACGGGGGATCGTCAGGAGCTCGCCGGTGCCCAGCGCGACCGGACCGGTGCGGAATTCCACCATGACGCTGCCGCGCACGACCTGCAGCAGCAAATCCCCGGCGTCGGCGCGCGACCAGGCCGAGGCACCGTTGTAGGCCTGCAGCCGGACCCGCTGGCCGTTCACGCGGGCGAGTTCGACCGGGGAGCCCGACGACAATTTGGCCAGGAGTTCAGTGAGCGCCTGTTTCTGTCCCGCCGGCTTTTGTGCCACCGCGACGGCAGCAGCGGTTTCGATTGGCGGCGCGGGCTCGTCGGGGAGTTTTTGCAGCCGCTCCGCCAACGGCGGGTGGGTGGAGAAAACAGTCTTCGATTTTCCGCCCGCTTTCTGCAGCGAGGTGAGCACGGCGCGCAAGCCGCCAGGAGCGTATCCGGTGAGCTTGGCCAGGTCGTGCCCGGTCTGGTCGGCCTTGAACTCGGTAGGAGCATCAAAACCTTTTTCGAGGAGCTGTTTGGTGATCTTGCCGACCCCGACGTCGAACTGTTGGAGTTGGGCGTCAACCTGGCCCGCCGCGGATTTGGCTTCCCGGTAGTCTCCGCTGTACTTGTCAAGGAGGCTGCCGCCGCCCGCCATCAGTTCTTCGCGTCGGATGATGTTCAACGCGTGTTTGCCCGTGATGTGGCCGATTTCGTGTGCCAGGATGCCCGCGAGCAGGTCGTCGGACGGTGCCTTTTCGTAGAGGGCGCGCGTGATGAAGACGTAGCCGCCCGGCGCGGAAAAGGCGTTGATCTGATCCGAATTGAGCACGGCGAAACGCCATTCCAACTCGGGCCGGTCGGAATAGCGGGCCAACGCCCGGCCAACAAGGTTGACCCGGCGCACGACAGCTTCGTCGCGGACCAAGCCGCCGTAGGTGCCGACTACCTCGAGGGCGACGGAGTCTCCAATGACTTTTTCCTCCTCCGGGCCGATGCCGGCCGCACCTTTGGCGACTTTGCTGGCATCCTTGGCGGTATCCATGCCCTTTTTGAAGGTATCGAGACCCTTGCTCAGGCCGCCGAAATCGATCGCGAGCAGGGAGGTGGCGACCAAAGCCGCCGCCGCGCAGGAAAGAAAGGAACGGGGTTTCATTGGAATTCCCCCTTTTTCTTTTCCTGCAGGAAAGCCTCGACGTCCTCGGGGGCAATGGTCTGGCACTGTTCCAGCAACCAATCCAGGTCGGCGCGCGCGTCGGACAGGTTGCGGCGGCCCGCATATTCCACGGCGGCGGGCGTGAGGGGGCGGGCGGCGGCGGTCGCGGTGGTTTCGCTCGCGGCCACCGGCAGACCATCCAAGCCCTTGCCCTCGTTGGGCGCGGTCGCGGACAGGTTGCCGGCAAAAACCCAGCCGGCGGTCGGACCGTCGCTGATACGCAGCCAGGCGCCTTGGACCTGTTCGACTTTCACCTTGCGGCCAAAGGCGAGTTTGCCGGCGGCCTCGGCGAGCGGCTTGGGCTCGGCCAGCAGTTTGGTTTCGACTCGCTTGGTATAGGCGGGGCCACCGGTTTCAAAGGCCAGCAGCGCGGTGGCGCACAGCAGGGCGGTCGCGAGGGCCGCGGGACGGGCGGAGGTTTTCATTTTGAATCGAGGGATATGATCGGCTCCCAGTCGGGTGGGGGCGGAGTGTGGGTGAAGGTGAGGGCTTCGGCGTGCCAGCGCCGGGTGCTGAGGTCGCCGGGCTGGAGCGCCAGCGCCCGGGAGAGCGCGGCGACGGCCTCGGCGTAACGCCGGCCAACCAAGGCAGCGTAGCCGGCGCGGTAGGATTCGACAAACTCCTTTTCTGCGGCGGGCAGGGTTCCGGTCGGGCCATGCAGGGTATGCACCTCGATGGCCTGCAGTTTGCCCTTCACGCGCAACCGGGCCAGGGGGCGGGTCGCCATCCGGTCCTGCACGCGCCGGGCGGTTTCCTCGCCGAGCAGGATGCCGGTGCCGAAGGCCTTGTTGGCCCCCTCCAGCCGCGAGGCGAGGTTCACGGCGTCGCCCATCACGGTGTAGTTTTTTTTGCGGGAGGAGCCGAGGTTGCCGACGATCATCTCGCCGGTGTTGAGACCGATCCGCACCTCCAGCCGCACGCCAACCTTCTCGGCATAGCGGGCGTTGATGCCCACCAGCGCCGCCCGCGCCTCCAGCGCGGCCCGGCAGGCCGCGAGGGCGTGATCGGGCAGGGCTTGCGGCGCACCGAGCACGGCCATCACGGCATCGCCGATGTATTTGTCCACGTAGGCGCCATGCCGGTGCAGGCACTCGCTGGTCTCGTCGAGATAGGCATTAACCACCTCGACCATTTGCTCGGGCGGCAATTTTTCCGACAGGTCCGTGAAGCCGGCGAGGTCGGAGAAAAACACCGTGGCCTCGCGCCGTTCGCCGCCGAGACGGATGGAAGCCGGGTTGCGCACGAGCTCAGCCACGACGCCCGGGTCCACATAGGCGCCGAACATGGACTGGATCTCGCGCTTGCGGCGCTGTTCATTCCAGAAATTCTCCGCCACGACGCCCAGCAGCACGAGTGCCGCCGCCGCCACCGGGGTGGCGGGAGGCAGGAACCAGCCCGCGGACAGGGCGGCATAGGCGCCACCGAGCAAGACCACCGTGGCCGAGACCGCGGTTGTGACCGGCGCGACAAGCGACGAGCGGTTTTTGCCCGAAAAAAACACCGCGTTTCCCACCAGCATGGCGGTGACGAAAACGAACGGCCAGGCCAGTGCCGTGATGAATCCGCCCGCCACCAGGTTGGTCCACGCCGTCCAGTGGAACAGGATGCCTGGCTCGACCTCGCCGATCGGCATGGGCTTAACATCGAAAGTCCCGCTGGCATTGGCGCCGACAAACACGACCTTGCCGCGCACCAAGTCGGCGACGGCTCCGGAGAGGGGCGGCTCAGCGGCCAGCGCCGCGGCGAGTGAGGCGACATCAAGGTCGGGCGCGGCGTTTGTCAGGCGCACAATGACGGGCCGGCCGGCGGTTATAAAGGGACCGGCGGAAAGCACCAGCACCCCCTTGCCGGCAATTTGGTTAAGCCCGCCCTGCCAGCGCAGGAGCCCGCCGGGCGAGTGAATCGGGGCGGATACGGCGGCGGCGGCGAGTGAACCAGGTGCCGAATAACCCCGGGCCACGCCGTCGCCATCCGCGGAAAATTCCACGAATCCGGTGCGTGGCGTGCGAAAAAACTGCGGATGCTTGGCGACAAAATCCCTGGGCCAGAACACGGGCGCCCGCGCGGCGGTGCGGGCGAGCACGACCGAGGGTGCGGCGGCGGCGACCGCGGCCAGCACCTGGTCCTGCATGTCATCGGATTCCTCGAAGAAGGTGAAATCCACGACGACCTTTTCCGCCCCGGCCAGATGCAGCGCCGCGATCAACTGGGCGAAAATAATGCGGGGAAAGGGCCAGCGCGCACCCTGTGCACTCATGGCGCTCATCGTCGCCTCGTCCACGAGTACCAGCGCGGAATTCTGCGGCAAGGGTGGCGGGCGCAGGGGCTGACGGCTGGCGGCGTCGAAAAACGCGCGGTCCAGCGCTTCGCCGATCGGCGAGAGATGAAACAAGACGACCAGCGCCGCCGCGGACAGAAGCCAGCGCCAGCGAAGGGAAAATTCAGGGTGTGCGGGATCAGCCAACCGGCCCGCATTCGACCCGGTCCCGACCACGGTGGCAAGCGGAGTCCGGCCTCAGTTGCCGTTGATCGCTTCGGTCACCAGAGCCCCGATGGCGGGCGACAAGGTGATCGTCCGCGCCAGTTCCTGGCCACGCGGGCTCATTTTTTTCCACGTCTTGCGGATGATATCCACGAACTTCAACCGCAGGTAGTCGGCGTGCTGCGCGGCGAAGGCCTCGATCTCGTTCTCGAGGAAGACCAGGCAGGCGGCATCCTCCAGCGCCTGCGTGCCGGGGTTGGTTTTCAGCCCGGTCTTGGACACCCACGTCGCGACCTCGTCAGCCTCGGGGGCGGTCACGCCGGCCTGCTGGAGCAAGTCGCGCGCGCGGTCCGCCTGTTTTTTATAAAGGGATTTGCGCCACGTCAGGTAGCCCACCTTGCCTTCGGGAAAATTTGCGCGCGGCACGCTCCAACGTTCAAGGTGCTGGCCCCGGGCGGCGAGGCACAACAGCGGCGAGGTGTCCGGCACCAGTCGTGTCACCCAGGCCTCCATCCGGTCGGCATAGACCAGTTCGGCCGGCCGGTCATCGGGCGTGCGCTTGGGGTCGGCGGCATGTGCCGCATCGATCAATGCCCGGGCCTGACGGTAAGCGTTCATGACCGGTCAGTGTGGCGGTCATGGGCCTCGTGGCAAGGCGGCGGCAGATTTCGGCAAAATCCGCCGATACATGCGAAGAGGTTTCTGCTAGGGTCCGGCCCCGCATGAACATCACGCTCACCCAGCTCATTCCTGTTTTGCAGCTCGCCACCGGCCCGGTGATTTTGATCTCCGGGGTTGGCCTGCTGCTGCTCTCCTTCACCAACCGGCTGGGACGGTTGATCGACCGGTCCCGCCTATTGCACCGCGAAAGGATGTCGGGTCCCGGTCCGGCGCAACTAGTCCTGCTGCAGGCGCAGATCAACCTGATCGACCGCCGGGCGGGCATCCTGCGCCGGGCCATCACGCTGGCGGGCCTGACCGTGCTGTTGGTCAGCGTGTTAATTCTCGTGTTGTTCCTGGCGGCGTTGTTTCACCTGGAATTGGGCTCGGTCATCATCGCGCTGTTTGCGCTGGCCCTGCTCGCCCTAATCGGGGCAATGCTCGGGTTCCTGCGCGAGATCACCCTTTCGCTGGAGGCAGTCCGCTTGGAAACCAAGGGCTGACACCGCCGCCCGGCCACGCGGTTATTTAACCTTGTCGCCGAGCGTGACGTGGCCGTTGCGAAACACCACCTGCTCCTCGTCCTCGGTGGATTCGTTGCCACCGCCACTGCCGCCGCCCAGCACAATCGGGGGCAGGGCCACGCCAATTCCGCTGCTCGGATAGGTCGAGCCCGGATACATCGAACCTGGGTAAGAACCCGGGTAGGACGAACCCGCGAAAACCGGGCTGCCACCCCCGACAGAAATCGAGGTGCCGTGGGGTAGGATCGAGCCGCCGCCAGAGGAGGAAGGATCTTCGCTTCGCACATGGTAGACCCAGATCTCGTCGCCATTGCCGCGATCAATGCGTTCCGCGGGATTGCCCCGGGCCACCAAAACCATGGTGGCATCCATGCCCTTCAGGACCTGCCCGGACATGACGGCATCTTTGATGTAGAACGGCCAGGCTTCGTATTCGTCCCGGTGGGCATCGATCCGGTCCATGATGGCATTGGGGGAAGAGGGATTGGCACACCCCGCGAGCAGACCCAAGCATCCTGCGAACAGACATAAGCGGATCGGGCGGGGGCACGGCATGCAGACAACATGGCAGAAAATCGGCGAAAATCCAACGGAGATTATGTCCGGCCTAAGCTGATCGGGGCGAAGAGCACACATTCACAATTCATGACCTGCCCCTCCGGGGGCCCGCTGCCATGCATTTACCGGCATGAACAGGCTCACCGAATTACTTACCGAAGGCTATGTCGTCGGACGGTCATGCTGTTGGGCCTGGCCGGGCTGTTTTTTGGGTTACCTGAAGGCGGGCCCAGCGATCCCGCCTTACATCACCGCGCCGTGCCGGTCAGGACGATCTCGAAACGCGCGGGCTGGCCGGGGGCGAACAGCGGCGACAACTGCTCCAGCTCGGCAAAGGCCTCATTCGCCTCGCTCAGATAAACCTGGGTGTGGAAGCCCTCGTCGGGTTCGCCAACCGTCCGGCCCGTCTGGCCGCCCCGGCTAACGAGGAGGTCGAAACCGCCGATGCGGCCGGTGAGCGGCTGCGGGCGAAAGCCGAGCTTCATCACTGCGCCCGTGTGTTGCAGCACGAGGGAATTGTCTGTGCGGGTGACTTGGGGCGGCTGGTCGAAGCGGGCGGCGAAGGGCCCGAGGCGAACATAGCCGGACGAGAAAGCCGGTTCGGGTCGCGACTCGACCGCCACGTGCACCGACGGGGGGACTTGAAGAATCTGCACAAATTGTGCTGGCCGGGTGCCGCCGGAAAATTCCGCCCCGCAGACCAGGTTGGCGCCGGACCAATGATAGGTGCGAGTGAGCTGCGGCCAACCGTCGTCCGTGGCGGGCATGGTCAGGCGGAGAACGCCGCCTTCCTGGGCGATCACGGCGGGCTCGCGGTATTCCCAAGCGTCCGGCGGCGGCCAGTTCTTCGCCCAAGAGTTCTGGGGCCCGAGCCAAAGTCGGTGACCGCCCAGCCGGTTGCGGTTGGTGCGCGTCGCCGGGGCGAGCAACAGGTTGAGTTCGCCGCCGTCGGGCCCGAAATGCATCAGCCGCGCGCGTGGGATGGAGACGACCGCGCGCCAGCCTTGCGAGACCGAAGCCCAGGCCGGCTCGCCGTTCCAGGTGAACGGCGTCCAGCTGGCGGCTGGTTCCGCGGGCCGCGCCCAGGTGGACGACAGGCCGCACAGGAAAAGGAAAATCAGGGGACGAAGCACGGGGAAAACCGCCCGAGTAACGGGACAAACAAGAAAGAAGCCGAAGCAGAATCCACAGGGCAACGGCTAATCGCGGCTACGGCTTTTTTGGTTTCGCGGTGGGCTTCGGCTTTTCCTTGCCTTTGAAAAGGGGTTTTCCGTCCTCCGCTTTGAATTCAAACTCGATGTCCATCGAGACGTAGATGTGAACACCGTTGGCCATGACCTGCGGGGGAAATTCCAACCGGGCAGCAGTGGCGAGGGCCGGCAAGATGAACTCAGGGTAGGTAACCTTCACAATGGTCGGGTTCAGCACCTTGCCCTCTTTGTCGATGACGAGTGAGACCACGGCCTTGCCGTATTTGCCGCTGCCCATGAGGGCTTCGGGATAGCGGGGCAGAAGAAATTGCACTGGGCGTGGCCAGGAGGGCAGTTCCTTGGCGGGAACTATAAGGTCCTTGATATCCTGATAAACGTGACGCTTCAGCGCCATATCGATGATCTGCTCCAGGGTCAGCTTGAAATCGAAAGGGACCTGCAGGCGCACGGCCACGGGCCGGCCGGCCTGTTCACCGGGACGAAACTCCCACTGCCATAGGGCCTCCTCAGCCGCCAGGCCGAACTCGGGTTCCGTGGCCGACAACGTCTTCACTTCCTTCACGGCCCCGGTTTCCGTGACGACGCATTCAACAATCGCCTGTCCGTTGACCATTTTTTTTAGCAGCTCGGCGGGGTGAATGGGCATCACCCGCTTGGTGGGCACGGGGGGCTGTATCTTAGCTGCGACTGCCGTCTCATTATCAGCCGGGCAGACAACGCCAGAGACAAAAGCTGCGAGCGCGAGGCCGAGCAGAGAGAGGAGGCGAGTGGGGGATCGATGGTAGGTGGTGGTGGACATGTTATCGGGCACTGATGGTGGCAGGCTTGGAACGGCTGTGCTCGTACGCTTCCATCGCCTTGGGCATAAGGTCCATGAGCTGCAGGATGCGCTCGGGATGGGAAGGATGCGTCGAAAGAAAGGCCGGCGGCCCGGCGAGACCGGCGGTGGCTGATTCCAGATTTTCAATGACCCGGACCGCCTCCTCGGGGTTGTAACCCGCGCGGGCCATGTACATCACGCCGATGTGATCGGCCTCCTTTTCTTTTTTCCGATCAAAGCTGACGGAAGAGAGCCCGGTGCTCAGGCCATAGGCCTGAAGCACGGTATTGGCGGTCAGCGCCGCGGCGCCCGTGGTGGACAAGATGCCGCCCACCAGCAGTCCGCCCCCCTGAACCATCATATCGTCGGACAGCTTCTCGTTCACGTGCTTGGCGGCGACATGAGCGATCTCGTGGCCCAGCACGGCAGCGAGCTGATCGTCGTTCTGGATGATTTTGAACAAGCCCGTGAACACGCCCACCTTGCCGCCGCCCATGGCAAAGGCATTGATCTGGTTTGGCACCTCAAATACGACGAATTCCCAGTCGGCATCGGGCACATCCCAAAACGCGACCTTGGCCAGGCGCTCGCCCACTTGCTGCACCCGCGCATTCAGGGTCCGGTTGTGGCTGACCGGATGGCTCTTCTTAAGCTCCTCGAAGGCCTGCCGGCTCATCTTGTTAACCGCTTCATCCGAAACCGTATTGAGCGCGGACCGGCCGGTCACCGGGACCTGATAACAGCCGAAGCCAAGGAGCAAAAATAAGCTGAAAACCAGTCCGGGGGAAATGCGGGCAACCTTGCGAATCGTCAGGGAGTGCATGGCCGGTTCTTCTACGAAGTGATAGTCAACCGGCCAGGATAGGCAAGCCGTGCGTGGTCCATTTGAGATTTGCCGAGACACAATTTATGCGTACCATACAGGTTCTTAGTGCAGGCTTTCCCCGGCGCACCCGGCAGATCGGGTGCGAAAAACCCTTAATTACGCATATGAGTGAGCAAACGGACCCTTCCCCGGCAAAGAAACGCCGGGTCATCCATTGGGACCCCGAACACGGACAAGCCGCAGGGACGAAACGATGGACGGTGCTGCGCATCGCCGCTTGGGGCCTCGGTGGCACCTTCGCGCTGCTCCTGGTCGCCGGCTTGGTGATCCGAGGCATCCGGGCCGTGGTCGGCCCGCAATTTCTCCGCCCCTCGGCCGTGGCCGCGGTCGAGGTCGCGTCGCGCGAAAGCGCCGGCACAGCCTTCGTCAGTGAATCCAAGGCGATGCTGGCGCGCGAGAACGTGGCCAAGGCGCTGGCCGAAATCCGCCGCATGCCGCAGGACCATCCCAGCCAGCTGCAGCAACTGATCCTGATCGAGAAATCCTTTTTGAGCTGTGACGTCCTGATGGAAGCGCACGACTACGCCAGGGCCTATGGGCAGCTCACGGCCCTCGCCCGAGAAATCGACGAGTTCGCGGAGAACGTGAAATTGAAGCAGGTCACCCAGAAGGCCTACGACGAAATCATCGTTCGGATGAAAGAGCTCGACCGCGCCCGCTCGCTCGCACCGGCGGAATTCGAAACAGCGTTTACCAATGCCGGTATCGGCCAGCAGTTTTTTAAGGACGGCCGGTTCGCCACGGCGAAGAAACAATATGACCTGTCCTACGCCGCCCTCGGCCGGGCCCAGCAAGCCCTGAAGACCTTCGTCGACGAGAGCCTGCGCCAGGCTCTGGAAGCCGTCTCCGCCGGCAACAAGGAAGCGGCCCTCGCCGGCTTCCAGGCCGCGCTGGAAAAAGACCCCGGGAATGAAACGGCGCAGAAGGGTTTGAAGCGGGCCGAGGTGGCCGACCGGGTGCATGCCCTGCTGATGCAAGGGGCCAAACATGAGGAGAAAAAGGAACACGCGCTCGCGAAGGAGTCCTTTGCCAAGGCCTTTGAGCTCGATGCCCTCTCCGCCGTGGCCCAGCAGGGCAAGGCCCGGAATGAACGGCTGCAGAAGGAGGCGGAGTTCAACGACGCACTGGCGGATGCGACCGCCTGTCGCGCAAAAAACGAATGGCCCGGAGCCATCGCCGCCTACGAAAGGGCCCTCAAGGTTTATCCCGACAAGGCTGAGATCAAGAAGGCGCTGAAGGAAACCCGCGAGACCGCGCACCGCGAAGCCGTGAAGCTGGCCATGACCAAGGCCCTCGATTACGAGGGCCGCCAGGAGTGGGAGCAGGCGCGTTCCGCATTTAACCAGACCATGGAGCTGGACCCCAAGAACGAGGAGGCCAAGGAGGGTTATTTCCGCACCGGCCGGATGATCCGGGCGATCATGCAATATAACAAGCAGGTGGAGGTGGCCGAGCAGCATGTTCAAAAGGCCGAGTTCCAAAGCGCCATCCGCTCCTTCAATGAGGCGATGACAGCGAAGCCTGCCTACCTGGCACTGACCGATCGGGTGAACCAGTTGCGGGAAATCCTGAGCGTCCAGAGCAAGCCGGTCGAAGTAACCTTTCATTCCGACGGGAACAGCTGGGTTTCGATCAGCAACTACCGCATGCTGGGCAAAATCAGCGCTGCGACGGTCAAGATGCTGCCCGGGGACTACGAAGTGGTGAGCCGGCGCAAGGGCTATCAGGATGTCGTGATCATGTTGCAGGTCCGCAACGGTTCCACCCCGCCGGTGGTGAACGTGGCGTGTTCCCTGCGGGCCAACGGCTGATCACCCATGAAGCCCGGACTTAGCCTGCTCTTCACCTTGCTGGCCATAGCCGCGATGGCTCAGTCCAACCCATCTGCTCGCCCGACCAGCCCTGCTTCGCGGGCTGGACAAGGCAAAGAGGCCCGGTCGGCCGGACCCGATCCCGATCTTTTTGACGGTACCAAGTTCGACAAGGAAAACCGCCCGGAAACTGGCATGATGGGGGAGTTCGAAATGCCGGGGAGTAATGAGCCTCAGGACAAATCCAAAGTGGGCGGCAACCCGGGCCAACCCGGAGGCAGCCAAGACACTCCGCCCAAGTCCGCCTCCTCCGGCGGAGCTTCAGGCGCGCCAAGCGCGGCCAGCGGCGGTGGTGGCGCGGAATCGGCCGCGGCAGCCGGCAAAGAAGGAGCCAGCGGCGGCGGCGCGAGTTCGGAAAAATCCGGCTCGGCCGGAGCGGTGGGCGGGGCCCTTGACCAAAGCAAGCCGATGAGCGAATCAGGGAAGTCCGGTGGCGGGGGACCGGCCGGCAAAGCTGAGGGCGTGTCCTCGTCTAATTTGCAGGGGAGCGCTGCATCTGCCGCACAAAACTCCATGCAAGGCCCACAGTCGAAACCCTCGGTCAGCAAGATCGGATCCGCCGAGCTGCGAATTGAGCCCTTGCCCGAATCCGACAAGGATGTGATCGGTCGTGAGGCCGCCCCGGGCGGCACCCAGGGTAGCAACCGCCCCATGCCGAACGGCAATGGCAGCACGGGATCCACCAATCAGAACAAGGGCGTCGAAAAAGGGAAAGTCATCCCCAAGGGACTTTAACCCGTGATCATCCCACCGGCTGTGAGAAAACCCCTGATCACCGGCCTGCTGCTCGGCTTCGCCTCCCTGCTGCGGGGCATGACCTTGATCTATCCCGTGGAGGCCATCTCGGAATTGGAGCACCTGTCTTACGACGATTATAAGACACAGTATGCAGGCATCAACATCACCGGCCTCGGCATCTCTGATGAAGGTTGGTATGTCCGGTATCGCCACGAAAATCTGACCTATATGTTCGGCCCGCTGCCCGACCGGGAGGCGGCCAATCAAAAAAGCTGGGAGCTCGAGACCGTGCGGGATGAGGTCATCAAGAAACGACCCGCGCTTTCCACCAGCACCGTGGACATCGTGAAGTTCACCTTTTCCGGCGTCTATGGCAAGGGCGGCGGCAACTCAGCCTTTGAAGGCAAGGGCGGGGAGCCGGGTGGCCAGGTCGACACCAACGGCAACGGCATTTCCAACCACCGCGACAACGACATTGACGGAGACGGCATTCCCAACGCGCAGGACGATGACATGGACGGCGACGGTATTCCCAACGCGCAGGACGATGACATGGACGGCGACGGTATCATCGACACCGAGCAAGCCGTCCTTTCGCCGGGCATGGCCGAGGCCATGGCCAAGGCTGGCAAAGTCTGGCACGGGGGGGATCGTGGCGCCGGTGGCACGGGCCAGGACGGGACGAACGCGGATGGGACGGAACGGGGTGGCACCATGGACACCAACGGCAACGGCGTCCCCAATCACCGCGACAACGACATTGATGGCGACGGCATCCCCAACGCGCAGGATTCCGACATGGACGGTGATGGAGTCCCAAATTCACAGGACGACGACATGGATGGCGACGGCGTCCCCGATCGCGAACAAAAGGTCCTTTCACCCGGCATGGCCCAGGCGATGAGGGCCAAGGGGGCCGCAATTCGCAGCGGTGCAACCGAACAAGGTGTTCAAGTGGGCGGTGACAGCGAGCAGGACGGACAGCAAGGTGGTCAGGACGGCAAAAGCGGCAAGCAGGGCCAGCGGTCCCAAAGTGGCAGTCAACAGGGCCAGCAAGAGCAAACGAGCAGTGACCAGCAAGGCCAGCAAGGGCAGGGAAGTAGCGGCCAGCAAGGGCAGCAGAGCCAGCAAAACATGCGGCAGCAGAGGAACAGCCGGATGCAAGGAAGCCAGGGTCAGCAGGGTCAGCAAGGGCAGCAAGGGCAGCAGAGCCAGCAGTCAAGCCAGGGTCAGCAGGGACAACCTGGTCAACAGGGAGACCCCCAGGGTGAACAGCTCATGTCCCCCGGCCAGCAGCAGCAGCAAAGCAGAAGTCAAAGCAGCAGCCAGAGTGGCAGCAGCAGCCAATCACAATCCAACAGCCAGAGCAGCCAGCAGAGCCAATCCAGTCAGAGCAGCAGCCAATCGCAAAGCAGCCAGAGTGGCGGCGGTGGCCAAGGCCAGCCGCAGCAGCAGCAACAACAACAGCAGCAGGGCGGCAGCATGAACATCGTGCAGCTGCTCAAGTGGATTCTCGGGCTCTAGCAATCACTCTTCATCCAGAGCATGCAGCGCGATGAAGGCCCCGCCGTGCTGATAGGTGATTTCGCGCATCAGGTTGGCCAGCTTCACGCCGGTGTTGCCCATGGAGAAACCCATCTGGATCGAGGTCGGAAAACCGATGGCGCTGATCACGACCTTGCGCTTCCCGTCCTTGTCCTTCGGATTGAGTTCATCCAGGCGCTTCAGCACCGCATCGGCGGTGCCAGTGAATTCATCGCCCAAGATGAAGATGGTCATGGTCATCTTCTCGTCATTCGGGTCGTAGAGGGTGCGCAAGGCCCGCACGATGCCCGGCACCGGATTGCTGTTGCTGTAAACATCGTAATTATTGAGGGCATGCTTGACGGCATTGCGGGTTTCCTGGTTGTCGGGCAGCCACTTTTGCTCCGCCATGTGGCTGCCAAAAATAAAGCGGCCATCGGCATCCAGGAACTGCAGGCCATCGACCTGCGGGTAAGCATCGAGAACTTCCTCAAACTTCCTGAGGGCAATCGGCCAGATACGCTCCGAGTTGGCGTCGCGCATGCTGCCTGAGGTATCGATGATGAAGGCAATGTGGTTGCTGCCCGCCGGCAGGCCAAGAGGGGACGGCTTGACATCCTTGAGGGTGAGTTCGGATTTTTTCTGCCGGGCGGCAATGTCCCGTTTCAGTTCATCGATGTCCGCAACCATTGCCTTTTGCCCGTTTTTCTCGTACTGGATTTTGTTTATCAGGTCATCGAGCAAACCTTTCAGGTTGTCGTCGATCTTCTGGACATCGAGGACGAGTTTCGCGGCGTCATTGTTGCCCTTCGCGAGGTCGCCCTTGCGCTGCTGCAGCTCGGCCAGGCTGGCGACGTAACCCGCGGCGATGGCCTTCAGTTTGTCGCGGGCATCTTGGGTGGCCTTGTCCTGTTTGTCCACTGTCAGCACAAAAAGCAGGATGATGGCCCCGAAGCCGCAACAAATGCAGTCGAGGAAGGCCAGGCTGAAAATCTGGGTGGGGCGGCGGCGGATCATGTGTCGGGCCAGCTGGAGGAGGGGCTGACGAGGGCGCCATGCGTGTCGATGGCCAGCTCCCAATAGAGCGCGGCGGTGCCTGGGTCGCCATCCAGCGGAAAGAGGATCGTGCTGACAGGGATGCGGGGTGGCAGTTGCCGCACGGCATGCCGCATGTATTGTATCCGGGTCATGTCGTCGGTGTTGCCGTTGTTCGGCGAAGTATCGCTGGTTGTGGGCAGGCCGTCGGTCAGGAGGACGATGGAATCCGGCAGGGTCTGCATGAAGCGCACATGGGTGAAGGCGCGCTCCAGGTTGGCCGATCCGCCCGGCACGATGGTGTGGAGCTTGGTGAGGACATCCTGCAGGCCCTGCCGGTCGGAGCGAGCGACCCAGGCATCGCCCTTGGAGGGCAGTAGCGGCGTGGTTTCATCGTTGAAGAGCAGGATTTGGAAGTTCGCCTCCGGTCCCAGGTTGGCGAGCATCCACTCGAGGGATTTGACCACCCGTTGCCACTTGGGTGATTCGCGGCGCTTGAACTCAGGCTGATCCAGCAGGCCGACCGCGTCGTCGATCGTGTCGCCGAGCATGCTGCCCGACACGCGCACCAGAAAAAGCACGTGTGTGCCCTCGAACTTGACCCCGGTGAGGTATTGCCGGCGATCCTCGTTGGGGATGGGTAGCGGCTGGACGTCCTCGGTGGGCAGGGCTTTCTTTTTGCCGAGGAGGTTGTCGAGCGCGTCCTTGAGGGCGCCGGTCTGCTGGAGCAACAACAGCATTTCCTTCTGCCGGCTGGTGAGATTGACCTGATCGCCGGTCTGCTGCGTCTTGAGCTGGTCGAGCGCACTTTGCGAGGCGGCGAGCATCTGCTCCAACTGGGCGACCTCGGCTTGGGAGGCGGTGACGGTGGCCGCCAATTGCCGGACCCGTTCCTCGACCTGCTCCAGGCTCTCAGAATCGCGGGATTTCTGCTGGCTCACGGTGAGGATGAAGATCAGCAGCACGGCGCCGAAGCCGCAGCAAATGCAGTCGAGGAAGGCCAGGCTGAACACCTCCGTCTCGCGCCGCCTGCTGCTGATACCGCCGGACATGGTGCGCCGGGCTTAAAGGTTGGCGCCGATGTCGCGCCCCGACCGGCAGGTGGCAAAAAGCAGTTCCGTCCCGATTTCGCCTACCCGCACGATCATGCGATCGCCGGCTTCGACCGGTAGACGGCTGGAGGTATCCAGGAAAACGGTGCCGGTGGCACTGGCCCCGGCCTCGTCCAGCCAGAGCCTTCCAGCATCCCGCACCAGCAGCACGACACAGTCCGGGGTGGCCCTGAACGGCGCCGGCAGCGTCACGTCGAGATTGGGGAGACCCGGGGAACCGATCTTCACGAGACCGTTGCCGAGCAGGGGATGGCCGATACCATCGATGATCACATGCGTTGGGACCTGCCGGGCTCCGGGGATCACGGCGCGTTTCAGTCGCATTTCCCAGACGGTCCCGCGCCGCAGGTTGGCCTGCTCCAGGGTCACGCCGGTCAGCACGGGCACGTCCGAGACATCAGTCGGCACCGGCAGGTCCGCGGCAAGGCGGGCGGCCCCCAATGCGGCCGCGGCTCGGGGCAGCCGCTGCAGATGATGGAATCCCGCCTGCCGGAACCGCGGCTCCAGCCCCGGAACCGCGGAGCTGCGCTCGGTGAGGGCGAGGGTGCAGGCATGGGGATCGAGAGAATGTTTCCGCAACACCGTGGCCACGGCGGTCGCGAGCGCGGCGACAAAGGGCTGGGCGTCAGCCAGGAGCTGCTCGCGCGTGGCGGTCATCTCGTAGGCCCGCTTGGCGGTGTTGATCTGAAAATGAAATTCCGGCACTCCACCCAAGGCGAAATCCTTCACCTGGCGGTAAAAAGCCTGCTCCAACCGCCCGTCGGCGAGAATGTCGAAGGCCGTATGCCGGAGGAAACGGTTGCCCATCGCGGTGACGGCCTGTTTCAGCAGTTGCGCCAATCCGGTCTGGGGCAGCTGGAGAAAATCCACCCGCTTGAGCTTTCCGTCGGTCAGGAAAAGGGTGATCTCGGCGTTGTCCAGGTGGACATCCACGACCATGATCGGCCACGCCGCATGCGCCCCGGGCAGACTCGGGTCGCACAGGGCGGCACAGGCCATGTCCACCACCCCGACCAGCGGCCACTTGAGTTCCTGGGCCATGCCCAGCAGGAGCCCGACCTTTTCGTCCTCGGTGGCGGAGTCCTTCAGGAAGGTGCCGGGCACGGCGAGGACGATCTTGTCCGGCATGGTGGCAAAGGACTGCTTCCCGTAATCGCGCAGGAAGAAATAACCCAGCTGCGAATACGACAGGAATTTCCCGTCGAGGGCCAGCGGCGAGGCCTCCCGCGACAGGTGGGCCAGAAAATTGTGACAGACATTGCGCGGCTGCACGTGCCAGATGCCCTCGGCCGCGCGGCCATAGATGAAATCCTTCCCCTCGCGTGCGACAAAGGCCGGCCAGCTGAGCAGGGCCGTGGAGCCGCCGGGGGCCTCCAGCGGACGGACCGACTGCTCGCCATCGTTCACGGCAGCCTGCAAGCTGACGTCACACAATTCGAGGCCGAGGGCGGTCATGTTCTTAGACAACCGAAAGGGGGAGTTCTTCGCGTTCCCGGGCCGGCACTTTCATGACATCGATGAGCTTGTCGCGGCAATAATGACGGATGTCGATGATCAGCTCCTCCTGGCTGGATTGTACGATGTGGAGCAAATACATCAGAAAAACGCAAAGGATGAGGCCGACAAATGTGGAATTGAAAGCAAGCCCCAGGTTTTGCGTCACGGCGCCGAGATTTCCCTTGATCGCCTCTTCGGCGAAGGAAAGCGCGTGACCGATGCCGCGCACCGTGCCGACGAAGCCGATGGCCGGGATGGCCCAGGCGATGTAGCGGATAAGTGACAGCGAGGAATCCAGCGAGTCGGCGGCGATGTCCGCGCGTTCCTTCACCGCGGTGGCGGCGTCCTGGATCGAGTTGCTGGCGTGAAAACGCTGCAGGGCGGCCAGCAGGCAGTCGGGCAGCAGGCGGTCCCGCCACTGCGGCGTGCGCTCGATCACAGCCTTCAGCTCCTTGTAGCGGTCAAGCGCATCCTCGGGGATGATCCGCTCTCCCTCCTGCACTTGGATGAAATCATGCTTCAGCAGCCGGCGCTCGCGCGTGACTCGCGCCATCTTGTAAGCCAGCACCATCGTGCCCCAGAAGCAGAAGGTGATCTCGAACATGGGCTCCTCGTCCTTGATGACGAGGAAGACTGGTCGCTGGTGCTGCTCCAAGGACGCCGGCTTGCCGGCGGACTGTGCGGCCTTGACCCGGCTCTCAAGCAGCAATTCGGCGGCCCGGGGCCGCACGGTGGTTTTGTACAAGAGCACGACGCTGACCAACGAGACCACCAAGGCGAGATTCGGGACGAGAAAATCAAGTGAAAGGAACCCTTTTTTCGGAAGCATATTGCGTCAATGGTTGGCGGCGGGGGCCGCGTGACTATCGGAGGGGGTGAGGGTGCCTGACGAGGGAGAAGCTGGGGACCGACATCAAAATGGCGAGTTGATAATCAACGGATTCACCTTAAGCTGCATTTCAAGGGCACAATTCAAGTCACAGTATAGCGTCTACAACCATGAGATACTCCCTCTGTTCCCGTCGGGTCTGTTGGATCATTCAACTCACCAGTGCCTTCTCCCTCGCCGGTCTGACCGGCTGTCAGGTCGCGCCTTCCAAAACCATGTCGGGTGCCGGTGCCGGTCTCGCCACCGGCGCGGTGGTTGGCGGCGTCGTGGGCGGTGCGACTGGTAACTCGGGCCAGGGTTTGCTCGCCGGAGCCGCCGCCGGCACCATCATTGGTGGCATCGTCGGTCTCACCCAGGAGCTCAAGGAGCGCAAGGAGCAGGACCGGCTGGCCCAGGAGCGCGCCTACCAGCAGGAATTGGCAAAGAAGCGGGGCGAAGAAGCCAAAGCCAAAGCCGAGCTCGATGAGGAGCTGGCCATCGCCCAAGGGTTCCAGATCTCCGACATGGAGCTGAATGAGGCGAAATCAAAGGTGGACAACGCATCCGGCCGGCTGGCCAAACTCCGCGAGGAACGCAACACCGCCCTCGCCAAGAAGAAATCCTTGGACGACGCCAATGAAAAACTGCTAACGACCGAGGCGGAAATCGCCCGGCTTGAGGAAGAGCTGGCCCGCCTGAAGGGCGCCGCTCCCGACAAGGCAACCGCAGACAACCCCGGCTCGGCGCCACTTGCCACCGGGACCCGACCCTAAGCCACGCCCCGGCCGTACGCCATCCCCGCCTTCACCCTCCCGGAGACCGGTCATGAAATCCATCTTAGGGCAGTACACTCCTGTGGCCGCCACTCTGGCCACCCTCGTACTTGTCACCGGCTGTACCACCGCCACCTACACCGTGCAGGTCGACGCGATTTCCCAGCCCAAGGAAAAGACGGCTGAAGCCACGCCCCCGGCCCAATCTTACTACATCCACTCCAAAAATCCCCGGCTCGACGAAACCAGCCTGCGTTACAAGGAAGTATCAGATTACGTGAAAACGGCACTCTCGGGCAAGGGCATGTATGAAGCCCCGAAGCCAGAGGCGGCCGACGTGGTCATCGACATCGACTACGGCATGGATGCGCCGCGGGTGAAATTCGAGACCGTGAGCACGCCGATCATGATGAACACCCAGGACCGGGTTGAAATCAGACAGGTGACGCATTTGGAACTGCAGTCCGACGGCACCTACCGGGCCGTCACGCAGGACGTGCGGGTGGTGGTGCCCGGCACGCCGGAGTTCGCGGGGATGCACGAAGAGATCGTCCCCCTGATCGTCTACGAGAAATACTTGAAGGTGTCGGCCCGCGAAAACAAGGAGAACAGCGAAGGCAAGGCGCCGGCCGAGGTATGGAGTGTCAACGTGTCGGCCGAGGACAAGAGCCAGGAACTGAGAAAATACATCCCGATCCTCGCCTCCGCGACGGCCGACTACATCGGAACCAACACCAAGGAGTCGAAATCCGTCACGATAGATGAAAAGGACGACGTGGTGAAATTCGTCAAGAAGGGCATGTAGTTCCGCAATCATCTGCGAAACCGCCCACCATTCCGCGCGATGCATCCCCAGCCCCAGTCACCCCTGCCCACCAAGAGCTTGTTCGCGGCGGCCTTACTGCTGTGGGCCGGTTGCAAATCGACCACCTATGTTCTCCAAGTGGACGCCATCAGCCAGACGGGTCAAGTCGCCCAGGCCGCGGAACCGAAGTCTTACCGGGTGCGTTCGCGCAATCCCAGCGTGGCCGATGACAGCCTGCGCTACAACGAGGTGTCGGCTTACATCAAGACCGCGCTCTCGGGCAAGGGTCTCTATGAAGCCCCTTCGGCCGAAAGCGCCGACTTGATCATCGACATCGATTACGGGATGGAAACACCGCGCATGAAGTATCAGACCGTGATCAAGCCAATCATCGTCCTCACGGTGAGCCAACCCAAGCCACTGGCGGATCGCTCACCCAACGGCAGCAGGCTCTTCATGCCGATCAGCGGCGGCGCAGGTCAGCCGATCGGCAAAATCGCCGGCTGGCAGGAGGAGGCCGAACCGGTGGTCGTTTACGAAAAATACTTGAAGATCTCGGCCCGGGAGAACCGTGAAGCCGTGGAGGGGCGGCCGGCACCCGAAGTCTGGAGCGTCAACGTCTCGGCCGAGGATCCAAGCAATGAGCTTAGAAAATACATGCCGATCCTGGCCTCGGCCACGGCGGAGTACATCGGCACGAACACCAAGCAGGAAAAAGCCGTGTCCGTCAGCGAGAATGACGACACGGTGAAGTTCATCAAGAAAGGCATGTGAAAAACACGCGGTCACAATCATCGGGACCGCCGTCGCGCCAGGAGAACAGCCGGGAGGCCGCCCGGGCCGGACTCACCGGCCGCGGCTGGTTCGCGCTGGGACTGCTGGCCGCATGCTTGGGCGCGGGTTGCCAGACCGTCCACCAGGTGACAATTGATTCGATCAGCAATCCCCGGAAGCAAATCGGCCAGTCTTACGAGCTCGATGTGATTGATCCCAGCGGAGGTGTGGATGTGGAGCTGCAGGTTATGGCGCTCGCCACGATCAAGGAAACGCTGGCGGCTCGGGGGCTTTATGAGGCCCCCCGCGGGGTCAAACCGGATTCAATCATCACTTACACCTACGGGGTGGGCCAGGGCCACATCAACATCGTCACCGAGCAAAACACCAGTTTGCTGCTCGGGCCCATGCTCACGACGTTGCCCTCCACCAACTCCAAGGCGGTGGTGGTGTTTGATAAATTCATTGAGCTCAGCGCCCGTGAAGCCGTGACCGCGCCCGACCCGAACCGGCCCGGGGCCCCCGCGCGCAAGGGCGAGGAGATGTGGAACATCAAAGCCACCATCGTGGACACCAAGAATACCCTCGCCCCCTATCTGGCGGCCCTGGGTTCCTCCTGCATCGATTACATCGGGGAAAATTCCGGGCAGGAGTTGCATTTCAAAGTCGAGGACAAGGTCGCCAAGGCAAACCTGAAGCTGCGCAGCAAGCCGGCGCCCGTTCCTGCGCCCGCGGCCAAGTAACCGACCGGACCGCCGGGCTTACTTGTCCGTCTCGATCTTGCGCGGGAAGGGCGCGAACCACGATCCGAGCAGCGAAGGGATGGCGGCGAACATCACGATGATGAAATAGCTCTTGTAGCCAAAGTGATCCGCCAGCGGGCCACTGATCATCTGGGTCGGCACGAGCATCAGGTTCATCAGCGAATTGGCGAACGCGTAGTGCGTCATCTGGTATCTGCCCGGCGAGATCTGCTGCATCATGTAGAGCATGTTGGCCACCATGCCGAAGCTGTAGCCAAACTTCTCGACGGTGACGAGGGTGCCGACGGTCCAGAGCGAGAGCCCGTGGCCGGGGCCGGCCAGCTGCGACATGATCACGAAGGTGATGTGCGGCAAGTTCAGGCACAGGGCCATGAAGAACAGGGTGTTTCGCTTCAGGCCATTTTTGGACATGAACGCGCCGCCCAGCAGGCCCGCGCCCAGGCTGACGATGGTGCTGATGGTGCCGTCGATGATGCCCTTTTCCTTCAGGCTCAGGCCGATGCCGCCCGCGTCTGTCGTGGCCTGCAAAAACAGCGGGCCTTCGACCAGCAGCAGGCCCTCCGAGCAGCGGTAGAGCAGCACGAAAAGCAACATGCCCCAGATTTTCTCCTTCCGGAAAAAATCGACAAAGGAGTCGCCGAAGGTCGTGGCGATCTCGCCGACGCTCTTGGGCCGCTCCACGATCGAACCAGTGGGCAGGATGAACCAGTGATAGACGGCGAGGCCGATGAGCGTCACCGCGGAGAGTCCCAGCGCCCAGCCCCACGCGGCGGTGGCCGACATCCCGTGATCTTCCTTGAGCGAACCGGCGGTCCACACGATCAGCGCCGTGCCGAACAACCGGCCGGTCTGCCAGAACACTCCCTGCACGCCGATGAAAGCGGCCTGTAGTTTCTCGCTGAGCGAGGTGATGTAGATGCCGTCCACGCAGATGTCCTGCGTCGCGGAGGAGAAGGCGATCACCCAGAGGACGGCGATCGTGATCTGGAAATAGTTGGGCAGCGGCAGGCAGACGGCAATGCCGCAGAGCAGGAGGGCGATCAGGAGCTCCATCGCGAGGACGAAGAATTTCTTCGTCCGGTACATGTCGAGGAAGGCGGCCCACAGGGGCTTGAGCGACCAGGCGATGCCGATGCTCGCCGTGGCGAGCGTGATCTGGCTGTCGGTATGGCCCAGGTCCTTGAACATCGTGCCGGCGACCCAGATGACCATGGCGAAGGGAATGCCTTCGGACAGATACGAGCTGGGAACCCAGGACCAGGGATTACGGACGGGCGCGGGAGCGGGGGAACTCATGGAATAATCGGGGTGGGGTGGCGGGGCGCAGTCATCAGACCGGCCTCCCTTCCAAAGGCAAGGCCGCGCCGCAGCATACGGTAGAGTGAGGCGAACAGCGGCTTCCACCGTTGCGTGGCTTGAGGTGGGAACGAGCTTGCTCGCGATGTTCGGCGGACGAATCGCGAGCAAGCTCGCTCCCACAGTTTAACGGCCACCCGCCTCAGAACGGAAACCCGATGGAGAACAGCACGGTTCCCGAGGGATCGAGCGGCCGGGGATTGAGGTTGTGTCCGTACTCCAGCCGCACGGGGCCAATGATGGTCTGGTAGCGGAAACCCAGGCCGGCGGAGAATAGTTTTTCAGAAAAAGGATAATCCTTCAGATTTGCGGCCGTGCCGAGCGCATCGCCAAACACCACGACCGACCACGTGCTGGTCAGGGCCTGTTCGAACTCGAGGTTGAACTGCGCGTAAGATTTCGCCCCCACCAAGAGCCCGGCGGCATCGCGGGGCGCCGCCTGGCCCTTCCGATAGCCACGAATCGAGCCATCGCCCCCGGGATAAAAGCGGACGCTGACCGGCAGGTTGGAATCATCGGAACCGAACGTGGTCACCACCCCTTGGGAATAGCCGGCATGGACCCAGCGGCCGGTGCCCCACGGGGTGTGATAGGACGCACCAAAAACCAATTGCTGGTAGACCACTTCGCCGCCGAGCGCGCGGTTGGCCAGCTCGGCTTGCAAGCTCAACTTGTAGCCTTTGCGGGGGCGCAGCGGGTTGTCGCGCCGATCACGGACGATCCCTAGGTCGATGCTGGCGACATCGGCCTGGTTCTGGTCGGTGGCCCGGGTGCCGAGTTCGTTATTGGCGGTGCGCAGATGCTTGAAAGTATAGCCGGTCGTGATGGCCAGCCCCAGCCTGCGCAACGGCCAGAGCAGGGAGACGTTGGCGCCATACTCCTCGTTGACGAAGGAAAATTCCTCCCGGCGCCAGCCAAACAGCCGCGCGCTGCCATCCGTCAACGTGCCGAACAAGGCTGGCACCGTGTAGGTATAGTCACCCTCCGACCCCTTCATGGATTGCACGAGCTTGAGGCTGTCGGTGTGCGCGCGGCCGAAGAGATTATAGTGCCGCCATTCCACGCCGCCGCGCAGCTGATCATAGCTGCCATAGCCAGCCAGCAGGTTGACCTCCTGTCGCCGGCCCTCGACCAGGTCAAAGACGGCGTCGCGCGTGGTGGCGTCCGCCGGATCATAGCGCAAATCGACGCTGCGAAAGACCCCGAGCTGGGAGATGCGGGCTTGGCTGTCGTTGAACCGGATCGGATTGAGCGGTGTCCCGGGCTGGCTGCGCACGAGGCGCCGCAGCGTGGCGTCGTGGGTATGGGTGTTGCCGGTGAAGCGAACCTCGCCGACCCGCACCTCCGGCCCTGGCACCACCTGAGCCAGGGCCGTCACGGGCCGGATGCCGTCCGCGGCCGGCGTGGTGTCTGCATGGAGTTTGATCTGCACATCGGGATGACCCCGGGCGTAGTACCAGCGGCGGATGGCCGTCGCGGTGTCCTGGCGCCAGAGGGCGGTCCAAAGCTGACCTCCGCGCTCGCTGGCAACGTTGTCCGGTGGCGCGCTGCCATCGGCGATCTCGTAGTGCAGAGCAGTGACGACCCACTGCGGGCCTTGCTGCACATTGATTTTGACGCGGACATCGCCACTCGCCCGGTCAACCTGCGGCTGGTCGGCGGTGACCTCGGCCTCGGCATAACCCAGCCGGCGCAGGGCTTCCTCCAGGTTGTCCGCAGAACCTTGCAGGCGGCCGGGCGAATAGATTCGTTCCGCGGCGAGGGGAAGCAGGGTGACCTCGCCGACAAAGAAGGTGCGGGCATCCTTTTCGGTCATGGCCAGCAAGCCGGTGAAGGTGATTTCCCGCAGGGTGAACCGGCGGCCCTTGGCGACGTGCAGCATGACGGACGTGGCTTCCAGGGGCCGGGGCAGCGGGGGTTCGAGCTGGGCATTGAGGGTATGCTCCACGACCCGGCTGTCGGCCAGCGTGGCTTTCACGGTCAGCACCGGTTCAAGATAGCCTTCGCGATTCAGTTCGGAAACCAGCACCAAGGCCGCATCCTCGAGCGCGTTGGCATTCACGGTGGCACTGGACTGCCCGCCCAGGAGTAATTTTATTTTTTGTTCCGCCGCGTGGTTATCAAACAGGCCGAGCCCCTTGACGTGGAGGTCCGCGGCGGAGAGGGACAGAAGGCAGGCCAGAAGCATCGCCAGCAGGACGAAAGATCTGTAGCGCGGGATCGCCGATCCCGCGTTTTGAACGGGTGGGCGTCGGTTTCCACACCGACGCCCTGTCGCCGATATGGAAATCGGCGACCACCTCGGCGGGATCAGCGATCCCGCCCTACAGTTATTTTTTCTTTGCAAGCGGCGTGCCCTCCTCGGTGTAAACGCGCCATTTCAGACCCGCGTTATAGGCGTCGAACTCGTCATACTCGCCGGTCAGCGACCAGCGTTCGCCCAGCTTGTATTCGAATTCGTAGGTTTCCCGCCCCGACCGGGAGATGTGTTCCCCGGCGGAAACTTCCAGCCGATCCTCGCCGCTAAAGCCGAGGTCTTGGAACAGGCCGCGGCTGAGATAGGCGCCGAGCAGCGCAAACCTCTGCCCGCTCGAGCCAGTAGCACTGGTGGCCGTATCGCCGGCGGGCGCCTGGCCGGTCATGACCATCAGCAGCACGTCGGCGGCCTCGAGTGCAGGGGTCGAGGTAATCAAGATATTCGGCGTGGGCAATTCGCCGGTGACCTCGAGCCGCATCTGGTAGTCGCGGCGCTGCGATGTGGCATTGAGGCTGACCACCGCGTGGAACGGATCGGCCTCGCGCAGGCGCACGGCGCCCTGCTGCACCTTGAAGGATGCAAAAGGGAACAGGACCTGGCCTTGGTCGACGGTCAGTTGCCCGACCGCCCGCGGTTCGCCCAGCGTGCCGCCGAGCTGGAAGGAACCGGACGCCACGCCGTTGTACACCGTCGTGCGCACCCGCACCACACCCGGGGCCCGGATCTCGACGGCGAGCGGCCAGCGTCGGAATGGTCCGACCGGCACGGCAAAATAGGGCGGCTGGAGCGCTACCCCGCGCCGGCCGCCCGGCAGCAGCGTGTTCAAGTTCAGATTTGCCAGCACGAAGCAGTCGCGCACCGTGAACACCCCGCTGAGCCGGGTGAGGCCCGCGGGATCAGTGGTCGCCTTGAGATCGATATCGCTGCGCAGGAGAAACCCCGTGTTCCGCACCAGAGGCAGGTTCGTGCCCTTGAGCGTGAGCGCGACACGGGGCGGCGCGCCAGGCGCCAGCGTGATCGTGCCGTCGAGCGCCAGGGTCTCGCCGCCGAGTTTGGCGGTAAGCTTCTGGGCGGTGATGACGCCATCGGCGAGAATGAGATCGGCGGTGATGTCCTGGAATGAGCCCAAGGCCGGGATGGGCCGGGAGGCCGCCTCGCTCAAGTGCAGTTCGCCGGTAAATTTGCCCCCCGGCGAAAGTTCGACTTGGGCCCGCAACCGGCCTTGGGCCGCCACCAATTGGGGAAACCTTTGCGCCAGCGGCGCGAGGTCCGCCCCGGGGATTTCCACGCGCGCCCGGGCTTTCTTCCAATCAAATTTCGCCGGCTCGCGCCACAATTGCTGCCAGCCGGCGTCATCCATGGGCAGCTCCCCGCTGGCCTGGACCGCCTGGCCATCGACCTGCGCGGAGAATTTGGTCACCGTCACCGTCTCGCGGCCAAATTGCAGGGCCAGGACCAGCGCGTCGAAATCAGGCAGGGGAAAACGGAATTTATCCGGCGTGACGCTCAGACGCTTGACGCCGGCCTGCAGTTCGCCGATCGGCTGGTGCAGCGTGTGCTTGATGTTTATTTTTGCGGTCGGCTGGGTTAGCTCCAGGCCGGTATACGCGGTGAGCGAGGCCCAGAGCGGCGAATCCGGCTCGGTCGAGGCCGTCAATTCCAGCGGGGCGGCCTCGTCAAACACCACATGGGGCGCGGGGTCCATCAGCAACGCCACGGGAAGCCGTCCACCCGCCTGCGTCAGCACGCGTCCCGCTTCGGCGACGCGGAAGTCTTGGAGCGCGACGCCGTCCTTGTCGCCGTGCGCGACCAGACTCACCTCGGCCGGGTGTGGGGACATTTCGATTTGCGCGGCAAGGTTGGCGTCAAAAACGACTGTATGATCGGCGGTGTGGCCCGCGGCTTGCAGGGAGCGCAGCCGCCAGGCGGGACCGGCGATCGTGATCCAGTCCTGCAGCCACACAGAGGGAAAATTGGTGGCGACGATTTCCCACGACCCGGCCGACCCACTCTGGCCTCGGAGGGTCAGCCCGCTGTCCGGCCCGGACAGGTGCAGGTTGTTCACCCGCCAGGCGGGCGACCACGTGAGTTGCGCGGGAGCGGCGAGATGCCAGGCGGGCTGGCCGCCCGGCGAGAAACTTAACTTCGTCACCTGCGCCCCTTGCTCATCGAGCGCGGCGCCGACCTCGAGGCTCGAGGATTGGGCCGTGATCCGGGCGGCAATTTCCGTGGACCGGGCCTGACCTTTCCAAGTGGCATCGAGGGCGAGCGGATGCCACGGGGCCCGTTGCAGGCCCGTAAGTTTGAGCGCCCCCTCATGCTGCGGGGCAGCCAGCGGGCGAAGGACGCCGCCGCAAGTTTGGCGGTCAGGGCCACGTCCACCAGTTCGCGCGTCTGCCAGTTCACGATCCCATGCGCCTCGAGCGAAGTAGCGGGATCCAATTGCGCCTTGAGTTGAGTCACTTCCAGGCGAGGCCAGGCCAGCGCGCCATGGGCTTCGGCGCTGTGGAGAAAAAAATCCTCGAAAGTGACATTGCTGAATTTGAGTTCAAACGCCTGTCGCGCCACCACACTGTCCCCCGACACCGTGACCGCGCCGTCCACTTTTCCGCGCGCTTCGAACCAAGGCATCTTCGCCAGGTCAGCCTGCACGCTGAGTCGGGCGGCCTCGCCGGCGAGGGGACGATCCAGGCTGAAGGTGATCGGCGCACTTAGTCGCGCCGTGGCGAAAGGAGCGTCCACGTGCAGCGCCGTCAGGGTCAGCTCACGGAGATTGCCATGCGCGGTGGCGGCGGCCTCGAGGGTCGGCACCTTGGTGTCGGCGGTTGGTTCGGCGCGGGCGTCAACCGACAGGTCGAAGGCGCCGTCGCGCCAGCTAAGCTTTCCTCCGCCCCGCACCTGCGTATACGGCCCGCCCAATTTTATGCGGGCGGCCGGCAGCCGCCAGTTTTCCGCCACTGCGGAGGCTTCGGAGGGCAGCCAGCCCTGGGCGGGAAACCGACCGGTGAGTTTCAGCACCTGGTCCCAGAGGATGGCCTCTCCTTTGATTTCCGTCCCGGCCCAGATGAGATGAAAGCGGGCTTCGTTCCCGGCAGCTTGCGCCGTCAACACGACCGATCCATCCCGACCCGGTGCCAGCGTGAAAGCGAGTTGTTGTCCGGCCAGCTGGAGGCCGTCGACGACGAGCGCGGAATTTTGCCAGTTGGCGCGGGCCAGCGTCACCGGCGGCCCGAAACCCCGCAATTCCCCAGCGGTAAGTTGCAGGCGCGGCAGCCAGAAGATTAATCGCGGACCGATGCGCCGGGCCAGGTCTTGCAGGTCCGGCAGGCCGTTGAGGGTTTTCTTTTCTGCCGGCGATGATTCCGGCGTGATCCGTTGTAGCTGCCAGCCGTCGGCGGTGACAGCCGGGTCGGCCCCCCGCAGTCGTTGCTCGATCCAGACCACCGGCGCGGGGGCTTGTACCTGCGTGATGAGCAGATTGAAACCCGGGCGGGCAAAACGAACGCCGAGCAACCGGAACTGGGCATAACCCATCCGCTCATAGCGGTCAAAAGTGATGCCTTGGGCATTGAGCACCGGACGCAAGACTGCGCCCAGCCACCACGGAAGTGAGGCCAGCCCCACGCCCGCGACGACCAGCATAAGGAGAAAAAACTTCAACCAGCGGGGCATGCATGAGTAAAGACCGGGACCGAAGCCGGTGGTTGCCGGCAATCACGGGACAAAAAACCACCCTCCTTAGCCGCAATCAGGGGTTGGTCTGTTGCTGAATGTGGGAGGGGGCTTTACGCCCCGACGCCAGACGACGCCGATATCCCGTTTGGGGCATAAAATCCCTCCCGCAAAGTTGAAGATGCCCTACGGTGCGAGCGTGAAAGCCCCGAAGGCATCGACCTTGTCGTCGCGCCACCAAAGCACAGACGGTTTGGTGTTGCCCGGCCGGTCCTGATCCATCCAACCGAGGTTCAGCCGGAAATTTTTTTCACCTGCGGGGAGGGTAAACACAAACTCACCCGCCAACCCGGTGGGCGTCAGCCGCACGCAGGCCGAGGCATCCGCCCGTCCGGCGACCGCCTCCCCTTGAGTGTTGCCGGCGGAAGTACGCAGTTTCACATAAAGGGTATCCTGCTTCTCCGTGGGATCCGTCGCGGTGACCACGTGGTCATCGAAGGTCTCGAAGGCGACAAAAACCCGGCCCTCCCGGTGCTGCACCGCGAAACGGAAACGCCCGTCGGCGGGCCCTGACCAATCCCACTCCTCCGTCATGGACATGGGTCGCGACACTTCCGTGAAAAGGGCCGGCGGCCATTCGGCGAGGTTGCCATCCAATACGACCGGTTCAACCGCCATCGGCACAGCGTGCGTCCAGTCGGCGTGCACGGGTTTGGTGGCGGGGAGCATGAGGGTTTTTCCGTCGACGTCGTATGCCCCCGTCAGCGTCACTTGCACCCCGGCTTCGTTCAGCGCGTGGACGGAGACCGGGCCGCTCACGGTCTTGAGCAGGACGGACATGGCCAGGGTTTGCTGCGGCCCGACGACGCGGTCGATCCGGGCCGGCAGGAAATCAACGCCGGCGATCCGGCTAAGCGAGCCCCGCACGCGCAGCGGTTGATCGGTGGGATTGACCAGCTCAAGAGGTACGTCCAAGCGGGTGAAGTCCGGGGCATCGTGCAGGATGGGCGCGATCCGCAGCCAGCTGCCGTCGCGCAACGCCGCGATCCGGGCGTGGGTTTCCTCGGTGACGACATCGTCGGGCAGGATACCCGGGAGCGCCAGATTGGCGACCACCGGCCCGTCCGGTTTCATCGTCACCCACGTGATGTGGTCGAACTCGCCGAACTCCGAGCCGCGCAACGCCGAGGCGCCTCCGGCCGTGGCGAGAACGTAGTAATTCATCCCATCCACGGTGCCCTTGAGGTAATTGTGGTAGTGCGAGGCGAAGACCGTATATTTCCGGCCCGACAACGCCGCGCGCACCTGCTCGAAGCCGGCTTGGTTTTTCTCGCGCCAGAGCGGGCGGTGGAGGAAGACAAACGTCCAGCGCACGCCGGCGTTTTCGGCCAGGGTGCGTTTGACCCACTCGATTTGCTCGGCCCCGAGTCCGCCGAACGGCCGGTCCTCGGAGTGGAGGGTGAGGAAGAGGACGTTTTGGTAAACGAAACTGGACCATGGGGTGCCATGGCGTTGCTTCCAGGCGTCGAGGAGCAGCGGGTTGCCGATGTCGTGGTTGCCCGGCACATAGTGGAACGGCATGTCCAGCCGGTTCACGAGGCCATCGAACTCCTCCCACTGGGCCGTCCAGGCTTTCGGGTCCGTCGTGTAGCCGTCGATCAGGTCGCCGGTCGACAGCACGAATTCGGGCTGGAGCAGCTTGAGCTTGGCCAGCGCGCCCTCGTAGACGCCCGGCCGGTTGCCGCCCGTGCGATCGGGCAAAATGGCGAAGCGGAACACGCCCGCGGCGTTGTTGACTGGCTTGTCGGTAACAGGCTGTGGCTCCGCCCCGCGGGCGACCACCAGGCTGGCCAGGGCGCCGAAGGTCAAAACACGGAGAAATCGCGAAGGGAGGGAGGGACGAGGCGCAAGCATGCCGCAAGCTTGCAGGCCCCGCGTGACGGGAGAAGGCCAAAAGTTGCGCTGGCGGTAAAGGTTGGCGGGGGAAGAAAGACGCAAAGCGACGCTTGACGATTCATATTTCTGTAATTACAGAAATAACATGAAACTAACACCGACCATGGAAAAATTCATCCTCCACTGGGGGGAAATGGGCTGGCGCTGGGGCATCAACCGCTCGGTGGCGCAGGTCCACGCCCTGCTGATGCTGGCGCCCAAGCCCATCCCGGCGGATGAAATCAGCGAGACCCTGAACGTGGCCCGCTCGAACGCCAGCACCAGCCTGCGGGAACTCCAGGGCTGGGGCCTGATCCGCGTGGTGCACGTCTTCGGCGACCGCCGGGAACACTTCGAGACCCTCAAGGATGTCTGGGAGATGTTCCTGATCATCCTGCGCGAACGCAAAAAGCGCGAGCTCGACCCCACGCTGGCGGCGCTGCGCGAATGCACCGCGACCGCCGCGGCGGGGAAAGCCGACACCGAGCACACCACCCGGCGGCTCAAGGAGCTGGTCGACTTCATGGAATTGACAACGTCATGGGCGGACAAGGCGCAGGCCCTGTCCCCCGTCGCCGCCCGCAAGCTTTTCCAGATCGGCGACAAGGTCTTCCGCCTCGTCGGCTGAATCCCTCAGCACTTTCCCCACCGGAACAATCAACCCACCAGGAGCGTTATGAATCACACCGTTACCGCCTACTTGATCTATCTACCCATTGCCGTGGCCATGACGGTCCGGGTCGCCCGCACCCTGCACAAAAACGGCAGGGTTTTCCTGGTGCAGGCCTTCCGCGGCAAGGAGGACATGGCCGACTCCGTCAATCACCTCCTCGTCGTCGGGTTCTACCTGATCAACATCGGCTTCATTGCCACCGCCCTGCGTTACGGGGAGAAGCCACATGATACGCAGGAGATGATCGAGTTTCTTAGCACGAAACTCGGCGTGGTGCTGCTGGTCCTTGGGGCGATGCATTTCTTCAACATGTTTAATTTCGACAAAATGCGCCGCAAGGGGCTCGCGAGTGAGACGCGGGCGATGGGAACGCCACCCATTGTTTTGCCTGCCGCGCACTAGTCGCTGACCTATTACCATGAGCCTTCTCCGGGAATTGGCAGACCGTCTGGACCCACGTGGCATCACCGGGCGGCGAGCCTACGCGCTGACCGGCGTGACGCTTTTGGCGGTCAAAATGATCGTAGACCGGATCGTTGTCTCGGCACTTGGCGGAAGCAACTACTGGAGCGCGCTGGCTTACTGGTTGCCGAGTGCCGTCGGGCGACCGGGAGAAACCATCCCGCCATACGCCGCCGCGCTGCTCGTAACGGCCCTGCCGTTCATCGCCATTGGTGTTGTGCTCACGTTGCGCCGGCTTCGGGACGTTGATTGGCCGCGCTGGCTGTTGGTGTTGTTTTTCGTGCCAGCGGTGAACTTCGTGTTGTTTGTACTGCTGGGTCTTTTGCCTTCGCGGGAAACGCACCGCGATTCCAGGCCGGTGGCTGGTGTTCTCGGCTGGCTGGCGCAAAGACTGGTATTGCGCAGCCCGGCGCTGAGCGCGGCCGTGGCGATCGTGCTTACGGCAATGTTGATGGTGCCGCTCACCTGGGTGGCGACGTCGTTCTTCAGGAACTACGGCTGGGGAGTTTTCGTTGCGCAACCGTTCATGCTCGGCCTGCTTGCGGCCGTTATCCACGCGGCGCCCGGCCCAAGGTCCTGGGCCAGTTGTGTCGGCGTCGGGATGCTGGCCCTGGTATTCTGCGCCGCAGCGATTCTAGCCGTCGCGTTGGAGGGGGCGATTTGCCTGCTGATGGCCGCTCCTCTGGCTGCGCCGCTTGTTCTCTTGGGTGCCACGATCGGCTATTTTCTCCAGCAGGCACGGTGGAACACCGCGGAGCAAGCCACACGCCTGTATGCGGCAGGCTGGATCGCGCTCCCCCTGGCATTCGGCGCCGAGCGCTGGACCCAACCGGAGCCACGCCTGATGGCGGTGACTACGGCCGTCGTGATCGCGGCGCCACGCCCGGCCGTTTGGCGGCATGTGGTCACGTTTGCGGAGCTGCCCCCGCCCAACGAGGCGGTATTTCGCAGCGGCATCGCCTATCCCGTTCGCGCCACCATCGATGGACGCGGCGTAGGGGCCGTGCGGCGCTGTGAATTTTCAACCGGTCCGTTTGTTGAGCCGATAACAGCTTGGGATGAGCCCAGCCGGCTGGCGTTCGACGTCATCGATCAACCGCACCCTATGCGGGAATGGTCGCCTTACCGGGCTTTGCACACGCCGCACCTTGAAGGATTCTTCCTATCCCGGCGGGGTGAGTTTCGGCTCGTGGCGCTGTCTGATGGGCGCACCCGCCTGGAGGGGACGACCTGGTATACGCAGCGCTTCTGGCCGGCGCCTTACTGGCAATGCTGGTCCGACTACCTCGTGCACACGATTCACCAACGCGTGCTCGAACACATCCGGCAGGAAACGGAACACTCGACAAATTAGCTGCGGCGGGCCTAAAACAGTCTCGCCGGTAACGGCCACAATCGCACATTTGCAGGACATGGCGTGGCGTATCGACGAGCATGTGGTTCGCGGCGAGAACCTGATCAGGCCGGAGCTCCTTGGGCCCATCGTGGCGGAGCTGGTCGACCTAGCGCACGAGGCCGACGAACTCATCGCCGAGTTGCGGGCGAAGCTGGAGCGGGGGACGGATTGAAGAGGGTGAGATTCTTTGCGAAGGCTGTAGGAGGGACTTTACGCCCCGATGGGATGATGTCCCCGCCGCCGAAATCGGGGCCTAAAGCCCCTCCTACAGTCGGAGAACCAGGCGAGATCAGCTGTTTCGACAAGCTCAAGGCCCCGAGCCTGTCGAGGGGCAATCCCGCGCGGCAAGAAGGTGGAGCGCACTGACCCGAGTGCGCTGGTTTGAGATTCATCGGACTAAGCGCGTTGAGGTCAGCGCGCTCCACCTTGATTGTCCCAGCCCGTCTCAACCCAGGATCCGCCGCAGGCTTTCGAGGTCGAGGACCTTGGCGAGGGATTCCTCCTGCACCACGGAGGCGGCGAGGGCGGCCTTCTCCTTTTGCAGGGCGCGAATTTTCTCCTCCACGGTGCCGCGTGCCAGCAGGCGGTAGGCGATGACGTGCGAGGTCTGGCCGATGCGGTGCGTGCGGTCGATGGCTTGCGCCTCCACGGCTGGATTCCACCACGGATCGTAGAGCACGACGTAGCTGGCGGCGGTGAGGTTGAGTCCGGAGCCGGCGGCCTTCAGCGACAGGAGAAACACGGGCGGGCCATCCTTGGCCTGGAACCGGTTCACGAGTTCCTGCCGGTTCTCGGTCTGACCCGTGAGCAGCAGATGTTTGATTTCGCGCACGACCAGCTCCGCCCGGATGAGCTCCAGCATCGTGACAAACTGGGAGAAAACGAGCACGCGATGGCCTTCCGCGACCAGCGGCTCGAGTGTGTCGAGCAGGGCTTCGAGCTTGGCGCTGGCGGGGATCTTGCGTGCGGGCTCATCCGCGTCCGGGGCGGCGGCAGATTTTCGGCGGGGTTTGTTTTCCGCCGCCAGCTTGGCCCCGACGAGCCGGGGGTCGCAACAGATCTGGCGGAGGCGGAGCAGCGACTGGAGGATGTTGAAACGCTGGGTGTCAAACTCGCGGGCGGACTTCACGCCGAGGAGCATCTGGCGGGTGCGTTTCAGCTCGGCGTCGTAAAGCGTGCGCTGCGGGCCGTCCAACTCGACGACGAGATCCTCCTCGGTGCGGTGCGGGAGGTCGCGGGCGACCTGACCCTTGGTCCGGCGGAGCAGGAAGTGCCGGACGCGCGCGGCGAGGCGGGCGTGGGCCGCCGCGGGTTCCTCGCGGTCGTTGTAGAGACGCTTGAAGGAGGTCTGACCGCCGAGCAGGCCGGGTTGGACGAAGGCGAACAGGCTCCAGAGGTCGAGCAGGCGGTTTTCAATGGGCGTGCCGGTGAGCACGACGCGATGGGTGCTGCGGAGCGCGCGCGCGGCCTGGGCCGTGGCGCTGGCGGGATTCTTGATGTTCTGGCCTTCGTCGAGGACGACGACGTCCCAGCTTTCGGCGGCGAGCAGCCCGGCATTCAGGCGGAGTTGCGCGTAGTTGACGACGACAAGATGGACCCCGGGCGGCACGGGTTGGGCGGCGCGGGGCGCGAGGCGGCCGGTCAGGAGCGCGGGGGCGAAGCGCTCGGTCTCGAGCTGCCAGTTGACGACCACGGATTTTGGGCAGACGACGAGCGCGCGGAGCTTTTTCTTCTGAGTCCGGTCGGTGCCGCGCTCAGCGAGCCAGAGTAGCCAGGCGAGGGTCTGCAAGGTTTTGCCGAGGCCCATGTCGTCGGCGAGTACGCCGCCAAAACGGTTTTCCCCGAGGTGCGCGAGAAAGTGGAAACCTTCCACCTGATAAGGGCGCAGCTCGGCGCGCAGTCCGGCGGGCAGGGCCGGGGCCGGAAAGGCGCGGATGGAAGCGGCCCGATCACGGATCTGCCGCCAGAGTTTTTCGGGCAGGGCATCGCCGAGGGCTTCGTCGGCGAGTTGGAGGGCATGGAAGCGCGGCTGCTCGCGCGCGGACTCGCTGGGAGCGGCGGGATCGAGACCGAGGCGCTCGAAACGAGCCCGGTCCTCGGCCGAGACGGTCAGCTCCAACCGGCGCCAGCCCTTGCCTTTGAGCCGGATGAAGCGGCCGTTGGCTGAGCGGAGCAGTTTGATCTCGGCGGCGGTGAGCGTGGTGTCCTCGACGTGGAGCTTCACATTCACATCGAACCAGTCGATTCCACTACTCTCGGCAATATCGAGGGTGAAGTGGGCGCGGGTGGGAGCGGCGGCAAAAGCCGCCAGCTCGGGCCCGAGTTCGACGACGGTGCCGGGCGGCATCGCGGCGAGCCAGGCGGAGAAGTGTTCGGGAAAGGCGGGGGCGGCGAGCTCGCCGGCGTAACGGCCGCCGCCCGGCGCCCACGGGTCCCAAGTCAGGCCTGGGAGGCGCGCCAGATGCTCGCCGGCGGGGTTGAGCGGGGCGAAATCGTGCAGCAGGAAAGCGGCGTCACCGGGACGGTCGAGTCCCGGGGCCTCGGTGCTCCAGCCTTCGGGTTGGCGGCGGGCGCGGGGAGCGCCGTCGGGGGCAATCGCGTGGAGTTCGACGACGAGCACCTCGTCATCTGCTTTGGTCCGACGGGCAACGGTGGTGGCGCGCAGGCGGGCGCGCAACGTTTCGGCGCGGAATCGATCCATTGATTCCCCGGGTAGCGTCAGGCCGGCACGGATGGCGAAACGGCCCGCCTCGGGGAGGGCCAGGACCTTGCGCGGCACCTCGACAGCGAAGTCGGGGGTGTTTTTCTGCGGCAAGTCCACGAGCGGTGCGAGTCCGTGATAGAGGCGGGCACCATGGAGATAGTGCGCGGGCTGGCCGGGCAGATAATGCAACGGGGCCGGGGGCGGGGTGCCGTCGGGAAAGGCAAGTCGTACGATCACGCGCTGCGGGTCGGTGGCGTGGTCCTCAATCCGCCAGGTGAGCGCGACGGGTTCGTTTGTGACCGGTTCGCCCGAGGGCCCGGCGACGCGCGTGCGGGCCAGCGGGTGGGTGAGCAGGCGGCCGAGGAGGACGCGATCCTCCGGGTCGGTCAGCGTGAGCGCAGTGCGGCCGCGCTGGCGGTGGTTGGCGCGGAGGAAGGTGAGGAGGACATTGCTGGCCTCGTCCATCACCTCCGCGCAATAAATCTCATCCTGGAGCAGGGCGCGAAGGTCATTCGCGGAGAGCGGGGCAAAGGGGCTCGCGGCCCCGCCGGAGGCGATTTCCCACGTGAGTCTCTTCATCCCCAGGCGGAGGCGGACCGCCTGCGCGTTGGCGGGCGCGGCGGGAGCGGCCGCGAGGGTGTCGAGCTGGGCGAAGCGGTCGCGCCACAGGCGCAGCTCGGCCTCGCGTCCGACGGTGTCGCGGGATTCACGGGCGCGGTCGAGTTGGTCGAAGGGCTGGGTGAACCCGGGCAGGGGAATGCCGCACTCCGTGAACAGCAACGCGATGAATGGCCAGAGTTGGAGCGGCGTGGCGGGCAGCCGGGCCCACCAGCCTTGGAAAGGATTGATGTATTCCTGCGGGAGCCGGTGGCGGTCGACGGCTGGCGCGAGGCTGGCCAGGGCCATGCGATCAAACCAGGCGTGGTTGCCGAGATGCAGGGAGCGATGCACCGCCTGCACGTTGCGGAGGAAAGCGAGCTGCCGGCGATCGGGGGGCTGGCCGGTGGCCGCGATGAACTCGGCCACCAGCGCCTGCTCGCCGGGATGTATCACCGGCGGCAAAAGAACCTTGGCGGCTAGGCCCGCCCCGGTCGAGCGATCGGAAGTCCGCATCCAAGCGAGGCCAGTTGCATAGGCATGCTTGCAGTCCGTTTCCATCGGACAGGAACATTCGGAGCCCCAACCGTCGCGTTCCCAATACAGGCTGGTCTCGTAAAGGCCGGTTCCCTCCACCCGGGCCTGCACCCGGTGGCCGTCCGACTTGAGCCCATGCACGCGGCGCGCTTTGAAATAGGCGCGCCCCCGCTCCCTCGTACCGGGGTCGAAGCGGTCAAGGTAGACGGCAAGGGCGGACAACGCCTCGGCCGAAGCCGGGCCGGGCTCGGTGTTCATGGCGACGGCCCGACCGGGCGGGCGAAAAAATGTGGGTGAGGAGGCAAGAGGTGAGGCCTATGACAGAATTGAGCCAAACCGCCAGTTTCGTCTGCAGGCAACTGGGAGAAAAATTCGGTCGGTCGGTCGGCGTCGCCGGGCAGGAACGCGGGCCGGGCCAAATGAAGTCCGAAACTGTAGGGCGGGATCAGTGATCCCGCCCTACAGCCAGCCTACAGAAAAACGGATACCGAGTCTACTTCGTCAGCCGAATCGTGAAATACTGCAGGAACGGGGCAGAATCGCAGGTCAGGGCGACGTGGGCGTTGGCTGGCCGGCCCTCGATGGAGCGGGTGAGGCCGTTGGCCTCGACCTCGAGATGCAGGGCGGTAAGCGGGGCGATGCCCGGCGTGGCGACAAGCGCGACCGCGAGGTTGTCGAAGAGGGTGGGATTCTCCCCTTTCCAGGTGTTGGTGTGACGCCAGATTGAATTCAGCGCGGCGAGGGCATCGTTCAGCGGTGTGCCGGAGGAGAATATCTTCACCCGTCCTTCCGGCGTCAGCTTCAGGTCGGCGGTGGAATCGAGCGGGGCGACGAGCAGGGGCACGCCCGAACCGAAAACGATCTGGGCGGCTTTGGCATTGGACTTGATGTTCCACTCCGGCTCGGGTTTCGAACCGGGCGCATAGCCCCGCAGCACCGCGCCACCCATTAGCGCGATGGCCTTGATCTTCGCGCCGAGGCCGGGCTCCGACTCGAGCAACGCCGCGACATTGGTCAGCTCGCCGACGGCGATAATCGTGATCTCGCCCGGATGGGCCTTGATCTGTTCGCGCAGGAACGCCACGCCGCCGTTCTCGTGCAGGGCGGGCGAGGTGAAGCCCTTCGCCCATTCGGTCTGCGCCATGTATTGCGTCGCGGTGGAGGTGCCGGCGTAAACCGGAATTTCAGGCCGGCCGGCGACCGTCAGCAGTTTGGCCGCCAGGTGGGCACGGGCGACCGCGTCGCCTGACACCGTCGTGACGCCGAGCAGTTTCAGCTCGGGGCTGTGGAGAATCTGCACCAGCGCGTAAGCGTCATCGATATCGGTGCCGATATCCGTGTCGAAGAGGACCGAGATGGGTTCCGCCGCGCGGGCCGATGTGGCGAGGAACAGGACCGCAAGTGCGCAGCACCAGGCGGGGCAACGGGACAGGGGGGTAAACTTCATGTCCAACAGAATGGCATGGCTGGCCTGAATCGAAAGCGCAAAGCCGGTGCCGGGGACGGATAAGCAGCCACCGGTCCGGATACCGTGGCAAAATCAACCGGCGCGGCAGAGCAGGTACAACCACATCGGCGTTTCGTCGGGATTGCGCTGAACGGCGCCGGAAATCATTTTGAGCCCGGCGGCGGCGATCTGCTCGCGCCACCAGTCAACCGGTTGCACGGTGAGGTGAAGCGGGGCGCCCAGGACTTTCGGCCCGAAAGCGTCGGGGAAAAGCGCGATGCCCAGGAAAACACAGCGCGTGGCGGCGGACCGGAGATTGCCCAGGACCGCCGGCACGCGGTCGGTCGGGATATGTTCCATGACGTCGGTGCAGACCACGGCGTCATTTGGGGCGGGCAGGGCGCCGGGTTCCCAGAGGTTGCCGGTGGTCAGCAGTTCCGCCTCGCGGCCGGCAAACCACGGGTCGAGGCAGTTGTCCGCGATGTCGAAGCCGCGGATGGTGAATTCGTCGGCATGCCGCTCGATGATGCGTCGCATGAACTTGCCCGAGCCACAACCGGCGTCGAGGATGGAGCGCACCCCGAGCGCGCGGAACAGCCTGGCGAGATCGAGTTTTTCGAGGGCGTGCAGGCCCGGGGAAAACTTCCGGTAGTCGTCGCACCGCCACATCTCCTCGTATTTGGACTTCTCGTGGTCGGCCGAGACGGGCTCGAGGAGGGCGGAGGCGGACATGGCGGGGGGCGATGAAGGTTAAGACGGATGCACCGGGAACGTTGTCCCGGGCGGACTAACCCCGTCATCGGCACAATCGGCCGAAACTTGGCCGGAATGTAGGAGGGGCTTTACGCCCCGATCCAAGTGCGGCGCATGCCTCATCGGGTCGTAAAGCCCCTCCTACAGCCAATCCAGGCAAGCCACCAGCCGCTTGGGCTGAGCGCTCAGTAAACGTGTTCGTCGAGCAAAGCGAACAGCTCGGCTTCCGTTATCCGGCGCTGGGCCATCGAATCACGCTCGCGGAGCGTGAAAGTGTCGCCCGGCTCCTCGATCGTGTCGAAGTCGATGGTCACGCACCAGGGCGTGCCGGCCTCGTCCTGGCGGCGGTAGCGTTTGCCGATGGCGCCGCCGTCGTCGTATTGCACGGCGTAGCGCTTCTGCAGTTTCGCGTGGAGGGCGCGGGCGCGGTTCGTGAGCTGCTCTTTGTTCTTGAGCAGGGGGAGAATGGCGACCTTGACGGGCGCGAGGCGGGGCGAGAGCCGGAGCACGGTGCGCTGCTCGACGTTGCCCTTCTCGTCCTTCACGTCCTCCACCGCGTAGGCGGCAGCGAGCACGGCGAGGAAGATGCGGTCGACGCCGACGGCGGGCTCGATGACGTGCGGGACGAACTTCTTCTTGCTCGCCTCGTCGAACAGCTCCTGCGGCTTGCCGCTGGCGTTGGCGTGCTGCGTGAGGTCGTAGCTGCCGCGGGCGGCGATGCCCCAGAGCTCCTGCACGCCGAACGGATACTTGAACATGATGTCCACCGTGCCGCGCGAGTAGAACGCGAGCTTTTCCTTCGGGTGGGTGTAGCGTGAGAGGTGGCTGGCGGGCAGGCCGATGCTCTTCAGCCAGTTCTCGCACCAGGTGATCCACTCCTCGTGGCACTTGGCCCAGTCGGCGTCCTCATGGATGAAATACTCCATCTCCATCTGCTCGAACTCGCGGGAGCGGAAGATGAAGTTGCGCGGCGTGATCTCGTTGCGAAACGATTTCCCGATCTGGGCGATGCCGAAGGGGAGCTTCACGCGCGTGGTGTCCACGACGTTCTTGAAATCCACGAACATGCCCTGCGCCGTCTCGGGCCGCAGGTAGGCGACCGACGACGCGTCGCTCATCGCGCCGACATTGGTTTGGAACATCATGTTGAACGCGCGCGGGGCGGTCAGGCTGCCGGCCTCGCCGGTGGCGGGGGAGGGGATGAGGGAGATTACCTCCATCGTCAGTGTGGGATCGCTCATGTCGCGTAGATCGCCCATGACCAAAAATCCCGGCATCGCTTTCTTTCGCTTAATATTGTCAGCCGAAGCTTTTAACTCGACGGCGGTTTGTTCGCTTTCCAGCGCAGAAACATAAAAATTCGGCGGAATATTATTTAGCTGTGCAAACGTAGCGGTCAGTTCGACGCCCGAGATCCAAACCGGCGCGAAGAACAGCTGGTCCGCTCGATACCGCTGTTTGCTCACCTTGCAGTCCACCAGCGGATCGGAGAACCCGGCGACATGGCCCGACGCCTCCCAGACCTTCGGGTGCATGATGATGGAGGTCTCGATGCCGACGACGTCATCGCGGCGCTGCACCATGTCGCGCCACCAGCAGTCACGGATGTTGCGCTTGAGCTCGGTGCCGAGCGGGCCGTAGTCGAAGAAGCCGTTGAGCCCGCCGTAGATTTCGGACGACGCATAGATGAAGCCGCGGCGCTTCGCGAGCGACACGAGGGCTTCCATGAGGTTGGGGGTTTCGGCGGAGTCGGACATGGCGGGACGAGTGAGGAAGGGAAAGGGAGTGGGCGCGGAAGGTTGTTGTGTAAAACCGGGCCGTCGAGTGAAAGGAGGCCCTCGAAGTGGGTCAAGGCCTCGTCTCGGCCGGGCGGGCCGGCTTGCCAAGGGGTGCCGCTTCCGACAACCTAGCCGGAGTATGGACAGGTCGTCCATAACCCCCCTCCGATCATGCCACCCAAAGCCACGCTCGCGATTGCGATTTTGGTCAGTTCGACCCTTGTCCGGGCTCAAATGGGCGTGACCTTCCAGCCGACGTCGGACCTACAAAAGGCCGTCGATCCGAGCAGTGTCGTGGGCAAAATGACGGGAGGGACGGAACAGGGCCAGGCTCAGCAGCCGTGGCGGTTTCCCAAAGGCAAGGACCACGACAAGCTGCCCCCGGAATTCCAATGGGACACCCCGCCCTCACCGGTCAACACCCCTTATCCGGTCTATCCCTATCAGCTGTTGCGAACCGGGGTCGCGGGCAAGATCCGGGCCTACTTCATCATCGGACCGGCTGGGCGGGTGGTGAAAGTGGAGCTGGACGAAGCCGCCACGCCCAAATTCGGTCTGGCGGTGCGTGCCATGCTCGACGGCTGCCGTTTCAATCCCGCCAAGAAGAAAGATGGCACGCCCGCCTACGCCAATGTCGGCGTCGAATATGCCTTCGAACCCAAGGGCCGGAGTGATGCACCGGTGGCGCCGGAAGGAAGGTTGATTTTGCGCGATCTGGAAAAGAAGCCGGAGAGCATTCTCAGCTTTCAGGACCTGGACGAGCCGCTGAAACCCCGGTTGCGTCAGCCGCCCACCTATCCGATCGCGCTGCTAAAAACGATGCCAGCTGGCGACGCCGTGGTGGAGTTTTTCGTGGATGTAAATGGCAACGTCCAGTTGCCGCACATCAAATCGAGCAGCGCACCGGAGTTCGGTTATGCCGCGGTTCAGGCCGTGGCGGCCTGGCGGTTTGAGGTGCCCAGGAAGGGGGGCAAGGTGGTCGTGGTGCGGGCCGAGGTTCCGGTCGGGTTCGAGGGCCGGCCGGCGGCCGCAGCACAAAAACCATGAGCCGGGCCGGATTTGGGCCCATACAATCGGTTTGCCAGCAACCGGCGGGGTGTTCACGAGTCTAAGCCCATTCCCATGAAGAACCCCGCCCGTCTCCTGTCTCTTTTGCTGCTCGGCGCCGCCACCGGTCTGGCCCAGGCCGTTACGCCCGGCTATACCGTCGTGACCGAAATTACTTTCGACGAACAAGGTGCGCCCGAGTCCGCCGTGATCGTCGAGAGCGATGATCCGACGGGCGACCATTACCTGGAGCAGATGGTGACCAACCTGTCGGCGAAGGAGGAGGAAAAGCAAGCGCCGCGCCTGAAGGACGGCAAGCCAGTGAAGTTCAAGGCGCGCCGCCCCTTCCATTTTCCCGTGGAGGGCGACCAGGGTCTCGCCGCCAACGCCAACCGCCCCAAGTTAAGTGCGGGAGATCATGCCATCCCGAAGTATCCCGACAGTCTCAAGGGCAAGGGCGAGACTGGCGGCGCGATCGTCGAGCTGACCATCCGGGCCGACGGTCTGGTGAAATCGGTTCGCACGCTACGCGCTTCGCATCCGGAGTTCGCCCGGGCAGCCGAAGCCGCGCTGGGCCAATGGACCTTCAACCCGGACACGCGGATCGGCGCCCCGGCCGAGACGCACTGGAACGCCGCCGTCGGCTTCGTCGCCAATGGCAGCGGCCTCGATTTGAAATGGCGCCTCGCGCCCCGGCCCAGCATCGGGGGCTTCGTCGTCGGCCACCTTCCGCCGGCCCTGGCGGCGCCAGCCGCCGCGGCCCCTCCTGCTGCGCCGGCGGTCCCGGCGGACAAGAAGTAGGATAAAGCCACGTCGTGGCCGGTGGAACATGTTGCCCTCGTCGTGATTTGTTGCCTCGGTGGCCAAACCAGCGTGCTGAGGTCAGCCCGCCCACTTCGCGCTTGCGGGGTGGCCGGGCGGGGCAAGGGTGGCGGCCATGAAAGTTTCGTTCACCGCAAAGGAATACCGCCAGCTCCTCGAGCTGGTGCACTTGGGCATGTGGACCGTCACCGGTTATCAAGGGGAAGAGACGGCCGCGGCCAAGCGCTACTTCGCCCTCGACCAGCGCCTGCTCGGGCTGGCGACCGACCTCGGTTGCGCGGACCTGGTCGAGGAGCGCGATGACGGTTCGCTTCAGCCCGCCGTAAAGCTGGCGGAGGACGACCGGGTGCGGGACCTGCAGAGCGAATTCCAGAACGATGTCTTCTGGCATGAGCTCGTCGCCCGGCTGGCCGACCGGGACTTCGCCGGCCAGCAGGCGAAGCGCACCATGGAAACGCCCGGGGTCGAGCCGCCCCCATCCCGCGATGAGCAGCTGAAAAAAATCGAGGATCGCTACTGGAAGGATTTCGAGAAAAACGACCTCGCGCACCTTGTCGTCTTGCGCGGCGGCCGGGGGTGATTCATTCAAAGGGCACCCGCCGTGGGCCCGGCGGCGTTCCCCATGAGAAAATTTTTCGCCGGCATTGTCCCGGTCCTGTGGCTTGCCGTCGGCCTCGCCGCGGCGGAACGCCTGAAAAATCAGCCCGGCCCCGAGGACTTGGAATACTTCAATAAGAACCGGGGGGCCGAGCTCATCCACTGGGAAGACCCGCTATATCCCGCGGAGCCTGGTGCCACCTGGGTCCAGCAGGCGGTGCGAGTGGCCTTCGAGGTGGACACGGAAGGCCGGGTGATGGATGCCCGGGTCCTGGGTGGCGTGGACAAGTACGGGACGGCCGCCGTTGCCGCGGTCTCCCGTTGGAAATTCAAACCCGCGGTCGTGGATGGCCAGGTCGCGCTGGTTTCCAAGGAGGTGCGTGTGACTTTCACGCCCAAGGGCACGCCGAAAAGGACGCAGCGCGACGAGTTCAAGATCCCTTACCAGGTCGAAAACCCGCAGTTCACGCCACCGGGCGAGCCGGCCAATGGCGACGCCCGTTATCCGGCCGCGTTGCTGCCCCGGCGGCTTTCCGGCGAGGTGGAGCTGCTCATGAGTGTCAATCGCGAGGGTCGCATGGATGGCGTCAAGGTGCTGCGCGCCACGCATCCGGATTTCATCAGCGCGGCGCTGGAGACGGTGGCGGCTTGGGAGCTGCCGCCGGCCCACCAAGGCAAGGAGCTTCACCCCGGGCAAAAAGGGGTGGTGCTGGCTTTTTTCCCCACCGACGAGGAAGGCCGGCCGCGGCGCGATGAGTGGCTCGAGCGCAACGGCATCAGCCTGCGAGACGAACCGGAGTCTGGCACGACGGCGAAATTTGACCGCAACCCCGTGGCCACCGCGATGGTGGACCCCGTTTACCCGCGCGACCTGCTGCGCGCGGGGACCCGGGGCGCTGCCCGGGTGGACTTCAGCATCAATCTCGAAGGCCAGGTGGTCGGGGTGCGCGTCGCCGAGGCCACGGCGCCGGAGTTTGGTGAGGCCCTGGCCGCGGCGATCGCGGCGTGGCGGTTCGAACCGTTGCAGCGCGACGGCCGCCTGAGCGGCGCGGATCTCAGCATCACCTGGCGGTTCAAGGCGCCGGCCCCCGGCAGCGCCGAGCAACGCCTGCTCGACAACCTCGGCACCGAGCAGGCAGCAATCAGCGCGCAGCAGCTTGACCGGCCGCTTTTCCTGTTGTTCACGCGCATGCCGGTCTATCCCGCCGGGCTGCTGGAGGCCCGGGAGGCCGGCGAGGCGCAAATCGAGGTGATCATTGACCGGGACGGCCGGGTGCGTTCACCGTACATTCGCAAGGCCACCCACCCGGACTTCGGCTGGGCGGCCGTGACCGCCGTCAGCCAGTGGCTGTTTGAAACGCCGCGCAAAGGGGGAGAGCCCGTGGACGTGCGGGTCGTGGTCCCGGTGCAGTTCAAGCCGGACGCGACGAACTGAACGATTGTCTGGCCGGGGGTGAGGCAGAGGACAGACGACAGAGGACAGAATTCAGGGACCGCCCCGTCTCGCCGCAGCTCCGGGAGCGAAGGCGGATCAATACCGCAGCCCGAGTTTCTTGTACCAAAAGTGCAGCAGCCAGGCCGGGCCGATCAGCAAAAAAACCACGTCGTGCAGGAACGACGGCTTCTTGCCCTCGATCTTGTGGCCGACGAACTGCCCGATCCAGGCGAGCACGAAAAGAATCAAGCTGCTTTTCCAGACGGCGAACGGACAGGCGGCGGCATGCCACTCGATCAAGCTGTAGCACACGCCGACGAAGAGGAACATGCCCACCGCGAGCGGCACCGAGAGCCGCAGGTAAAACAGCAGGACCGCGAGCGCGACGGGCAACGTCCAGTTGAACCACGGGGCCGGCCCGGCCAGCCGGGCGGGTACCGGGACAGACCAGATCAGGCCCAGCACGCAGCAAAAGATGACCGGCACGCAGATCCAGTGGATCAGCTCGTTAGTGTCGTCCTGGTGGCTGTCGCCATACTCCGCGAACCATTGGTCGGCGGTCTTCCGGGGGGCGCTCATCGGGGTGGGGAGGCACCAAAATGTGAATTTGCGGTCTGCGAGGCGAGCCCACATTATACCTTCCCATGAAAAGTCTCCGCGCCCTTGTCCCCCTGCTCTTCCTGCCCCTCGCTCTGTTCGCGGCGGAACGTAACCTGAAGATCGATCCGGCCCGTTCCTACGTGGACGTGGACGTCAAATCCACCATCGATAACTTCACGGCGCACCTCGACGCCTACGCCCTCCGCGCCACCGTCGACGACAAGGGCCGGATCAAGACCGCGACGCTCACGTTCAAGTTTGACGACTTGAAGACGGGCAAACCCGAACGCGACAAAAAGATGCTGGAGTGGCTTGGGGGGGACGAGCCCGCAGGCAAATTCGAACTCGGCATCCTCGCCTTGACGCCGGACGGCCAAGGCCAGGCCAACGGCAACCTCGTTTTCCATGGCGTCACGGACCTGATCGAATTTCCCGTCAATGTCAGCAAGGTCGCCGACAGCGCAGTCATCAAGGGCGAGGTCACCATCGACTATCGCACGTGGAAACTGAAGGTGTTCCGCACCCTCGGCGTGCTCAAGGTCGACCCGTTTGTGACAATCCGCTTCAAGTTCACCGGCGATGTGATCGAGGCGGTGGCGGCGAAGTAGGCTGCAGGGCGGGACCGCTGATCCCGCTGGATTGATGGGGTGGGCGTCGGTTTCCAGCCCGACGCTTGTCGCCGATATGGAAATCGGCGACCACCTTGGCGGGATCAGCGATCCCGCACTGCAGGGTAACAGACGCCCCCCGGCCTACTGTTTCGCCCCGTCGAAGATGCCGACAAACGCCTTTGGCACAATCATCGCCGTGCGGGCATTGGCGGCGGGTAATAGTTTTTTCGCCCAGCCGTTGACCTCCTCCAGGGTTACTTGGTCGACCAAGCCGTCGTGCAACGCCTGGATCTCCTCGAGTCGGGCGGGCCTCTCCTGGACCCGCTTGAACAGGTTCACGAGGAAACTGTTGGTGTTGAAGCCGCGCTTGATCTGGTTGCGGATGATATTGCGGCCGGCCTCGAACTCCTCGGTCCCAGCGCCCTCCACCGCGAGGGTGGCGGCGGTATCCTGCACGATTTGGGCGACGACCTGCGCGTCGGCCGGCGTGCAGTCCACGGTGGCCTGCATGAGGCCAAAGTCTTCGAAACCGCCGAAAGGATCGAAGGATGCCATGGGGGAATAGGCATAGCCTTGGTGGTCGCGGGCCTCGGTGCGGACCCGGAATTCGAGCAGCTTGCTCAGGGTCTGCAGCGCGACGTTGGCCCGCGCGTCCAGGTGCGCATTGACCGGCCAGTTGCCCCGCACCATGCCCATGTTCATTTCCCCGACAAACTCGATGCGTTTGAAGCCGGCGGTGGCCGCCACTTTCACCGGAGCCGGGGGCTTGGCGTGGAGTTTTTCCGCCGCACGCGTGCCCAGCGTGCCCAGCGTGCGACCGAGGGCCCGCACCACCTCCTCGCGGGTGATGTCCCCGACGATCGTCACCTCGAGATAGCCCGCGGTCAGGGGTCCTTCCATCCACGAGCGGACATCGTTGACGCTGAGGGAAACGTAATCAAGCGGCGTACCCGAGGTGAACCGGGCGTCGCCTTGGAAAAGATGGTCCATCAATTCCCGTTGTCCTTCCGAGAAACCCATCGCCCCGGCCGAGCGGCCCATGGCGGCACGCATGCGCTCATCGCGATGAGCATAGGGGTTGAACTTCGGGGCGCGGATCATCTCGGTCGCCAGGCCGAGGTAGGTCTCCAGGTTGGGGGCGGTCACGAGTCCGCGGAAGGTGAAGGCGTCGTTGTCGGAGAGATCGAAACTGAAATCGAGGAAATGCTGGTCGATGATCCGCGCGATCTGGTCGGTCTGGTAGAACACCGAGCCGCTGCCGGTGAGCGTGTTCAGGCCGAATTCCTTCAGCGCGGGTCGCTTGCCGGGCATGGTGAGCAGCCCGTCGCCGATGCGGATAAGCGCGTGCACGAGCCCGGGTTCATAACGGGTGGGAATGAAATTCACGCGGACGTTGTTGCCGAAACGCATGAGCTCGACGCCGAGGGACGGCACGGTCCGCGACTCCGCCACCGTGGAGGCCACGCCGGGTTTCTTGAGGGTGAAAACCTCGTCCTTGGGCGGGGGCGGCAATTGGTAGCTGGAGTCACCGCGGCGATGCTTCTGCACCGTTTTGATGACGTCCTCCGGCTTGAGCTGCAGGTCCACGTCGCCACTCACCTGGAAAGCCAGCGTGTCGGGGGTCCACAGCGCGCGGAAGGTCCGATTGACGTCGTCGGTGGTCAGCTTGGACATCCAATCGGTCATCCAGGCGGTCTCGGCGGCGGGGCCGATGAAGACTTCGTGTGCCGTGATGGAATTGGTCAGGCTCTCGCAAAGCTCGCCGGGATCCATGACCGGCAACTGGCTGGCATGGTAGCCGAGATTGCGCAGGTAACGCTCGCGCAGCTCGTTAATTTCCGACGACTCAAAACCGCGCTTGAGGGTGTCGCGTATCGCCTGGTCCACGGCCAGGGTGCCCTGCGCCCAGGCCTCCCCGGGCACCCGGATCGACGCCGTCGCGAATTCGTAGTTCATGATCGATTCGAAAGTGGCCTGGGGTGCGCCCGCGCCGGGAATCAGCAGGCGGAGGCGGTTCTGGAACAACTCCATGACAAAGGCGCTGCGTTGCGCGCGGATGATCGCCTCGCGCGGGTCACTCCGCGTGGGGGCCGGGGCGACGCACGCGGTCTCGGTTTCCGCCGAGCCCACGCCCGGGATGCGATAAACGCCGGCGCGCAAACCGTGGATGTCGGGCCGCCCCTCGGGGCGGGCCGGCGGCGGAGTCGACGGCTTGGGTAGGTCACCGAAGGTAGAGCGGACCATGGTTTCCAGCGCCTTCGGCTCGAAATCCCCGGCGACCACCAGTACCATGAAGTCCGGGCGGTAGCAGCGACGGTAGAATCTCAAGAAATTTTCTTGGTGGAACGAGTTCAGGGTTTCGTCGAGACCGATGGGGGAATGGTGAGCGAAGGGGACACCCCGAAAATACACCGGATAGGAAGCCTGCATGGACCGGTCGGACAGGCTGTTGCGGTTGCGTTTTTCCGCAAAGATGACACGGCGCTCGCGCTGGATCACTGCGGGATCGAAGGTGATGCTTCCCGCGACGCCCTTGAACATGCGGAAACCATCGGCCAGCATCTGCGGGTCGTTTTCCCGGAACTCGAGGCTGAAGGTGGTCGTGTCAAAGGTCGTGAATGCATTCACATCGCTTCCGTATTCCGCCCCCAACCGGCGGAACAATGACAGCATCGTCCCCTCGTCCATCTCGGCGGTGCCGTGAAAGGCCATGTGCTCGGTGAAATGCGCGATACCCTGCTCATCGTCGGCTTCGTCCACCGAGCCGGCCAGCACGGCCAGCTTCATCACCACGCGGCCGGGCACGCCCTGATGAGGCAGGAGGGCGTAGCGCAGGCCATTGTCCAGCCGGCCCCAGACAACCCGGCTGTCCGGCTTGAGGGCGACTCCTTCGTGCGCCCAGCGGCCGGATCGTGGTCCCGCCAGCGTCGGCGCCGCGTTAATTACCGTGACAACAAAACAGGCAAGCAGGCAGAAGGATAACTTGCGGCAAAACAGGGGTAGCATGGGGTGGGGAGAAACCAGAACGTGTGCGTGTCCAGCGTTGGCGCAACCCTGCGTTTCCGGGGACGAGGGTGAGACGGGGTGAAGTTCGGCTTCAATCCTGCAAGCCAAGTATAAGAAAAAATACCGGAGTGAGGGCGGAACCACGGCCCAAATCCGGCCCCCGGGAGGCATTTGCAGGCTTGCAAAATATTCCCGCCGGAATGGTGTTCGTCCAATGAGAGAAACCAAACAGTCTGCCGGACTTGCCCTTGCGATAGTTTTGCTGGCCACGAGCCTGCCGGCGGCGCCCGAGCCCACACCGACCCCCGTCGGCCCGATGAAGATCCTGGAGTATTTCGACAATGACTCCTTGCCCCCCGGCCCCCGCCCCGATGGCGCGATCTACACCTTCGTGGACAGTGCTGATCCGTCCGTCTCTCTTTTGAGCCGCTATGGTTCCAAGGTCATCGAGGATATCGGGGGCAAGCTCGTCAACGAAACGACCAAGGAGCTGGCGACGAAGGAGACCCGTCAGGTGGTCAGTGAGCTGCATCTCAAGGGCATGGAGTTGCCCAAGCAGGTGATCGGTCGCCCCAAGGTTACGGCGGTCAAGCGGACCAGCCTGATGCTGCGCGATCCGCGGAACGCTCCCGACGGCGCCGATATGGCGGCCCTCAAGAGAATCCGCGCCCAATTGATTGCCGGTGACGCTCCCGACAAGGTCATCGTGCAAAAAATCGAGATGCCCGGGAAGCCGTTGGAATGGCGCGTGTATCGCCCCATTGCCGCCTCCAAGTCCTGCCTGGCCTGCCACGGCGACCCCGCCAAATTCAGTCCCGGGGTGAAGGAAGCGCTGGACCGCCTCTATCCTGAGGACAAGGCGGTGGATTATTCCGCCCAGGATTGGCGCGGGATTATCCGGGTCACGCTTGAGCCGCTGCCCGAGACGAAATAAGACAGCCAAGCCCGGTTCTTGCCAAGCGAAGCGCGCCAACCCTGGTGCGCTTTTTTTGTTTATCGATTCGGTTTGGTCGGAATGTAGGAGCCTGCTTGCAGGCGATTCGAAATGTTCGCCACCGATCAATCGTGAAATCGCCTGCAAGCAGGCTCCTACAACAACCGGAGGAAACGGGGCATCTATTGTCGTGGTCTATCCGCTTACGCGTCGAGCACGAGGTCGCCCTTCGGTTGCGCGATGCAGGTAAGGCAGGTCCGGGCCTCGGGGGGTGTACCGGGCGGCTGGATATAGGTCACCTCGCCTTCCTGCAGGGCCACGACGCAGGTGCCACAGTTGCCCGCGCGACACCCGGACGCGATGACCACCCCCGATTGCTCGGCCAGATCCAGCAGCGTGGCGTGCGATCCGTCCCAGGGCACGGCCGTGCCGCTCTTGCGGAAAGTGACAAACTTCTGCTGGACCACGAAGGGCGGGGCGCCCGCGACAGCTTTGCTGACCTTTTGAACGCTGAGAGGCCCGAAGGTCTCGAAGTGCAGATGGGAGGAGGGGACGCCCCAGTCCTTCAAGCCATTGGTCATGGATTCCATCATCAAACCCGGGCCGCAGTAGTAGAAATGAAAATTGTTCGAGGGCAGCTCGCTCTTGAGCAGTTCCATCGTCACCCGGCTGTGGACCTGGTAATCCTCGCCCAAGCGGTCATCCGGCCCGGGTTGGGAATAGCAGATGCGGAGCTGAACATGCGGATGGTCGCGGGCGATGGCCGCCAGCTCCGTCCGAAAGAGGTGTTCGGCGCCATTGCGCACCCCGTAGTAAAACCACACGGTCCGCCGGCTTTTCGAATGCACCAGGGTGGCCAACATGCTGTAAATCGGAGTCAGGCCGATGCCGCAACCGATGAGCACCACGGCCTCAGGGTCGCCGGGATCGAGGAAAAAGTTCCCCGCCGGCGCGCGCAGGTCCAGAATGTCGTTCACCTCGATCTGGTCATGGAAAATTCCAGAGCCGAGCCCGGAGACCACCGAGGGATTTCCGGCGGGCGGCAGGGCGCGCTTGATCGTGACCCGGTAGTGCGCCGGGAGCGGGCGATCGCTCAGGCTGTAGCAGCGGATGAGTTGGCCAAAGCGGTTCAGGCTGGGCAAACGGAAGGTCAGGTATTGGCCGGGTTTGAAGGCCGGCAACGGCTTGGAGTCATGCGGCTCCAGGTAGAACGAACGGACCAACGGACTTTCCTCCACCTTGCGCCGGACGACAAACTTGCGAAAGCCATTCCATGGCACCGGCTCCTGCGCCACTTTCCGGCGGGAATCGCGCACCACCGCCAGATCCTCGGTAAAACGGGCAATCTCGAGAGCCGAGCGTTCCGCCGCGATCCGGCTCCGCCGGAGGTTGGTCAGCAAACTGACGACGAGCTGGGCGACAACCAGCAGAATCATCGCGATGCCCAGATAGGTCCAGAACATGAGGGGGAGACAGAAGCGCGACCGGTTCAGTGCCTCGCGGCCAGGCGGGATAAAAAAGGAGTGATCACAGGAGAGTAGGCGTCTCAGCCGCCCCAAGTCTGGCCCAGCGCCGCTGTCCATGCAGGGGACAAAACGAACCGGCGGTTTGGCCGCCGCGGGACTGATGGATTAACTTGGAGTTTCAGCTTGCGCTGACTTTTCGTGACACAATCTTAGCCTTGAGGCGACGGAAAAAATCATCCCATATCACGGCCTAATTCATGCCCATCAGGTCTTGTCCATGGGGCTTCCGCCTCCTTCCCGCCGCCCTGCTGGTGGTGGTGATGCTGCTTTCCGGCCGGTCCGCCGTTGCCGGGCCCGACCCGGAAAAAGTCGGCGGGCCCGAGTCTTGTGCCGAGTGCCACATCCAGGAGATCGAGGCGTGGAAACAGAGTGCGCATTTCAAGACCTTCAACGCCATGCAAGGGCGGCCGGAGACCGCGGTCATGTTGGGAAAACTCGGTCTGGGCCGGATCAAGCACGAGCCGCTGTGCATGGAATGCCATTACCTGAACCGCGAGAGCGGGAACATACTCGAGCCCGCGTCGGGCATCGCCTGCGAATCGTGCCATGGCGCGGGCCGGGACTGGGCACAGACCCACGGCGACTACGGCAAAGGCGTCACCAAGCTGACCGAATCGGCCGCCCATCGCACCGCCCGGGTGGCCCAAGCACTCGGCGCGGGGATGATCATTCCCGCCAATATCTATGCCCTTGGTTCGGCCTGTTACGGCTGCCACCTGATGAATGACGAGAAGACCGTCAACGTCGGGGGCCACTCGCCCGCCAGCGTGGGCTTCAACCTGCTTACGTGGTACCAGGGCGAGGTCCGCCACACGATGCTCCACACGAACAACACGGCAAATCCCGAGGCTACGCCCGCGCATCGCCGCCAGCTTTTTGTCGTGGGGCTAATCTTGGAGACCGAGTTCGGTTTCCGCGCGGTGGCGCATGCCACCGAGAAGGCAAAATTCGGGGTGACCCTTGCCCGCCAGACCGACGCGGCGCGCAAGCTGCTGGAAAAAATCCAAGCCTTGGCTCCCTCGCCCGAACTCGCCGCGATTGTCAGCACCGCCCAGGCGACCAATCTCCGCCTGAACAACGCGGCCGAGCTCAACCAGGCCGCCGACAAACTCGCCTCGCTTGGGCGCAGCTTTGCCGCCCGGGTGACCGGCGAACAACTCGCCGGCATCGATGCCTTGGTGCCGGATGCCACGCAATACCGGGGCAAGCCCTACCACCTCGGCGCACCCTAGTCCGGGTCCGTCTACTCATGGCCAAGTCCTCCACCCGCCCCGCGATCCAGCCCGGATCCCACGCGCCCTACACCCAGGCGACCCGGCAGGCGGGGCCGGAACGATGGGACAAGCCCTTCAGTCCGGACATGAAGGAGATGGACGTGGACCTGGTGATGGCGCACCCCATTTTCTACAATACCGCGCCCGAAAAATTTCCCGCTGCCATCCCGCTCCGCGGCATCCTGCGGAACGACACCAAGCTTCATCAATACCTGTCGGGCGAAATCATCGTCCGGCGGGGGGACTACGGGCACTCGGCGTTCATCATCATGGATGGCGCGGTGAAGGTCCTGGCCAAGGAACCGCCGGCTGAGCTGCTCGGCCGCCAGCCGCCCGTCCGCCCGTCGGTCTGGGGCAGTTTCAAACGCTGGCTGAGCCGGCCGCAATATGCCGAGACGGCGACCCGCCGAGGGGCACCGCCGGGGCTGCACGTCGGCCGGAGCGGGGAAACCCGCATCTTCCTGCAAGACGTGCCTGGGGTGCTCGATAGTGACCGCAGCATCATCCTCCGCGAGGGCGAGCTCTTTGGCGAAATCGCCGCGCTGGGCCGCACGCCGCGCACCGCCACCGTGGTGGCCGAAGGGGAGGTGCTGTTGCTCGAGATCCGCTGGCAGGGCCTGCGCGAGATCCGCAAATACTCGCCCGCCTGGAAAGAGCGCATCGACGGGCGGTATCGCGAGCGCAGCCTCAAGCGCCACTTGGCGGAAACACCGCTGATGTGGAACCTCTCCGATACCTCCCTGCAGTTGATCGCCGACGCCACCCGCTTCGAGACCTTCGGCGAATTTGACTGGCACAGCTCCTACCAGCGGATGCGTGAGGCCAGTGCTCGCGAGCTCATGGAAAAGGAGCCGCTGATCGCCCGCGAGGGCGACTATCCCAACGGATTGCTCTTGGTGCGCAGCGGCTTTGCGCGGGTAAGCTGTCGGTACAATCACGGGGAACGCACCGAGAGTTATCTTGGCAAGGGCCAGGTGTTCGGCCTGCACGAGATCGTCACGGGCTGGCGGGGCGAACACGTGGCGCTGCGGCACAGCCTGCGCGCCCTCGGCTACGTGGACCTGCTGTTCATTCCCACGGCCGTGATCGAGCAGCATGTGCTGCCCGCCTTGTCGCCGGACCAGTTGGCCACGCTTACGCTCGCGGCCGAATCGCCCGGCGGGGCGGGCGGGGCGGACGAGCTGGTCGAGTTCATGGTCGCCCAGCGCTTCATCAACGGTCGGGCGACCATGCTGATCGACCTGGATCGCTGTACCCGTTGCGATGATTGCGTCCGGGCATGTGCCGCCACCCATGACAACAACCCGCGCTTCATCCGGCAGGGCCCCGAGGCCAGCGGGGTGATGGTGGCCAGCGCTTGCATGCACTGCGTCGACCCGGTCTGCATGATCGGCTGTCCCACGGGCGCCATCTACCGCGAAAACATCGAGGGCCTGGTCGGCATCGATGCGGACACCTGCATCGGCTGCAGCATTTGCGCCAACAGTTGTCCCTACGGCACCATCCAGATGGTGGCGCTGCACGATGAGGACGGCCTGCCGGTCGTGACGGAGGAAACGGGCGCGCCCATCCGCCGGGCGACCAAGTGCGATCTGTGCATCGACCAGCCCGGAGGTCCCGCTTGCGTGAACGCCTGCCCCCATGACGCCCTCGTGCGGGCGGACATGCGGGCAGGGGACAAATTGACCGACTGGCTGAAGCGATGAAAACCTTCCGCGCACGCCGCTGGCTCCTTGCCCTGATCAGCTTGATGCTGGCGCTGGGTCTGGTCCTGGCCTGGCAGCTCGCCCGGATCGCCCTGCTGCCCGTGGCGGTTTATTCCGGGTGGCTGTTGCTGGGCCTCGTGCTGGTCCTGACATTTTTCAATGCGCGAAAAAAACTGCCGTTCCTACCGCTGCTGAGCGCCAGTGCGTGGATGCAAGCCCACATCTACCTGGGCTGGCTCGGCTGCTTTGTCTTCGTGCTGCACACCGGGGTCCGGCTGCCCGATGGACGGCTGGAGCTGGTCCTCTCCGCGGTTTTTGCCTTGGTCGCGGCCAGCGGGGCCCTCGGCCTCTGGTTGAGTCGCTGGCTGCCGCCCCGCCTGGTGCGTTCCGGCGAAAGCCTGGTCTACGAGCGGATCGCCGGGCTGCGCCAACAGCTGGCGGAGGAGGTGCGGGAACTGGTGCGCCGCGGGGAAATCGAAACCCAATCATCCACCCTCGCGGATTTGTATTTGAGGGTGCTGCATGCTTATTTCCTCCGCGTGCCGCCGTTGCTGGCGCCTCTCACGGGAGATGACCGCGAGTTTCACCGCGTCAGGCAGGAGCTCGAGCTGGCCCGCCGCTACCTCAACCCGGCCGAGCTGAGCCTCGCCGGCGAGCTGGCGGACCTGATTGAGGCGAAGCGTAATCTCGACCTGCAGCTCGCGGGCCAGCGCCTGCTGAAGCTCTGGCTGTTCGTCCACATCCCGCTGACCTATGGCATGCTCGTGCTGACCGCCGCCCATGTGTGGCTCGCCCTGCATTATTCGCACCGGCTGTAACCCGGAACTGACCCATGCGCCGCCTGCTGCAAAGCATCATTCACAACCGCAAACTCTACGATCGCCCGCAGGACGAGTGGGTCTGCGGCCGCGCCGCCGAGGGTTGTCCGTGTGTTTTCGGCCCCGACCGCAAGGGTGAATGCCGGGCCACCAGCCAGTGCCTCCCGGCCAAAAAGGGTGACCGGTGGGTCTGCACGCGGGCCATTTCTCTCGGCGGTCCTTGCAAGCACGGCCCACAACCCGACGGCGCCTGCGGTTGCCCCGTGCCGCCCTGCACACCCCAACGCAGCTTGCGCGGCCACCGGCGCCAGCTGACCTGGTTCGCTGTCAGTGCGGCGGCTGGCCTGGTGGTCCTGGCTCTCTGGGGCTGGGCCCGCACGGCCTGGTCCAGTCCGGGACCCGTAACCGCCCCGCATGCCATGTCTGCCCAACGCTGCGCCGACTGCCACGTCGAGACGGGCCACATCATGCTCACCTCAGCCGAGCGCGCCCAGCGCACCCAGGACCACAACCAACTTTGCCTCAAATGCCATGACCTTGGTGCCCACGGCCGTCTGGCCCACGGCGTGACGGCAGCCCAGTTGCTTGAACTGGGCAAGAAGCGGACGAGCGGGGAGGCCCCGCCGCCACCGCTGGTCCAACAGGTGGCTCACCCGCTGGCCTCGGGCCATCCGAGCGAACTCGCCTGCGCTACCTGCCATCAGGAGCACCATGGCCGGGAGGCGAACATCCAGCACCTCACCGACCAGCAGTGCCAGGTCTGTCATCAGGCGCCCTTTGCCAGCTTCACTTCAGGTCACCCGGAATTCACCGATTACCCGTCCACGCGCCGCACCCGGCTGCAATTTGACCATGTGGCCCACTGGCAGAAACATTTCGCGGATCCTCGCCTGGCATCCACCGCGCCAACCTCCTGCGCCCACTGCCATGAACCCGCCCCGGACGGCCGGAAAATGCTGGTGAAAGATTTTGAGCAGACCTGTGCCCAGTGTCACGCCGGCCAGATTGAGGGCGAAGGCCGCGCCAGCGCCAAGGGCCTGGTTTTCCTCCGTCTGCCCGAGGTCGATCTCGTCGCGTTGGAGGCTGCGGGTGAGCCGGTCGGGGAATGGCCGGATTTTTGTGAGGGGGAAATCACACCCTTCATGCTCTGGATGCTCGAGGGGGATGCCACCGCGCAGAAGGCCCTGGCTGATCTCGGCGCCGCCAAACTCGCCGACCTCAGCTCAGCTACCCCGGCGCAGAAAAAGGCCGCCGCCCGGCTGGTGTGGAGCGTGAAGGGACTACTGGCCGACCTGATCACGCAGGGCCAGCAGGTGATGATGCGGCGCCTCGATCCCTATGCGGGGGTGCGGGGCTCCACGCGGCACACGGGTAATTTCTCCGCGGACAGCCTCCAGGCGGCCCAGCAGGTCTGGCTGCCTCGCTTGCTGACGGAAGTCGCCGCCTATCGCCATGGGGACAAGCCTGCGCCCCGGCGGGTGCGACCGCGAGGTGCGGTGGCCCAAGCCGGCGCCCCGGGCCCGGTGGCTGCGCCCAAGGCGGCGGAGTCCGACGATCTGCTCGCAGAACCCGCGCCAGCAAAGGCGCCGGACAAGGATGACTTGCTGGCGGACGAGCCCGCCGCGGTGAAGCCGGCGCCGGTGACCGGCAAGGCCCCGGCTCCGTCCGCCGCCACGACCCTCGAATATGATGATGCGGAAGCGCGGGTGGCGGAAGGGGGATGGTATCGCCGCGACAACACCTACACGCTTTATTACCGGCCCAGCGGCCACGCGGATGAATTTCTCACGGCCTGGCTGGAAACCTCGGCGAGCGACACGATGCCAGCGGCCCGGGCCATTTACGCCGAGCTGGCCTCACCCAAGGCTCCGGGCGTCTGCATGAAATGCCACACCACCGACCGCGTCGGCAACACCAGCCAGGTCAACTGGCTGACTTCCCGCCCGCAGCCGCAGAACCGTCCGTTCACCACCTTCAAGCATGCGCCGCACTTCAGCCTCATGGGAGTGCAGGGTTGCAGCACGTGCCATGTCATGGACCTCAAGGCTGACTATGCGTCGGCGTTTGGCGACAGCCGTGACAGCACGACCTTTCACAGCAGCTTCGCCCCGCTCACGAAAAACTCCTGCGTGGCTTGCCACCAGCCGACGATGGCCGGCGCCAGCTGCCAGCAGTGCCACAACTATCACACCGGCGAGTTAAAGCTCCTGCACCTGCAGGCCGCCGAGGTGAAATCCGCGCCCGCGCGCAAGTGACCATCCGCTTGCCGGATGGTCATCCTGAGCCGGCAGCGCTGCGCTCAGGATGACGCCGGTGTGAAAACCGACGTCACTTCTTTGGCGCGTGGCGCTTTTCCAGCACGGCGATGGCGTCAGCGAGCGAGAGTTTCTTGGCCCGGAGCAACACGATGAGATGATAGAGCAAGTCGGCGGCCTCGCCGGTGAATTCCTTGGATTTCTTTTGCAGCGCGGCGAGCGCGGTTTCGACGCCTTCCTCGCCGACTTTCTGGGCGACGCGGGCGACACCTTCCCGCACGAGGCGGACCGTGTAGCTGGACTTGTCGCCGCTTTTGATGCGGTCGGCCACCACCTGATCGAGCTGAGCAAGGAAGCCGATGCCGGTCGCGCCGCTGTCGCCGAAGCAACTCACTGTGCCGCGGTGGCAGGTCGGGCCGGCTGCGTTGGCCTGGACCAGCAACGTGTCGTTGTCGCAATCGACTTCGAGGCTGACGAGCTTGAGGAAATTACCGGAGGACTCACCCTTGGTCCAGAGCCGCTGCTTGGAGCGGCTGAAGAAAGTGACCCTCTTGCTGCGGACGGTTTTTCTTAGCGCGGCAGCGTTCATGTAGCCAAGCATGAGCACCTGCTGGGTGCGGGCGTCCTGCACAATGGCGGGCACGAGGCCGTCGGTTTTCTTCCAGTCGATTTTAGGGAGTTTCATGAGAAAGAAACCGCTAATTGGCGCTAATGAACGCTAATTGAGGCGGAGGGAGGGGCGGGTTTGAAATTAGCGCGGATTAGCGACGATTAGCGGTTCAAAATCAGGGGCGCACGATCACGCCCTCGGTGGCGAGATACTGCTTTAGTTTCGGAATGGGAATCGCGCCGCTGTGGAACACGGAGGCGGCCAGTGCGGCGTCGACGCCGGCGTCGCGGAACACGTCGCGAAAGTGCTCCGGCGCGCCCGCGCCACCCGAGGCGACGAGCGGGATGGTGAGCACGGCACGCACGAGCTTGAGTTGCGCCAGGTCGTAGCCTTTGCGTTCGCCGTCCTGGTTCATGCAGTTGAGCACAATCTCGCCGGCACCGAGCTTCTGCGCCTCGCGGGCCCAGTCCACGGTCCGCCAGCGGGTGCCGCGGGTTTTGGTCGGATCGCCGGTGAATTGCTTCACCAAGTAGTCGCCATTCTCCGCGCGGCTGTCGATGCCCACGACCACGCACTGCGAGCCGAACTCCGCGGCGAGGTGGCCGAGCAGCTCCGGGTTTTCAATCGCGGGAGAGTTGAGCGAAATTTTGTCCGCACCGCTGTGCAACAGCTTGCGGGCGTCGTCGAGTGAACGAATGCCGCCGGCCACACAGAAGGGAATATCGATGACCTTGGCGACGCGCGTGACCCACTCGGTCGAAACCGTGCGCCCGTCGCTGCTGGCGGTGATGTCGTAGAACACCAGCTCGTCGGCGCCCTCGTCGCGGTAGCGCTGAGCCAGCTCGATGATGTCGCCCATGTCCACGTGGTTGCGGAACTGGACGCCTTTGACGACGCGGCCATCGCGCACATCGAGGCAAGGAATGATGCGGCGGGCTAGCATGGGGGGAGGGGGGGTAGGGCGCGACCGCTGGGCGCGCCGAAAGGGCGTTCGCGGCGGGCCCAGCGGTCCCGCCCTACCAAGTCAATCGCGCCGGCGGTCAGCATGCCAAAGCCTCCTGCAGCGTAAATTTGTTCTCGTAGAGCGCGCGGCCGACTATGACGCCTGCCACACCCGTCACCTTGGTCTTGCGCAGATCGTCGAGCGACGACACGCCGCCCGAGGCCTGGATTTCGAGGGAGGGAAACTGTTTCACGAGCTGGGCATAAAGCGGGGTGTTGGGGCCGGTCAGCTTGCCGTCGCGGCTGATGTCGGTGCAGAGGATATGCTTGAGGCCTGCGGGGAGGTAACCGGTGAGGAAATCATTGAGCGCCACACCGGTCGTCTCCTGCCAGCCAGCGGCGGCGATGCGAGGAATACCGGCGTCGTCGATGCGCACGTCGGGCGACAAGATAATTTTTTCCTGGCCAAAAGAAATGAGCCAGCCACGCACGAGGTCGGGCTGACGCACCGCGAGGCTGCCGACGATCACGCGCTGCACGCCGGCGGAGAGCAGCGCGGCCACCTGGGCGTCGTCACGGATCCCGCCTCCCGTCTGGACGCGCAGGCCGCTCTCGCGAGCGAGTTTCTCGACGAGCGGGGTTTGGCGCTTGGCTGGATCCTTGGCGCCATCGAGATCGACGACATGCAGCCAGGTAGCGCCAGCAGCCTTGAAGCCCCGGGCCACCGCGAGCGGATCGTCGCCGTAGGATTTCTCCTGGTCGAACTTACCCTCGGTGAGGCGCACGACGCGACCGCCGCGCAGGTCGATGGCGGGATAGATGATCATGCCATCCTCCCTTCTGTCATCGCGAGCCCGGCAAAGCCGGGCGTGGCGATCCAGCCAGATGGATTGCTTCGTCGCTGTGCTCCTCGCAATGACAGGAAAAGAAAAAGGTTCATACCGGCATCTCCAAAAAGTTTTTAAGCAGCTGCGCCCCGGCCGGGCCGGAGCGCTCGGGGTGGAATTGCACGCCCGAGAAGTTGCCGCGCTGCACGACGGCGGCGAAGGGCGTGCCATGCTCGCAACTGGCGACGGTGAACGCATTCACCGGGCCGGCGAAACTGTGGACGAAATAGAAGCGGGTGGTGGCATCGAAGCCTTCCAGCAACGGGGTGTCCGGGCGACTCGTGAGCGTGTTCCAGCCCATGTGCGGCACCGTGATGCCGGGCGACTCGGGCAGCAGAGCCACGCGGCCGGGAATGATTCCGAGCGACGGAGTGTTGCCCTCCTCGGAAGCCTCGAAGAGCAGCTGCATGCCCAGGCAGATGCCGAGCACGGGCTGCTGCAGGCCACGGACGACTTCGACGAGGCCCTTCGCCTGCAGGCGTTTCATGCCCTCCGGGGCCGAACCGACACCGGGCAAGATGACGCGCTCCGCCGCGCGGATGATTGCCGGATCAGCCGTGAGTTCGCTCTGCACGCCGAGGCGCTCGAGCGCGAAACGCACCGAGGCAATGTTGGCCCCACCACTGTCGACAATGGCTAGCATGGGGTGCAAAGAGGTAGGGCGCGACCGCTGGGCGCGCCGTAAGAACATGCGCGGACGGCCCGGCGGTCCGCCCCTACCGGCGCTGCCGCGCCAAGCTGAAAACGAGCGCGCATCAGAGAACACCCTTCGTGCTGGGGATGTCGCTGCCGGCGCCCCGGGCGAGGGCGGGTCGCAAGGCGCGGCCGAAGCCCTTGAACAGGGCCTCGATCATGTGATGGGTGTTGTCGCCCTTGACGGACATGTGGAGGGTCGCGCCCAGCGTGGTGGCCAGCGACTGGAAGAAGTGCGGCACGAGTTCGCTCGGCAGCTGGCCGACGTTCTCGCGCGGGAACTTGCCTTCGAAAACAAAGAACGGCCGGCCGCTCAGGTCGATCGCGACCTCGGCCTTGGCCTCGTCCATGGGCATGGTGAAGCCGTAGCGACCGATGCCGCGCTTGTCACCGAGGGCCTGCTTAAGGGCCGCGCCCAGCGCGAGACCGACGTCTTCGACCGTATGGTGCTCGTCGATGTGCAGGTCGCCGGTGCACTCGATGACGAGGCTGATGCCGGCGTTGCGCGCGATCTGGTCGAGCATGTGGTCGAAGAAACCAAGGCCGGTGGCGAACTTGACCGGCGCGACGGCATCGAGGTCCACGGCTACGGAGATTTTAGTTTCCTTTGTCTGGCGGGCGATGGTGGCGCGGCGCAGGGCCTCGGCGATCTGGCGGGCGATTTCCGTCCAGCCGAGCGTCTTGGGGTGGTAGCGCAGGCCCTGCGTGCCGAGCGCGGTCGCGAGTTGGAGATCAGTCTCGCGGTCGCCGATGACATAGGAATTCTCGCGCGACCACGAGGTGTCCTTCAAGTAGTCGAGCAGCAAGCCAACCTTGGGCTTGCGGCAGTCGCAGCGGTCGGCGGTGGTGTGCGGGCACACGCGCACGGCCTCGAAGGCGATGCCCTGGGACTTGAGGATGTCGAGCAGCAGGTTCTGCAGCGGACGAAATTCCGCCTCGCGGAAGCTCGGGGTGCCGAGTCCGTCCTGATTGGTGACCATCACGAAGGTGTAGCCGGCGTCGCGCAGGCGGCGCAGGGCGGGCACGACCTCGGGCTCGAGCGCGAACTTGTCGAGGCGGTCGATCTGATAGTCGGCGGGCTCGGTGATGAGCGTGCCGTCGCGGTCGAGGAAGAGAATTTTTTTCATGGGCGGTTAGGATTTCCGATAACCAACCAAACATTCGCCACCGTCGTCCTGAGCGGAGCGAAGGATCCAAGCGGGAGGCGTGCGCCGGTCCGTTCCCTTGGATCCTTCGCTCCGCTCAGGATGACGGGCCGCGGGAGTGGGGTTTGAAAGTCGAGAATCATGGTGGGGCAAACATCACACACGGGACAAAACCTCCAGGGTTGAATTGTTTTCCTCGGCGGTGCCGACGGTGATCCGGACAGTGTTGGGGACGTCCTTGCTGCGGTCGCGCCAGATGATGCCGGCGGCGCGGCCGGCGGCCATGGCGCGGGCGGAGTCGGCGACTTCGATCAGAAGATAGTTGGAATCGCTCGGCCACACGCGTTTCACGGCGGCCAGTTTCGGCAGCTCGGAAGACAGGCGCGCCCGCTCGGCGACGAGCTGGCGCACCGATTCCTGCGCGGCGGTCAGGCCGTCGGCGGACAACGCAGCAAGCGCCGCGATCAGCACGGGGGATGGCACCGGGTAGGGCGCGATTACCTTCTGGAGGACGGCGATGACGGCCGGGTCGGCGATGGTCGTGCCGACGCGGGCCCCGGCGAGGCCGAAGGCCTTGGAGAGCGTGCGCAGCACGACAAGGTTGGGGTTGGCGGCGATTTCGGCCGCCAGGCTGGGGACGCCGGAGAAATCCACATACGCTTCATCCACGGCGACGACGGCCTTGCCGGCGAGCGAGCGCACGATCCGGAGCACCGCGGCGCGGTCCAGCAGGTTGCCGGTGGGATTGTTAGGCGAACAAAGGAAGACGAGCTTCACTTCGGATGAAACGGACTTGAGCACGGCGTCGGCATCGAGGGCGAAGTTCTTCTCCCGGATTAGCGGCACGGACACGACGCGGGCGTTCTGGATACCGGCAGCGACGACATACATGCCGTAGGTCGGGGGCGTGATGAGGATGGCGTCTTGCCCCGCGCGGCAGAAGGTGCGCAGAAGCAGGTCGATGCCCTCGTCGGAGCCCCGCGTCACCAGCGCCTGCGCGGGCGCGATGCCGTAAAGCGCGGCAAGCTTGGCGATGAGTTCCGGTGGCTGCGGATCGGGATAGCGATTGAGCAACGGCTTGTGTACCGAAGGGGTCTCGGGGTTCTCATTGGCGTCGAGCCACACGCGGCCGCCCTTCGACTCCTTGCGGGCCGAGCTGTAGGGCGCGAGTGCGAGAATCTCGGGGCGCACCAGGGCAAGGACTTGTTCGACGGGGGTCATGCGGGAGCGGCGGTCTATGACCGCCGGCGGTTGTTTTTACGGCGGTCATGGACCGCCGCTACAGTTAATTTCTCCAGGCGCACGCGCACGGCGCGCTGGTGAGCGGCAAGGTTTTCGGCCAGTGCGAGGCGCTCGACCACGGGGCCGAGTTTCTTCAGGCCGCGCGGGCTGGCCGTTTGCACGGTCATCGTGCGGAGGAAATCAGCGAGACCCAGGCCGGAGCAGGCGCGCGCCCAGCCATAGGTCGGGAGGACGTGGTTGGTGCCGCTGGCGTAGTCGCCGAGCGATTCGGGCGTCCAGGCACCGAGGAAGACCGAGCCGGAGGTAGTGATTTTTGGCAGCAGCGCGCGCGGGTTCTTCACCTGCAGGATCAGGTGCTCGGGCGCGTAACGGTTGGCAATCTCGACGGCCTCGGCGGGGGAAGCGGCGAGGATGACGCGGCTGTTGGCCAGGGCTCGGGTAGCGATGGCACCGCGCGGGAGGAGGGCGAGTTGCCGGTCCACCTCGCCCTGCACGCGGGCGGCTAACTTGGCGGAGAAAGCCACGAGCACGACCTGCGAGTCCGGGCCATGTTCGGCCTGGGAGAGCAAGTCGGCGGCGACAAAGGCGGGCTCGGCGGAATTGTCGGCGATGACCATCACTTCGGAGGGTCCGGCCGGCAGGTCGATGGCGACGCCGGCAGCATCACGCGAGACTTGGAGCTTCGCCTCAGTGACAAACGAATTACCCGGCCCGAAGAGCTTGTCGCACTTTGGTACACTCTTGGTGCCGTAGGCCATGGCAGCGATCGCCTGCGCGCCGCCGACCTTGAAGACCTCCATGATCCCGCAGAGCCGCGCGGCAAAGAGAATCCACGGGCTGACCTTGCCGTTACGCCCGGGCGGCGTGCAGAGGACGCGCACGGAGTTTCCGCTGATTTGCGATGGCACGCCGAGCATCAGCGCAGTGGAGAACAACGGCGCGCTGCCGCCCGGCACGTAAAGGCCGACGCACTCGATGGGGCGCGAAACCTTTTCGCACACCACGCCCGGGGTGGTCTCGACGCGAATCGGTGCCGGGCGTTGGGCAAGGTGAAACTTGCGCAGGTTGCGGTAGGCGACGCGCAACGCCGCCTTGTCCGCGGGCTTGAGCATCCGTTCCGCCGCCGCGAACTCGGCCGCACTCACACGCAGCGAAGTGAGCCTCACGCCGTCGAGTTTCGCCGTGAGACGGCGCAAGGCTCGGTCGCCCCCGCGCCGGACGATCCCGAGGATCCCCGCCACAATGACGGCGGTCCGCTTCTGCGCCTTTTGCGCCGGGCGCTGAAGCGCGGCGTTACGGGCGGAAGCGGAGAGGGATTTCCAGGTGAGGGGGGACATGGGAAATGGCTGAAGGACTGAAAGACTGAAGAGCTGAAGGAAGGGGAAGCGAAGAAAAGTTCAGCCTTTCAGCTCTTCAGCCTTTGGTTTCAAAGCATCATCTTCTCAATCGGGAGGACAAGGATGCTGCTCGCGCCGGCCTTTTTGAGCGTTTCCATAGTTTCCCAGAAGACGGCTTCCTGGCAGACGGCATGGAGGGCGACCTTGGTGTCGTCGCCGGCAAGCGGGAGGACGGTGGGGTTCTCCGAGCCGGGCAGGAGTTTCTTGATCTCGGCCAGCGCGGTTTTGGGCGCGTGGAGCATGATGTACTTGGCCTCGGCGGCCAGCTGCACGCCGTCGATGCGGCGGAGCATGATCTCAAGGGCGTGGGCCTTTTCGGGCGTGAGCTTATAGTCGCCGCGGATGAGGGCGGCCTTGCTCTTGAAGATGGTCTCGACGGCGCGCAGGCGGTTGGCCTCGAGCGTGGAACCGGTGGCGACGAGGTCGCAGATGGCTTCGGCCAGGCCGAGGCGCGGGGCGACCTCGACCGAACCGCTGAGCGTGACGATTTCGGCCTGGATATTCTTCTCCGCGAAGAACCGCGCCGTGATGCGGGGATAGGTCGTGGCGATGCGCAGGCCGGCGAGATCGGCCGGGCCGGAGTAGGCGCGCTCCTCGGGCACGGCAATCGCGAGGCGGCAGCCGCCGAAGTCGAGTACGCGGTCCGTCGAATAGGCATGACCGGAGCCGGCGTTACGACGCTCGAGGGCGGACTCTTCGAGGACGTTCTGGCCCACGATGCCCAGGTCGCACACGCCATCCATGACGAGCTGCGGGATGTCGTCATCGCGGACGAAGAGGATGTCGACCGGGAAGTTCTCGGAGTGGAGGAGGAGCTTTTCCTTGGGGGCCTTGACCTTGATGCCGCAGCGGTTGAGCAGGTCGAGGGAGTCCGTGGAGAGACGGCCGCTCTTCTGGATGGCGAGGCGGAGGCGGTCCTTGGGGAGGTTGGCGGGAGGCATGGGAGGAAGGGAAAAAGTGAAAGGGAAAGTGAAGGGAGGCGGGTGGCGGGAGCCAAGCGCGGGGCGGCCTTATGCCGGGAAAATAAAAAAACCCCGGCGGGACATGCCAGCCGGGGTTTGGAAAATCGGATCATCACCCAGGAAGGCACATCGAGGCCTTCCCGCGCCGGGAAGGCATTAACCGTGGTGATGATGGTGGTTGCGAATCATGGGTAGATCGAGGCGGCGAAGAAGGCCGGGAAACCGGGCCGGGGCAAGTATTTTCTTCATTCCGGTTGCGACACCGCGGGGCAGGGAACAGCGTAACCAAGTCTGCCTCAACCACCCCAGCCGCGCCGCCATTGAATCTTCCCACCAATCGCGAAAAGGTGCTGCAGGAGGAATTTTACCCCTCGGAACGCAGTCAGGTGGCGGCCACGGTCACCATTGCGGCGACCTATGTCTATTTCCTGATCTTCGCCCAGTTTGGTTTTCTGAAAGCCTTGGAGTCGCTGGGGACAGACAGCACCCTGTTGCGGCCGGTCTTGGCGGTGATGGGGGTGGCGGGGATTGGGGGCGGGGTGTTCATGGCGCGATGGTTTCACGAAAACCATGGCCGGGGCCAGGTGATGTCGGGGTTTGTGGTCGCGGCCGCGGCCGCCGGGCTCACGTGGGCAGCCCGGACCCCGGCCGTGTTTTTTCTTTGTGCCGCCCTGACCGGCGCGGGCACAGGTATGGTGACCGTCGGGCTCTGCGGCCTGCTTCGCCGGGAAATCGGCGGCGGGCGGCTGGGCCGGTGCATCGGGATCGGGACCGGGCTGGCCTATGCGTTTTGCAATCTGCCGCCGGTGTTCAGCGGGGCCGCCCACACGCAGGCCATGCTGGGTATTGTGGCGGCGTGCACGGGGATGATTGCCGTGCAGATGTTCGAGCAACGCGGCCCCCGGCAGCTCGCAGGCGGTTATGACTACAGTCCCCGAGGGAAGACGGTGTGGACCTTGATCTTTCTGGCGCTCGTCGGCTTGGACTCGGCGGCGTTTTATATCATCCAGCACTCGCCGGAATTGAAACTGGCGACGTGGGCGGGCGGGCCGCAGCTGTTCCTCAACGCCGGCGTGCATCTCGCCGCCGGGTTGATGGCGGGACTCCTGCTCGACCGACGCTGGATCGCCGGCGCAGTGGGCGGCGCGGCGGTCTTGCTGATCGCTGCCTGCGCCCTGCTCGAGCAAGGCGCGGGACGTTATTCGCTGGCGGCCGGTCTTTATGCTGCAGCGGTGTCGATCTATTCCGCGGCGCTCGTGTTTTATCCTGCACGTTCCGGCCGGCCGGGGCTGGCGGCGCTCGTCTACGCAGTCGCCGGCTGGACCGGATCGGCCCTCGGCATCGGCCTGGCGCAGGAACTCCACCGGGTGCCCTTCAGGCTACTCGCGGCCAGCGGGGTATTGATTGCGGCGATGTTCATCATCCGCCACCTCGGCCAGCACCGGCCGGACATTCCCATTCAAAAAAACGGCGGTGGTTTGTGATTTCTCCGGCTTGCTTGCGCGGCCTCAAACGCACTTCACTGTTTCCCTTGGGCGGTGGCCAGGCACCGCTCCTCCCTTAACCTTGAATACTTCGACCGGAATACTCTCCAAGCTGCTGGTGCGCCGGCACGGCGGCCTCGTGCTGTTTTTTGCCGTCTTCCTCGGCCTCTCGTTCCTCACACGAGTTGCGCTGTTGATCAAAGCCGCGCACGACGTCACCTGGACCTTGAGCCTGGTGGGGGCGTTCGGCTGGGGCATGGTCTACGACCTGGGTGCGGCGGCCTTTGCCTCCTTGCCTTTGGCCTTGCTCCTGACTGTCCTGCCGGCCTGGTTTTTTGCTGGGCGCTGGACCCACTGGGTGGCGTATGCGGCGGCCTTCCTGATCATCTTCGCGCTGATTTTCGGCGGGGTGGCTGAATGGACCTTTTGGGACGAGTTCGGCGTGCGGTTCAACTTCATCGCCGTGGACTACCTCGTCTACACGCAGGAGGTCATCGGCAATATCCGCGAATCCTACAACCTTCCCGCCATCCTGACCGGCGTGGCCGCCGGTGCGGCCTTGGGGCTGTGGGTCATCGGCCGGACCGGTTGGCCGGCCCGCTGGTTGGCCGGGGAGCACGAGAAAGCGAAGACCCGTTATGCCGCCGGGGCGTTGTGGTTCACGGGCGCCGTGGCGTTTGGCAGCGTGCTGTCGTCCGACTGGCAGCCGAACTTCCACAACAACTTCAACCGCGAGCTCGGCAAGAACGGCCTGTGGTCGCTGTTTTCGGCGTTCAAGAACAACGTCCTGAAATACGCGCAGTTCTACCCGACACTGCCGGACGACGAGGTGTTCAAGGTCCTCGCGGCGCGCCTCGCGGCCGACGGCGCCGTGCCGGTGCAACCCGGTGAGGCCGACACGCTGCGCCTGGTGCGCAACGACGGCCCGGAGCTCCGCCCCAATGTGATCCAGATCACGGTCGAGAGCCTGAGCGCGGACTTCCTCAGCATCTTCAACCGCGCCTCCAATCTCACGCCCCACCTCGCGGAAATCGCCGGGAAAAGCCTCGTGTTCGACAATTTCTACGCCACCGGCACGCGCACCGACCGTGGCATGGAGGCGCTGACGCTCGCCGTGCCGCCGACGCCGGGGCGCTCGCTCGTGAAGCGGCCACGCAACGAGAACCTCTTCACTCTCGGCTCCGTCTTCCAGGCGAAGGGCTACGACACCGCGTTCATTTACGGCGGCTTCGGGTACTTCGACAACATGAACTATTTTTTCGGGCACAACGGCTACCGCGTCATCGACCGGACCGGCGTACCGAAGCCGGACATCACCTTTGCCAACGTCTGGGGCGTGTGCGACGAGGATCTGTTCCGCTGGACGATGCGCGAGGCCGACGCCGGCGCTGCCACCGGCCGGCCCTTCCACTATTTCGTGATGACGACGTCGAACCACCGGCCCTTCACCTTCCCCGACGGTCGGATCGACCTGCCGTCCAAGGTGTCCGGCCGCGCCGGGGCCGTGAAGTACACCGATTTCGCCATCGGCGAATTCCTGCGCGAGGCCGAAAAAAAGCCCTGGTTCAAAAACACGGTGTTCGTCATTGTGGCAGACCACTGCGCCTCGAGTGCCGGCCGGACCGAACTGCCGATCCAGAACTACCATATCCCGCTCATCATCTACTCACCCGGCGGGCACATCGCGTCGGGCCACATCAAGACGCTGACCAGCCAGATGGACTACGCGCCCACGCTGCTCGGCCTGCTCCACTGGAGCTACGCGTCGCGCTTCTTCGGCCATGACGTCCGCCGGATCGCCCCCGGGGCGGCGCATGCGCTGCTGGGCAATTACCAGAAACTCGGGCTGCGTAAAGGTGATGACTTCATCGTCCTCAAACCCGTTCGCCAGACGGCTCAATTTGTGTATAATGTCCACGACTTCTCGCTCACGCCCCGCCCCACCGACGAGGCGTTCCGGGCCGAGGCCATCAGCTATTACCAGGCGGCGAGCTACCTATATGAGCATAATCTCTATCATGCGTTGAGCCCGGACGAGTTTTCCCGCTACAATCAACCTGCCACCACCAACCCCTGATTTCTGCCCCGAGGCCCGACGCCCCGCCAGACGCGGGCCACCGCGGGGATCAGACCAGCCACCATGAAGCTCCATCCCCTCGCCTGTGCCGCAGCCCTGTTCCTCCAAGCCGCCTGGCTGTCCGCCGCGGACCCTGCGCCCGCGGCGGCGACCAAACCCTCGGATGACGATCTGCAGATCAAGGGCGTCTTCAACAGCGTGCTGCCCCGGACGGAACGGAAGCACGCCCTCCGGTTCATCGTGCATCCGCATCTGGGTGATCTCACCAAGCGAGACCATCTGCGCACCGTCCTGGGGTTCCGCTATGGCATCACCACCCGCTGGGAGGCCTCCACGGAGACTGACTCCTATTTCACCCACGGCCTGAAGCACGGCGCCTTTTTTGCGGACAGCGGTTTCGCCACGTGGCGTGTCGGCACCAAGTACCAGATCGGCGATCCCCTCGCACTGGGGTGGGACACCTCGATCGGCATCAATTGGCAGCAACCGATCGGCAGCCCGCCCCTCGACGTGACGGACGGGTTGCGGCACACCGCGCCCTTCCTCACCGCCTCGCACGACCTGGCGGGAGCGCCGGGGTGGCGGGTGTTCACCGGCTTCGGTTGGGACGCCGTCACCCAGACCACCACGCGCGGCGCACTGGAAAAAAACGAACTGGGCGACGACTCGATCAATCTCACCGGCGGTTTTCTGTATGCGCGCGGACCGGTGACGTATGCGTTCGAGGCCACGTACTACACCACCCGGTTCACGGCTTCGGTTAACCGCGACGTCTACGCGGTGCGGCCCAGCCTGGTCTGGGCGTTGCCGCCGAAGTACACCTTTGGGGCGAAGGGCAAATGGCTGCTGGGCCTCGGCCTCCGGCTTTCGCACGGTCCCGACGGGAACGACATCGGGGTCAACGCCAAGCTGCGCGTCAACTTTGACTTCAAGCGACTGCTCGGCCTGAAAAAAACTACCTCAACACCCTAAAGCAGGTTCATGTCCAGCTGCACGCCGCCGGGAAGGCGGAAGTGGGCCGAAGAGAGGGACAGCCTGGTTTCATTGAGGCCGGCGCGCCGGGCCGATACTTCGAAGAGCCGCTTGATCTGCTCGGCGAAAAGGCCCTCGCCGCGCAAGCGGGCGCCGAAGGAGGCATCGTACAGTTTTCCGCCGCGCAAATCGCGAAGCCGGGAGAGCACCCGGTCTTTCTTGCCGGGGGCGTGGGTGTCGAGCCACGCCAGAAACACGTCCTTCACCGCGTGTGGCAGCCGCAGGATGACATAGCTCGCGGCCCGGGCCCCGGCCTGGGCCGCGGCATCAAGGAGAGCGGGAATCTCATGGTCGGTGAGGCCGGGGATGACGGGGGCGGTGAGCACGCCGACCGGGATGCCGGCGTCGGCCAGCAGCCGGATGGCGCGCAACCGGTGTTCGGGCCGGGCCGCACGCGGTTCGAGCCTGCCGGCGAGTTCGGCGTCGAGGGTCGTAAGCGAGACATAGACGGCCGCGGCGCCGCAAGCGGCGAGCGGCGCGAGGAGATCGCGGTCGCGCGTGACGAGGAAGTTTTTGGTGATGATGGCGACTGGCTGGCGGAACTCTGCCAGGACCTCCAGACAGCCGCGGGTGACCTTGAAGTGTCGCTCGGCGGGCTGATAGCAGTCGGTGACGCCGCTCAGGCCGATCGACTCGGCGCGCCATTTAGGCGAGGACAGCTCGGCGCGCAGCAGATCCGGTGCGCGGGTTTTCACCAGGATCTTGGTTTCGAAATCCAAGCCGCTGCTCCAGCCGAGGTAGTCGTGGTAGGGCCGGGCGAAGCAGTAGGCGCAGCCATGTTCGCAGCCCCGATAGGGATTGAGACCCCAGCTGTGACGGATGTCGGGGCTGTCATTGTGGGTCAGGACCGACTCGGTGGCGTCGAAGTAAAACTGCGTGCGCGGGTGCGGTCGCTCGACGGGCACGCCGTGTTCGTCGAACTCGGCGAAGTCCGGGTCGGCCTCGACAGTCAGACGGTCGAAACGGTTGGCGGGGTTGAGCGTTGCGCCGCGGCCGGGATGGGCGGTACTGGCAGCGGGGTTCGGCGTCATGGCTTCCACGTTAACGCGGGAACGCAGAACGCCAGAAGCAAAACAGGAAAGGATCAAGACTCCTGACAGGTTTCGGCCGCGAAGTGCGGCGACCGTGGAGCGGCTTCGATGCTTCTGTGGCCGCGCTTGAGCCGAAGGCGGAAGCGTGGCCCCGGACAGGCCACGTTGTCGCTGCGCTCCAACGCGGCTACACTGGCATTTTAAGGGTCCGAAAATGACAGGGCCGCCCCCCGCGTGAGCAGAGGACGGCCCTGGTTGTTGGCTTATTTAGTTGGCCGCGAACCGGGAGGTATTGTCGTTATAGGCGACAATATTCACGGGCAGCGCGACCTTGCGGGCGACCGGTTTGCCGTCGACGAGCGCAGGGGAGAATTTCCACTGCGACACGGCTTCGGTGACTGTGGCCACCAGTCCGGCGTCGGCGCCGGGCGTGACCGACGTGATGGACGTCGGCTTGCCCGTCGGATCAACGACGAACTCGAGCACCACCTGCTTGCCGGTGAACTTGGAGCTGACTTCCGGCATGATGACGGAGGTCGGCACCGGAGTGTTGCCGGTATGCGTACGGTAGGACTCGACATAGGCCTTCTCGGGTGACCACGCCAGCAAGGCGAGGGGAGCCGCGAGCAGACCGAGGCTGAGGACTAGTTTGGATTTCGTTTTCATGGCTGTAATCTCCGCGGTGAGGCGGAGGTTGGTTTTCTTGTTCAGGCAAGGCGCCGCCACCGGTCGGAATGACCGCAGGTTGGGCGCCTCGTTTCACCACTCCCGGCCGGATAAAGGGCCGAAAGCGGGAAAAGTCTGCTTTGGGGCAATCGAACCGCCCCGGTTAAGGACGGCTTGGTACCCGACAGAAAACCGCACACGATCTGATCCTGGCCAGTCCCGGCGACCTCGCGCCGGAACCCGCCAAAGTCAAAGAACACGATTTGGGGGGTTCTTTGAAAGCAATAGTCTTACGACTGCCCATACGATAGCACGTCCGGTGCCATGAGGCACGTGCCGATCAGGTTAATTTTTACGAATCCAGCATTATCACTGCTGCAGCGGCGCAGGATTAGAAGTGCCGTAAAGCCTTGAACGATTCGATGGGGATCGTGTCGTAGGGGCATGTCATTCCCGTTGAGAATCCTTGCCGCCGCTCTGGTGCTCCTGCTGGCGGCCGGTCCCGTCGCCGCCGAAACCCTCGCCGAGAGAAACCTCAAGGAGATCGTCTCCCGGCAAAAGAACATCTTCTCCCGGGCCGAGGCCGAGAAGGATCACCCCGACCAAGCCTGGCTGCGCGGCGAGATCCAGAACGTCATCAACAGTTACGATGTCCTCATCCAGAAAAGCCCCGACTTTGCCGCGGCCTATGTCGCCTACGGACTGTTGCTCGGCCGGGTCGGCATGAACCGCGAGGCCGCCGCCATGTTGCTCACGGCCAACAAGCTCGATCCCGCGATTCCGCTGGTGAAAAACGAAATGGCCCGGTTGCTGGCGGAGGATGGCAAGCCCGCCGACGCCCTCCCGTGGCTCACGGCCGCCATCGAGCTCGAGCCGAAGGAGCCGCTTTACCACTACCACCTCGGCAAGCTGCTCACCGAAGGCCGGGACGACCTGATAAGCACCGGCCAGTTCACCCGGGCCAAGCTGGACAAGGCCATGCTTGAGGCGTTCCAGCGGGCCGCCGAGCTCGCTCCCGATACTTATGCCTACGCCTATCGCGCCGCCGAAGCCTATTATGATCTGGAGACCCCCCAATGGGACGAGGCGCTGAAGCACTGGAGCGCCCTCGAGGAGCGGGCGAAGCCGGGCCTCGAGCAGCAGACCATCCGGCTGCACGCGGCCAACGTGCTGATCAAGCTCGGCCGGCGCGACCATGCCCAGGCCCTGATGATCACGGTCACGGATCCGGTGCTCCAGAAACAGAAGCAGACTTTGCTCGACTCGCTGGCGACCGCCGGGGCAAAATAGCGGGTCATGCGATTCTTCCACCGCCTCGAACGCGTGTTCGGCCGCTTCGCCATCCCCAATCTGGCGCTCTATCTGATCGGCGGGCAGGTGATGTTCCTCGGTTTCGCCCTGCTCGCCCAGTTTGACGTGCGGAAGATCATGTTCCTGCCGGCCCTGGTCCGGCAGGGCGAGTTTTGGCGGCCCTTCACGTTTGTCCTGGTGCCACCGGTCCTGGGCAAGGTGGACCTGGTTGCCGCCGTATTCCTCGCGATCAGCTGGTATTTCTTCCACATGATCAGCCAGGCCTTGGAAAATTACTGGGGAGTGTTCCGCTTCAACCTGTTTTTCCTGCTCGGCTGGGTGCTGACGGTCGCGGTCGCCTTTCTCACGCCGAATGAGGTGACGGGCTACGCCTTCTTCGCGGTCTCGGTCTTCCTGGCCTTCGCCTTCCTCAACCCCGACTTCGAGCTCTACCTGTTCTTCATCTTGCCGGTGAAGATCAAGTGGTTCGCCCTCGTGATGTGGCTGGGGTTTGCGTACACCTTCGCGATCGGCGGGTGGCAAACCCGCCTCGGCGTGCTGGCCGCCACAGGCAACTTCCTGGTCTTCTTTGCCTCGGAGATAATCCAGCGCATCAAGACCGGCCGCCGGCATATGCGGCAGCAGGTTCGCCGGACTGCCTTCCAACAAACAGAGGACGAGCCGCGCCACCGCTGTCACGTCTGCGGCAAGACGGACCGGACCGACCCCTTGACGGATTTCCGCTACTGTTCCAAGTGCGCCAACGACGAGTGCTATTGCACCGACCACATAGCAAACCACGAGCACACTTCAGCGTCGGTAGCGGGGAAGAAATAACCATGGCCGCCCGTGCCCCCACAACCTTGGGTGAGTGGTTGCAGTGGGCGCAGCGGGCCTACGCCCGCGGGGGCGTCGCCCTCGGTCAGGTGGCGACCACGGCGCATGACGAGGCGCTCTACCTTTTGCTTCGCACCCTCGGCCTGCCGCTCGACAGCAAACCGGCGGTGCTGAAACGGAAACTGACGGCGGAGGAGACCGGCCGGGTCGAGGAGGTTCTCCGCCGCCGCATCAAAGACCGCACACCGGCGGCCTATCTGACCCGCGAGGCGTTCCTCGGCGAGCACCGCTTTTATGTGGACGAGCGCGTGATCATTCCGCGCAGTTATTTTCTCGAGTTGCTGCCGGCGATCGCGGACTTGGTCGAATGTAGGGCGGGGTCTCCGAACCCCGCTTCCAAGCGCACCCCCAAAAAGGCGGGATTTGGAAATCCCGCCCTACAGTCCCGCAAGCCGGTGAAACGCGCCGTGGACGTGTGCACCGGTTCGGGCTGTCTGGCCATTCTGCTCGCGCACCAGTTCCCCGAGGCGAAAGTGGACGCTATCGAGCTGTCACCCGAGGCACTGGCCGTGGCGAAGTTCAACGTCGCCGCCCACCACCTCGCGGCGCGGGTCAAGCTGCACCACTCCGACGTCTTCGACGCGCTCAAGCCGGTACGCTACGACTTGATTTTGTCCAACCCGCCCTATGTGCCGACGCGCGAGCTGCGCGGCCTGCCCGAGGAGTTCACGAAGGAACCCGCCATGGCGCTCGACGGCGGACGCGACGGACTCGATATCATCCGCAAAATCTTCTCGCAGTCCCGCGAACGGCTCCAGCCGCATGGCATCGTCGTGCTGGAGGTGGGTGGCCTGCGCGCGGCGATGGACCGGGCCTTCCCCGAGCTCGATCTGCACTGGCTGCACACCGAGGACGGCGAGGATTGCGTGTGCGTCGTTTCGGCTGCCCGGCTGGCGAAGTGGCGCGGGTAGGCTTCGCAATTTCGGCTAAATCATCAGCGGCCGGTCGCCTGCCTCACGAGCACGGCTTACTTCTTTTCTGGCACGCCACTGCGAACGGGGAGACCCGCGGCCTGCCAGTCCTTGAAGCCGCCGGCGTTGGCGACCTTATGCCCCTGCTTGGCGAGCTCGGCGGCCACAACCCCGGAGCGCTTGCCCGAACGGCAGTAGGTGATGATCTCCTTGTCACCGGTCATCGCGAGGAAGCTCTTCCATTCGCCGATCAGGCCGGCGTCAAACTCGCTCTTGGGCAAGAGGACGGCCGGCGCGGCCACGCCCGACTCGGCCCATTCGGAGGGTTCGCGCACATCCACAAGGACGGCCTTGCCGGCGGCAACGAGCTTGGCGGCCTCGGCGGGGGAGATGGACGCCACCTCGGCGAACGCAAGGAGGGGCAGAAGCAGGGTGAGCAGGAACAGGACTTTTTTCATGGGAGTGGAAAGGACCATTCTTACCGGGATTTGCCGGGCGGGCAAGTCAGCGGCTTCAGGCCGATGGGCGCAGGGCCTTGGCGATGCCTTGGACGGCGTGAGCGATATCCGCCTCGCTGGTGGCCCAACCGCAGACCGAGACGCGCATGCAGCGTTTGCCCTGCCAGGTCGTGCAGGCGAACATCGCCTCGCCCGAGGCCACGATCTTTGCCACGAGAGCTTCCGTATGCTTGTCGTGATCGGCCTCGGTCGCGCCGGGCGCGGGATCGGGGAAGCGCAGCAGACCTTGGTTGATGTGGGGCACATGCAGGACCTCCACGCCGGGCAGGGCGCCGGCCCGGGTCACGAGGGCGTGGGCATGCGAACAGCAGCCCGCGACAAGGCGGGCGACGCCTTCCCGGCCCAGGCTGGCGATGGCCGCATAGGTGGCGAAGCCGCGGGCCCGCCGGGAATATTCCGGATTCCAGTCCACCTGGTCGCGCGCGGCCTCGGAGTGGGTGAGGTAGTTCGCATGATGCCCCATCGAGCGGTAATGCGCCGCGCGATCAGTCACGAAGGCGTAGCCGCAATCATACGGGACGTTGAGCCACTTGTGGCCGTCGGTGGCCCAGGAATCGGCCAGTTCGACGCCGGCGCAGAAATGGCGGTGCGCCGGGCTGGTCGCGGCCCAGAGCCCGAAGGCCCCGTCCACGTGGACCCAGGCGCCGGCCTGGTGAGCGAGCGGGATGACCTCCGGGAACGGATCGAACGAACCGGTGTTCAGATCCCCAGCCTGCAGGAGGATGATGGTGGGCTGTGAGGGCGCGGCGGCGAGCACCGGGGCCAGCGCGGCGGCGGTCAGCTGGCCGTTCGCGGCCACCGGGATGTCGATGACACAATCCCGGCCCAGGCCCAGGAGGCGCAGGGCGCGCTCGATGGTGCCATGGCGCTGGTCGCCGGTGATGACCCGGATGCGCGGCGCACCCATGAGACCGCGCTGCTCGACATCCCAGCCGTGTTTCGCCAGCACGCCGTTGCGGGCGGCCGCGAGACAGGTGACGTGCGCCATCTGGCAGCCGGTGACCAGGGCAAAGCTGGCCGAGGGTGGCAGGCCGAGCAGTTCCAGCAGCCAGCGGCCGCAGACCTCCTCCACCACGGCGGCGGCGGGGGCCACGGCATACATGCCGGCATTCTGGTCCCACACCGAGGTCATCCAGTCGGCAGCCAGGGCCGCGGGCACGCTGCCGCCGATGACCCACGCATAAAAACGTCCCCCGGCATTGCCGGTCAGGCCACCCTCGACGTTGCGGACGAGCTGGTCGATCACGGCGGTCGCGTCACTCGGTCCCGCGGGCAGCGGCCGGCCCAGGCGTTCGCGCAGTTGCTCCAGGGTGGCAGTGGCGCTGACCGAAGACCGGGGCAGGGCGTCGAGGTAGGCCAGGGCGTGCCGCACGGTATCCTGCAGCACCGGGGAATAGCGGGGATCAGTACTCATGGGTTGAGCGCGTTATAGCCGAAGCTCTCGACAAAGAAAGGCTGGAGAATTTGCGGAGAGGCTCTGAGTTGCTCCGAGAACCTTACTTTTCATCTTTGCCGCAGGTGTTCAGGCCGAACGGCAGGTAGGCCGGGCAGAAGCGGAAAGTCCCGGTCAGGATCGGCAAGATCCCGATCAGGCCCCACCAGGATTTGAAGTAGTAGCCCGCGCCGAGAATGGCGAGACCGGCAACGAGGCGAAGAATGCGGTCGAGACCGCCGACATTGACTTTCATGGGATCAGGGGGGTTGAGGTTGCGCTGACGGAAATTCAGGTTGGGCCGGTTGCATGCTCCCGCCGGTGGATCATGAAGTAAATCACCGGCACGGCAAACCGGCTGATCAGGAGTGAGGCGACCTCGCCCGCCATCAGGGAAAGTGCGAGGCCTTGGAAAATGGGGTCCGACAAAATGACCGAGGCCCCAACGATTACCGCCAGCGCGGTAAGCAGCATGGGCCGGAAACGAACGGCACCGGCCTCGACGACCGCCGCCGCCAGCGGCAGGCCCTGCGCCCGGCGCAGTTCGATGAAGTCAACGAGGATGATCGAGTTTCGTACCACGATGCCCGCGCCGGCCATGAAACCGATCATGGACGTGGCGGTGAAGAACGCGCCCAGCAACGCATGGGCGGGCAGGATGCCGATCAGGGAGAGCGGAATGACCATCATGATGATGAACGGGGTCACGTAGTTTTTGAACCACGCCACCATCAGCATGTAGATGAGGACGCACACCGCGGCGAAGGCCAGGCCGAGGTCGCGGAAAACCTCCAGGGTCACCTGCCATTCGCCATCCCACTTGATGGCGGGCTCGAGGTCGCTGTCGGGCATGGTGAGGTTGAACAACTCCACGCGATTCGTCCGTCCGCCAAACATGTGGCCGTCCAGCGCCGCGAGGGCCCGGTTCATGGTGAAGATGGCGTAGGCCGGGCTGGCCACGGCGCCGGCGACATCGCCGGTGACGTAGATCACCGGGTGCAGGTTCTTGCGATAGAGGTTTCGCTCGCCCGGCGTGGGCTCAAGGGTCACCAGTTCGCCGAGGGGCACGAGCGGACGCCCGCCGGTGCGGACGACTTCGTCGGACCGCACCGGCAGGGCGAGGAGGTCCTCGGGCCGGCTGCGCAGGGCGCGGGGGAGCTGGAGGACAATGTCAACGTCCTCGCGGTCGGCAGGCTGGTGGAGAAGGTCGGCCTTGGCGCCGCCCACGGCGGTCTGGATCGAGCGAGCGATGGTTTCGACGCTGATACCGTGCAACGCGGCCTTGGTGCGGTCGACGCGCAGGTGGACCGTCGGCTGGAGTTCCTCGACATACCAGTCGATGTCCACGACCCCGGGCGTGGTCTCGAAGATCTTTTTCACCCGGCCGGCCAGGGCCAGGCGCGCGGCGTCGGTCGGGCCGTAAACCTCGGCGACTAGGGTCTGGAGCACGGGCGGACCGGGTGGCACCTCGGCGACGGCGAGTGCGGCTCCGTATTTCGCTGCGATGGCCGCGAGGCGCGGCCGCACGCGGACAGCGATGTCATGGCTCTGCGCCCAGCGCTCGTGACCCGGCCGCAGGTTGACCTGCAGGTCGGCGACGTTGGCGCCCCGGCGCAGGAAGTAGTGCCGCACGAGGCCGTTGAAGTTGAACGGCGCGGCGGTACCCGCATAGACCTGATAGTCGCTCACCTCGGGCTCGGTCCGCACGGCGGCGGCGAGTTCACGCGCCACCCGAGTCGTTTCCTCGAGAGTGGCGCCCTCGGGCATATTCACTACGATCTGAAACTCCGATTTGTTGTCGAAGGGCAGCATCTTGACCTTCACCACGCCCGCTAGCACCAGAGCCACGGCGAGGACGAAGAGCAGGGTGACACCGCCGAGGAAGGTCCAGCGCCAGCGGGCCCGGGCGATCATCGGGTCCATGATACGGTGGTAGAGGCGGGTGAAAAAAGTCTGGTCCTCGCGGTTATGTAGTTCCGCGTCGTGGGTGGAGGAAAGTTTCGGGGCGTGCCGGCCGAGCACGCGCAACGCGGCCCAAGGCGTGACGGTAAAGGCGATGACGACCGAAAAGAGCATGGCCGCACTGGCGCCGACCGGAATGGGCCGCATGTAGGGGCCCATGAGGCCGCCGACAAAGGCCATCGGCAGCACGGCGGCGATCACCGCCCAGGTGGCGAGCAGGGTGGGGTTGCCCACCTCGTCGACCGCCTCCACGGCCAGAACAAGGAGTTTCCGATTGTGCGCCCCGGGCAGGTGCTGGTGGCGGACGATGTTTTCCACCACGACGATGGCGTCGTCCACCAGGATGCCGATGGAGAAGATCAGGGCGAACAGAGTGATCCGGTTCAGCGTGTAGCCATACAGATGGAAAATCATCAGGGTCAGGCCGAGGGTCACCGGGATGGCGAGCAGGACGACGAGCGATTCGCGCCAGCCGAGGAAGACCAGGATCAGGAGAGTCACCCCGAACACGGCGATGCCCATGTGCAGGAGCAGGTCGTTGGACTTCTCGCTGGCTGTGGCGCCGTAATTGCGGCTGATGGCGACGCCGACATCGGCGGGCAACAGCCGGCCCTTGAGGCGGTCCACCATGGCGAGGACACGCTCGACGGTCGTGACGGCGTTGGCCCCGGGGCGCTTGGCAATGCTGAGCGTGACAGCGGCCTCTTCGGACTGGTGGAGCGTGGTGACCTCACCGCGCTTGGTGAAAGACGCGCTGAGGTCAGCGCGTCCCACCCCGTATAGTACGTAGTCGGCCGGCTCGGCCGGGCCGTCCTCGAGCGTGGCCACATCGCGCAGGTAGATCGGGCTGCCCTGATACTGGCCCAGCACGACCGATCCGGCATCAGCAGCATCGCGGAGGAAGTCTCCGGTCTCGATCAGCAGCTCACGGTTCATGTTATCCAGCCGGCCGCTCTGGGTGCGCTGGTTGGCGGCGCGCAGCCGGTTGGCCACGTCGTCGAGGGTCAGCTGGCGCGAGGCGAGCCGCACCGGGTCCAGCAACACGCGGAGCTGACGGCGCACCCCGCCGATCAGCGTGGTCTCGGCGACATCGGGCAGGGCCTTGACGGCATCATCCAGTTGGGCGGCCAGGCGCCGCAGGGTGAGATGGTCCTGCGTGGCGCTGTGCAGGGTGAGGGCGAGCACCGGCACATCGTCGATGGTGCGCGGCTTGACCAGCGGGGCGCTGACGCCCGGGGGAATACGGTCATAGTTGGCCTGCAGCTTCTGGTTGAGCCGGACGAGGCTGTCGGCCGGGTCGCGGCCGACTTGGAAACGCACGATGACCAGCGAAGAGCCCGGGCTGGAGGTGGAGTAGAGATATTCGACGCCCGGGATTTCCCAGAGCAGTTTCTCCATCGGCCGCGTGACGCGGTTCTCGACCTCGGCCGCGGTGGCGCCCGGCATGGCCACGAGCACGTCGATCATCGGGACCTTGATCTGGGGCTCTTCCTCCCGCGGGAGCATGAGCACGGCGAAGACACCGAGCAACAGCGAGGCCAGCACCGCGAGCGGGGTCAGGCGCGAGTCGGCAAAGCCGGCGGCCAGGCGTCCGGCCAGGCCGCGCGGGCCATTGGGCGCGGAACCGCTCATGGGGCGACGGTGACGCGGTCGCCTTCGCGCAGCGAGGCGGGAGGGGCCAGGACCACGGTTTCGCCGGCGGTCAAGCCGCCGAGAATTTCAATCCGGCCGGCGGTTTCACGGCCGGACTTCACCAGCCGCAGGACAGCCCGGCCATCGCGGACGACAAACATCCGTTCCATCTGGCCGAACCGGCTGAGCGCCTCCACCGGAACCAGGAGGGCGGGATGCTCCCCGGCCGGGATCTGCAGGCGGACGAACTGACCGGAACGGGCACGGCCGGCGGGCAGCGCGATCTTGGCCAGCGTGGAGCGGCTGATGCTGTCGGCCGAAGCGGACAGTTCCTCGATCCGGCCGGCGACCGGCGCGGGCTGCTCGTCCACCAGAACCGCCAGGGTGTCGCCGATGTGGAGGCGGGTGGCGAGGTGTTCCGGGATGGTGCCCTCGGCCCGGAGATGGGCGGTCGACTCAAGGGCCAGCAAAGGCAGGCCGGGTGTGGCCAGATCACCGGGCAGCACCTGTTTTTCCGTCACCACCCCGGCAAACGGGGCGTGAATGCTCGCATGAGCCAGGAGAGCTTCGGCCTCGGCGAGTTGGGCCTGGGCGAAGCGGAGGCGGTCCTCGGCGTCGCGCTGCGCGTCGGGAGCATTCACGCCTTTCGCGACGAGGGTGCGTTCACGCTCGGCGGCGCGGCTGGCCTCGGCGAGCTGGGCCTGGGCCTGACGGACGCGTGCCTCGGTTTCGGGCACCGCGAGCGTGACGAGCAGGTCGCCCTCGCGGACTTCCTGCCCGAGGCCCCAAGGCAGGGTCGCGATGGTGCCGGTGAGCTTGGCCGAGATCACGGCACGTTGGGCGGGACGCACGGTGGCCGGCACCTCGATGACGGTGGGCACGGATTCCGCAGCGACCACGGTGGTGTGCACGGTCACGGGATTGGAATCGGCCATGGTTCCGGCCGATTCAGTCCGGCGGCAGCTCATGCCGGACAACACCACGGACAGGAGCAGGAGCTGGAAAGGAAGGCGCATGGGCTGATCAGGAACGCCCGCCCCAGTGGATCACGTCCTGGTCGTCAACCCAACCGAGCTTGCGCAGGAGGAGGGTCGGCGGACAAAAACCGGTGAAGACGGACTGGACGAGGTTCAGCCCGACAAAAGTGGGCAGGAGCAGCCAGTAGGGATGAACCCAGTAGGTGAGAGCGACCCCGAGGAGGGTGACGGAACCGGCGAGCAGGCGGACGAGGTTGTGCGTGGTCATGGGAGTGGAAATAAACTATATGAGCATATGCGTATATACTTGCAATAATGTCAAGGGAATGTTTCTTCGCGGCATGCCCAAACACCGCCCGCTGACCGAGGACGCGCTGCAGCTCGTCGCCCAACGCTTCGCCGTGCTAGCCGAGCCGATGCGCCTGCGCCTCATCCAGACCCTGATGGAAGGGGAGAGGAATGTCACCGAGCTGGTCGGGGCCACCGGGGGCACGCAGGCCAACATTTCCCGCCACCTCCAGACGCTTATCGGCGCGCACATCCTGACCCGGCGGAAGGAAGGGCTGCAGGTTTTCTACCGCATTGCCGATCCGACGATCCCCCGCCTGTGCGAACTGGTGTGCGGCAGCCTGGGCAAGACGCTCACGCGCCAGGCCGCGCATTTTGATCCGGCCAACTGAGCCTTCGTTTTGACGGGGACCGTTTGTCTCAGCCACTCATGCAGTTAAGTAGTGTTATCACTCGCAGGTGCCCGGACTAAATGGTGGAACCCGGCCTCCGGACGGGTTCGCAGGATCCACAGAGGAGAGAACGCGTCCAGAGGCCGCGTTCCACCAATTCAATCGAATGATTCTGGGTTAGTCATCGCAGGCTGGCGCCTGCCGGCCGTGGCGATTTATCGAGGCTGGATTGCTTCGTCGCTCTCTCGGGCTCCTCGCAATGACAGGTAAGACCTTGCCCCGCTCAAGCCGTCTGGCCCTAGCGGAAGTTGAAAACATGTCTTGGCAGGAACGCCCGTCCGGAGGCCGGGCTCCGCCTCACTTTTTCTTTTTCGGCGGGGTGACGTTCTTCATGCCGCCAGTGGTGCCGGGCTTGCCCGCGGCCCCTTGGTTGATGGGGAGATCCGGCTCGGGCATGCGATTGATGATCATTTGCTGTCCGATGGTGAACAGGCCGTTGATCGTCGAATAAAGGGCGACGCCGGCGGGAAAAGTATAACAGAACATCGTGAAGATCCACGGCATGACCTTGAACATCGTCTGCTGCGCCGGATCGACGGACGGCGTGGGCGTGAGGCGTTGCTGGAAGATCATCGTGGCGCCCATGAGCAGCGGCATGATGTTGATCGAAATACCCAGCCACGGCAGGTGCCCTACCGTATCGGGAGCGGACAGGTCATGCGCCCAGAGGAACGGCGCGAACCGCAGCTCGGAGGTGCTCTGCAGCATCGCGAAGATGCCGACGAAGAACGGGATCGTGATCAGGACGGGAATGCAGCCGCCAACGGGGTTGACCTTGTTCTCCTTGAAGATGCGGAGGGTCTCGGCCTGGAGCTTGGCGGGGTTGTCCTTGTACTTCTCGCGCATGGCGGCCATGTGCGGCTGGAGCTTGGCCATGCGCTTGGCGGAGCGGGAGGCGGCGAGAGTCAGCGGCAGAAAGACGATCTTGAGCGTCAGCGTCGTGATGACGATGGCCCAACCCCAGCTCGGGACGACCGAGTGGAACCAGGTCATGATGGTCAGCAGCAGCGGGGCGAAGAATCCGGAGAAGAAGATTTTGTTGAAGAAGAAGGAGTCGAATTGCATGACCTTCTCCTCGCCGTGCTTGAAGACGGCGGCATTCGAGAGGCGCTTGTACTCCTTGGGGCCGGCGAAGTAGTTCGCGCCGAAAGTCGTGGAAGCGCCGGCGGCGAGGGGCTTGAGGTCGAACTGGGCATAGCCGGTGACGCCGTAGAGACGCTTGTCGTCCACCGGGGCATGGGGATCGAGTTTCACGCGCTCCACCCGCACGCCGTTGCCCGGTTGGTCAGGCGTCAGGACCATGCAGAAAAACTGGTTTTTAACCGAGGCCCAGGCGATGGAGGATGGGCGTTCGACGAAGGGCAGCGGGGCGCTGCTCTTCACCCCGACCATGGCGAGGAATCCGCCGCCTTCGAGCTCACCCCGGGCGACAAAACTGGTGTCCTTGCCATCGGAGTAGCCGGTATTCAGGTACATCCCGTAGTCGGTGGCGTTGAGCGGGGTGGCGGTGCCGAGATTGAAGACGGCCTTGGGGAGGACGAGGGGCTTGTCGGTGAGGTTGCGGAAGGTTGTCTCGTGACGGATCTGGTAATCGTCGCGGCCCTCGGCCTTCGCCAGGGTGTAGCGACGGGTGACCTCAAGGTTCTCACTGGTAGTGCGGTAGACGACCTCGGTGTCGGTCCGGGAAATGCGCGTATAGGCCGTGTTCAAGTCGGCGCCGGGGAAGTCGGTGAGGCTGAGTGCGGGCGCGGCCTTGATGGAGTTGAGCGTGTAGAGACCGGACTCCCCCTGGACGGCGAGATGCTTCTTCAGGGCAATGTTGTCGATGGCGCCGCCATGGTTGGTCAGCGTGACGATGATGAAGTCGTTCGAAAGGGTGACGGTCTCGGCGAGTCCGGTCGCCGGATGGCTGACCGCGGTGAGGGCGGGGAGCGCCCCGGCAGCCAGCGAGTCCGTCGGGCCAGACGCCACCGCCGGTGATCCAGCCGGGGGCGGCGTGATGGGCAGGGGCGCGGCCGGCTTGGGGCCGTAGCGGGCGCTGAAAACAAAGCTCGCCATGGCGGCGATGAGGAGCACCACGCCGATTGTCGTGTTCTTTTTGTCCATTAGGAAAGTGACGAGTGACGAGTGACGCGCTTGGCCGCACGGCGGCGCAGGAAATCTTGCGGGCGGGGACCGGATCCTCTCCGCCAGCATGCCACGGGCCACATTTGGCCAGGCGCACGACGGTCAGGGTGAGACCCGCGAAGAAGCCATGCTCCTGCAGCGCCTCGCGCGCGTAATGCGAGCAGGTGGGAACAAAGCGGCAGCCGCAGGTGGGGTTGATGACGACGAGCGCGGGAGAAAGGGTGCGCTGATAAATCCAGATGGCCGCATCGAGCAAACGAACAGGAAGCCGCCCGACCCTCGCTACCGTCATTCTGAACCCGCGGCCGCGGAAGAAGAATCCAAGCAGGAGGCGCGGGCGGATCCCTTTTCTTGGATCCTTCGCTCCGCTCAGGATGACGGATTGGAGGGAATCAGGCATTGCTCGCGGAAAGAGGAGGCAGCTTGCTGCACGTCGAGACGAAGCGCCGGGCGGCCTCGGCGAATTCCAGCCGGAGGAGCGCAGCGCGCGCAGTGAGCACAAGGTCGAGGCCGGGGGGCACGAGGTGTTGGTGCTGGCGGTAGAGAGTACGAAGGCGCCGTTTGGCGCGATTGCGATGGACGGCATCGCCCACGGAGGCCCGGGAGGCAACAACCCCCACACGAGCAGGACCGGCTGGCCTATCTGGCGGACGGACGCACCACGTCAGCATAAAGGCCCCGCAGTCAATGCGGCGGCCCAACTCACGGACGGCGCGGAAGTCATCATTGCGCCGCAGGCGCTGCCCGGCGCGGAGTCGCATGCTCAAACGACGGTGAGCCGCTTGCGACCCTTGCGGCGGCGGGCGGCGAGGACCTTGCGGCCGCCGCGGGTGGCCTTGCGGGCGCGAAAACCGATCTTGCGGGCGCGTTTCTTGCGGTGCGGGCGGAATGTAGGTTTCATAGTTTTATGGCAAAAAGAGGGTCAGATTCGCCGGGCGGGCGGGGAGGTGTCAAGCGAGAGGTTTTGCCCTGTAAAACAGGCCTCCGCAAGCCCGGGGCGTCTCCTTCGCCTCGGCGTCCGCAAGCGTGGCCCGTTCGATTGTCATTCCAATATGGTAGCACGACCAGGCGTTCCCGGCCGTTACTTTCTCGCCTCTCGTTTCCGGTGTGAACAGCCTGCGCATAAATATCCTTTGCGTCCGGGCACAGGCAGCGTGACCTTGGATTCATGGCCGAGTCATGCCATCAACCGACCCGTTCTCCGGAAACCCCACCTACCTCGAAGGCGCCCGCCTCCCTGGTCCGGAAGGGTGGACCGCTGTTCTGGACGGTCACCGGCAACGACTTCGGGCGCTCGAACAGCTGGGCGAAAAAGCGGCCCAATGCGGTATCCGAGCAGATCAGGACCGCGATCTCATCCTCGTCGCGGAAGACGAAGTAAGCCTGCTGGAGTCGACCGGCCCGGAATGGGCGGCTTTTGGCGACGCCATCCGGGAGTTCCGCCGGCACCTGCCGCTCATCCGTTTTGAGACCTTCGGATTCAGTTCGGAAGTCGAGGATCCCTTTGAGGTGGACAGCCCCCTTTTGCGGCGGATCGGCGGGGGGGTCGAGGCGCTCGCGTTCGTCGATCCCCGGCACTCGGTCTATAAGTTTTTTCTTTTTCGCGAGGGTGGCGATGTGGGAGCGACCTTCGCCTTCGCCCGCGGAGAGGGCGACCTGCTCCAAGCCACCGCCGTGCCCGGCAGTTACCGGCGGCTCTTCGAGAAACTCGAGCTGACGCACCAATTTGGCATCCCGACGGAAATCACGGGCATCACCCCGGAGGGCATCGTAGTGGCGAAACAGACCTTTGGGCGGATGTTGCCGGAGAAGACAGATGTCTCTGGCCTAGCTCCGGATCGGCTCATTCCCATTCCCTCGCGCTTTCTGCGGGCTGACCGCGATCATCCGCGCCTGGGTTTTCTCGACGGCGTCCCATGGTTGGTAGCCGACACCCACGACCGCAACGTGGTCGTTGATGAAACAGGGGCCTGGCGGGTGATTGATCTCGTGGCCGCACCGCTGCCGCCGGACTGGCTCGGCCAGCTGGCGCTGTTCCGCGACTGGATCGAGCGCGCGCGGATCGATCCGAGGGCGGAGGTGCTCGCTGCGGTGAACGATGACGAGTTGTAATCCTCCCGTATCGTCATCCTGAGCGCAGCGAAGGATCCAAGCGTGCGTGCGGTCGTGCCAATCGGAATTCGTGGATCCTTCGCTGCGCTCAGGATGACGGAAAATAGGTAACTACAAAAAAGGCGGGGTTCGGAGACCCCGCCCTACAGAAAAACGATAACCAAACACTCAGCCCTTCTTGTCGCTGGCGATAAAGGCGAGGACGTTGGCGGCCTGCTGGTCGGTCACGCCCGTGTCCTTGTAGACAATCTTGCCGCCCTTGATCACGTAGCATTCGCGCGCCGCCATCATCGTGCCGGCCTGGCCGAAAGCCTTCACGACCGTCTTGTCCGTGTCGGCGATCAGCGGGAAGGGGAAGTGGTTGACCTCTTTGAACTCCTTCTGCTTCTCTATCGGATCGACGCTGACACCGACGACCGCGGCGCCCTGCTTGGTGAGCTCGGTGCTGGCATCACGCAGCGAGCAGCCCTGCTTGGTGCACCCTCCGGTGAGGGCCTTCGGGTAAAACCAGACAACGGTGTAGACGTTGGCCTTGTAGACTGCGCCGAGATCCAGCGTGGTGCCGGAGTCGGTCGTGCCGCTGACAACCGGCGCGGGATCACCGACCTTGAGTGACTCGGCGAACAGTGAATTGAAAAGGCCGAGCAGGGAGGAGAACATGAGGAGAAGGCGGAGGGGTTTCATGGACGCGCAGCGTAGCCACGGCGAACCAATTGGCAAATTTTCGTGATAAAGCGCCGGCCGACCCAGCAGGACGCACCGGGTTCCCGCCGGGTGGCTAAAAATTTCAGAAAATCTCCCACACCGGAACACCCGGTCCGCCGCGGTGACAGGGGAGGCGCCCACTGCGCTGACCCGCGCGGTCGGCACCAACAAACCAACTAAATATGAACACCTCCCTTCACCTCAAATCCATGCTTCTTGCGTCCGCGCTGGCCCTCGGGCTCGGCGCCACAGCCCGCGCCGATGTTGAGCCATTGGCCGACAAGGTCGGGCCGGTTGCCGGCAGTCAGGGCCTGCTCGGCCAGGTTTACGGCACGCTGACTTATGACTATGTCGATCTCGATGGAGCGGCTACTCATGCCGACAGCTATACCCTGATGTCCAACCAACCGCTTGCCTTCGGGCTCGACGGCATACTGGGCTATAACTTCACCCAGTGGGGCGCGGGCAGTGGTGGCCGGGTGAATCAAAATACGCTGAGTGGCGCGATCCGTGCCTTCAGTACCTCGTACAATTGGGGCAAGCCTTACGTTGAAGCGGGGGTGGGCTACACCTGGGTCCGGGCTTCCGGCGCCAAGGACAACTCATTTGTCTGGGAAACCGCCGCCGGGGTGGAGTTCCAAGTTCTGCCGCGCGCCACCGTGACACCCTTTATCCAATATACCGACGCCCCGGACCTGGCCGGTGGCAGCAAATGGAACTTTGGTGCCAAGGCCAGCTACTGGATTGATGCGCAGTGGGCGGTCATGGTCGGACTGGCCCGGGACGACAGCCATAACACGGCCTTCACGGTCGGCACCAACTTCCGCTTCTGAGTTTTCCGCTCGGGAAATGGACATGAGCCGCGACACCGGGGTGCGTCGCGGCTCTTCTTTTTTTGGCAACGCCAAGGGCCGCCTTTTGATTTTCGGAACTGGGCTGTAGGGCGGGATCGTTGATCCCGCCAATGTGCCACGTCCCTGACAAAGTAGCGCCGAAATAGGGACAAATCGGGTACAAGTCGGGCCAGTGACTTGACGACGGCCACGAATACCTAAGGAACGAGGGAAGCCGCTTTCCTTGGTGCCATGCCCTTCACCCCCAAAAGTAATCGGTGGCTTTTGCCGGTGCTTGCGCTGAGTGGGTGGGTGGTAGCAGTGGTTGGCGAAAAAATTCCGCTCGGAGTGAAGGAACTCTCTACGCTTCTCTGTCAGTTGCTCGTGAATAGGAGCAAGGATCGTGAGTCTCGAAATGGCGGGATCAGCGATCCCGCGCGACAGAAGAAGGCTAAAAATGCAGCTGCTCGCATTCGCCGGAATAAGGCCACACATCGGCCGACGAAGCCAATCCAGCTCGAACTGGGTTTTCCCTGACGTAATTCCACTTCTGCTCGTAGCTGTCAGCTGAGCGCAAGACGTGGTCGAAGAACTCCGCCTGCCAGACGGTCGGTGCGGCGATGCAGATGGCCCGAAGCTGGCGGGTCGTCCATTTCTTCCAGTCGCGCATGAAGGCGCTCAGTGGTTTGGCATCCGAAAAGGGCGAGGCAAAGAAGTGCACATGATCGGGCATGACGACGTAGCGACCCACAATCCAACCGTGAACCTTTGGCGCCGCGGTCCATGATTCGATCAGGATTTTGGCCGGAACGGTCGTGGCCAGAATCTTCTGCCGACGTGCGGTGCACACGGTCAGAAAGTAAATGGGATGGCGATCCCATGTTTGATCTAACCGGCGCAGGTGTTCGCGCATTTGCATGCGTGAACAGTACGGCGGGGGTTACTGACCCCACCGTTCGGAAAACAGCCAGAAAACAGGCGGGATCAGCGATCCCGCCCTACAGCCGGAGAAGCCGTGCCGCGACGACTTACCAACTTAAATGTAATACATCTCCGACGGATTCTTGGTCGCGAGCCGGTCGAGGGTGTAGCTCTTGGTCTTCTCGACCAGGTTGGCCCTGATCTCGCCCCACACTTCCTTCAGCCGCCGGCCGCTGTGCCCTTGGAAGTTGCCGCTCAGCCCGAGGCACTCGCCCTCGGCGGCCATCATGATATCGTAGAGTGAAATTTCCTCCGGTGGCCGGCTGAGCTTATAGCCGCCCAGGTTGCCCCGGCGGCTGGAGATCAAGCCATGGTCGCGCAATTTGCCGAGGATCTGCGCCAGAAAGTTGGCCGGCACAGCCTCGGTGCGGGCGAGGTGTTCGATCTGGGCCAGGTTGCCCGAGCCGTGCAAGCGGGCCAGCTCAGCCATCACCCGGCAGGCATAGTCGATCTTGACGGAGATTTTCACGGGTTGATTTGTAGGAGCCTGCTTGCAGGCGATGGAGTGGGGTGGGCGGCGTGGGCGTGGGTCGCCTGCAAGCAGGCTCCTACATGGAGGCGAGAGTGGGTCAGATGGCGTAGTCGGTGTGCTCGGGCCGGACCACCTCGGTCGGCGGGAGCAGCATGCCGGCGCCGACGGTGGCGTTGGTGCCCTGCTCGATTAAAATGAAGGAACCTGTCAGCCGGTTGGTCGCGTAGCCGTCGTAGTAGAGGGGCTTGGCGGTGCGGATGCGGATTTCCCCCAGATCGTTGATGGCGAGCTCGGCGGGATTGGGCTGGGATTCCAGCGTTGCCATCTCCAGCCGGCTCTCAATCTCGGTGACCACGGCCTGCACGGTGCTGCTGGTGTGCTTGAGGAAATATTTCTTGCCGCGCTGCAGCGGGCGCGGGTGCATCCAGCAGATCTTGGCCTGCAGCTCGGTCCCGCCGCCGGGGAGCGCATCGACCCCGACCAGTATGCTGCCGCGGCTAACGTCCACGTCGTGCTCAAGGACGAGCGAGACCGACTGCGGGCAGAAGGCCTCGGCCACCGGGCCGTCGTAGGTGTGGATTTCCTTCACGGTGGAGATCACGCCGCCGGGCAGGGCCATGATTTTTTGGCCAACTTTCACGATGCCGCCAGCGATCTGCCCGCTGAAGCCGCGGAAGTCGTGCAAGTGCGGATCGGTCGGGTTGTTCGGGCGGTTGACCCACTGGACGGGCAGGCGGAAGGAGCTGAGGTTCCAGTCGCTGGCGATGTGCACGGTCTCGAGGTGGCCGAGCAGCGTCGGGCCGACATACCACGGCGTGTGCGCCGAGGGCTCCACCACATTATCACCGTTCAGCGCGCTGAGCGGGATGAACTTGACGTCCTTGATGTCGAGGCGCGGCAGGAACTCCTCGAACTGTTCGCGGATCTCGTTGAAGCGCGCCTCGCTCCAGCCGACGAGGTCCATCTTATTTACGGCGACGACGAGGTGCGGGATGCGCAGCAGCGAGGCGATGGCGGTGTGGCGGCGGCTCTGCTCGATCACACCGGCGCGGGCGTCGACCAGCACGATGGCGAGGTTGGCCGTCGAGGCCCCCGTGACCATGTTACGCGTGTACTGCACATGGCCCGGGGTGTCGGCGACGATGAACTTGCGGCGTGGGGTCGCGAAGTAGCGATAGGCGACGTCGATCGTGATGCCCTGCTCGCGCTCGGCGCGGAGGCCATCGGTGAGGTTGGCGAGGTTGATCGCACCGCCGCCGGTGATGTCGGCCGAACGCTCGAGCGCCTCGATCTGGTCTTCCATGAGGGACTTCGAGTCGTAGAGCAGGCGGCCGATGAGCGTGGACTTGCCGTCGTCGACGCTGCCGCAGGTGTTGAGGCGGAGAATGTCGACGACCGGCACAGGAGCACGGGCAGAGGAGGGGGAGGAGGAAGTGGCGACCACAGGCATGAGAAATGAACGGGAGATAGGGAGATTAGAAGTAGCCGGCTTTTTTGCGGTCTTCCATGGCGGCCTCGGAGGCCCTGTCATCGGCGCGGGAGCCGCGCTCGGTCACGCGGGCGGCGGCCACCTCGGCGATGATATCATCCACGGTGTCGGCCGGGCTCTCGATCATGCCGGTGCTGATCATGTCGGCGATGGTGCGGACGCGGCAGACCATGGTCTTGAGGGGCTCGTTCGGCTTGGGCCGCGCGCCGGCGTACAGGTCGGGTTTGGCGGGATCAGTGTGGGGCGGCGGCACGGGCAGCCACTGGCCGCCGCGGCGGAAGCATTCCCGGGTGTGGCTGAAGTAGATGCTCGGCACCTCCAGCTTCTCCCGCTTGATGTATTCCCAGACGTCCATCTCAGTCCAGTTGCTCAGCGGGAACACGCGCATGTTTTCCCCGGCGTTGAGTCGACCGTTGTAGAGGTTCCAGATCTCGGGGCGCTGGTTCTTGGGGTCCCACTGGCCGAAGGAATCGCGGAAGCTGAAGAAGCGCTCCTTGGCGCGCGCCTTTTCTTCGTCGCGCCGGGCACCGCCGATGGCGCAGTCGAAACGGAATTCCTCGAGCGCGCCGAGCAGGACGGGAATCTGAAGTTTGTTGCGGCTGACTTCGCCGGGGGCCTGGGTGGCGGTGCCACTGGCGATTGCCTGGTCCACGGAGCGGACAATCAACTTGGCGCCGAGTTGTTTGGCGCGGTGGTCGCGGAACTCAATGAGCTCGGGGAACTCGTGGCCGGTCTCGACGTTGAGGAAAGGCAGTGGGAGGTCCGACGGGCGGAACGCCTTCTCCGCGAGGCGGAGGAGGCAGATGGAATCCTTGCCGCCCGAGAAGAGCAGGACCGGGCGTTCGAATTCGCCCGCGACCTCGCGCATGATGTGGATCGCCTCGGTCTCGAGATGCTGGAGGTGGTCTAAATGATAGGAAGGCATGAAAAAGGGAAAGAGAGAGACACGAATTTCACGAATGGGACGAATTACAGAACGACTCGCTTCCATTCGAGAGAGGCTGAACCGAAGTTGACCAGCAGTCCGAGCCGCAGCTTTGCAATCGCGAGATAGTTCAGCACTTGCTTGATATGAGCTTCGGTCAGTCGATCGACCGCCTTCGCTTCAAACATGATTTTGTCCCAGACAACGAAGTCGGCGAAAAAGTAGTGCGGAAGCACGGTCCCCTTGTAGGAAACCTCGTATTTTTTCTCCCGAACGACGGGGATGTCAGCGCGCTGAAGCTCGATGACCAACGCGTCCTTGTAGACAACCTCATCGAGCCCGCGACCGAGTTCGCGGTGAACATCCATGCATAGGCCCACAAGCTGGTAGCATTCGTCTTTGTAGAGAAGATCGCTCACGGGTTCGTGTCAATTGGTGCAATTCGTGTCTCAGGCTTGAACGGCGGCGGTCTGGGCGGCTTTCCCGCCCCAGGCGGCGTGCAGGCCGCACTCACGCTTCTCGTCGGCTTTGGCCGGGTCGAAATAGTCCCACTCGTTCGGCAGCTTGTGCTGCGCGAGGTAGGCCTCCATCTGCGCGTCGCTCCAGTGGAACACCGGGCTGACCTTCAAGGCGCCAAAGTTGGCGTCGTGCGACACGAGGTCGAGGCCGGCGCGGTTCGGGTTCTGCACCTTGCGGAGGGCGGTGATCCAGACGGTCGGAGCCAGCTCCTTCATGCCGCGCTGGAAGGGCTCGAGTTTCATCACGGCGCTGAACTGCTTCAGGCCCGCCTCATCGTCGAGCGAGGGAATCGGGCCATGGACCGCATCGCGGTGAGCGGGCGTCACCTTAGGCAGGAAGGGTTTCAAGTTCAGCTTGAGCTGCGTGCGCAGCTGTTCGGCGTGCTTATAGGTGGCCGGGCGGTTGTAGCCGTGATCGACCCAAAGGACGGGGATGTCGGCCTGCGCCTGCGTGGCGAGGTGGAGGACGACGGCCTCAAAGGGCCGGAAGTTGGTGGAGACGATGGCGCGGCCGCCAGCCTGGGCGAGGGCCCAGCGGACGACCTCGAGCGGCGACTTGTTCGCGAGCTCGGCATTGGCGCGGGAGATTTGTTCGGGAGTCATGGTGGAAAGGGCTGAAGGACTGAAAAACGAAGGGCTGAATGGGTTGTTTGGCTTCAGCTTTTCAGCTCTTCGAGCCTTCAGCCTTTGCGGCCGCGGCGGCCGCAAAGGCCTCGGGCAGGAGCACGCGCGTGGCGAAGTCGCCGAAGCGCTCGCCGGCGGTGCGCTTGGCCTTCCAGCGGGTGAGCAACGGGCGCAACTCGGTTTCGAGATCGGCCTCCTTGATGGTTTCCTTGAAGACCTGGTTGAGTCGCATGCCGTTGGCGTTGCCGCCGAGCCAGAGCTGGTATTTGCCGGGCGCCTTGCCGACGAAGCCGATCTCGGCCATGTAGGGGCGGGCGCAGCCGTTCGGGCAGCCGGTGGTACGGATAATGATTTCCTCACCCGCCACGCCGACTTCCATCGCGAGCTTTTCAATGCGGTTGATCAAGCCGGGCAGGGCTCGCTCCGACTCGGCGAGGCCGAGGCCGCAGGTGGGCATCGACGGGCAGGCCATCGAGGCGGCGTGGAGCACACTGGCCTGGTTCTCGGTCTGCACGCCGTGGGTGGCGAGCAGGGCCGTGAGGGCGTCACGGTCCGTATCCGGGATGTTGGCGAGAATGACGTTCTGGTTGCCGCTGAGGCGGAACTCAAGTTGCGGAAATTTTTCCGCGACTTCGCGGAGTGCGGTCTTCATCGCGTGGCCCGCGACATCCTTGATGCGTCCCGTCTGGACGAACAGAGTGAGGAAATTCGAGCCGTCGACGGCCCGGTTCCAGCCGTAGGTGTCGCCTGTGCTGGTAAAGCGGAAGGAGCGGACGGCGGTAAGAGTGAAGCCCGTGCGCCGGTCGATCTCCTCGCGCACCCAGACCGGGCCGCGCTCCTGCACGACGTACTTGAGGCGGGCGTGCTTGCGGTTCGTCCGGTCACCGAAATCGCGGTGAATCGTCAGCACGGCCCGGGCGACGTCGACAACCTTCTCGCGCGGGAGGAAACCGAGCACGTCGGCGAGGCGCGTGTAGGTCTGGTCGTTGCTGTGGCTGCGGCCGAGTCCGCCGCCGACCGCGAGGTTGTAGCCGACGAGCTTGCCGCCCTCGATCACGGCGATGTAACCGAGATCGTTGGTGAAGACGTCCATGTCGTTCGACGGCGGGATGACGAAGGAGGTCTTGAACTTGCGCGGCAGGTAGGTCTGGCCGTAGAGCGGATCGGTGAAGGTGGTGTTTTCCGGCGCGTCGAGGTTGAGCTGGACGTTGTCGACCCAGATGGAGTGGTAGGCCGGGGTCTTCGGCGCGAGGGCGTCCACCACCAGCAGGCTGTCGGCGAAGACCTCGGCGCGCGCCTTCGTGGTCGCGGGCGTGGGCGAGACGGTGATGTTGCGGTTGACATCGCCGCAGGCGGCGAGGGTGGAGAGCATGGACTCATTGATCCGCTTGATGATCGGGCCGAGGCCGGCCTTCACGACGCCGTGAAACTGGATGCTCTGGCGCGTGGTGATGCGCAGGGTGTTGTTGCCGTACTGGGTGGCGAGATCGTCGAAGGTGATCCACTGCTTCGGCGTCATGACGCCGCCCGGGATGCGGCCGCGGATCATGACCAGCCACTTCTTGCCGGTCTTGCGGAGGTCGCGGTCGTCCTGTTGATAGATACCGTGAAACTTGATGAACTGCTCGTCGTCCTCGGAGAACTTCTCCATTGCCGGATCAGCCAGAGTGGCCGCGATGTTGCCGGCCAGCGTGGGGATGCGCTGCTTCAGGACTTCGTTCTTGGAAACGGGTGCGGGAGGTTTATCGGACATGACTGAGAGAATGCTTGCTCCTGACAGCCAGAGGGTAAAGGTTAAAAGGAGTCATATTGACTAATGAAGTCATGTTAGGCGTAAAAGCAACTGAATCAAAGGGTTTTGTCTGGCTGCTAGGAGCCGGGCCGGGCGCGGCTGACTTGATTACGGTGCGAGGATTAAAGCTTTTGCAAGCGGCCGAGGCGGTCGTCTACGACGAGCTGGCCAACGATGAACTGCTCAAGAACTGCCCGGCCGGGTGCGAACTGCACGCCGTGGGTAAGCGGGCAGGCCAGCACAGCGCAACTCAAGGCGAGATCAACACGCTCCTGGTCTCGCTGGCCCGCGCCGGTAAACGGGTAGTTCGCCTCAAAGGTGGCGACCCGCTGATCTTTGGCCGGGCGGGCGAAGAGATCGAGGCACTACGGACTGCCGGATTGCCCTTCGAGATTGTGCCCGGCGTCACGGCCGCCACGGCATCGGCTGCGGTTGCGTGCCTGCCGCTGACCCATCGGGATTTTTCTTCGGCCGTGGTTTTTGTCACCGGCCATCAGTGCGCCGCCAACACGTCCGCGCTCGATTGGGGCGCCCTCGCCAAGCTGCGTGCGACCTTGTGCTTCTATATGGGCGTGCGGCGGCTGCCAGAAATCGCGCACAACCTGCTCGCGCATGGCATGCCGGCGGACCTGCCACTCGCGCTCATCTGCGAAGCCACGCTGCCGACGCAGCGGATCGTCATTACCACGCTCGGCGCCGCGGAGAAGATATCCGCCGACCAGATCAGCCAGCCCGCGCTGGTGGTCATTGGCGAGGTGGTGCGGTTGGCGGATTTCGCAGCCCAGGTGCCGGAGTTTGTAGGGCGGGATCGCTGATCCCGCCTTTGGAGGGCTCGCGTCCCTGCGAGCCGTTTGATGATCGACGGGCCGCAGAGACTCGGGCCCTCCATCAGACCAAGCAGACGGGATCAGCGATCCCACCCTACAGCCCGCCACCGATCCGCGAGGATATCCACCAGCAGCGGGTGCTCGCCGACGAGGCCCGTCATCGTGGTGCGCAGGCCGCCGCAGTCCGCCTCGGCCTCGTGACAGATGGTCGCGACATCGCCGGCGGGGCCGGCATGACGTCCGGGCAGGAGGAACTGCATCGCGACCGTCACCTCGCCGGTGTTCCAGCCGGGCTGACGCAGCAAGCCGGCCAATAGCGGATCGCAAAAATCATAGGCGGCGCCCTCCCGTCGCTCCATGCTCGATGCCGCCACGATGAAATGCGGGCCGAGTTGTGCGGCGAGATGTTTTGCCAGTTCGTTACGGACGTCGTTGACGGCCCGGGCCGGACTGCCGTGGTCCACGAGGGCCACACGACGGGGGTGGAGCGCGGCCTCCGGACGCGCCTCGAACCCGTCCGGCTTGTCCCCCATAGCCTTGGCGACGGCGGAAGGCCGGGTTCCACCTTTCCGTACGACGAGAACCTGGTCGGCGAGGATGCGGGCGAGCCGGTCGTCACCAGACTGAAAGAGTGGGGCGGCAAGTTTCACGCTGAGTTGCGGATGCTTGATGCGCAAGTGAGCGAGCCGGGCCGGCAGATACTCCATCAGCGCGCCGCTCGGGCCGAAGAACAGAGGCACAACCAGAAAATCATTTTGCCCCGCCTTGAGCCGACGCTCCAGGGCGGGCTCGAGAATTTCGGCCGGGATGCCGTTGAGTTTTTCAACAGGCACCCCGCTGGAGTGAAGGAGCGAGACCGGTTCTACGCGTTGGCCGATGCGTTCGCCGAGTTCCGCCGCCAGACCGCGCAGGGCGAGGGTGGCGGCCGGCTCGAGCGAGCCGTTGTCCATCAGGATGGTGAGTGGGCCGGGCATGGTTGCTGATTTAGCGCCCTGACCAAAACACACAACATCCGTCATCCTGAGCGCAGCGAAGCATCCAAGGAGGCGGGAGCAACGTGCGATTACTTGGATTCTTCGCTGCGCTCAGAATGACGGGAAACGGGGTTGGTTGGTTTTCGTGTTCTTTTGTGCCTCTTAGTGGCCAAAATGGATCGGTGCCTTGGAATTGAATCACTCCAAGCCCGCGACATTAACCCCGTTGTCGTATTCGACGGTGAACTTCACGGTCAGTTCGCGCTTCTCGCCGGGCTTGAGGTCGAGCGTCCACTTGAGCGTGCCCTCGTCGGTGGGCTTCACTTCCTTGGCGTCAGGCGAGAGGAGCTTCACCACGATCTTCTCGTTGCGAGAGAGCGGCACCTGGTCGGCGACAATCACGCGTTCGGCGGTCTTCTTGTTGTTCTGGACCGTGATCAGGTACTCGTAAGTGATGCGCTTGCCGGAGTTGGTCAGGCCGGTGTCCTCGGTGAATTTGTTCACGCGCTTGTGCTTGATCGCGATGCCGTCGTCCACGCCGAGGGCGAGGTCGAATTTCTCGCCGCTCATGACGGTGCGCAGGCCGCTGGTGGCGACGAAAGTGCCGTCGAGGAAGACATTCATCGCGCCGCTGAGGAAAGGAAAGTCGGAGCTGTTGACGACCTTGGAGGTCAGGAAAGCGGCGGCTTGGCGCTTGGGCACGGTGAGATATTCGGGCACGGCCTTGAGACTGGCGGAAGTGATCGGCACTTTCTGCGGCGAGTTGTCGCTCGGCACGCTCGAGCTGACTGCGATCTTGAACGCGGCGCTGGTGGCACCCGCCTCGATCGTGGCTGCGGCGAAGGTGGCATCCTTGGCTTCATCCGCAAAGGCGCCACCTGTGGCATTGGTCGTGAGCGACTGCATGTTGACCATTCCGGCGGAGGCCGGGGCATTCTCGCGCATGGCCTTGTATTTTCTCAAATCGTCGGTGCGGGCCTGCATCGGCTGCGCGACCCAGATATCCAAATTCCACACGCTCAGTACCGGCGCCGCCCCGCCCATCGACGGCCGGGCGGTGGAGAGGGTGAGGGCGACATCTTTCCAATCCTCGCCGGTGCCTTGGCGGACGAGGCCAAAGTAATCCAGCTGCACGGTGCGTTCGGCACTCGCGACGCGAGCATCGTAGCTCGGCACCCACGAGGCGCCGGGGACGGTGTAAGCGAGCGAAACATCGAGGCTGCCGGCCTGCGCGGCGGCGACACGGACCGTGACGGTCTTGAAGGCTTTGCCGCCGGCACCGCGCAGTTCGTTGAGCTGGTTCTGCACCGTGGTGATCTTGTTATGCAGGTCCTCGCGCTGCTCGTCGAGGGCGGCCCGGTCGGTTGTGAGCTTGGCCTTCTGCTCGGACAGATAGGCAAGCGAGGCGGTGAACTGGTTGAGGTCGGGCCGGGGCACGTCCTTGGTCGGCGGAGCGAACAGCGCGGCCTCCATGCGGTCGAGCGTGGCGGACGAGGCATTGAGCAGAGTCGCGCGGTCGTCGATGCCCCGCATCTGTTTGCCGAGGGCACGGAGCTGGTCCTCGAGTTCCTTCACGCGGGCGTTGGGTGTGTAATCGACGAAAGTCTGCTTGGCGCTCACGTCGAGGATCGTGGCCTGCGCCGTGCCCTTGCCACTGACCTGCAGCGATTGCTCATTAAGCGCCTGGGGCAGATTGGCGAAGACCAACTCGGTCGTGCCCCCCGTGAGCTGCACCGTGGCGGAGCGGGTGACGACGGCCCGGTCTTGGTAGACCGTGACGGCGGAGATGCGGGAGTCCACTTGCGCTGCGCGCAAGCAGAGGACGGAGGACCCGCCTACGCACAAGGCTACGGCGAGGCGGGGCAGACGACGGATTGACTGGAGGAAACGGCGAGTTTTCATGGGGGGAGTAGTGACTGGATGAGGGCTTAGACGTTCCGTTCCGCCGTTTCTTAGGGCGCACGGCGGGTTAACCCGAGTTCGTCAGTTCGCAGAACGGTTTTGTTGTGGATCAACCATTTAGGCGGATATCTGAGTAATTTTCGGCACTACATTCGCGATTATGCGCGGACCCTTCGGCAGGCGCAGGCCGAGGTGGGCGAGCAGCTGGG
>JANYDW010000041.1 GCA_025363455.1 Oleiharenicola sp. | reverse complement strand
AGCTAAGCCTTTCCGGCCAGCTTGGCAACTCCCCAACCCGGGCCGCGCTCCTCCGACGAGCTTCATCGCCCATTCTCGGAGCCCGGCCCGGGGCAAACCCTTCTCAACTTTCATCGGGCAAGACATACAAGGATCCACGGGACAGGCCGTGGGCGCGCCGATCACTTGGATCCTTCACTCCGCTCAGGATGACAGCCAACCGGGACGGGAATCTATTCGTGTCCATTCGTGGTTTCAGCTACTATTCCTTCTTCGGCCGCAGCATCACCGGGTTCAGCATTACGGTCGGGGCCGGCTGCAGAGTCTGCCACGCGGCGGCGTAACGCCGGCCGAGTTCGCGGAAGGCGGGCGTGACAAAATGCAGGACCTCCGGCTGCTCCGGGCGGCCTTCGAGACCTTCGGTCGTCACCAACGCACAATGCGGCACCATTCCCGACAGCTTACGGATCGCAGCGTTGACCGGTCCCTCGTTGGGACAGAAGCGGCCGATCTCGCCCACAACTACGGGTACGTCCTGCGCGTCGAGGTCGGCGCGCAGTTGCGCGATGAATTTCGCGAAGCGAACAGGATACGTCGCGGCCTTGTCGGGCGCGCGGTCGGACTCGCCCTGGTGCCAAAGGATGCCGGCCAGCCGGCCGTGTTTTAGCGCCTCCTTCGCACGCGCCACGGCGTTCATGTAGTGCGGCGCGCCGGGCACCCACTCGTCGAGCGCGCTGCCACCGAAGGCTGCGGGCACGAGCCCGATGACCGCGGTCGGATCGGCGTCGGCGAGCACGGCGCCGAAGGTTTTGCCCAGCCCGGTGCCGATGCGCTCGGGCTTGTCGAAATGAAGCGGGTCCACCGCCGGCACCCACGCCAGTTCCTTGTTCAGCATGAACACGCGCGGATGCGGCTTCTTGTCCTGCGCCTCGACTGCGCCGCGCCCGGCCATGTTGGACTGCCCGATAAGCAGGAATATTTGCATGTTTTCAGGCGGGGTTTGGGCGGACACCGCCGGGAGTAAACCCAGCGACAGGACCGCGGAAAGGACGGGGCGGGACAACGGGGTGTATGTCACAAGCGGGTACGATGCGAACCCGCCGCCCTAGCGCAAGCTGCGGATGTGAAGGAACTGTAGCGGCGGTCTACGACCGCCGTTTAGAATCACCGGCGCTCATAGAGCGCCGCTCCAGCCCGATCGCGGCCGCTGGCCTCTGGACATCCCCCGACCTCATGCCTAGTCGTTGCGTCATGAAAATCCCCCGCTTCCTGCTCGCCCTGGCTTTTCTCCCCGTCCTGGCCCGCGCTGCTGATTCGGCCTTCGACGCCTGGGTCGAGGCGGTCACCACCGAGGAAATGCGCGCCAGCCCGACCGACGCCACCTATACGCAATATTTCACCGGGGCGGAACAGGATGCCGCCGACCGCCAGTTCACGCCAATCACCCGGGCCTACCGGGCCGAGCGCATCGCGGTGGCCCGACGCAAGCGGCAGGAACTCGCCCAATTCAACCTCGCCACGCTGAGCCCGGCGCAGCGCATTTCGGCCCGCATCCTCGCGTGGGATTTCGACGAGCAGATCAAAAGCGAGCCGTTCGCCGACCACACCTTTGTCTTCCATCAGTTTCGGGGCCTGCATGTGCGGCTGGTTAGCTTCCTCAGCCAAACCCACCCGATTCGTAACCGACGCGACATCGAGAACTACCTCGCCCGCCTCGAGCTCGTCGCGGGCCAGATGGACGAAGGGGTCGCGCAGGCCCGGGAGGCCGGGGCCCGCGGTTTCCTGATGCCAGACTTCATCACCAAGGCCGCGCTCGGCCAGTTCGACCGCTTCCTCGGCGACGCACCTGCACAGAACGTGCTCGTGACCTCGCTCGCCGAGCGCGCCGCCAAGGTCGCCGACCTGCCCGCTGGCGACCGTGCCGCGTTCGTCGCCACCGCGGAAAAAATCGTGACAGCGTCCGTTATCCCCGCCTTCCAACGGGCCCGCGCGCTACTGCAGGAGCAACTGCCTCGCACCAACGACCATGCCGGCCTCTGCTGGCTGCCGAACGGCGACGCCGCCTATGCCTTTTTCCTCGGCCACTACACCACAACCAGCCTGAGCCTGCGGGAGGTGCACGAGCTGGGCCTGAAGGAGGTGAGCCGCATCGAAGCCCGGATGGAGACCCTGTTCCGTCAGCTGGGCTACACCGACGGCTCAATCAAGGACCGCATGAAACAACTGGAGGCCAAGCTCCAGCCGCCGGCCGAGCCCGACCCGCGCCCGGCCTTGCTCGCACGCTACGAGGAAATTCTCGCCGACGCCGTCAAGCGCTCGCAGTCGCTCTTCGATCTGCAACCCAAGGCCCCGTGCGTGGTGAAACGCGAACCCGCCTTCACCGAGAAAACCGCCGCCGCTCACTACAACGCACCGGCCCGCGACGGTTCGCGCCCCGGCACCTTCTGGGCCCCGCTGCCGGGCCCTTCCTTCCGCCTCGTCGGCATGAAGACCCTCGTCTACCACGAGGCGATTCCCGGCCACCATTTCCAGATCGCACTCATGCAGGAAATGACGGACCTGCCGCGCTTCCGCCAGGATCGGATCTTCGGAGCCAATTCCGCCCATTCCGAGGGCTGGGCACTCTACGCCGAGAATCTCGCCGCCGAATCCGGCTGGTATGAAGGCGATACCGTCGGCCAGCTCGGCCAGCTCAATGACGAGCTCTTCCGCGCGCGCCGGCTCGTGGTGGACACCGGGATCCACGCCATGAAGTGGACGCGTCAACAGGCGCTGGATTACGGCTTGCCGGTCGACAATCCCGTCGCCGAGGTCGAACGGTACGTGGTCTTTCCCGGCCAGGCCTGTTCCTACAAGATCGGCATGCTCAAGATCGTCGCGGTGCGCGCCAAGGCACAGCAGGCGCTCGGGTCGAAGTTCTCGCTGAAGGAATTCCACAACGTCGTGCTGCGCACCGGCAGCGTACCGCTGTCCGTCCTGGAACAGGTGATCGACGACTGGATCGCCGGGACAAAGTCCCTGTAGCGGCGGTCTATGACCGCCGGCTCTGACGGCCGGCGCTAATAGAGCGCCGCTACAGCAACCCGATGGCTCCCAGGCCGCGGTGCATGCGCGTTTTGTGCAATTTTCGGAGCGCGGTGCACCCTTTACCCCTTTCGGCCAGCATCAATAGCTAGGCGACACCTAAGTGCTGGCCGCCCCCACCCTACCCCTCTGGTCACCGACTGGTCCGCCCCTGACCCTGTGTCATGGACGATATCCAGGCTTGGTCCCGGGCGATGGATGCGACCGTCATTCCCAAAACCTAAAAACATGAATCATACCCGATCCCATTCGTTGCGTCACGCAACCGCGGCCGCCCTCCTGCTGGGTGCCGCCGCTCTCGCCTCCGCCCAGACCGCCGCCCCGGCTGCAAAAAAGGATGATGTCGTCACCCTCCCGACCTTCACCATCACCGAGACCGCCACCAACCCTTACACCTCCAGCCAGGCCCTCTCCGGCACGCGGGTGGCGATGAAGATCCAGGACATCCCCCAGACCGTCTCCGTGGTCACGAGCGATTTCATCAAGGACACGATGAGCCAGCGCATGCTCGATGCGGCGAAATACGTCACCCCGGTCGTCGAGTCGACCCTGCCCGTCGGCGGCGACCGTTACACCATCCGCGGCTTCCAGGTCTCGCACGAGTTCATCGACGGCATGGTCATCTCGGGCGAAGATGGTTACAGCATGACGCTCGCCCCCTACAACATTGACCGCATTGAGGTCATCAAGGGCCCGAACGCCATCCTCGTCCCCGGCGGTGCGCCCGGCGGCCAGTTCAATCCGATCACCAAGTCGCCGATCATGAAGGACCAGCAGTCGGTCACGCTCGAGCTGGCGCAATACATCGGCAACGCCCTCAGCGTCGACACGAACCGCATCGTCTCCCAGGAAAAGGGCATCGCCGCGCGCATGGTCGCGGCTTACTGGGATTCGACCGGCTACTACGATCATTTCTTTCGCAAGGGCTATATGTTTGCGCCGTCCGTCAGCTGGCAGCTTTCACCCACGACCAAGTTCGTGGCCAAGTTCGAGGCGGTGCACAACAACGAGAGCACCGGCTATGGCCAGCCGATCGATCCCGCCGTGGGCAGTGACGGCTACGCCGTGCTGGCCCGGGGCCTGCCCCGCAGCTGGGGCTTCGGCAGCGCCCAGGATCACCGGGTGCGCGATACGACCCGCGTGACCCTCGAGCTGCATTCCACGCTGAATGATCACATCACTTCCCGCTTGATGCTTTCGGGCGACCACATCCAGCGCATCGACCAGGGCGGCACCAGCGCTTCCATCTTCTGGCCCAACTCGTCCGGCGTGCTGACCGCCTTCAATCCCACGCGCAATCCCAACACCGGCAAATACGAGCCGGGCGTCACCTGGACCGTGGACAATTCCGGTGCAAACGCCGTGGCCACCTCGACCGCGACCCCGATTCCTGATCCCACCACCTGGGTGTTCCGCCGCATCAATGGCAGCGACCACCTCTGGTACAACGAAGCGCACCTGCGCGATGACTACGCCGCCAAGTTCGGCAACGACATCGTCGATTCGACCACGATCGCCGGCATCGCCGCCAACTTCTCCAAGACGAAGTGGCGGAGCTGGGCCGGCTCCTCCCAAGGTCCGGATGTCCCCGACACCGCCGCCGGCCTGGCCGCGCTGACCACGACTCCGTATGCGTTCACGACGCTGACCCAGGCCAAGGAGGCCAAGCTCCAGGAGCTGCAGGGTTACGTCTATGAAACAGCCAGCTTCCTGCAGAATCGCGTGCTGCTTTCGGGTGGCCTCTCGCGCTATGCCGGCTCCCTGACCCGCACCGACAACTCCGGTATCGCCGCTATCGGCGACCGGACGCTCAGCATCTCCAGCACCGCCAAAAGCTATGGCTTGGTAGTCCGGCCCATCAAGCCCGTCTCCCTCTACTACAGCCACAACAGCTCGGGCGACACGATGCCGGGCTCGTTGCAGGCGGGCAACACGAACCTGTCCTCGACCGCCAACCCGCCGTACAAGCCGGCCGCCGGCGCCCAGGATGAATATGGCGTGAAAGGCTCGTTTCTCAATGACACCCTCACGTTCTCTGTCGCCCACTTCAACATCACACAGACGAACTACGCCGTCCCGAATAGCGAATACTACGTCCTCGTCTCGCAGGGCAATCAAGCCGCCGCCAACCTGCTCCCGACGAGCACGTTTCTCGACGTAATCTCCAAGGGGTGGGAAGCTGAGGGCAGTTATGCGCTCAATCGGAACCTGACGATCATCGGCAACGTCTCGTCCTACAACTACCGCCAGCCGACCGGCGTCCGCATCCGCGCGGTGCCCGATCGGATCTGGGCGCTGTTCGCCGACTACCGCTTCACCGAGGGCGGGCTCAACGGCTTCGGCTTCAGCGTGGGCATCGACTCCAAGTCCGACATGGTGGGCGAGAGCGTGACCGCGCTGACGACGACCAAGCCGCTCACCGGGGTCACCGCGACCTATCCCGGCGTGGCTGCGGGCTTCGTTCCCCAACAGGCGTCCTATAAGTACGACGGCCGCACACTCGTGAACCTCGGTTTCAGCTACAGGGCCAAGGAATGGACCGCTCGCGTTCAGGTCAACAACCTGCTGGACAAGGACTACATCTCTGTCGGCGGCAGCCGCACGGCCATCGCCGTCGGCATTCCCCGCGAGTTCCGCGCCACGTTCACCTATAACTTCTAAGAATCCTTCGCACGGATTCCATAGTGTTGGTTCAAGCCGGCCCTTTTCGGGCCGGCTTTTTTTACGACTCCGACTCGGACTGGCCGAATGGAACCGGGCTCGTGACCGGGGTGGGGTCACCCAATCTACCACCACCCCACCCGCTTCATGCTCCGGTATTTCGCCAATGGCCGCATTCGCTGGAAAAATGGCATGCGCTGCAACACGCGCACCAATTGGGAAATCTATGCCGTGATTGATGGCCGTTGTGGGGTGCGGTTCCGCGACGGCTCCCGCCCGCCCTTGCAGGAGCATATGCTGTGGATCTTTGCCCCGGAGTGTCCGCATGCGTGGATTGACGACGGCCACCACACCTATCATCGTGTTTCCCTGCATTTCAGCAGCGTGCCCTATCCGCTCGACGAGATTGTGCGGCAGAACGGCGGCTGGTTAGGCCGGCCGCTGGCGGCCGCCGACATCGCGCGTCTGTTGTCGATCGCCGGCAACCTGGAGCAGCACTTCTGCCATCCTGTCGTTGCCAGCCCCCTGCATTTCCAACGGGGACTGATGGATCTTTCCTTGTTGCTGCTGGAAGGCCACCGCCGGGCCGCCGAACCCATGGCGCTCACCGATGTCGCAAGTTTCCGCGTCGAGCGCGCCCTTTCCTGGTATACGGAGCACCTCGCCCGGAACCCGTCGGTCAAGGAGGTGGCCGACGTCATCCACGTTTCGGCCAGCCACCTGCGGCGGATGTTTGCCGAGGTGCGGCAGGCCAGCCCGAAGGAGCTGTTCCGCCGCGTCCGGCTCGAAAAAGCGCATGATCTCATGGGCCGGACGAACCTGACGCTGGACGAAATCGCCGGCCATTGCGGCTACGCCAGCGCCAGCCATTTCTGCCGCGACTATAAGGTCGTGCACCATTTCACCCCCTCCACGTGGCGCCGGCGGCTGATCGACCGTTTCACCCGTCCGCTGCCAGCCGGCATTGTTCCGGTGCGTCAGTTCAGCGCCCGTCCCGGCGAACGCAAACTCCGCGCCTGAGGTAGGCTCCGCTGCAATACCCGGGCACGCGGGGCTGGAGTGATTCAAGTCAAGCCAAGCTGGCCAACGTCAGCTTATACCAATTACGCAGCGGTTTGGGACTGTAGGGCCGGCGCTCGTCGCCGGCCGAGGCCTGCCGACAAGCGGCAGCCCTACAAAGGCTCAAAGCAATGGATAACTGGTATTACATCGAAATTCTCCTACCCGTCATCCTGAGCGCAGCGAAGGATCCAAGCACGGGTTGTAACTTTGCGCCTTCTCCGTGGATCCTTCGCTCCGCTCAGGATGACAATCAAAGAAGGGCAGTACGTTCACCCCTTCATCGCCGGCGGCTCGCGCTCTTCGCTCTGCTCGATGAGGTCGAACGAGGTCACCGCAGTGAGATGCGCCCAGTCCGGCTCCTGGCGGACCCCGGCCAGGTAGGACGCGACCCGGTCGTTCCAGCCGATCTTCCGCGAGTGCTCGTTCCACACATGGGCCTGCATACGGTTGGGCCGGAGTCCGGTGGAGAAAATCCATTCGGCGACCTCGGCATCGGGCAGCCCCGCCTTCACCTTCGCCTCCACGTTCTCGAATTTCACATTGAGAAATCCGCACAGCTGGCCGTCGAGCCCGATCGAGAGCCCGTAGTTCCGGTGAAAGTGCTCGGGCAGTTTCCCGGCGTGCCTCAACCGGATCTTGTCGCACATGCGGCCGAGATGGTGCAGGCCGCCAATCGTCTTGTCGTAGGGGGAGCGCAGGCCTTCAACCCGGGGCATGGGCGCGATTGAACTGGCGGCCGCGGGTTTGGCGAACTGATTTCCGCTACGCCGCCAGGTCGGTCCAGGGCGATTTCAGTAATTTTGTAGCCGCGCTTGAGCCAAAGGCGAAAGCGTGGCCGAGGAAGGCCACGTTGTCGCTGCGCTCCAACGCGGCTACTCTGTTATTTAGCCCAGCCTAGAGCAGCGGTGAAAGTCCCGCCACCAACCCGACCACTGCGCCGTAGGCCACGTGACCGGCGAAATGGCTGAGCCCGATGAGCAGATCGGCCTCCTTGAATTCCGCCAGCGGGTGCCGGTCGGCCACCACCCACACGAGCATCAGACTCACCAGCAGCCCGTGCAACACGCCGACGCCGAGCCCGAGCATGAGCGACATCGGCAGGTGCGTGTAGCCCAGCGTCACCATCAGGAGGGTGTAGACGAGCGCGAAGCCCACGGCGGCGGTCACATGCACGATGAGGCCGACGCGATACGCATTGTCGCGCGATTTGGTCAGCAGGCTGCCGAGCGCGAGGATCATGTCGCCCTTGGCGAGGCCCGCGCGGCTGATCAGCCACATGACCCACTCCATCGCCAGGCCGCCAAGCACGCCCGCCACGAGGGCGGTGCCGAGATACTTCACCAGAAACAACGTCAGGTTCATGTTCTCTCCAAGGTTGAGGTTTGGGCCGCAGCGGCCTTGAAGCCATTTTGCCGGGTTCTGCGCGGGATGCCATCTCTTTTCCCGGGCCGGCAACTCAAGCTCGTCTTTTTTCCGGCCGACCCGAGGATGTGCCCTCGTTGTCATGAACCCCTTTGCTCTGCTCGCGCCGCTGTTCTTCGCCTTCGAAATCTGGCAGCTCGTCGTCAGCGAGCGCTACATGGGCATCAAGCAGATCAAGGTGAACGCCGATCCACGCGAACTCCCGATGGCCGGATGGATGGCGGCACTTTGGGCCGGCGGGCTACTGATTTATCTGGCCTGGATGTTCACCCTGCTGCTGCACCCGGTGGGCCGAGCGCAGGGCTTCGTCCTTCTCGCGGTGAGCGCCGTCGGCTATGCCCTGCGCAGCGCGAGCGGGCTCAAGTGGGTGCTCGTCATCCTCACCTTCGAGGGCTCCATCCGCATCGGCATGTTGGTTTCGCTCTTCGCCAGTACTTGGCGGCGGATGGTGGCGTAAGGTAGGGCGCGGTCGCCGTTCCGCGCCTTCCCACCGGCGGCGAAGGGACTCGCCGCCCTACCTGCGTGGGGCCGGGCCGGCATGGGACTCCGCGAAGAATTCCTGCGCCGCCGTGAGTAGGTGGCCATATTGGCCATAGTCGCCCGCCCAGGAATTCGGCACGCAGATCCGCTTGATCACTCCCCGGCCCACCCGGTCGGGGGCCTCGTGGTCCGCCGTGAGTTCGAGGGTGAATTTGGGGTCGAGCGTGTGCACCACAAAGTGCCGCTGGAGTCCACGGCCCTCCCGATCAATCCGCACGAAGTGGGAAAAATTCATCGGCTATGTCGGCAGCATGCCGGGCCGCCCCACCGGTTCAAGAACCGACTGGCGGCCGGATTTAGCCTTGAGAATCCGGCCGCGCCAGACGAAAACCAGCGTGCGCGCGAATCCCCATGAATCTCGACCCCGCCCCCCGCCAGTCCAAGTTGGTTTATCTCGCGATCGATGCCGGCCTGTTGATCACCGCCTTCATCATCGTTTATTTCGCCAAGAATCCCTACGCCCCGCTGCCCTTTGTGAGCGCCGTGCTCTGCGTCGTGCTCGCGGCTGGCGTCGGCCTCATCCCTTTCCTCACCGACTATGCCGCCGACTCGGCCGAATATGTGCAGGCGGAACGCGGCCGGGTGGCCGACCAGGTGCAGCGCCTCCATGCCGCCACCGAAAGTCTTGCCCGCGCCGCCGCGCAAATCAAGGCCGTCGAGGAATCCGTCCACAAGACCGCGCACGCCGCCGAGAACCTGCCTTACCGCATGCAGGAGAAACTCGCCGAGTTCAACGAGGCGCTCGCCACCAAGGACACCGAGGAACGCGAGGCCCTGGAGCGTGAGCTCGACGAACTCCGCGCGGCCAACGCCGACAACCTCAAGGCCGTGGCCGACAAGATCACCAAGACCGCCGCCGAGTGGTCGGGATTGGAATCCGCCTCGCGCAAGCAACTCGCCGCCGTGCAGGACGCCACCACCCGCCTCCACAGCGAACTGCAGACCACGCTGGCCCAGATTGACGCCCGCATCGCCGCACTCGGCAAGGCCGTCGCCAGCGCCCCTGTAGCGGCGGTCCATGACCGCCGCTCCGACCCCGCAACCCAAGCCGACGGCGGTCACAGACCGCCGCTACAAACCGAACCGGTGGCTGCAGAAACCAAGACCGAACCCGCCCCCGCTTCCGTCATCGAGTCCGTCACCCTGAGCGAAAGCCCGGCCGCGCCGTCCGAGGAACCAAAACCGAAGAAACCCCGCGCGCCGCGGAAACCGAAGCCCGAGGAGACCCTCGCCGCCATGTCGGCGGAATCCATCCCGGCGGAAAGCAGCAGCGCCGCCGCCGAGCCGGCAACCACACCCAGCGAGGCCGCGGCCGAACCGGCGCCCGTGGAGTCCTCGATCACTTCCGATGGCGCCACGCGGTTGCTTGTCACGGCCTACATCGGCATCGGCAACAAGCTCTTCATTCGCGGTGACGGTCCCGGCCTGAGTTGGGACAAGGGTGTGCCCATGCAATTCGTCTCCATTGGCAAATGGGGCTGGTCTTCCAACGACGTGACAATGCCCGTCGCCTGCAAGCTCTACAAGAACGACGAGACCGCCGCTCTTTCAGGCGAGATCTTCGTCGAGCCGGGCAAGCACATCGAGCTGACGGCGTTGTTCTGAGAAATTTCCTGTAGGGGCCGAGCTTGCTCGGCCCTATAGGCGTGCGTCAGATGACCGAGCAAGCTCGGCCCCTACCTGATTGGCGTCAGTAGTGCGGCGGACGCTCGTCCGGCATTCCGCCCGGCTGCGCATCACCCGTTTCCCGGCTGCGCAGCAGGCTGATTTCCTGACGGAGTTTCGCCAATTCCTCGCTGAGCTTGAGCACGGCCTTGTCTTGCTGGACGACATGGCGCTGCAGGTGCGCATAGCGCTCCTCGAGCAGGGTGAGTCGTTCGGCGTCGTTCATCCTTGGCATGTCACACCAAGATCGCGAAGGACGCCAAGATAATCTTCCCCTTCTTCGCTTCCTTTGCGACCTTGGTGTAAACAATGAATCTGCGTTCCCTCGTTCTCATCGCGACCGGTACCATGGCAGCATTGTGCTTTTCGGCCTGCACGACTTTGCCCAAGGCCTCGGCGGGGAATGGCCCACTGATCCTCATCTCCATCGATGGTTTCCGCTGGGATTACCTGCAAAAATACGACGTGCCGACCCTCCGCCAGCTGGCGGCGGCGGGCACCCACACCCGGCGACTCATCCCGAGCTTTCCCTCGCGGACTTTTCCCAATCACTACACCCTCGTGACCGGCCTGCGTCCCGAGCATCACGGCATCGTCAACAATTACTTTCATGATCCCGCGCTTAAGGCGGACTTTGCCAAGTCCAACAACGAAACCTACTGGTGGAGCGGCGGCGAGCCGGTATGGATCACGGCCGAGAAACAGGGCGTGCGCAGTGCCTGCTATTTCTGGCCTGGCTCCGAGGTGGAACTGCAGGGCCGGCACCCATCGTTTTCCAAACCTTACGACAAGAAACTCCGCCCGGCCCAGCGCGTCGACGGCCTGCTGGAGTGGCTCGCCCTGCCGGAGGCCGAACGGCCGCATTTGTTTGTCCTCTACTTCGACACGGTGGATGTGGCCAGCCACACCTACGGTCCGGAGTCGCCCGAAACCGCCGCGGCCGTGCACGAGGTCGACAGCGCTCTCGCTCGCCTGCTGGACGGTCTGGTTAAACTGGGCCGGCGCGACACCACCAACCTCGTCGTCGTGTCCGACCACGGTATGTCGGAAACGAGTCCCGACCGGGTGGTGTTCTTTGACGACCTGATGGACATGTCCCTCGTCACCGTGGAGGCCAACGGGCCCCACGGCGGAGTGCGACCCAAGCCCGGGGTGGACACCGCCGCCCTCGTGGCGTCGATTCGCGCCAAGGCCCCGCCGCAGGTGCACGTTTACCTTCGCGAAGAGGTGCCGGAACAGCTGCACTACCGCGCCAGCAACCGCATTCCACCCATTGTCTTCGTGCCGGATGATCATTGGTGCATCGAACAAAAGACCGGGTGGCCTCTGCTCCAGGCCCGCTTTGACCGGGGCAACCATGGCTGGGATCCCGCGACGCCCAACATGGGCGCACTCTTCATCGCCAGCGGCCCGGCCTTCCGCCGCGGCGTGAAATTGCCCGACGTGGATAACATCCACGTTTACAACCTGGTTTGCTCCGTGCTCGGCCTCACGCCGGCTCCCAATGATGGGGACAATCGGCTCGCCCGGGCCGCGCTGGCCCGCTGAAACGCACCGCCTGCGATGCACTGGCTTCGATTTCTTGTTACTTGGATCGTGCTGCTGGGGCTCGGCCTGGCCATCCCGGGCTGCAATTCCCCGCCGGACCGCGCCCGGATGGGCCCGCTAATCCTCATCTCGATCGATGGCTTCCGTTGGGATTACCTGCAGAAGCATGAAGCCCCCACGCTACGTCGCCTGGCCGCCGGCGGCGTGCATGCCACGCGTCTGACTCCGAGTTTCCCCACCAAAACTTTTCCCAACCATTATACGATCGTCACCGGCCTGTACCCCGCGCACCACGGCATCGTCGGCAACTGGTTCTATGATCCCGACGCCGGGACGACCTTCGGCATGAGCAAGCCCGAGAGCAACACGGAGGAACATTGGTGGGCCCAAGGCGAGCCCGTGTGGATCACCGCCGAGCGTCAAGGCGTGCACAGCTTCTGCTATTTCTGGCCCGGTTCCGAAACTCAAAACCACGGCCTGCGCCCGAATCGCTTCAAACCCTTTGACGGGAAGATCCCGACGAACGAACGCGTGGACGAACTCCTGCGCTGGCTCGAGGGGCCCGACGCGGAGCGCCCGGGTTTATGCACGCTCTATTTCGACGTGGTCGACACGAAGGGACATAAATTCGGCCCGGACGCGCCTGAAACCGCCGCCGCCGTGGCGGAGGTGGACGCCGCCGTTCAGCGCCTGCTCGACGGACTTGCGCGGCTCGGCCTGCGTGACCGCGCCAACCTCGTCCTGGTCTCCGACCATGGCATGTCGCCGTGCGGGCCCGACCGGATCATCTTTCTGGAGGACCTGATGAACATGGCCCAAGTGCAGGTCGATGCCACCGGCCCGGTGGGCGGCGTGCGGCCGAAGCCAGGCACCATCACCGCCGCCGAACTTGCGGCGCAGATCCGCGCCAAGGTACCGCCCCAGCTCCACGTTTGGCTGCGCGACGAGACCCCCGAACGCCTGCACTATCGCGGCAACCCGCGGATCCCCGACGTGGTGCTGCTCGCCGACGACCACTGGAACTTCGAGAGCCGGACCGGCTGGCCGGTGCGTGCGCCCACCTACAATCGGGCCTCTCACGGCTGGGATCCGGCGACGCCCAACATGGGCGCTCTGTTTATCGGCAGCGGCCCGGCGTTCCGCCACGGGGTGGAGCTGCCGGACGTGGAAAATATCCACGTTTATAACCTGCTCTGTGCCGTGCTTGGAGTACAGCCCGCCCCCAACGACGGCGACCAACGCCTGGTCCGCGCCGCCTTGCGGCGCTGACCGGGTTTATTCGCTGTGGGTCCACTACCCCGAAGCTTGCTTCGGCTCGGTCGGGATGGAGGAGCTTGCTTGCAGGCGATTCTGCGGTCGGTCCGGTGGCGGGCGTTCCGAATCGCCTGCCCCACGGCAGGCTCTGGGCCCTGAGCTTGTCGAACGGGCAAGCAGGCTCCTACAAAAAACGCCCCGAGGATCTTTACTTAACCACCCGCTTCACCTCGGGATAGGGCGGCGGCACCGCTCCGATCTGGCGCAACTGTGGCACCAGCACCCGTTCATAACAGTCCGGGCATACTCCATGGCTGAAGCTCGAGCCGGCCTGCTTGCCGATGTATTCCTCCACCTGACTCCAGTAATTCTTGTCGTCGCGCATTTTTTTGCAGTAACCGCAGATCGGAATTATCTCCTGCAATTGTCTCACTTGGGTCGCGTAGTTGAGGATGCGTTCCGCCACGCGCAGGCGCGCCTTTAATTCCACCGGCTTCACCGGTTTGGCCAGAAAGTCGTCCGCGCCGGCCTCCATTGCCTGGTCGAGGTTTTCCGCCGTGTTGCTGAGGTTGGAGAGCAAGATAAAGAAGGTGTAGTCGCCGCCTTGGGCCCGGATCCTCCGGCACAGCTCCAGCCCGTCGAGACCGGGCATCATCCAATCACTGATCACCAGGCGCCGCGGCTCTGCCGCAAAGCGCTGCCAGCCGGTGGTCCCGTCCCGGGCCACCTCGACCTCATGGCCGAGCTGCTTGAGCGAAGCCTCCAGCACCACTGCGGCGATGGGATCATCCTCGACCATTAGTATTTTCATGATTTCTCCGCGGTCTGCAATTGCTCCAGGGCATCTCGCACCAATTGCCATTGTCGGTCAAGGTCCGGCCGCAGGCCGGCGGCGGTCTCCCCGTCCGGCAGGCGGGCGGCCGCTTCAATATCCTGCAGCACCCGGCGGAAGGCTCCGGCCCCGAGATTGGCGGCGCTGCCGGCCAGCCGGTGCGCGAGGTGCACGACTTCGGTGGTGGTACGCTGCTCCAGCAAAGCGTGCAATTGCCCCAAGCCCATGGGCACCTCGGTGAGCGCCAGCTGCATCACGTCGGCCAGCAACGTCGGACCGAGCCGGCCGGGCAGGCTGCGCAACTGGGCCAGTTGGGCCGGATCCAACACGGTGCTGACCGCCGGGGTCACCGACCGAGCCGGGGCCGGCTGAAGCGTCGCCCCGTGGATTATAACCCCGAAGTGTCGCAAGACGCCCTGCAGGGCTACCTGATTGATCGGCTTGGACACATATTCGTCCATGCCGGCCGCCAGGCATTTCTCCCGGTCGCTGGCCATGGCATGCGCCGTCAGCGCGATGATGGGAATCCGCGGCTGGCGCACGGCGGCGGTGCCGGAGCGGATCCGGCGGGTGGTCTCATAACCGTCGAGCCGCGGCATCTGGCAGTCCATGATCACCGCGGCATAGTCACCCTCGGCCAGTTTCTTGAGCACCGCCTCGCCATCGCCGACGAGATCGAAAGCCAGGCCCAATTTCTCCAGCATCATGCGCATCAGGAGTTGATTGGCCGGGTTATCCTCCGCCACCAGGATTCTCGCAGTCGGCGGTGGGACCGCCACCGGGGGCAACTTCACCGCAGCCGCCGCCGGGGCGGAACGTCTCACCATCGGCAGTTCCAACTCGAACCAGAAAGTCGAGCCTTGGCCGGGTTCGCTGGTCAGGCCGATGCGGCCGCCCATGAGCTGCAGCAGCTGGCGGGAGATGGCCAGGCCTAAGCCGGTGCCGCCATATTTGCGGGTCGCCGAACCATCGGCCTGCGTGAAGGGCTCGAACAGGCGTGCCTGCTGCTCCGGCGTCAAGCCGATGCCCGTGTCCTGCACCTCAACCCTGAAGGCAAAATTGCCAGACAGGACCGCGCCTTGCGGCTGTACCGTCACCTGGACCCGGCCTTTTTCAGTAAATTTGATCGCGTTGCCCACCAGATTGACCAGCACCTGCTGGATCCGACCAGCGTCACCACTTAGTCCCGCCGGTAGATCCGGCGGCAGGTCAGCGGTGAGAGTGAGCGCGCGCGCCTGCGCCCGCGGGGCCAGCAACGCCAGGGTTTGGTTGATCTGCTCGACGAGGTCGAATTCGGCGGCCTCGATCCGGAGCTTGCCCGCCTCGATCTTGGAGAAGTCCAGGATGTCGTTGATGATCGTCAGGAGGTTTTCGCCGCTGATGCGGATCACCCGGCCCATCTGCATCTGATCCTCGGTCAAGGGGGTGTCCAGGAGCAGTTCGGTCATGCCGAGGACGCCGTTCATCGGGGTGCGGATCTCATGGCTCATGTTGGCGAGGAACTGCGACTTCATCCGCGAGGCCTCCAGCGCTTGGTCGCGCGCGGTCGCCAGATTTTCCTGAAGCTGCTTTTGCTGGGTTATATCCTGGGTGAACATCACGATGCCTCCAATCTCGCCGGCCGAGTTGTGCCACGGCCGCACTTCATACCGCAGCCATTGCCTGGTACCGTCCGCCCGCTCGAACAAATCCGCCTCGGAGATCAGAATGGCGCCCGCGAGGCAGTTGCGATGGTCCTGTTTCCAGCGCTCCGGAATTTCGGGAAACACCTCGTAGTGCGACCGACCGATGATGGGGCGCCCGGCCAGCTTGTAATCGGAAATCCATTTTTGGCTCACCACGAGGTAAATCATGTTGCGATCGAACATCGCCACGGAAGCCGGGGCGTGCTCCGCAAACAGCCGGTTGCGCTCCTCACTCTCCAGCAGTGCGGCCTCGGTGCGTTTGCGGTCGGTAAAGTCACGGATCACCGCAAGTGCCTGTATCTCCCCGTCCGTCTCCAACGGACTCAACATGATATCGACGGCAAATTCGCTGCCATCTTTGCGGCGGCCCTGCAGGTCGAGTCCTGCGCCCATCATCCGGGCCTGGGGGGCGGCAAAATATCTCGCCAGATGCCCCCCGTGGCGCTCCCGCAGGTGCTCGGGCAAAAGAAAGATAAGTTCCCGCTGAACCAGTTCCTCCACCGTGTAACCAAACAGCTCCCTGGTCCTGGAATTGACATGCACGATGCGGCCCAGCTGGTTGACGAGGAGGATGGCGTCAGGAGCATTCTCAAAGAGCCGTTCGAAGTGCTGCTGGCTCTCGCGCAACCGGGCTTCGGCCAGACCGCGTGCCACGGTAGCCTTATACTCCAGGGCATACGCCAACACCACCAGCACTAGCGCCAATTCGCTCGCGATGAGCTGAATGCGGCGCGCCCCGGATTCCATCATCTCCATCTCCCTTTGCCTCGGCTGCAACAGCCGCGTCTCCGCCAGCCGCATCTCTTCCGCCAGATTGACCAGGGCACTGCCGGCCGGCTTTTCCGCGAGCAAACGCCCGGCGGCCACCTGGCCCGCCTCGTCCCAAGCCCGCAACAGGTCCGCGCTCTGCTGAAATTTCTGCTGCGCCAGGTCGCGCAGCCGGTGGACCCTCTCCAGCTGGGCCGGATCATCCGTCACCAGCCCGGCGAGTTGCGCCAGCTTGGCTTCGGCCTCAGCCCTGTGGTCACCCACTCGCTTCTGGAAGGAATCGGACCCCGTCAGGGCGTAGCCGCGAGCGGAGGATTCCATCCGGGCGATTTCCGAAACCAGGCGGTCGACCGCCCCTCGAACCTCATGCGTATGCACCACGTCTTCCGACGCGGCGATCAGCTGGACCTGGCTCACGTAGGAGACGAGCCCGACCATCACGATCAATCCGCCCGCCGTGGCGAAGAGCAGCTGCGATTGTGCCATGGCTCTTTCGGTCAATCGGGTCTTGCGCCATGTCCACAACGCGACCACCGCTCCCGCGAGAATGAAAGCGACCGCCGTATGCACGGCCATGCCCGTGAAGCGCCACCAGGTCGCGGCCGTCCGCAAGCCGATCAGATAGCTGCAGAGCGACAGGGAGGCCGTGGCGATGAGCAGGGAGGCCAGCGAAACCAAAAGGCGCACGCGCGGCTTGCTCTCTTGGAGCAGACCCAACAGCAAACCAAGAACGATAAACGATCCCGCTGTGTTGGGCGCCATCCGGCCGTCAAAGCCCACCCCGGAAGAGAATTTTCCCGGTTGGTAAATAAAGGTCTTGATGGATAATGGCTCGGCCAGGGCATAAAGCCCCAAGGTGCCGGCCCCCATCAGCAAGGTCAGCAGACCAAGGCTGCGACCCACCCGGCCCCACCCGCACCCATGTCCAACAAAGCCCAACCCGCTTATGATGAAAGTCAGGGCCGTCATGAATGCCATGGGCGCCCCGCCCGGAATCAGCGTGACCCATTCGAGGTGTCCCGTAAAACGTCCTAGAATGACCATTGCGCCCATCGCGGCCATGCCACCGCCAGTCGCCGTGAAACAGCGGCCGAGTAGCGGATCCGGAGCGGCGTTATTCAAGTAAGGCAAAACTATGCAACGGCCATAGGGAGACCAGACTTAAGCGCGATCCCGCAATTGTCGCAGCGCCGCCACCGAATCCACCGGGGCCTGGCAGGTGAAATTTTCACACACGTAGGCTGTGGCTTGACCATTGATGGGTTTGATAGCCTTTAAATAGGACCGGTGGGTAGCCAGCCAATCCTGGGCCGCCCCGCCTGCCCTGAGCCCGTCGAACGGGCCGTCGGCACAGAGCAGCGCGCGGCGCGGACCGAGCTGTTCGTGCAAGACCGCGGCCAAGGCCTGAAACCCGGCCGTGTGCGGATCACCGGCCAGCACCACCGTGCGCGGCTCCGCCAGCGCGAGTTCCAGTGCACAGAGCAGCTGCGGCAGGGCTTGGGGCAGCCGGCTCCATTGCGGTCGCAATGCCTCGACGGTTTTCAATGCCTTCTCCCGCGCCCCGGCAAGACCCAGCATCCAGTCGAGTCGGATCAGGTTCATCGCGGCGACAGAATTGGGCGCCGGCTCCGCGCCATCGTAATCCTCCTTCAACCGCACGATCACAGACGGATCGTCCGCCCGCGAATTGAAATAACCGCCGCGCTCGCTGTCCCAGAAAAGGGCATCCATGCGGGCCTGCAGTTTCACGGCCCACTGCAGCCACCGGAGCTCAAACCCCGCCTCATAGAGGTCGAGCAGACCCTGGATGAGATAGGCGTAATCCTCCGCAAATCCCGGGATGTCACTCCGCCCCTCACGCCAGCTGCGATAAAGCGTGTCCGTAGCCGGGGCGCTCAGCTCCCGCTGGATAAATTCTGCGGCGCGGGTGGCCGCTTGGAGGTAGGGCGCGACCGCTGGGCGCGCCGTTCCCTGCGGACGGCCCAGCGGTCCGTCCCTACCCTCGGCGCCGGAGCCGCCCAGCACCTGGTGTCCTCGCGCCAACGCGGAAATCATCAGCCCGTTCCACGCCGTGATGATCTTGTCGTCAAGGTGCGGCCGTGGCCGCCGGGTCCGCGCGAGCCGCAGTTTCTCCAGGCAGCCCAGCAGTTTCGCCTCCGCCGCCGGCACCTCCAGCTTGAATTGTTCGGCCGTACTCGCCAGCGGCCGGAGCTGCCGCAGCACATTCTTGCCGCCGAACTCGCCGTGGGGATCGTGGGCGACATTGCCCTCCGGCTTCACGTCGAAGTGCGCGCAGAAAAATTCCGCGTCCCCTCCTAGCAGTGAAACCAGCTCTTCTTTAGTCCAGACATAGAACGCGCCTTCGGCGTGGGCCGATTCCTTCTTTGTAGGGCTGCCGCTTGCCGGCAGGCCGGCTCCCGGCCCGGCGACGAGCGCCGGCCCTACAACGCTGTCCGCATCCTCCGCCGAATAGAACCCGCCCGACGGACTGGTCAGGTCGCGCGCCACATAGTCGAAGATCTCCCGCGCCAGCCAGCCGAACACCGGGAGCCCTGTCGCCTGCTGCGCTTCCAAGTAGTTCACGGCGATCAGTGCCTGGTCGTAGAGCATTTTCTCGAAGTGCGGCACGTGCCACTGCTCGTCCACGGAGTAACGGTGAAAGCCGCCGCCGATGGGATCGTGCAGCCCGCCCTCGGCCATCCGCTGCAGCGTTGTGGCCGCCATGCCGATCGCCGTCTGCCCGGGATCCGTGTTCACGCCCTGCAACGCCGCCGATCGGAACAGAAAGTCGATGATCGAGGCGCGGGGAAACTTCGGCGCCCCGCCAAAGCCGCCCCACCGCGCATCGTGCGACTCAAAGAAATACTGATAGCCTTTTTCGAAGGCCTCGCCCGCCGTCTCGTGCAGCGGGACGGGCGCGCCCTCGTGCTGCACCTCACGCGCGCCGCCCGCGACCGCGTAGCGCCGCAGCGCCTGCACCACCTCTTCCGCCCCCAATTCAATCTTCTCCCGCTGCGCCTGCCAGTGGCCCGTGATCGTGTTCAGCAGGGTGATGAATCCCGGCCGACCGTGCCGGTCCTCCTTCGGGAAATAAGTGCCGCCATAGAAAGGCTTCCCCTCGGGTGTGAGCCACACGCTCATCGGCCAGCCGCCGTGCCCCGTCGTCTGCTGCACGTAGGTCATGTACACGCGGTCGAGGTCGGGCCGCTCCTCGCGGTCCACCTTCACCGGCACATAGTCGCGGTTGAGCACCTCCGCCACCTCCGCATCCTCGAAGGACTCGTGCGCCATCACGTGGCACCAGTGGCAGGTCGAGTAGCCGATGCTGAGGAAAATGGGCTTTCCCTCCGCCCGGGCCCGGGCCAGCGCCTCGTCGCCCCACGGCCGCCAATCGACGGGATTGTCGGCGTGCTGGCGCAGGTAGGGAGACTTCTCGGCGGCGAGTCGGTTGGGCACCCGCTCACCCTCGCTCAAACCTGTTTCGAGGCAAAGGGATTTCGTGGCGCGCATCCCGGCCTTGGCGCGGTTCCCTCCCTTGGTTTTAACTGGCAAGACCTCGGCGGCACCGGCATGAGATAGCCGCAAGTCATGACCGATCAACCACGCCCCACTGGCGCTGTCTTCATCTCTTACGCCCGCGAAGACGGCGAGGCCGCCCGGCGCATCGCGGAGGCATTGCGCGCCTTCGGTGTGGAGGTCTGGTTCGACTTGAGCGAGCTGCGCGGCGGCGACGCCTGGGATGTGAAGATCCGGAAACAGATTCGCGAATGCACCCTGTTCATTCCCGTAATCTCCGCCAACACGCAGCTGCGGGAGGAAGGGTATTTCCGGCGCGAGTGGCGCATGGCGGTGGATCGCACCCACGACATGGCGGAGAATCGCGCCTTTATCGTGCCGGTGCTGGTCGATGACACCAGGGAATCCGCCGCCAACGTGCCCGAACAATTCCTCAAGGCGCACTGCACCCGCTTGCCCGGCGGCGAACCAACGCCGCAGTTTGTCGAGCAGGTAAAGCGGCTGCTGTCGGGACCGCGTGCGGCGGACACCGCAGCCAAGCCGGTCATGCGTGCATCGCTGCCCTCGCCGGTCGCATCCGCAAAGCCCAAGTTCCCGATCATGACCGTCGGCCTCGGAGTCGCGGTTGTCGCGTTGCTCGCCTTCGTCTTCCTGCGACCCGGCCCCAGGCCCGAGCCGGTGCCGACGCCGGCTGCTCCGGCGGTGGCGGCGAAAGCGACGGAGCCGTCCGCCGCGCCGACCAGCGCCGCCAACGCCAAATCCATCGCCGTGCTCCCTTTCGTCAACATGAGCACGGATGCCGACCAGGGTTTCTTTGCCGACGGCTTGTCCGAGGAATTGCTGAACCTCCTCGCCAAGATCCCCGCGCTGCAGGTGACCTCGCGCAGCTCGGCGTTTTCCTACAAGGGCAAGGACATCAAACTCGCCCAGGTGGCCCGCGAACTCAACGTCGCGCACATCCTCGAGGGCTCCGTGCGCAAATCGGGCAACCGGCTGCGGATCACCGCGCAGTTGATTGATGCCCGCACCGACACCCATCTCTGGTCGGAGACCTACGACCGCTCGCTCGACGACATCTTCGCCGTGCAGGACGAGATCGCCGCCGCGGTCGTCGGCCAACTCAAAATTTCCCTGCTCGGCGCCACACCCAAGGCAAAGACGGCCGACCCCAAGGCCTACGCGTTCTACTTGCAGGCCCGCCAACTCTCCCGCCAGGGCACGGAAGAGAGCCTGGCTCAGGCGGTCGCCCTCTATGAGCAGGCCCTGGCCATCGATCCAAAACTGGCGGCGGCCTGGGTCGGACTATCCGCCTGCTACAATAATCAGGCCGACGGCGGCCTGCGCACCAACGACGAGGGATACCGACTGGCTCGCGAAGCCGTGGACAAGGCGCTGGCGATCGATCCCGATCTGGCCATCGCCCATGCCAGGCTCGGCAACATCACCGCCTCGGTCGGCCATGATCTGGCCGCAACCACCCGTTCCTTTGAACGGGCCCTCGCCTTGGAACCCGCCAACACCGAAATCATCGCCGCCGCCATGGGCTTTGCCCGCGGACTCGGTCGTTATGAACAGGTCATCGCCCTCGGCGAATACGTCGTCGCCCACGATCCCGTGAACGCCGGAGCCCATGCCACCTTGGGTGGCGCCTACTCCCGGGCGGGGCGTTTCGACGAGGCGATCGCCTCCTTGCGCACCGCGCTGCGCCTGGCCCCGGGCCGCATTCTCTCCCACTATACGATCGGTGGAATTCTGCTGTTGAAGGGAGACCGCCAGGCCGCTTTGGCAGAGATGCAGTTGGAGCCGGGCGGCACCTGGCGGTTGGACGGTCAAGCCCTGGTCTATCACGCCCTCGGGCGGAAAGCCGAATCCGACGCCAATCTGGCCGAACTGATCCAGAAATATGAGAAGGAGGCCGCTTGGAACATCGCTTACATTTATGCGTTCCGCGGCGAGGCCGACCGCGCCTTCGAATGGCTGGACAAGGCGGTGGTGTATCGCGACCCGGGGTTGAGCCTCACGGCGGTGCAGTGGCCGTTCTCCAACCTGTACCAGGACCCGCGCTGGCTGCCTTTCCTCCGCAAAATCGGCCGCGCCCCCGAGCAGCTCGCCGCGATCAAGTTCGACGTGAAGCTGCCCGAACGGTAAGGCACTGATTGGCACAGGCTGATTCCCGTTTGCGGATTTTCGTCCGCTGGGCAGCTTTCGGCACAACCCTCCCCCTATGGCAACCAAACGCATCATCGTCACCGGCGGCAGCGGCAAGGCCGGCCACTGGATCGTCAAGCACCTCGTCGAGGAAGGCTACGACGTCATCAACGTCGACACCCGCCGGCCCGCCGGCCCGCTGTGCCGCACCATCGTGGCCGACCTCACGCAACTCGGCCAGGTCGTCGCCGCTTTCTCCCCGCACGGCACCGGCAACCGCGCGCCCTACGCCGGCGTCATCCACATGGCCGCCATTCCGCGGGCCCACGAGAACCCCAACGATGAGATTTTCCGCGTCAACAGCCTCACGACCTACAACGTCCTCGAAGCTTGCGGCCTGCTGGGCATCAAGAAGGCCGTCATCGCTTCGAGCGAGTCGTCCTACGGCATTTGTTTCGCCGATAAATTCTTCGAGCCGCACTACCTGCCGATCGACGAGGCTCATCCGCAGCTCCCCGAGGACACCTACGGCCTGACCAAGGTCGTCAACGAAGCCACCGCCGCCATGTTTCATCGGCGCGACGGCACACAGATCATTTCCTTCCGCATCGGCAATGTCGTGTGCCCCGAGGACTATGCCGGCCTCAAAGCGCGTTTCGCCCACCCCGAAGACCGGCTGCGCATCCTGTGGTCCTACATCGATTCCCGCGACCTCGCCATCGGCTGCCGCCTCGCGATCGAGAAAGGCGGCCTCGGCTGCGAAGCCGTCATCATCGCCGCGGACGACAGCTCCTCGAACATCCCGTCACAGAAGCTCATCAAGCAGTTCCTGCCCGGCGTGAAGGACTTCCGGGGCCCGCTCACCGGCCGCAAGGCCCTCATCTCCAACGCCCGCCTCAAAAAGCTCCTCGGCTGGAAGCAGCAGCACTTCTTTCCGCTCTGACCCAAGGGATTTGGCCCCAAAGAGGCACGAAAAGATTCCGTCCCGCTTTTGCTGATTCTCCGCGCCGCTATAGCCTTAAGTGCTTCACTTGCCGTCGGATATTTTTGTGCCTTTTTGTGGCAAACCTGCCTTGTGGTTTGGTCGTAAAACAGACGGTTGACGACGGCCCGGCAAACCGGCTCATTGACCGGTTCCCATGCTGACCCTCGCCGACGTTTCCAAGTCCTACGGCACCCGCGAACTGTTCTCGCAGGTGTCGCTTTTCGTCGCGCGCACTGACCGCTTTGGCCTCGTCGGCCCCAACGGCGCGGGCAAATCCACCCTGTTCAACCTCATCCTGGGCGAGGAACAGGCCGACGAGGGCACCATCGAGTGGGAACGCGGGGCGGATTTCGGCTACCTGCCCCAGGAAAGCGCGCCCGTCGGCGATGAGTCCATCCTCTCGATCGCCACCAGCGGCAAGAAGCTCATGCCGGAGAACGATGACGACTACGACATCGACTGGACCCTCGAGCCTCGCGCCAAGAAAATCCTCGCCGGCCTCGGTTTCCGCGAGACCGACCACGACAAGCAGGCCAAGTCCTTTTCCGGCGGCTGGGTCATGCGCGCCCACCTCGCCCGCCTACTCGTCAGCGAGCCCGCCCTGCTTCTGCTCGACGAGCCGACCAACCACCTTGATCTCGAGGCGTTGCTCTGGTTCCAGGATTACCTTACCCGCTACCCCGGCGGCCTCGTCATCATCTCCCACGACCGCGAGTTCCTGAACGTCCTCTGCAATGGTATCCTTGAGCTGCGCAACAACACGCTCAACAAATACACCGGCAACTACGACGACTACCTGAACGAGAAGGATGCCCGCAAGGAGCAGCAGGCCGCGCAGTTTAAGAACCAGCAGCGCGAAATCGCGCACCTGCAGAAGTTCGTCGATCGCTTCGGCGCCAAGGCCTCCATGGCCTCGCGGGCCAAGTCCAAGGAGAAGCAGATCGAGCGGCTCAAGGACGTCGCCGTCGAGGAGCCGTGGGAGGACCTCGCGCGCATCAATTTCCGTTTTCCCCAGCCGCTCCGCTCCGGACTCAAGGTCATCAACCTCAAGAATGTCCAGCAAGCTTACGGCGACCACGTCGTGTATCGCGACCTGAACTTCGAGGCCGAGCGCGGCCAGAAGATCGTGCTCGTCGGCCCCAACGGCGCGGGCAAGTCCACGTTGCTCAAGATCCTTGCTGGCGTTATTCCGATCCAAGGCGGCGTGTGCGACCTCGGCAGCAATGTCATCCCGGGCTACTTTGCCCAGAACCGCGCGGACAACCTCAAGCTCGACCTTACCGTGTTCGAGAATGTGATGGAGCTGCGTACCAACGAAAACCAGCTCACCGAGCAACAGGCGCGCGCCGTGCTCGGTGGCTTCCTCTTCCGCAAGGACGACGTCCACAAAAAAGTCTCCGTGCTCTCCGGTGGCGAGAAGTCCCGCCTCGCCCTTGCCCGCCTGCTCGTCAATCCGCCCAACCTGTTGCTGATGGACGAGCCGACGACTCACCTCGATATCCCGTCGATCGACGCGCTCGTCAAGGCGCTCAAGAGTTATGAGGGCACGTTCATCTTCATCAGCCACGACGTGTATTTCATCCGCCAGCTCGTCAAGACCGTGCTGCATGTCCACAGTGGCCGGCTCACGCCCTACGCCGGTGATTACGACTATTACCTGGAGAAATCCAAGGCCAGCAATGCCCGCGCCGCTCTGACGGCCGGCTTCACTGATGCGCGGCCGAAGCAGGATAAACCTGTCGCCGCCCCGGCGCCGGCGGCGAAGAAATCCAATCCCGCCGAGATCAAGAAGCTCCGCACCGAGGTCGGCCACCTGGAAGAGAAGGTCGCCCAACTGGAGACCAAACAGAACGAACTGACCGCCGAGCTCGAGGCCCCGGAGACATACAACTCACCCGGCAAGGCCCAGCACCTGAACCGGGAGCTCAGTGTGATCGTTGACCAGCTGGCCACGGCCACCAAGGCCTGGGAGACGTCCGCCAGCAAACTGGCGGAGCTCGAAAAGGTTTAAGGCTTGCCGTAAGCGCGTTGCACCTTGGCGATGCGCACCTGGTAGTCCGCATACCAGGTCTGCTGGCCGGCGCATTGCGCCTGCTGGTGCTCGGTCTCGCATTTCCAGGCGAGAATTGACGCCTCGTCGCGCCAGTAAGAAACGGTGAGGCCCAAGCCGTCAGACCCGCGGGCGCTTTCCACACCCAGGTAACCGGGCTGTTTCGCCGCCAGTTCCACCATGCGATCGGACATGGCGCCATAGCCGCGATCGCCGTCGGTACGATGCGACGTAAAGATGACCGCGTAATACGGGGGCTGGGGAGTGCGGGCCAAGGCGGCGGGTGCGCTCATGGCGATAGCGGGTTCAGCACCAGCATGGAGCTGCTGCCGGCGAAAAATTCATATTTCACGCGCACGACGGCACTGGTGATGCCCAGAGCACCCAGCTCCGACCTAAGCCGCTCAAGTTCGGCATAGGGCTTGCCGTCCGGGCCGCATAGCGGGTGGATGCGTACCTCGCCGTTGCTGACCCGGGCCAGCTCGGCGCAAGCCGTGACGTGCCATGCGAAATCGAAGCGGGCGGCGTAGATGAAGAGCAGGTGCGCGCATAGCACGAGGTCGAAGGCTCCGTTGAGAAACGGCAGTAGCGGCAGCGAGGCACGCGCGTAACGGCCATGCCGGACATTGCCCTCGTAGTCGGCCAGGAACCGCGATGCAGCCGCACGCCGGTCGGCCTCGGCTTCATCGAAGCTGGCGAATGACTTCAAGCGGAAGAGCCGTGGCTTGGCCCGGATCTGCAGGAACATCCGCGCGTAGTCTTCCCGGATCCGGGCAGCAAGCGCCGCTGGCGGTTGGTTGTAGAGTGGATCCACCGCCACGGCATCGATGCCGCGCCGGTGCGCCTCGGTCGTGAAGGACGACGGGCCAGCGGCGACGTCGAGCACCGCCCGGCCGCGCAGGGTGGCCGGGTCGAGGGCGAAGAACCGGGTGTATTCCTCAAGCGTGCGCCCGAAGAAGGACACGGCGGGCAGTTCCATCACGGTCGCGGTGGCGCGCGATGGCCTGGCCCGCGGGGTCGCGGGGTAAGGCTGGGTTCTGGTTAAGGGAGGGGGTGGAGTGAGCGTGGGCATGGCATGATGTGGTTGGGTGGGGAAAATAAAAAACCCGACTCGGATGAGTCGGGCTCGGCAGTGAGAGGGATTTTAATTTTCTGTGATCAGACGTAATTCGCGAGAGTCCCCATTTGCCGAGCCGTGGTAATCCACCAGGCGCGTTTACCCGAGGCCATGACGGCATCGGTTTTGGACAGGCGCAGATTGGAGACGTGGTTCACGGCTGGCTTGATGCGGATTGCCCGCCAATGGCGCAAGCAAGAAGTTATCGATCGGTTAGCCGCGAAAAAAACCCGGGCCCTTGCGAGGCCCGGGTACTGGGTAGGATACCGCTGTCAGCTCAAGAGGACTTGCCGTGTGAAAATAGATTCTTGGCGGCCAGGAACGGCGCGGTGGTGAAGGATGGCTTGGCTTTGAGCGCGGCGGCCGCGGCTTGCGCTTGGCCCACCACCGCCAATTCCTGCTCACGGACTTTGACCCACGCTTCGCGCCGGGTTACCTCCACCTCGCGGGCGGTCAATCGCTCTTCCCGGTCCTTCAGCGCCATACGGTCGTCGGACAGGCCGCGGCGGGCTGCTTCCAGGAGGGCGTGGGCCCGGTCATATTTTTCCCATTCAGAATCGAGACTCGCCTGGCTGTTCGGCCCGGAAGTCACGTAGTTTTGATTGGCATTCTGCAGCGCGGGAGCGTGCTGGGCCTGTTCCACGAGCGACCGAAGGCGTTGCTCATACTCCTTGAGGCTGGCCTCTTTTTGGTGCATGCCCTCGATATCGGTGGAAATCTGCGTGCGCAGTTTCTCAAGGTGCGCGGCTTCCTGGGTATCGGGTGTGGTGGATGGATTCATGGTGAGTGGGACGGGACTATAGCAGCCTGAGTTCCGGCCGCCTAGAGGCACGGGGGCTATTTACCCGGGCTTTACTCCCGCTCGTCGGGCTTTACCGAAATATGAAATGCGCCGCCATCCAGTGACAAATCAACTGCAATAGGCCCGCCGGTTCGCCGTATAATTCTTCGACTAGCCCGGCGTTTCCGTCTCGAGAAACGCCGCCTGCTTATGCCCGGAAGATCACGTCTTCCCGGTTGAACATCTTCACGGCCAGGCCCAGTGCGATCGCGGCGTAGACGCAAGTGGAACCGAAAATAAGTGCGATGTAGTTCCAGTGCCAGACCCCGGAGAGCATCTCCTTGCATACAAGGGAAAGATTCATGATCGGCACGAGCGCAGTCTTCGCGCTGAGTTCAATGCCCGGAAGCATGCCCATCATCGCCGGCATGACCACGACAACAATCAAGGGGGAGACGTAGCTCTGCGCCTCCTTGTAGCTCTTGGCAAAAAGCGAAATGGTGAGCAGCACCGCCGCAAAGAGCATGGCGACCGGGGTGACCATGATAAACACGCCGAGAATGCCGGCCGGATCAATCGTTGGTATCTGGCCCATGCTCGCCGCCGCCTTAGCCGCGCCGCCGCCCCGCCCGGCCATCATGGATCCGCCGATCAGCAGGCTGGCGCTCGACGAAAGCAGAGAGACAACGATCGTCGCCACGGAGGCGGTCATCACCATGAGGAACTTGCCCAGCACGATATTGACGCGGTGTACCGGACTGCACAGGAGAGTCTCCATGGTACCCCGTTCCTTCTCGCCCGCCGTGAGGTCGATTGCCGGATACATCGCGCCCGTGAAACAGAGCAGGATGATGAAATAGGGCACAATGCCGCCGAAAATGTTGCCACCTACCTTCTCGGGCGGAGCGACGTTCTGCCGCTTCACCTCGAAGGGCTTGATCAGGTCGGCAGTCAGGCCCCGGTCGGTAAGCCGGGTCTCCACCGTCTTGTCCCGCAGGTTGCGAAAGAATTTCTCCACCTCGCCCGCGCCCATGCCAGATTTCATCTCACCCTCGTAGTGGTAGATCATGACGGTCTGCGAAGCACCACCCTTGAGCGAGGCCTCGAAACCCGCGGGGATTTCCACCGCGACCCGCACGCGCTTCTCCGAGATCGCCTGCTTGTAGTTAGTGCCGGCATCGACCAACTGGAATTTCTTCTCGGCCTTGAGCGCGGACATCACGGCGGGCGAATCCTGCCCGCCCAGCACGATCAGGGTCGTGGCCTCTTCCTGCGCCTGCTTGATCACCCGCGTCATGATGGTGATCGAGCCCAGCATGATCAGGGGCATTAACAGGGTGGGAATCAGCAGCATTGAAATCAGCGTGCGCCGATCACGCAGCGAATCCTTCAGCTCTTTTAGATAGATGGTGAGAATGTAGTGCCAGTTCATGCGGAGGCTGCCTTCAGTTCTTGAGTGCCTCGGCCAGGGCGGCCTCGCCGCCGATCGCCTTGACAAAGACTTCCTCCATGTCGGTTTCGCCAAAGCGGGTTCGCAGCTCCGGCAGGGTGCCCTCGGCAACGAGCCGGCCGGCATGGATGATGCCGATGGTGTCGCACAGCTTCTCGACCTCACTCATCACGTGCGTGGAGTAAATGACGGTCTTGCCGCGATTTCGGCACTCGCGCACGAACTTCACGATCGCGCGGGCGGTCATCACGTCCAGCCCGAGGGTCGGCTCGTCGAAGATCATCACCGCGGGGTCATGGATGAGCGTGCGGGCGATGGACGTCTTCTGCTTCATGCCGGTGGAAAACTTGTCGCACCGGCGGTCGAGGAACTCGTGCATGTCGAGCTCGTCGGCCAGCGCCTTGAGCCGCGCGCGGATGATGTCGTCCGCCATGCCGTTGAGCCGGCCGAAATAGGTGATCATCTCCCGGGCGGTAAGCCGGCCGTAGAGCGCTGTACTGGCGGCGAGGAAGCCGACGTTGGCCCGCACCTTTTCTGGCGCGCTGACGGTATCGTGCCCAGCCACGGTACACGTGCCGCTGGTCGGTTTGAGCAGGGTGGCGAGCAGGCGGAGCGTCGTGGTCTTGCCTGCCCCGTTGGCCCCGAGCAATCCGTAGATCTGGCCCGGCTGGCAGGTGAACGAGACATCGGCTGCCGCGGTCACCATGCCGCGCTTCTTGTCCTTGAAGGTCTTGGTCAGGTGGCGGGCGATGATCATAAAGGGCTGAAGGACTGAAAAGCTGAAGGGCTGGATCGGCGGGTGAAAGTCTGTCGGGCCTCGGTTGGCGGTGATACTCGCGTCCTTTCAGCTCTTCAGCCATTCAGTTTTTCAGTCATTTTCTCATAGGCTCATGCGTTCGCGGAAATCCTGCGCCTGGCGGCGGGAAAGCTCGACCTTGAGCCCGCCCTTGAGTTTCACCAGCAGACCGCCGCTAAACCAAGGTTCGATACCTTCCACCCAGGTGAGGTTGATCACCTGTTTGCGATTGGCGCGGAAAAAACTCCGGGGATCGAGCCGCTCCTCCATCGCGGTGAGCGAGCGGAAAAGCTGCGGCTTCTGGTCGTCAAAGTGCAGGCGCGTGTAGTTGCCCTCCGACTCAAGCAACCGGATGTTCTTCACCGCCACAAACCAGCAGCGGTCACCCTCGCGCACAAAGACCTTGTCTTCCAGCGCGAGCCGGTGGGTCGAGTCGGAGCTTCCCCTGGGGGCGGTGCTTTCCCGGTGCCGCAGCCGCTCGAGGGCGGCGATCAGCCGGTTGGGATCCACGGGCTTGAGCAGGTAGTCGAGCGCATTGAACTCGAAAGCCTTCACCGCAAACTCGTCGTATGCCGTCGTGAAGATGACCGCCGGCAGTGGTGGCTCGAGCCGTTCCAGCAGGCTGAACCCGTCTGCCCCGGGCATCTGCACGTCAAGAAAAAGCAGGCCGGGCTTGAGTTCGGCGACCTTCTGGGCCGCGTCCTCCACGTCTACGGCCTCGCCGACAATCTCAATGTCGGGATGGGCCGCGAGCAGGCGACGGAGTTCGCTGCGGGCCAGGCGCTCGTCGTCGATGAGGAGGGTTTTCATTTGACGGGTTTGGCTGGGATCAGGACATGAGCGGTCACGCAGCCGGCCGGCTCCGCAGCAAGCGTGAGCCCGGCCCGGTCGCCAAAGAGCAGTTTCAGCCGCTCCGAGGCGTTGCGCAGGCCCACCCCGGTAGACGAGCCGGCCCGGGCGGCGGCGGCGCTGGCCGGGGTGGCCACCTCGCCGGGGTTGGTGACCGCGATGTGGAGATTGTCCGCCTCGAGGCCGGCCGTGATCGCGACTTCCCCGCCCTCGCGTCGGGTGGAAATGCCATATTTGACGGCGTTCTCCACCAGGGTCTGCAGCAGCATCGGCGGCACCGGCCGCGCCCGGGCGTCGTCGGAAACCGCCCAGCGCACGCGGAGCCGGCTTTCGTGACGGATCAGCTCAAGCGCGAGGTAGTCCTCCACGATGCGAATCTCCTCCTCGAGCGGCACGGTCTCCTGCTGGCCCGATTGCAGCGAATAGCGCAGCATGTTGGCGAGGCGGGTGACCGACTCACGGGCCTTTGGTGCGTCCTCGTCAATCAAAGCCCGCAGGCTGTTGAGCGAGTTAAAGAGGAAGTGTGGGTTGACCTGCGACTTCAGCGCCCGCAACTCGGCCTCCTTAACGCTGGCCGCCAGCCGGAGCTGCTCGAGTTGCATGCGCCGCAAGCGTTCAAAGGCGTGATAGATGTAATAGACGCAAAACCAGCCGAGGAAAACGAACACGCCGTTAAAGGTCGCAACACCGATCGCAAACACGGGGCTGTATTTTGAGGTCCAGGGCTCTAGCAGCACCCCATACACATAACCGAACCCCACGACGGACCACCCGACGGACATTGCGACCGAGATTCCCGCCACGCGAGGCAGCAGGGCGGCCCACCCAAGTTCCATCCAGCCCCAGCGCTTGATCAGGGGTCGGACATAGTGGGTCAGCAACAGGCCCATCAGCATGATCATGACCGTGATCGCCGCATCGCGACTGCGGCCGTGAGTCCCTTCCACGTTCTGGTAGAACAACTGCATGCCCATCAGCCCGCCCCACCCGACCAGCTGGCAGAGAACATAGAGGCGGTTTTTCGCCCGCAGCAGCTTGGCCTCGGTATCAGCACTCATCGCCTCGGAGCGAACCACGGCCGCCGGGGGGACAGCAAGACCGACCGGTTGGCCAAGGGATGACAAGGTGCGGGTGACGACGACAGCCATGCCCGCAAATTGCGCCCGATGGCAACACCTCACACGGGGGATTGGACAAGCGGTCATGGTGGGATGTCAGACGGCGGTGCCGACCCTATCCCGATAGTTAAAATTCACCGAGGCGGTGAAAAACCACTTTACCCGCCGCAAGGTGCGGCGCACGCTGCCTGCTCGCCCACCTGTTCCAGAGAATGAAAGCACGCGTCGTCATCGTTGGCAGCTACGTCCAGGATCTGGCTTTTTATATTCGGGACTTTCCCCGGCCCGGCGAGTGTGTGCTGGCCGAATTGCGGCCCGGCGCTGGCGGCAAGGGGTTCAATCAGGCCGTCGCCGCCACCCGCGCCGGCATCCCCACCCTCTTTCTCGGTGCCATTGGTCATGACGCGGCCGGTTCCCACGCGCGGGAATTTGCCCGGCAGGCCCGGGTGCGCGTGGCTTTCGTGGTGAAAAAGAAGGAGCCCACGGGCGCCGCCGCCATTGCGGTCAACGCCGCCGGGCAGAACCAGATCATGGTTGCTCTCGGCGCCAACCTCGCCCTGCACATCCGCGACGTGCCATTACCGCCGCTCGCTGCCGCCGAGGTTGTCGTCTGCCAGGCCGAGTGCGATATGAAGACCATGGCGCATGTGCTGCGCCATGCCCGGCGCAATGGGGCTGTCACGGTCTTCAATCCCGCGCCCATGCACGCCAAGGTGGATCTTTCGATCCTCCGCCACGTCGAGGTGCTGATCCCCAATGAATCGGAATTTATCGCGCTCGTAAACCGCCTGCCCCGCAGCGGCGTACGGAATTTCACCGCCGAGACTCTGCACCGCCTCGCCCCCGACCGCCTGCATTCGCTCTGCCGCACCTTTAACGTGCCCATTGTTATCGTCACCCTTGGCTCCCGCGGCTGCTTCATTTCACAGCCCGACGTCTATGCCCGGGTGCAGTCCCATGAGGTGGACGCCGTCGACACCACCGGAGCGGGCGACGCGTTTGTCGGCGGTTTCGCCGCCGGCCTGGTTAAATTCAAGAAGAACGTCTTTGAGGCCGCTCACTTCGCCAACGCCGTGGCGGCCCTCGCCGTCACCCAGCACGGCACGGCCGAATCCATGCCTACTGCGAGGGAGATTTCCCGTTTCCTGCGGCGGCGCGACCATGCGTAGTTTTCGGGCGAAGCTCTACCGTGTCGCCATGGTCCGCTGGGTCGACCTGCCGAAGCGCGCCATCCTGCCGCTCACGCTCACGCCGGCCGAGATCAAGGGTGGTGGCCACGGGCTCAACGCCCTGCTCCGTTTCAACGACGACCTCGACCGCGTCACGCTGCTGCCCGGCAAGCGCGGCCACTACAAGCTGGCGATCAAGGTCGAGCTGCTGAAGGCCGCGAAGGTGGAGGCCGGCGACACCATCGAGTTCACCCTCGAGCCCGACACCGCGTCGCGCGAACCCGATCTGCCGGAGGAAATGAGGAAGGCTTTCCAGGCCCGCCCCCAACTCGAGGCGGGCTGGCTCAACCACAGCGTCGCCATCCGCCGGCAGGTCGTCCGCTACATCATGGACGCCAAGACGGCCGAGACCCAGGCCAAGCGCTGCTGGATCTTCCTGGAACGCCTGGCAGAGACGGGAAAACTGTCTGGCGATTGAGCGCTATCATGCTGGAGGGTCGGGCTCCGGCCCGACCGTGGATCCTTCGTCCGCGTTGCGGGCTCAGGATGACGTTTCCACGGAGGGAAACGTCAATTGTTCGGAATGAACCCCGAACCCTTCGGCTCCAGCAGCCGCTTGGCAAACAGCGGCACATACGACGTGACCCCCAATACGCCGAGCACAAACAGGCTCTCGCGATACGGTCCACCGAGTAAAATGCCCATCAGGCCGCAGGCTTCGGCCAGAGCGAGGCCCACGATATAAATTGGGAAGACCGTCATCACGTCGCGGCATCGCGGCAGGACCAGCCAGCGGACCACGACGCTGATGAACAAGGGCACGACGCCCGCCAAGTTCACCGGCAGATCCGCCGCGACGACCGGTTTCACCGGCCCACGCCCAAGCAGTACATAAATCATGACCAGCCCGGCCAGGATGAGACCCCAGACGATCCAAAAGACCAACAGACGCTTTCTCAGAAGCTCGGCGTCGGGCCCGGGGAGCATGCTCACGCCCCGATCGGGTGCCACGTGGTCTTGAATTCCAGATGGTCGCGGACGTCGTAGAGGCTCTGCGCCTTGGCGGAGAACCAGTCGACCGGCTCTTCCGTCTTGGACAGCTTCACGCGCTTCACGCTGTCGGCGGCACCGAGCTTGAGTGCCTTGCGCTCGTCGGCGTTCGCCACGCCAGCGATGGCGCGCAGGTGGGTGTGCGTGGCCATCGTCGGCACGATCTCCTTGCGGAAGCCGGTAAGCAGGTTGACCACGCCGCCGGGCAGGTCGCTCGTGGCCAGCATCTCGCCCAGCACGATGGCGGGATACGGCTGGGTGGAGGACGCGAGTGCGACGACCGTGTTACCGCCGGTGATGGCAGGCGCGACGAGCGAAACCAGTGCAAGCAACGGGGCTTCGTCAGGGGCGAGCAGGCCCACGATGCCCATCGGCTCGGTGACGGTGAAGTTGAAGTGCGGCGAGGCGACGGGGTTCACGTTGCCCAGCACCTGCTCGTATTTGTCGGCCCAACCGGCGTAATAGATGAGGCGGTCGATCGCCGCGGTGATTTCCTTCGCGGCCGCGGCCTTGCTCGCGCCACCGACCGTGAGGGCGTCGGCCATGTCGGCTTTGCGTGCCTCGAGCATTTCGCCGAGCCGGTAGATGATCTGGCCGCGATTGTAGGGCGTGCGCTTCGCCCAGCCGGGCCCGGCCTTGGCGGCGGCCTCGATGGCATTGCGCAGGTCCTTGCGCGTGCACTGAGGGATGTTGGCGAAGAACGTGCCCGCGGCATCCTTGAGCGGGAAGGTGCGGGCGCTCTCGGAGCGGATGAAGGAGCCGCCGACGTAAACCTTGGGGGTTTTGGTGATGGGGAGACGGGTCATGGCTTGGATCGTTCTCGTTCTCTTAATCGTTTTCGTTCTCTCGGGCGAGTCCTTTGTCCACCCTGGCAGGAGAACGATTAGGATTACGAGAAAGAGAACGATGGGAAGTCATGGGACTGGTTCAGGCCGAGGGCGCCTCGTCCTGCAGGTGGGTTTTGAGCGTATAGGAACGGGAAACGAAGGCGAAGATCACAGCGGCGGTGGCGCACAACACGACGAAGAAAAGGTAGAACGAGGCCCCGGGCAGCTTGCTGGTGCCGTCCGCATTGGCGATGAGGCCGTGAATGCGCGCCGTGAGGAAGTTGCCGAAGGCGATGGCCCAGAGGTAGAGGATCATGATCACGGCCTTCAGTCGCTTGGGGGCCTGGGTGTAGGCGAACTCCAGCGAAGTGACCGACACCATGGTTTCACCGGTGGAAAGCAGCAGGAAAGCCGGCACCTGCCAGCCGATATGGGGTTTCAGCCCGTGGCCGATCTGCGTCTCGATCCAGGCGATGATGAGGAACGAGAAACAGGTCACGACGAGCCCGAGGCCGATCTTCCGCAGCTCGTTCAGCGGCCAGAAGCGGTTGATCAGCGGGTAAAGCCCGTAGTTGCAGACCACGATCATCAGGAGGATGAAGGTGCCGCTCAGGATCTGCATCTGCGACGACAGCACCTCGAATTTCCAGCCGAAGAGCGACAGGTTGCGGTCCATTTTTTCGGCCTGCAGCACCCACTCGCTCTGGCACTGCGACCACAGCGACCAGAAGACGGCGACAAAAACGTAGATGACCGCGATCCGGCCGATGGTCGCCAGGCTCGCGCGGTCGAAGTTTTGGCGGAACGCGGTCCAACCCCCGGCGGGAATGTGCACAAACCGGTAACGCCCCCACCAGAAGATCCCGGCCGCCACAGCCATGAAGATGCCCGGGACCCCGAACGCCCAATGCGGCCCGGCGTATTTCAGCAGCAACGGTATGATCCAGAAAGCAAGCAACGACCCGGTGTTGATCGCGAAATAGAACCAGCCAAAGGCCTTCGACAGCAGGTGCTGGTTTGAGGCGCCGAACTGATCACCGACGATGGCCGAGACGCAGGGCTTGATCCCGCCCATGCCAATCGCGATCAGCACCATGCCAATAGCCAGGCCTGTCCGGGTATCATCGATCGCCAGCGCGAGGTGCCCGCCACAGTAGATGACGGCAATGAACAGGATCGTGCGAAACTTCCCCAGGAAGGCGTCCGCCAGGATCGCACCGACAAACGGCAGGAAGTAGCCGAGGAACGCAAAATCATGGAAGCGCTGGTTAGCCTCGTTCTCCGTCATCAGATCCAGGGCGCCGGAGCTGTTGCGCAGGTATTGGGTCATGAACACCGCGAGGATGGAGGCCATGCCATAGTAGCTGAAGCGCTCGGCCGCCTCGGTCGCGATGATGAAGGGGATGCCCTTCGGCATCTGGTCCGTTTTGACGGGGGCGGTGAGGTATTTCTGGTCAGCCATGAAGAATCAGCGGAAGATAAACGTCAGGACGACGGCCAGGGCCAGCAGCGCGCCAAGGGCGATCCAGACCCGGTCCGGCGCCCGACGCGGCGCGGGTTTCTTTTCGTCGTCAAATGCCTCGTCGGGCAAATCGAGGCCGTCGTAGAGACTGGCGTCCTCGTCCCAACCCGAGCGCTCGTCCGCCCCGCAACCCGGGCACGCCTTGGCTCCGTTGGGCACCGACTCCCCGCAAACAGGGCATTCTGAAGGGGGGACAAAGGTTCGCGACATGGTACAATCTTTCTCGTTCTCTTAATCGTTCTCGTTCTATCGTCTTGGCAGGCTCCGTCGATCTTCCGAAACAGGAGAGAACGAGAAGGATTATGAGAAAGAGAACGATTCATCAGTCGTTTCAGACGAGCTTGCAGTAGTCGAGCAGGCCCTGGCGGCCACCCTCGCGGCCGAAGCCGCTCTCCTTGTAGCCGCCAAAGGGCGACGTGGGGTCGAACTTGTTGTAGGTGTTGGCCCAGACGACGCCGGCCTTGAGCTCGGTGGACATCTTCAGGATGCGTGAGCCCTTGTCGGTCCATACACCAGCGCTAAGGCCGTAGGCCGTGTTGTTGGCCTTCTCGACCGCCTCATCGAGCGTGCGGAACGTGAGCACGCTCAGCACTGGCCCAAAAATCTCCTCGCGCGCGACGCGGTGGCTCATGCTGACGCCGGAGAACACCGTCGGGCGGAAATAGTAACCCTTGGCCGGCAGCTTGCAGGCGGGCTGGAACATCACGGCCCCCTCCTTCACTCCGACCCCGACCAGCCGCGTGATCGTGGCGAGCTGCTCCTTCGAGTTGATGGCGCCGATGTCGGTGTTCTTGTCGATCGGGTCGCCGACACGGAGGGTCTTGATGCGGGTCTTAAGTTTGGCGAGGAACCGCTCGGCGATGGGCTCGTGCACCAGCAGGCGGGAGCCGGCGCAGCAGACGTGGCCCTGGTTGAAGAATATTCCGTTGATGATGCCCTCGACGGCCTGGTCGATCGGCGCGTCGTCGAACACGATGTTCGCCGCCTTGCCGCCGAGCTCCATGGTCATCTTCTTGTCGGTGCCGGCGAGGGAACGCATGATGATCTTCCCCACCTCCGTCGAGCCGGTAAAGGCGACCTTGGCGGCGGTCGGGTGGCCCATGACGGCCGCGCCGGTGTCGCCGAACCCGGTGACAAAGTTCACGACGCCTGGTGGCAACCCGGCGTCCTGGATCAGCTCGGCGAATTTGAGCGCGGTCACGCTGGTCGTCTCGGCGGGCTTGAGCACGACCGTGTTGCCCATCGCGAGGGCCGGAGCGATTTTCCACGCCAGCATCAGCAAGGGGAAGTTCCACGGGATGACCTGGCCGACGACACCGAGCGGCGCAACCGAGCGACCGGGCGCGACGTAGTCGAGCTTGTCCGCCCAACCAGCGTGATAGAAGAAATGCGCGGCGGCCATCGGGACATCGAAGTCGCGCGATTCCTTGATGGGCTTGCCCCCGTCGAGCGTCTCCGCCACGGCGAACTCGCGCGCCCGGTCCTGCAGGAGCCGGGCGAGGCGGTAGAGGTATTTGGCGCGTTCCCGGCCGGGCATCTTGCCCCAGGTCGTGTCGAAGGCCTTCTTCGCTGCAGCGTAGGCGGCGTCCACGTCGGCGGCGTTGGCGTGCGCGATCTCGGCGAGCTTCGTCTCGTTGGCCGGGTTGATGGAGTCGAAATATTTGCCGGAGGAAGGAGCGACAAACTTGCCGCCGATGAACAGGTCGTAGCGGGCCTTCAGCCGCGGGTCGGCTGTCTCGGGCGCGGGATCGAACTCCCAGAGGTCGCCGAAGATGAGCTCGGGCGTGGGCCGGCCGAGGTGGCGCGAGGCCGGACGTTTTTTGATGGAGGTAAGCGTTGGCATTTTTGTCAGCGTGTCATTCTGAGCTAAGCGAAGAATCCAAGAGGGGATGCGGTGCGTTTGTCGGGCTTGGATCCTTCGCTGGGTTCAGGATGACGGAAGTGAAGGTTTAATAGGATTCTGCGGCCTCGCTGAAATAATACGGGGCCTGGTAGGCGCCGGTGCGCTCTTTCTCGAGCTGGCGGAGCAGGTCGTTGAGCAGGGAGGAGGCGCCGAAGCGGTAGCGCGTGTTGTTGAGCCATTCGTCACCGAGCGTCTCCTTGACGGCGATGAGGAACTGGAGCGCCTGCTTGGCGGTGCGGATGCCGCCGGCGGGCTTCATCGCGATGGGGATGCCGGTATCGAGGTAGAAATCCCGGATGGCCTCAAGCATCACCTGGTTGTTGCCGAGGGTGGCGTTGAGCGTGGTCTTGCCCGTGCTGGTCTTGATGAAATCCCCCGGCCGGATCACGCGCATGGCGAGAAAGGAAGCGGCCCGGATGTTGTCGTAGGTCTCCAGCTCGCTGACCTCGAGAATCACCTTGAGGGTCGAGGCACCGCAGGCCTGCACCACGGCGGCGATCTCATCCTGCATCTCGCCGAATTCACCGCTCAGAAACGCGCCGCGGTTGATCACCATGTCGATCTCGTCGGCGCCGTCGGCGACGGCCGCCTTCACCTCGGCGAGGCGGGTGCGAAGCGGAGCCTGGCCCGACGGGAACGCCGTGGCGACCGAGGCAATGCGGACGGCCGTGTCCTCGCCCAGGGCGCGGCGGGCGTGTTTGACCATCGCGGGATAGACGCAAACTGCGGCGACCTGGGGAATGGTGGGATCTTCGTGCGGCCGCAGGGCCTTCTGGCAGAGCGAGGCGACCTTGCCCGGGGTGTCCTTGCCCTCAAGCGTCGTGAGGTCGACCATGGAGACTGCGGCCTTCAGGCCCCAGAGCTTGGAGTTTTTCTTGATGCTGCGGGTCGTGTATTTGGCGACCCGTTCCTCGATTCCGACCTGGTCGACCGGTCCGATTTCATCAAACAGACGCCGGAAGACGTTCTGGGCTGGAGCTGACATGCGCCGGGAATATCCGTCCGATCCGCCCCGAAAACAACGTCAAAGTCGGCCTCTCGGAGCGCTCATTGGCTACGGCCAGCGCGAAGGTGTGCGGCGCGCTTGCCAGCCGGCGCTCCACCGACTTAAACTGCGGACATGAGTGCTACGGCCCCGCCCAGCCCGATTCCGTTGTTTTCGAAACACCGGATCGAGGCGCTGAGCGATGGGGTGTTTGCCGTCGTGATGACGTTGCTCGTGCTCGAGATCAAACCGGAGCTTGGACCGAATAGCGACGACGAGGCGGTCAGGCATCTTTTGCGGAATCTGGCCATACCGGTTCTGACCTTTGCCATAGCCTTTCTCATTAGTTGCATCTTCTGGAACCTGCATCACCGCAAGTTTTCACTGCTACGAAGCACCAACCCCGTGCACACCGGTCTGACCCTCGTCTTCCTTTTCGCGGTTACCCTGTTGCCGGTTTCGGTTTCGATTTATCTCCACGCCAAATCCAGCAACCTTGCCCGGGCCGTTTATTTTGGTAATTTCACGTTGATTGCCATGCCGTTGCTTCTGAGCTGGCTTTACGCCCTCCGGTCCGGTCTGGTGGACCCGACCCAGCCAGATTCAGCCCGACGCCAGCTTACCGGTCGCGCCATTTCCCTGACCGCACTCGGGGTTATTGCCACGGTCAGTTCCTACATCGGACTGCCGGTTCTCTTGATCATCGCCGTGCCGGTCATCGTTCTGATCAATAAATGGCTGAGGTCAAAATCCACCACATGACTGAACCCGTTTCACCGGTTGAGCCCCGCGGCGAGCTGGTCATCCGCACCATTGCCATGCCCGCGGACACCAATTCCAACGGTGACATGTTTGGCGGCTGGCTGGTTTCACAGATGGACCTCGGTGGGGCCATTTACGCCCGCAACGTTTCCCGCAGCCGCATCACGACCGTGGCCATCGATGCGATGATTTTTATCCATCCGGTCTTTGTCGGCGACATTGTGAGTTGCCACGCCGGCCTCCTGAAGATCGGCCGCACTTCCATCCGGATCGAGGTCGAGGCCTGGGCCCAGCGCGCCAAGGGCGGCGAGCACGTGCTCGTGACCCGCGGCACCTTCACGTATGTCTCGATCGACGATGCGGGCCGGCCCCAGCCCGTGCACCGCAACTGATTTCCACATCCCCCACCCATGAAACTCCCCACCCTGCCTCGTCTGTTCCTGCCCCTGCTCATCCTTGTCTCCGCCCTCACCGCCCGCGCCAGTGATGACACCGTCATCGCTGCCGTGCGCGCGGCCGACGACGAACGCGTCGCCGCCACCATGGCCGCCGATCCCGCGCGGATGGACGCCATCTTTTCCGACCAACTGCACTACGCGCATTCCAGCGGCAAGATCGACACCAAGAAATCCTATGTCGAATCCCTCCTCACCCGCAGCACGATGTACACGGGCTACGACTACAAACAGCGGGACTTTCTCGTCGCCGCGCCCGACATTGTGCTGATGACCGCCCACGTGATCATCAAGGCTGGCAGCGCCACCGCGATGAACACGAACGACCTGAACATCCTGGCTGTCTGGCGCAAGGAGGGCGGCAAATGGCGTTTCCTGGCCTGGCAGTCCTGCAAAAACCCCCCGCCGGCCCCGCCCGTCACACCGGCGGCCGCCAAGTGACCTCGCTGTATCGGACCGATTTGCCCGGGATTGACGGGCCGCCGGTTTGACGACGGATGACGGCCGCGTCAGTGTGCGCGGCTTGACCATTCCCGACCGATCTTCCGCCCAAGCCAGCAGCGGTGCGCTCGCCGCCGCGAGTGCCTTCTTCATCTGGGGCACGGTCCCGCTTTACTGGAAGCAGATGACGGCCGTGTCCGCGCCCGAGCTGATCGCGCACCGCATTGTCTGGTCGCTGGTCTTCCTGCTCGGGGTCACCGCGGGGCAGAGGAATTTCGCCGCGCTCCGGCCCGGCCTGGCCACCCCGCGAGCCTTCGGCCTGAATCTGCTGGCCGGCGTGTTGCTGACGCTCAATTGGGGCGTCTACGTGTGGGCCGTCAACGCCGGCCACGTGATCGAGACCAGCCTGGGCTATTTCCTCGTGCCGCTGATCAACGTGGCGGTCGGTGCGCTCGTGCTGCACGAGAAGCTGCGCCCGGCGCAATGGACAGCCATTGGGTTGGCCGGGGCGGGCGTCGCCCTGCTGCTGTTGCGCGTCGGGCACATACCCTGGATCGCGCTTTCGCTCGCCTGCACCTGGACCTCCTACGGATTGTTGAAGAAAAAGTCCGCCCTCGGATCTCTCGCCGGCCTGACCGTCGAAACGCTGCAGCTCTTTCCTTTCGCCGCTGCCGCGCTGCTGTGGTGGCACTTCGACGGCACCGGCGCCCTCGGCCGCATCGACGGCCGCACCCAGACTTTCGTGCTCAGTGCGGGCGTGGTGACCGCTGTCCCCTTGGTGCTGTTTGCGTATGGCGCCCGGCGAATCCGCCTCACCTCTCTCGGCCTGCTGCAATACATTGCCCCGTCAGTGCAGTTTGTGATCGGGCTGTTTGTCTATCACGAGCCGTTCGACACGGCGCGATTGCAAGCTTTCGGCCTCATCTGGATCGGCCTCGTCGTCTACACCGCCGATGCATTCTGGGCGCAACGAAACTTTCTGCAGAAAACCGCTGGCGCCTGAGCCGGCGCCCGAGTGAATTCTTGCGGGCCCGGCCCCGTGGTGCATGGTGGCGTTTCCCGACCCCTCATGAAAAAGCTTTTCCGGTTCCTCGTTGCCACCTGCCTCGGCGTTTCCGTCCTCGCTCCCGCCCAGACTGCACCGGCGGCGACCCCCACCCCCGCGGTCCTAGTCCCCGCCGCCCCGGCCGATCCCTTGGCCGCGATCCCCAAGACCGGCAGCGCCGTCTTTTTTCAGAAACACGAGCAGTTCCTCGCCCGCGCCAAGAGTGGACCGATTGGAGTGCTCTTCCTCGGTGACTCCATCACGGAGGGTTGGGCCAAGGCGCCGCACATCTGGGAGCACTACTACGCCAAGTACCAGCCCGCGAATTTTGGCATTGGGGGCGACCAAACGCAGCACGTGATTTGGCGCATCGAAAACGGCGAGCTCGATGGCATAGCCCCAAAAGTGGTTGTCCTGATGCTGGGCACCAACAATTCCGGCGCACACACCGCTGCGCAAATCGCCGCCGCGGACCGCAAGATCGTCCAGATGATCCGCACCAAACTGCCCGAGACGAAAATTCTCCTGCTCGCGATTTTCCCGCGAGGCCCGCGCAAGGCCAGCAACGGCACGATGGATGATCACGTGCGGCGTTTGGCTGTCATCGCCCAAGCCAACACCGATCTCGCCGGCCTCGACGACGGCAAGACCATCCGCTTCCTCGACATCAACGCCCGGTTTTTGGGCAACGACGGCACGATTCCCAACATCATCATGCCCGACCAGCTCCACCCGAATGCTGCCGGCTATCAACTCTGGGCCGAGGCCATGCAGCCCCTGCTGGATGAAATGATGAAGTGACTCCGCTGGCGCGATGGGCGCGGCTACTCCTTCAGGTGCGGGCCGAAATCAAGCAACTGCATCTCGAACACGAGGGTGGCGTAGCGTTTGATGGCCGGCGGCTTGCCTTGGGCGCCATAGGCCATCTCAGGAGGAACAATGAGCAGCCACTTTTCGCCCTTATGCATCTTCTGCAGCGCCTCCTCCCAGCCATCGATGAGGTTGCCGCGGTCGACACGAATATTTAGCGGTGCCTTGCCCGTATTTTCATCAAACACCTTTCCGTTCAGGAGCATACCCTTGTAGACGACGCTTACCATCGAGCCTGACACAGGGCTGGGGCCCTTGGCGTCGCCGGGCTCCACGACGAGGTAGCGCAATCCGGTGAAGGTTTTCTTCGCGTCCGGCCAGCGTTGTTCGACGATCTCGAGGTCCTCGGGCGGGAGCTTCTCGCGCGCCGGGGAGAGGACGGTCGCGATCAACGAAAGCGAAAGGCAAAGCAGGGGGCGGAAAGAAAGGGTGCTCACGATTTTTTCTGCGGGGTGAAGACAGGAACTTTGAACATTGGCTCCGCAGGCGTCGAGGATTGATCTGTTTTCTCGGTCTTCACCGTCGGGATTTCCCCGGGTTTTGTGGGGGGTAGTGCCTGCGCCGGATTAGCGGTCTTCACGACGGGAGCACCGGCGGACAATGCCGCAAACCCTCGCTCGATCAGCTCGACGGCCTTAAGATCGCGTGCGCGGCCCTTGTCGATCTGCCGGCCCGGACCGAAGGATCCCATGATGACGGTGATAACCCGGTGCCCGTTGCGCTCCGCCGTGGCACTGAGGCAATAGCCGGCACTCTGCGTGTAACCCGTCTTCAATCCGTCCACCCCGGGAATCTTGCCGAGGAGTTTGTTATGATTGTCCATGTCCATGGGTTTGGCGCGGACCCCGGCGCCAAACTTCCTCTCCCGCACCGAGGTGTATTTGAGCACATCCGTATTCTGCACCAGGTAGCGGCAGAGCAGCGAGAAATCGCGGGGCGTGGTCAGGTCACCGTCGGCCTCGTGGCGGCTCGGCGGGGGCAGGCCGTGCGGCGTGCGAAAAGTCGTGTGCGTCATGCCCAAGGCGTGCGCCTTGGCATTCATCAACGCGACGAAAGCCTCGGTGGACCCGGCGGCGGCGCGAGCGAGCGCATGGGCGGCATCATTGGCCGACTGGATCATCATCGCATAGACGAGCTCCTCAACCGGAAAAGTTTCACGCGGGTCGAGGTAGACCTGCGTTCCGCCCATCTTCGAGTCCTCCAGCGTAATCTTCACCGGGGTCGGCAAGGTGAGCGACCCAGCGGCCAGCTTGTCGTGCAGCACGGCGAACGTCATGAGCTTGGTCATGCTCGCCGGGGCGTTCGGCCCGTCGGCGTTGTCCTCGAATAGCACGGCACCCGTGGCGGCGTCGATCGTGATGGCCCCGGTGTAAACCCCTTCCACCGGGGTCGTATGCCGGATCTTCTCCGCGGCGAAGGCCGGGGTCAGGCTGCAGGCAACGAGTAAAACCACGGCAATGTGCCGGATGAAATGCATCCGCGCAAGGCAGTGCCGTGAAGGCGCCAATGCAAATCAAATTACCGCGCGAACCGCCGGGTGCACGGCCAGGCGGGCGAAGGCCTGACGCAGCAGGGTTTTGCCCGGCTCCATCCGGTGCCACGGCGACGCCCCGGAGGGATGCGGCAGCGGGATGCAGTCCATGGCGTGCCCGTGATAGTCGATGCGGATCGTCCGGCCGATCAGTTCGTTCAACGCCGCGGCGGGCAGGAACTGCGTGATGGCCAGCTTGCCCACCGGAAGAACAAGTGAGGGCTGGAGCAATGCCACCTCGGCGGCGAGCCAACGCGAGCAGTTGGCGATCTCCTCTTCATCCGGCACGCGATCCCCGCCCGTGGCCTTCTTGCCCGGAAAGCAGCGGCAGACCGCAGCAAAGTAGACGCGGTCGCGCGTCTCGTCCTCGGTCCAGCCGAGGGCCTCGTGGAACCACTTGAAGAGCGTCTTGCCCGCGGTCCAGGCGAAGGGCCGGCCGAGTTTCGGCTCCTTGTCCCCGGGCGCCTGGCCCACGAGCAGGATTCGCGAATCCACCGGACGCCCCACAACGACCGGCCGGTGCATGCGCGGGCAGAGCGTGCAGGCGGAGAGGCGGGCGAGGTGGCGTTGGACGGTAATCGGGTTGGCCGTGAGCATGAAGGTGTTCGTCGGATCGGATGCGACGGGACTATCCGCCTTCGCCTTGCAGGCTACGGCGAGATTATTTTCCGGCGACGCCGGAAAATAAAAAGGCGGAGCCGAGAGGCTCCGCCTTGAAATTAATGGTTCGCTGGTGCGAACGGACGATTAGTAACGGTCGCGACCGCCGCCACCGCCGCCGTAACCACCGCGGCCGCCACCACCGCCGCCGAAACCGCCACGGCGCTCGCCGCCGAAGCCGCCACGACCGCCACCGCCGAAGCCGCCAGAAGGACGGTCTTCCTTGGGACGGGCCTCATTGACCTGCAGCGCACGGCCGCCGAAATCAACGCCATTGGTCTTCTCGATGGCCATCTTGGCCTCTTCGGGGGTGCTCATGGTGATGAAGGCGAAGCCACGGGGGCGGCCGGTCATCTTGTCCATGGCGACATAGGTGTCGGTGACAGAACCGAACTGGCCGAAGTGGGCGCGAAGTTCGTCTTCCGTGGTCTTGAACGATAGGTTTCCAACGTATAGTTTGGAGTTGCTCATATGATGTTTCGTAGATCCTTCGCCATCTGCCAGTCCGTTCCCACAGCGGGTTTCGAAATCATCACTTAAGCCAAACGCTCAGCCAACGACTCACCAGATCCTGTCATCTAAACGCTATCTCTAACGAGGCAGGTAAGGACGCTCAGGAACGGCGGCGTAGCAAGAATATTTTTTCTTCGATCAAGCCAACCTTCCGGAGGGCAGCACCTTGGCTACGCCTTTGTCCCCAGCCTAGATCGAGTATTTTTGCCGGATCGAGTCCGGTATGCGCACTGGCCGGCCCGTCTCCACCGACACCATCACATACTCGAACCAACCGTCACAGGCGCGCTTACCCTCTGGCCGACGGTCGATCTCGAACTGCAGGCGCAAGCCGATGAGGGAGAAATTCTCGATCCAGCAGCGCACGGTCATCTTGTCGCCCAGCACGAGGGGCCGGCGGAAATTCATCTGGGTCGCGGAAATCACCCAGCCATAACCAAGTTTTTGAAACTCCGCCATGGGCATGCCATAACATCGCTCCATTTGGTCAAACCGGGCCGCCAGCACGTAGTCCATGTACCGGCTGCTATGGACATGCTGATACATGTCGATGTCGTCCGGACGCACCTGCAACTCGGACTCGAACCTCGAGTATATGAATCCCGGTTCAGGTTTGGGCACAGCTTCCGCCGGCTGATTTACTCCTTCCATAGACTAAACCGTGTGGTTCAACCTAACCCGGTCAAAGGAAAAGCCCCGTTACCAGGGAAAAGCAGGAGACATTCTGCTTGTGTGATACTGGTGTTTAAAACATTTGTATTGTGTGGCTATTGAGACCTCGGGCGAAACTCCTCGAAAGATATTAGCGAACGCCGAGTCGTTGTTTGCCGAATATGGCCTGAATGGCGTTTCCCTTAGACAGATAACATCGCGGGCCGGGGTGAATCTCGCTGCCGTCAACTATCACTACTACGACAAAGAGGCCCTTTGCCGGGAGATCATTACCAATCGGCTCCGCGCAATCAATGCGACCCGGCTGGACGAGCTGACCCAAGCCGAGGCCCGGCTGGACGGTTCGCCAGTACCCTTGGACGAAATCTTGGGCATCATGGCTCGTCCGCTGTTCCTCTCCGGCAGCGATCCTTCCAACTACAATGCGTCCAGCCGGCGCTTGTTAGGGCGGATCTTCAGCGAGCCTCTACCGTTTGCCGCGGAAATCCTCGCCACCGAGCTTCAGCCCGTGATGACGCGCTTCGGCCAGGCGATCCGCCGCCACGCCCCGAGCCTGTCACCTCAGGACTTCCTCTGGCGGTACAGCCTGGTCGTCGGGGCAATGCATCATGCCATGGCAACTCTGCACGACATGAAAGCCCGCACTAACGGCGTCTGCCGAAATGACGATCCGCAGTCTGCGCTTAGTAATTTTATGGTCTTTGCAGCCCAAGCGTTTGCGTGTTGAATAGATAGCTAGACTAATGCTGGGCAAGCCGCGGATTTCTGCAGCCTCTTTTTTACATGGACGACTTGTAAAGGCCGAAGAAGTGCTTCCTCTTGACCCGCTGGTGTCGCTGACCACGACACCCAGATTCTTGTAACTACTCTCTACCCACGCGGGTATGTGTGGAATACAGGAACAAAAACATCCCCTGACACTCTGACCCAGCGTCTGGGAAGCCAAGCCATGCTAACCGCCCTTACCATTATCAGTTTACTTTCGCTCCTGGTAGCCACCGAGGCTGAGCCTATCAACTCACCCGTTGTGCTGGCCGCTGAGCAACCGGTGCGGCCCAAGCCTAAGAACTGCTTCACCAAGAAAGAAGACTCTGATCGGCTGGCAGCCTGAGTGGGGGTGCGGCTTGGGAAGGTTTGCGACCGCCATTGCGTCGAACCTGTGGGTTCAAACGTAGCTTTTGCAGAATCCCAAAGGGGAACGCTTCCTCCGGCCTTACTCTTATTCATCACCTTCCTCCTGATATCATGCCGCGTTTTCTCAGCTCACTCGTTCAATGGATTGACTCCGATTATTCCGCCGTGTCTCCCGAGGCTATCCGCGGCCAACCCGACGGCGTGAATTTCGTTCGTTGCATACCTTTCATCGTGCTGCATCTCGGCTGCCTGGGCGTGATCTGGACCGGTGGGAGTTGGGTCGCGGTTTGGTTGGCAGTCGCCCTCTATATTATGCGCATGTTTGCCGTCACCGGAATTTTCCACCGCTATTTCTCGCACAAGACCTACAGCACTTCCCGCTTCGGCCAGTTCATGCTCGCACTCTGGACCGGCACCACCGTGCAACGAGGCGCGCTCTGGTGGGCTTACCATCACCGCCACCATCACCAGCATTCAGATGAACCGGAGGACGCCCACTCCCCGCATGTCCATGGTTTCCTGTGGTCGCACATCGGCTGGATTACCAGCAAACGTAACTTCCCCACTGATTATTCCAAGGTGAAGGACCTAGCCAAGTACCCGGAGTTGGTCTGGTTAAACCGCTTCGATATTGTCGTACCCGTTGTTTTCGCCGCGAGTCTTTTTTTGCTCGGCCGCTATTTGGAAACTGCCGCGCCCGGCCTCGGCACCAGTGGTGCGCAGTTGCTTGTCTGGGGCTTCTTCATCAGCACGACCGTCCTCTTTCACGGCACCGCCTCCATCAATTCCTTCACGCATCTCTGGGGCAACCGCCGCTTCAACACCACCGACGACTCGCGCAACAGCTTCATCCTCGCCCTCATCACGCTCGGCGAGGGCTGGCATAATAATCACCACCGCTACCAGGCCGCCACTCGCAATGGTTTCTACTGGTGGGAAATCGATCCAACCTACTACGGCCTGAAGCTGCTTTCCTACACCGGCTTCATCTGGGGCTTGAAGCCTGTGCCGCAGTCCATTTATGACGAGGCCGCGCTAACGGCCCACCACGACACCATCCACCGCTTTTCTGTCTCCTCGGTGCAGCACGAGATCAATACACTGCGGAGGGTTGTCCCAACCGCCGCCGCCATCGCCATTGCCACCGTTCAGTCCACCGAGGTCGCCGAACAACTGCAGACGAAGGACCGCCCTGCGCTCAACAAGGACGTCGCCGAACAGGCGGAGAATCCCCTGGCTTAGTTCGCACGCTACACCAACACCAGCACGATGGCCGCAAGCATCAGCGCGGCGCCGACCAGACGGAAGCGGAAGACCCGGGGCGTGAGCCGGTGCTCCTCGTTGCTGAACCAGTGACCGATCGCCCACACCAGTACCACGCTGATCAGCCCGCGCAGGCTGTAGAGGATATTAACAGAGGTGGCGGTCCGCCAGACTGCGATAGAGAGCGCGATGCCGACGTTGTTGACGGCCAGCAGCAGCGCCCCGCCGGCCGTCCATGACCAGGCCCGGCGGTCGAGCTCCCACAGCGGCGCCCGGAAGAACGGCACAAAGGCGAAGGTGTAGAGGGCCGTGAACATCAGCATGGGCGGCAAGTAGTGGCCGCTACCCCATGCGACCACCCATTTCTGAAGGAGAACATCACTCAGGCTGAAGGACAGGGCGCTCAGCCCGGCCAGCACCACGGTCCGTCCCACCAGCGACCGTTGTCCGTGCGGTTCGCCAAAATGCAGCAAGGCTACGGCGGCGGTGCTGAGCGCGGCCCCGGTCCACCACTGCCACGGTACGTCGCCCGCCCGGAGTAGTTGGCTGAGCAGTGCCACCATCAGGACCTTCGTGCCCATCACGGGTGTAGTCACCGACACATCACCGCGGTGCAGCGCGAGGAAAATGAACATCTGGCCCCCGAGGAAGAGGAGCCCGCTGACCGCCGGCTGCCAGTAGTCCATCCATGCATGGCCGCTCCCCCCGGGCTGGGCGAGCCACCAGGGCAGATAACTGAGAAACATCACCCAGTTGGCGAGAAACCCGATCCGCCATGCGCCCACGCCGAGCGAGCTCGCCCGCTTGAGCATGAGGGCCGCCACCACGTAGAGGAACGCGCAGGCCAGCGGGATGACGAGATGAAGGGAAAGGTCCAAAGCCGGCAATGAACCGCGGTATCGCCCGCGCGGCAACGGCAGATTGGTCCCGCCCCGCATAGTCCCGGCGATTCATCCCCGGCCGTTGACGCGCGGCTCGCCGCCGGCCCCCACCGTGCTCAGGACTTCTCCGCGAGCGCCGCCTCGATGGCGGCGAGTACTTCGGGAGCATCGGGGCTCACCTTCGGCTCGAAGCGCTTGATGATCCGGCCGTCGCGGCTGATGAGGAATTTCCCGAAATTCCAGCCAATGTTGCCGGGGAAGGGCGACTCCGGCCCCGCCAGCGCAACGTAGAGCGGGTGGCGGTGCTCACCGTTGACGTCGAGTTTGTCGAAGAGCGGGAACGTGACGCTATATTTGCTCGAGCAGAACTCCTTGATCTCGGCGTTGGAGCCGGGCTCCTGGCCGGCAAACTGGTTGCAGGGAAAACCCAGCACGACGAGTCCGGCGTCCCGGTGTTTCTGATAAGTCGACTCGAGCGCCTTGTATTGCGGCGTGAGTCCGCACTTGGACGCCACGTTCACGACCAGCAGCACCTTGCCTTTGTACGGCGCCAGGCTCGCCGCTTCGCCGTCGATATTCTTCAGGGGGATTTCGTAAAGATTGGCGGCAGCGAGCGTGTTGACGACCAGAAGCGTCACGCCCGAAATGGCCAAGCGCAGGATTTTCATCGGGGAACTCATGGGCCACAGCCTGGCTGCCCGGCTGCTACGGTCAATGGCATCCCACCTTACGCCGACGTGAGCTTTTGATGGCGAAGGATGCGGTCATGACTACACTCGCGATTCTATGCGCATCCTTTTCATCGGCGGCACCGGGATCATCAGCACGGCCTGCACACAGCTGGCCATCGCCCGCGCACTCGACCTCACCTTGGTGAATCGCGGCCAACGTCCTCCGATTCCCGGCGCCCGGCAGATAGCCGCCGATATCAACAACCCCGCCGAGGCCCGGCGGGCGCTAGGCAGCCAGATCTGGGATGTCGTGGTGGACTTCATCAGCTTCTCGGCGGCCGACATTGAGGCCCGGCTTGCGCTTTTCCGGGGCCAGGTCCGCCAATACATCTTCATTAGCTCTGCCAGCGCCTATCAGAAGCCCGTCACCCACTATTTGGTCACGGAATCCACGCCACTGAACAACCCATTCTGGGACTACTCGCGGAACAAGATCGCCTGCGAGGAGCGTCTCATGCGTGCGCTGCGCGAGGAAGCGTTCCCTGTCACGATCGTCCGTCCTTCCTTCACCTACGGCGAGACCGTGATTCCCCTGCCCATGAACAGCTGGCCGCTGCCCTACACTGCGATTGACCGGCTGCGGCGCGGCGCCCCGGTGATCATTCCCGGCGACGGCACCTCGCTGTGGAATCTCACCCACAACTCGGATTTCGCGAAGGCCCTGCTTGGCCTGCTCGGACACCAGGCGGCCATCGGCCACCCGTTTCACATTACCTCCGATGAGGTGCTCAACTGGAACCAGATTCATGCGGCCGTAGCCGAGTCAGCCGGCGTGGCTGATCCCAAATTTATCCACATCGCCTCCGACTTCATTTCCGCCTGCCTGCCCGGGGAGGAAGGCGGCCTGCAGGGTGACAAGAGCAACTCGGTGGTTTGTGACAACACCAAGATCAAGCGCTACGTCCCCGACTTCACGGCCACCGTGCGTTTTCGCGACGGCATCAAGCATTCCATCGCCTGGTATGACGCCGACCCCGCCCGGCGCGTGATCGATCACACCGCCAACGCCAATTATGATCGCCTGGTCGCCGCATATGAGCGCGGCCTCGCCGCTGCCCGCAGCGAATTCGGCCAGACCTGATGCCCGCGCCTCAAAGCGCCGACTTCACGATCGCCTCGTATTTGGCGTGGTCCATCAGTCCCTGTTTCTGATGGATGATTCGGCCGGCGCGGTTGATCAGGAAGGTTGTCGGGAGAACGATGTCCCCGTTCGGGTCGCCACCGAACTTGTCCACGTCCTCAATGGCGCCCATCACCAGCGTGTAGTTCATGCCCATCTCGTCGGCAAACTTCTGCACGGCCGCGGGTTTTTTCTTGTCGAGCGACACGCCGACGATCACCAGCCCTTCCGCGCCATATTTCTTCTGCAACTCGATGTAGCCGGGGATCTCGGTCTTACAGGGTTCGCACCATGTTGCCCAGAAATCGACCACCACCACCTTACCCTTGAGGGAGGCCAGGCTGACCTTCTTGCCCGCGAGATCCTTGAAGGTGAGGGCGGGGGCGGGCCGGTCCACCTTGGCGTCCTGCGTCACGACTGCGGCGTCGGCGGCGGGCAGGAGCATGAGGCCGGCGAATGCGAGGATGAGACCGAAAAGTTTTTTCATAGTCCGTGGAGGGACCGGATGAGAGGCACCGACACGGACTTTTGTTCCCGCGCGACCCACCGTGGTCATTCCCGGGCGTCCGCGGCAGCACCCTCGGCGCTGAGTGTCTCAATGAATTTTTTCATCGCGGGGGTCAGCACGCGGCCTTTGCGGTGGAGGATCGCGAGGGGCCGGGTGAACTCCTTGCCCTTGAACGGCACCATACAGAGCGTGCCCTGACGAAGCTCTTGCTGCACCGTGGCCTGCGGGACGATGGCGATGCCATGATCGATCTCCACCGCGCGCTTCACGGTCTCGATGTTGTCGAACTCCATGACCGGCGTGATCTCGAGCTTGTTGTCGCGGAAGATCGAGTCCACCGCCTTGCGAGTGGGGATGTCGGGATCGAAGCCGATGAACTTGTGGCCGGCCAGGGATTTGAGGTCCACGATCTGGCCTTTGGCGAGCGGGTGGTTCGGGTGGGTGATGAGGACCAGGCGGTCGTTGCGGAAGGGCAGCATCTCGATCTGCCGTTGCTTCTGCGGGAAGGCCACGAGCCCAAAATCCACCGCGTTGTGCAGGATGTCCTCGTAGACAAGGTTGGAACGACGGTATTCGATGCGCACGTTGACCGAGGGAAATTCCTGCAGGAAACGCTTCACGTAGGGCGGCAGCTCGTGGAGCCCGATCGAGTAGATGGTGGAGATGCGGATGGTACCACTGATCACCTTCTTCATCTCCTGCAGCTCGCTCTCGAGTTTCTCGTAGACGTGCAGGATTTCCTTCGCCGCCTCGTAGATCCGCTGGCCCTCCCGGGTGAGATTGAACTGCTTCTGGCTGCGGTCCACCATCAAGGTCTTGAACGTGCGCTCCATCGCCCGCGCTTGCTGGCTGACTGCCGACTGGGTGATGCCGTTGAGCTTCGCCGCCTTGGAAAAACTCTTGGTCTCCACCAGGTCGGCAAAAATTTTGAAGTTCTCGATTTGCATGCGGCGTGTATCCTCAAACGCAGGATAAACGTAACTTATCGGCAATCCACCATAAAAGCGCCTCATCATTGATGCTTATTGATTACGATACCTTCCGGGAGCGGAATGCCGTGCTGCAGCAACGCATCGCCACCGCCTGCCAGCGCGTCGGCCGCGACCCCGGCGGGGTGACCCTCCTGCCCGTCACCAAGACTCATCCAGCCGCCGCGGCAGATTATGCCGCCCGCGCCGGCTTTCAGGCCGTGGGCGAAAACCGCGTGCAGGAGGCGGTTGATAAACGCGCTCAAACCAAGGCCAACCTTCGCTGGGAACTGATCGGCCACCTCCAGTCCAACAAGGCCCGGCTGGCCGCCGCGCACTTTGACCGGATTCAGAGTGTCGATAGCGAGAAGCTCCTTCATGCGCTCAACCGGGCCGCCGCCGAGCTCGGTAAAATACTGCCGGTCCTCCTGCAGATCAACGCCGGCCAGGATCCCGCCAAATTTGGCGCCGAGCCAATGGCAGCACCGCGCCTGCTTGAGCTCGCCTTGACCCAGCCCCACCTCCAGGTTGACGGACTGATGACCATCGCCCCGCTGTCTGACGATCCCGCGGTCGCCGTCCGCACCTTCGCCAACCTGCGCTCGATCCGCGACTCCCTCGTCGCCCGTTTTCGCACGCCGTTGCGAGAATTGTCGATGGGTATGAGCGGCGACCTGGAGGCCGCGATCGCCGAGGGCAGCACCCAGGTGCGCATCGGCGCGGCGCTCTATGGCCCGAGGTGATGGGCGGCCCGTGGCCAGCAAATTAGTTTCCGCCGCGAAACTTTCCCGGTTGCCCCGGCCGTGCAATCGGGTTGGTTCTTGGTTCGTGGAAGCGTTCACCTTCACGATCGAGCAACGTCAGGCCTTGGCCGGCCTGCTGGATGATCCCTCCCCCACGGTCCGGGCGGCGCTGCTCGCGCACTTCATGAAGCACGGCCGTGCCAGCGTCGATTTCCTCCGCTGGGTTTCGGGCCAGCCGAACCGGGCGCTCGCTGTGTTTGCGAACCAATATCTGCGAGAGCTGAATTTTTCCGACCCGGTCACCGAATTCCGCGGGTTCATCCGCTCGCTCAACTACGAGCTTGAGACCGGTGCCCTGCTGCTCAGCCGCACCATCCACCCCGACCTGGACATCGGCGCGAGCTGCGCGCTGCTCGATCGGATGGCCGCCCGCTGCCGCGAGCTCATCGCCGAGCCGGCCGCTCCCCGTGACAAGTGCCGCGTCCTCAACCGTGTGCTGTTCCATGAGCATGGGTTTCGCGGCAACACCGAGCATTACGCCGACCCGCTCAACAGCTTTCTCGATCAGGTGCTGATCCGGCGCAAAGGCATTCCACTCTCCCTCTCCCTCGTCTATCTCCTGGTGGCCGACCGCATCGGCCTGTCGCTCGATCCCGTGGGCTTGCCCGGCCACTTCCTCGTCGGCTGCTTTGCCGAAGCCGAGCCATTCTACATCGACCCTTTCAACGCCGGCCGGTTGCTCAGTGCGAGCGACGCTGCGGCCATGGTCCGCAAGCAAAGCCTCAGCCCCACCCTGGCTGATCTGGCCCCCACCCCTGTCCGCGAGGTGCTCTGCCGCTGCTGCCGCAACTTGGTCAACCATTACACGGTGGCCAATGACCACGAGCGGGCCCGGTTGTTCGCGGAGTTCGTGGCCGAGTTCGAATCCACCTACGAACGTCACGCCCAGCCGTAAGTCTTCCCGGTGTCGGAGACTGACGCCAGGCGGCTCAAAATCTGGCCATTGAGCACCGTCGCCTTCCAGATGCGGTTTAGCGTTCTCAACCACGTGATAAAATCAGGCTCGTTCTCCACGTTGAAACGGGCTTCCCTCCCGGAATTCCATGACTGCCGTTGCTGAGACCATCCATACCTTGGCCGATCTGGCCGATCTGGCCGCCTGGTCCCGGCCAGGCACAGCCCTCGCCGTCGTGGGCCATCCCATTGCCCACTCATTGAGCCCGGTGATCCATAATGCGGCCCTCGCCGAACTCACCCGGACGGAGCCGCGCTTCCGCGACTGGCGCTACCATAAGTTTGATATCGCGCCCGAGGATCTGCCCGCGGCCCTGGCGGCCTTTCACCGCCTCAATTTCCGCGGCCTCAACCTCACGGTCCCGCACAAGTCACTTGTCGTGGACCACCTTGCCAAAAGCGATTCCTTCGTACGCGCCGCCGGCGCAGCCAACACCATTACGTTTTTCGAGGATGGCTGGCACGGCGCGAACACCGACGGCTATGGCCTGACCAACTCACTCCAGCAGGAACTGGGGGCCAGTCTGGCGGGGGCCCAGGTTATTCTGCTCGGCGCCGGCGGAGCAGGCCGGGGCGCGGCCGTCGAGTGCCTGCGCGCCCGTTGTGCCGCGCTTTGGATCGGCAACCGCACTGCCGCCAGCCTCGCCGCGCTGCACGCTGAACTTCAACCGCTGGCGGGCGCAACCGAGTTGCGGGGCTTCGACCTGACCAAGCCCCCGGCCGCCCTGCCCGCCGGGGCCATCGTGATCAACGCCACTTCGCTCGGCCTGAAGGCAGACGACTCCGCGCCGCTCGATCTCCGACAAATCCCCCGGCCGGGCTGGGTCATGGACATGATTTACCGGCCCGCGCAGACCGCGCTCCTGCGACAGGCGGCCGAACTCGGCGTGCCGCACGCCAACGGCCTGGCGATGCTGGTTCACCAAGGCGCCCGTTCGTTGGAAATCTGGACCGGGGCGAAAGTGCCTGTCGCCGTGATGCAAGCTGCTGCCTTGGCCGCGCTCAATTCGTCCGCCGCATGATCACCCAGTTGCATGAGGTAAACGCCGCCTTCCCGTGGTTCTTTCCGCTTTTTGCCGGCTTGTCCGGTGCCTGCGTCGGCAGTTTTCTCAACGTATGCATCTACCGCATCCCCAAAGACGAATCCATCATCAGCCCGCGCTCGCATTGCGGTTGCGGCCAGCCAATCGCGTGGCACGACAACATCCCCGTGCTCAGCTGGTTTCTGCTGCGGGGGCGCGCCCGCTGCTGCGGCCGGCACTTTAGCTTCCGCTACCCCGCCATCGAACTCCTGACGGCCGCGCTGTTCGTCGCCGGTTGGATGGTCTTTCCTCCGGCCAAGGCTCTCGCCGGCGCCGTCCTATGCTCGATCGTGATCTGCGCGCACTTCATCGACCACGACCACATGATCATACCCGATGTGTTCACAGTCGGCGGCGCGGCGGCCGGCTTGCTGCTGTCCATGGCCGTGCCGGCCTTGCAGGGCCAAAGCCATGAATATATGTTGATCGCCAGCGTCCGGTCCGGGCTGGAATCCGTGCTGGGCCTGTTTGTCGGTTCCTCGCTGGTGCTGTGGATTGCACTCTTCGCCGAGGCGCTCCTCAAGCGGGAGGCCATGGGCTTCGGTGACGTGAAGTATCTCGGCGCCCTCGGTGCCTTCGTTGGCTGGAAGGGCGCAGTCTTCGCCATGTTTGGTGGGGCGATGCTCGGCTGTGCGTGGTTCATCCTCGCTTACGCCTGGAAAAAAATTACCGGGCGCGACGCCCCGGCCGCCCTGCCAGCGGAGACGGCCGAGGGCCAGCCGGCCGAGTTGGGTTTCGGCGTGCACGTGCCCTTCGGCCCGATGCTCGGTCTCGCCGCCCTGATCTACTTCTACTGGGCGCACACGCGAGTGGACGCCTATTTCCGCGACCTCCAACCTCTGTTCTAAACGCAGCCGCGCTTTACGCGCGCCGGGCCCTCAGCCGTCGGGCCGCACCGACCAAACCGAGGAGGCCGACGAACCAGAGACTGGGGGCGCCGCCCCCACCATAGCCATTGCTCGTGCCAGTGCTGTTTGAGCTGGCGGGGGTGGTAGTCGTGGCGGGCACACTGAGTGCCAGACTGCTAACTGTCGCCCCGTTGGGCGGCATGTACCGGAGGACCGAATTGCCGGAATCGATTATCCAAATAGAAAAATAGTTGAACACTCCCTGGGGTTGGTTGAACAGCGAATTGACCCCGATCCCGTCTCTGAATCCGGAGACACCGGGAATGCCTGCCACCGTGGTCACGGCGCGACGATTCGTGATCAGGCGGATGGCACTGTTGCCCGTATCGGCCACATACAGATTGCCAGCGCCGTCCACGGCAACTCCACGCGGGAGGTTGAACAGGGCGAAGGAGCCCGTGCCATCATAGGCCCCGCTGATTCCGGCCGAGCCCGCCACGGTGGAGACTGTTCCCGAAATTGAAGTGGCTGTGCTGGTCGGGGCATTGGTGATGCCCGTACTGCTGCCGTTCGCGAGGGACAGATTGGCAATCTGTCCATCATCACTGGTCAGGTAGGTAAGGATGATCGAACTGCCGGCCACGTTGACATGGTAGCGGCCCGTGACAGCGGCATTGGCGTTCAAGGCGGTCACCACTTTGAATGCCCACGTGGAGGGATCATCATTGGCCACAACGGGCACGCTAAACGTTAGGGGGCTGCCGGTGAGTCCAGAATCGGTCAGCACGACCGCCGCGGAACCTTCGGTCAGAACCGTACCCACGGCCGTGGCACTGATCATCCGGACCGTGGTAACCCTCCTGATGGTGTGATTGTAGGTGTCGGCCACATAAAGCACCCCATTATTGTCGATGGTCATCCCCTCCGGGTTGTTGAAGAGCGCACTGCTGCCCACCCCGTCGGCATCCCCGACCTTTTTGGCTGTGCCGGCCAGGGTGGTAACCACTCCTGCAGCGGTGACGCGGCGGATCGTGCAACTGACCGAATCCGTCACATAGAGACTGGTGTTGGTGGAATTGTAGGCGAGACCGATGGGGCTGTTGAACTGGGCGGCGGCACCAGTACCGTCCGCGGTGCCCCGGGTGCCGGCCGTGCCGGCAAAGGTGGTGACGACGCCGCTCGAGTCGATCTTGCGGATCGTGGCGTTGCCGGTGTCACACACGTACAGGAATGCCTGGCCGTCGTTGACCAATCCCGTGGGGCTGTTGAATAACGCCGCCGTGCCAGTGCCGTCCGCCGAACCCGACGAGCCTTCTTTGCCGGCGAAGACCGTGGTAACGCCCGCCGAAGTTATCTTCCGGATGCAGTGGTTGGCCGTGTCGGTGACGAAGTAGTTGCCGGAACCATCGACCGTCATGGCAGTGGGATGCAGCAACAATCCCGCGCCGGGAATCGTCCCGCTGGCGCCGGATGAATCTCCGCCGCCGGAGCCACTCCCGCCCGAAGAGCCAGAGCCACTGCCGCCCGAGGAACCGGAACCGCTTCCGCCTGAGGAACCGGAACCACCAGTGTAACCCGGAAGCGTACCCAGACGGATCGTGTGGTTTGAGGTGTCAGCTATGTACAGGCCGCCCGCAGCGTTCACGGCCATGCCGTTGGGGTGATTGAACCTCGCGGCAGTCCCTGCGCCGTCCGCCGTGCCCTCGCTGTCGGCCACACCACCGATCGTGGTAACCTGTCCGGCCGCGGTGACCCGGCGGATCGTGCTGCTGTTGGTATCGGCTACAAAAACATTCCCGGCGGCATCCACCGAGAGACCGGTGAGGCCGTTAAACCGGGCGGCGCTGCCCAAACCATCGGCGCTACCGGCGACACCCGCGCCGCCCGCGAGTGTAGAGACGGATCCAGCCGGCGTAATCTTGCGGATGAGGTGGTTGCCCGAATCGGCCACATAAATATTGCCGGAGCCATCTATCGCCAGACTGCGCGGATGGTTGAAGCGGGCTCCGGTCCCGGAGCCATCGGCGCTCCCCGCCACGCCCGGACTGCCGGCAAAAGTACCGACCACGCCGTCCGTCCCGATCCTCCGGATCGTGTGGCTTCCATTGTCCGCCACATAAACTGCGCCCGAGCCGTCCACCACGATGCCGCTGGGATAATTGAAGGTGGCACTGCTGGCTGGACCATCCGCGCTGCCCACGGTCAGGGCAATGCCGGCCAGTTTGGTGACCACGCCGGCCGGGGAGATTTTGCGGATGAGGTGGTTGCCGGTGTCGGCCACATAGACGTTGCCCGCGGCGTCCGCCGCCACGCCACTGGGCGAAAAGAATCGCGCGGCTGTGCCGGTCCCGTCGGCGATCCCGTTGCCATTAACGCTGCCAGCCAGCGTCGTCATCACCCCCGCGGGGGTCAGCATCCGGATGCTGTTGTTACCGCTGTCGGCAACATAAACGACTCCGGCCGCGGACACGGTCATGCCCGAGGGATTTCTCAACAGCGAAGGGTCGAGGCTGTAGCCGGTGCCATCGACGGCTCCCGCGATGCCGCCGACACCAGCGACCGTGGTCACCAGCCCCGCACGCGTCACGCGCCGGATCAACTGATTGCCGTAATCGGCGACATAGGCATTGCCATTGTTGTCGACCACCACCCCGGTCGGGTGATCGAAGCGCGCCTGGTTGCCCGTCCCATCCACGCGCCCGATGTTGCCGGCAAGGCCAGCGAGAGTGGTGACCGACCCGTCGGTGGAGATGAGGCGGATCGTCTGGTTGTTCTCGTCGGCCACATAGATGTTGCCCGATGCATCGACGGCCAGGCTGTTGGGAAAATTGAAACGCGCCGCGGTAACCGAACCGTCCGCACTGCCTCCGGCGCCAGCCGAGCCCGCAATGGTCGTGACCACCCCTGCGGTGGTGATCTTGCGAATGGTATTGTTGGTGCTGTCCGCCACGAGGAGGTTGCCGGATCGATCAAAGGTCAGGCCGCGGGGATAATTGAATCGGGCGGCGTTGCCGGTGGCGTCCGCCGTCCCGGGGAACCCAGCCGTGCCGGCGAAGGTCGTGACCACCCCGTTCGGGGTAATCTTGCGGATGGTGTGGTTGCCGCTATCTGCCACAAAGACGTTGCCGGTGGCATCAACTGCCACGGCGCTCGGCTCGAGAAACCGCGCGGCACTGCCAGTTCCATCCGTACTACCCGTGGTATTGGCCGTCCCGGCCAGCGTTGAAACCACGCCTGCCGGCGTGATCTTGCGAATGGTCGAGCCCTTGTAGTCCGCGACATACAGGTTGCCCGAGCTGTCCACCGCCGGGCCTTGGGGTGAGTTGAAAGTCAAGCTGACGGTGGTGTCCGTTTTGCTGCCATCGGTGCCGCCCAGGTAGCCGACCGTGCCGACAAAAGAGGTCACGCTGCCGGCGGGTGTGACCACCCGGATGACATTGTTGCCTGCGTCGGCCACATAAAGATTACCCGCTGAATTGAGCACCAGGCCGATCGGCCGGTTGAACAACGGCAGCGACCGACCCCCGTTTGAGCCGTCCTTGCCGCCAGGCAGGGTCGCAAGGCCCGCAATGGTCGAATAGGTGTAGTCCGCGGTCTGCCCGCGCAGCATCGATCCACCGGTCAGGGCCACCGTGAGGGACAACAGGCCGACGCGCATCAGGCGACCGGGGGCATTGCGAGAATCGTGAACGGGAGTTACAGCAGCATTCATTAAAGGTAAGAGCGAAATCCGACAGGGAATTAGGGGGTTGGTTCAATCTTGTTGGATGCCTTTGGGCAAGCCGGGATCGCAAGCCCCGCCCACCGACCGGCTGACGCCTGCTTTTGCCGTCCTCTCCATCTTTCCGCTCCAATTTCGGGCCATGGTCGGTAATCTTGGGCCAGTGATATCGCCTTGGCCTGAGCATGCCTTAAGATCGATTAAGGAACAGTGAAGCCTACCCTCAATCCCCTTCCTTCAGGGTGGTCTTTGTTCCGGGCGCGCGACCGGCGGCTTGAACTCCGCAGGTACATTGCCCTGGTGGCCCTGCACCAGGATCCGGAGCAGCTGGGCCATCACCTCCTCACGGGCAAGGCCCCGCTCCATCGCAATCTGGTCGGCCCGTTTCACCAGCTGGCGGGCCATCGTTGCCGCCTGTGCGGGAGCCGCACCCAGCCGAAGGCAAAGCTCCGTGATTTTCTCGAGTTCAGACACGGCGCAGATTTCTGAGGTCCGGGTTGGCGCCGGGCGCCAGGCTGAGGCCGGCGGTCGGATCGAAGTTCACAAGCGAAATCATTGCCATGACGAGAAAGTTTTTCCCGTCCGCGGCGGCTGATCGCGTCTCCCCAACCTTGCGATCGCCTTGGTGGAGCGCCGTGCCAGACTTGGGTGGCGCGCCGACACCTTGCACCAGATGCAGGCGCCGGCGCACCTGTCCAAGATTTTTCAGGCGCGCCATCACCTCCTGCCCGAGGTAGCAGCCTTTCGTGTAGGAAATCGCCACCTCGTCGAGGCCGCCTTCGTTCGGCAGGTCCCGCGGCCCGATGTCCACCGGCACAGCGGGCACACCTGCGCGCAAACGAGCGAGTTCCGCCCCAGTCCGGTCGCTTTTGACTGCGGCCCGCTTCTTCAACTCAGCAGTCACGTCTCCGCTCCATTGCGCCGGCACCAGCCATTGCACACCGCCCAAGCCAGCACGCCTGCTGGGCAGGACCAGCCCGCCGGCCGGAGGGTTGATCTCCGCAACCCCCGGGCCCCAAAGCAGCACGCCAGTCCAGTTCGTGGATTCATCCATCAGCTCGACCTCGTCGGCGATGAGGTAGGCCTGCAGCCGCCGGAGGAGTTGGGCCGCAGATAAGGAAAAGCTTACCACGAGGTACGTGTTGTCCGCCAGTCGCAGCACGTGGCTGTCTGCCAGTACCTTTCCCTTCTGGTCGAGCCATAGACCGTAGGCCACCGCTCCATCTGCCAGTCCGAGCTCTTGCGTGAATTGTCCCTGCAAATAGGTATTAGCGTCGGATCCCCGCACTCGGAGCACAGCTGATGCTGTGGTTAAGTCATTATCTGTAAGGAAGTAAATCACTGTATGAATCGTCAAACATTTGGCACGATATCAGCTTAATCAAGATTGTTCTCTGATAGTCCAGCGGATCATTTGACGAAACGTCGGAACCAACTATCAATTCAATCATCCAATTTAACGCTTCTCCTGCCTAGCAGGAGTTTTGGGGTAACTAAGAAAGCAATGGCCGGTCGTGTAGGGGTACACGACCGGCCTTTTCTTTGCCCACCCATCAGGTGTGTCAAGGAACCACCGAAAGCTTGCCCCACCGGGTGCACTCCGCAGTTTTGGGTTCCTGTGCAGAAAATATCGGACATCAACGTCGTCGAAACCAGGGCCCTGCCCTCGCCGGCCGCCCTGCTGAAGGATCTTCCCAAGACCGAGGCCCAAGCCGAGTTCATCGCCCGAGCCCGGAGCGAGATCCACCGCCTAATCTTCACTGACGACAAGCGTTTCCTGCTCATCATCGGCCCCTGCTCGATCCACGACATTCAGGCTGGCCGCGACTACGCCCGCCGGCTGGCCGACCTGTCCCGGGAGGTGGCCGACCGCATCATGATCGTAATGCGCGTCTACTTTGAGAAACCGCGCACGACCGTCGGCTGGAAGGGTCTGGTCATGGATCCTCATCTCGACGGCTCGCATGACATCGCCGCCGGCCTGCGCCTTGGCCGCACCTTCCTCCGCGATGTGATCGACCTCGGCCTGCCTACGGCCACGGAATTCCTCGATCCTATCACGCCCCAATATGTCGCCGACCTCGTGTGTTGGGGCGCCATCGGCGCCCGCACGACCGAGTCGCAAACCCACCGCCAAATGGCTTCGGGCCTTTCCATGCCACTTGGCTTCAAGAACGGCACCGACGGCTCCATCACGACCGCCATCAACGCCATCAAGGCAGCCGGCCAGCCCCAGACTTTCCTCGGTATAAACCTGGAGGGTGCGTCCTCTGCCATCGTGACCCGCGGCAATCCGAACTGCCATGTCGTGCTCCGCGGCGGTGGCGGCGGTCCCAACTACTCGCCCGCCCACATCACGCAGACCGAGGACCTCCTCGCCAAGGCGAGCCTGCCGAAATCCATCCTGGTCGACTGCTCGCACGACAATTCCGCCAAGAAGCCTGAACTTCAGCCCGACGTCATGCGCCAGCTCCTCGCCCAGATCACCGCCGGTAACCGCTCCATCATGGGCGCCATGGTCGAGAGCAACCTCAACGCCGGCAGTCAGCCGTTCCCCCAACCGAAGGCTAACCTCCGCTATGGGGTCAGCATTACCGACGCATGCATCGACTGGCAATCGACCGAGGTCATGGTCCGCGAGATTCACGCCGCCCTCGCCCCGCAATTTACCTGACCTACAACAAATCCGCGAGGCCTTACGCAATTTGTGCGTTTCCCACCCGCCCGCATTGTGGTTAACTCCTTTTCCTCCTCCCCATGAAGACACCCATCCGCGTAGCAGTCACCGGCGCCGCCGGCCAGATCGGTTACTCCCTCCTCTTCCGTATCGCCTCCGGCGCGATGTTCGGACCCGACCAGCCGGTTATTCTCCAGCTGATCGAGGCGCCCATAGAGAAGGCCCTCAAGGCCCTCGAGGGCGTCGCGATGGAACTCGATGACTGCGCCTTCCCGTTGCTCAAGGGCATCGTCCAGACCTCTGACGCCGCCATCGGCTTCCAAGACGCCAACTGGTGCCTGCTCGTCGGCGCCAAGCCGCGCGGCCCCGGCATGGAACGCGCCGACCTGCTCAAGGACAATGGCAAGATCTTCATCGGCCAGGGCCAGATCATCGACGCCGTCGCGGCTGCCGACGCCCGCGTCGCCGTCGTGGGCAATCCCGCCAATACGAACTGCATGATCGCCGCCTCGCAGGCCAAGCGCCTGCCCGCTGACCGCTTCACCGCGATGGTCCGCCTCGACCAGAACCGCGCGCAGACCCAGCTCGCCAAAAAGGCCGGCGTCGATCTCACCGCCGTGAAGGACATCTTTATCTACGGCAACCACAGCCCGACGATGTTTCCCGCCTTCGCCCACGCCACGATCAACGGGAAACCAGCTGCGACGGTTATCAATGACAGCGCCTGGCTGCAGGGCCCGTTCTGCGAGACCGTCGGTAAACGCGGCGCGGCCATCATCGCCGCCCGCGGCGCCTCGTCGGCCGCCTCCGCCGCCAACGCCCTCGTGGACCACGTTCGCTCGCTCGTGACGCCGGGCGCGATCCATTCCGTCGCAGTGAAGAGCGAGGGCCGCTACGGCTTCGACGCCAATGTCTGGGCCGGCATGCCTGTCCGTACGACGACCCCCGGCAGCTATGAGGTCATCACGAGTTACACGATGGACGAGTTCGCCCAGGCCAAGATCGCCGCGACCAACAAGGAGCTCGTCGAGGAACGCGCCTTCGTGGCGGATATGATCAAATAAATTGTTCTCGTTCTCCTAATCCTACTTGTTCTCTCAGGCGGCCCGCCCCGGCCGCCCTTTCTTTGGTAGGGCGCGGACTCCGTTCCGCGCCGCGGCGGCGAAGGGACTCGCCGCCCTGCCTAAAGCAATCCCGCCAGCACCGCATCCTTGCTCAGCACAAAGGCCGACCGCACCGCCGCAAAGGCCGCCACCAACTCCCGCGGCGAGCCCGGGCGCGGAAACCGCATTTCGAGCGTGGCCCCGTCGCACACCACCGCGGCGTCCACGCCCACAACCGCCAGCACGCAATGCCGGTAGTCCGACGGATAACTGACCGTCAGCCCGCCTACTCCCGTCTGCGCCTCGACCGCATCGATCACCGCCTCCACCTGCGTGCCCTTGGTCAGCCCGAAGACCATTCCCTCGAACATTTGGGCGAATAATTCTTCGAACTCCGACCGCTCTATCAGTTCGCCGCCGCTCAGGTTGTGCAGCGTGTGGGTGACGCCGTAACCAGCGGGATCCGCGGGCTCGAGTGCGTAAGCGATTTCGAGAGTGAAATCCTTGGCTGCCAGCACGGCAATCGGGCTGGCCACCTCAAGCGTCAGTTCCGCGCGCTTGTAGCCGAAAGCCGCCTTGGCCCGCTGGAACCACTGCTCGCCTTCCGCCGCCAGTTCCCCGGCGCATAGTTTGCCAAGAAACGCCGCGGTCGCGGCATTGACTGCATCGGGCACTGTGTGGTGCTGCTTTTTGAAGCCAGGCAAAGTCTTCACTCGCCCAGTGCGACGCCCCACCAGGCTGAGACGGGAGACAAAGGGCTGCGGACGTCCCGCCGATTTCGACATGCCGCGGATTGAGTCAGGCGATTCCGCCCGAGGCAAGTGTCCGTGGTGGTCGCCGCGTTCCACACCGGCGACAGGCTGCGTCGCGTGCAAGGCGTCGGTCTGGAAACCGACGCCCGCCTAGCTGCATGAACCACTCACGCCGTGACGATCGGAGTCGCGGCCGGATTGCTGCCTTTCCGGAAAAGGCTGACCAGTCCCATGATCACAAGGATCGGGATCCAAATGGGAGACAGCGCGAGGGTGAAAGCGAGCAGCACGGCCAGCAGCACCGCTACCAAGGAAATCCCGACCGCGCCAAGCACTGCGGCTGCAATCAAACCAAGCAAGGCCCCGATGAAGATCACCGGGCTGAGCTTGATCGCCACGACGAGCACGGCCGCAATTAAAAGGACCTTGAGGAATGTTTTCATACCAGAAAAACCCGGCTCGGCCTCGAAAAGTTGCGGAAAACATAATGCCTTGTCGCCGTCTTTCTTCCGTGCGTTGTGTATGACCAGTGGCTTCTCCCGTTTCCGTTCCCGTCGTCTGCGCCGTCATCGAGCGGGAGGGACTCGTTCTCATCGCCCAACGCCCCCCGCACAAGCTGCTCCCCCTGAAATGGGAATTCCCGGGCGGCAAGGTCGAACCGGGCGAGGCCCCCGCCGCGGCCATCATCCGGGAGATTCATGAGGAGCTTGGTTGCGCCATCACGGTCGCCCATGCGCTGCCTCCCTTCATCCACGACTACCAGACTGTGGTCATCGAGATGATCCCCTTTGTATGCGCCCTGACTCCGGATTCGCCCGCAGTGCATCCGCTCGAGCACACCGCCATCGCTTGGGTGAAACCCGCGGAACTACAGTCTTACGACCTCGCAGCGGCCGACTGGCCCGTGGTGGCAATGCTCCTTAATAAAAAGGCCTGATTGCCCGGTCCTGAAACTTGTCCTTTTCCCCCATCTGGTTATATCCATCCCCGATCCTCCTTACCCTATGATAACCCAATCGCTCCGCACCGGCCTTGTTGCCTTCAGCGGCCTGTGCCTCGCCACCGGCCTCTTCGCCCAGACCCCCGCCGCCCCCAAGCTCAACTTCCCTGAAGCCAGCCCGGCCGCCACGGTCACCCAACACGTTGGCCTCACCGATATCCAAATCAACTACGCCCGCCCCGGTCTCAAGGGCCGGAAAATTTTCGGCGGCCTTGAACCCTATGGCAAAGTCTGGCGCACCGGGGCCAACACCTCCACCAAGGTTTCCTTCAGCACCCCGGTGAAGCTCAACGGCACCGAGATCCCTGCCGGCACCTACGAACTCTTCACCATTCCCGGCGCCACCGATTGGGCCATCATCATCCACAAGAACATGTCGCAGTGGGGCGCCTATTCCTACGATCAGAAAAATGACGTCGCCCGCATCAAGGCAGTCCCGGTCCTCCTTCCCACCACGGTCGAATCGCTCGACATCAGCTTCAACGACCTGCGCGATGAGTCCGCCACCCTCAACATCGCCTGGGAAAACGTTCGCGTGCCCGTGGCCCTCACCGTGGATGTGAAGTCCATCCTCGTCCCGCAGATCGAGGCGGTCATGGCCTCGGGCGGCGACAAGCTCCCCTACTTCCCCGCCGCGATGTATTACTTTGAAAACAACATCGACCTCAAGAAGGCGGCGGCGTGGATGGACGCCGCCATCGCCGCCCAGCCCGATCAGTTGTGGATGATTTACCGGAAGGGTCTGATTCACGCCAAAATGGGTGACAATGCCGGTGCCCGGGCCGCCGCTCTGAAGTCGCTGGAGCTCGCGGCCAAGGCTGGCGGTTCGCTCGGCGAGGAATACACCCGCTTGAACAACGCGCTGCTCGCCAGCCTGAAATAACAGGCTTCCGGGGGCGGCCGGTCCGCCCTCGTTTCTCCCTCCGCCGCGCGCCAACTTACCGGCTGCGCGGCGGGCCACCTGAAATAATCCACCCGCAGGTAATTCCATGAACTTCATCCGTCCCTCCTTCGCCGCCCTCGCCCTGGTCCTCACCGGCGCCACCTCCCTCCTCGCCCAGTCCGCATCCACCGCCGCGCAACCCTCAGCCGCGGCCAAACCCCGTGTCGCTTCGAGCGGCGGCGTCAGCCCGCACGAAACGACCAGCGCTGTCATCGGTGTCGACCGGAAGACGGGCAATCGCGTCACGGTCACCTACGGCCGGCCCTTCAGCAAGGACCCCAAGACCGGCGAGACCCGCAAGATCTGGGGCGGCCTTGTGAAATGGGACAAGGCCGACCGCCTCGGCTCGGACGAAGCGACGCTCCTCCTCACCCAGCAGCCGATCCAGTTCGGCGAAACCGTCATCCCCGCCGGCGCCTACACCCTCTATATTGTTCCGTCGGAGACCGGGGTCTCCAAGCTGGCCTTCAGCACCATCCTCGGCAAATGGGGCGTGCCCGTCGACGAGGCCCACGACCTCGCCCGCATTGATCTGAAGAAGGAAGCGATCGAGACCACAGTCGACCAACTTGCCCTCGCCGTCGCGAACAACAAGGAAACCGGCGCCGGCCTGCTCACCATTACTTGGGAGAACACCCGGTTCTCCGCCGCCTTCACCGTCAAAAAGTAATCGCCGTGATGTCCGCTCTGCTCCGGCGCTGCCGCCCGGCCCTGCTCATCCTCGCCCTCGTTCCCTTCCTCCGCGCCGCCGAGCCGCCCTCCGGCGCGGAGATCTTGCGGGAGTTGCGCAGCTTCGCCAACACCGGCTCCGTGCTGCACATCGGCGCGCATCCGGACGACGAGCACACCGAGCTGATCACGTGGCTGTCGCTCGGCCGGGGCCATCGCACCGCCTACCTCTCGCTCACCCGCGGTGATGGCGGCCAGAACGAGCTGGGCAAGGACTTCGACGAGAAGCTCGGCGTGCTCCGTACGCAAGAACTGCTCGCGGCCCGTCGCCTCGACCACGGCCGCCAGTTTTTCACCCGCGCCATCGACTTTGGTTTTTCCAAATCGCCCGAGGAGACCCTGCGCTTCTGGGATCATGACGCCGTCCTAAGCGACGTGGTGCGCGTCATCCGCACCTTCCGGCCCGACGTCATCGTCACGCGCTTTCCCATCCCGCCCGGCAGTGGCGGACACGGCCAGCACACCGCCTCGGCCATTTTGGCCGTCGAAGCCTTCAAGCTGGCCGGCGATCCGCAGGCTTATCCGGAACAATTGAAGGAGGGGCTCAAGCCCTGGCAGGCCAAGCGTATCCTCTGGAATTCCTTCCGCTTCGGCAATGCCGGTCCGGGCCCGCTCAATTTTCCCGTCATCAAGCAGGACATCGGCGGCAAGGACCCGGTAAGTGGCGAGGAATTCGGCATCATCGCCGCGCGCAGCCGTTCGATGCACCAGACCCAAGGCTTGGCCGGGGCCGCCAACCGCGGCCGCACCGGTGCCAACGAACAAAGCTTTATGATCCTGGCGGGCGACGCCCCGACGGCCGATCTCATGGACGGCGTCGATACCACTTGGGCCCGTGTGTCGGGTGGCGCCGCGCTTGTCCCGTTGGTCAACGATGCGATCGCGAAGTTTAACGTCGCCGAACCCGCCGCTTCGGTGCCGGCCTTGCTCCAGCTCCGTCCCAAGCTCGCCGTGTTGCCGACCGACCCGCTCATCGCCGAAAAGTGTGCCCAGCTCGACCACATCCTCCAGGCCTGCCTCGGCCTCAAGGTCGAAACCACTGTGCCGAACGCCGAGGTCGTACCCGGTGAAAATCTTGAGCTCGCTTTCTCTGTGACGGTGGACGGACCCGTTCCTGTCCGCTTGGAAGCGATCCGCTTCCCTAGCCTGAAGACCGAGAAGAAAATCGAGCGGAATGTCTCGGGCTATTACTTGTTCACTTCGACCCCTTCGGAATATCGCATTCCGGTCCTCACATTTCCGAGCCAGCCATACTGGCTGCGTCGCGACGGCACTGCCGGCGTTTTCCGGGTGGAGGAACCTACCCTGATCGGTCGCCCTGAGAATCCTCCCGTTTTCTCTGTCGAATATGTTTTTGATATCGGTGGGCAGACCCTCGTGCTGACCGACGAACCTGTGAATATTATCGCCAGCGCGAGCCCGGCCCAGCAGCGCCATCGACTCGATGTCATCCCGCCCGTCTCGCTTGCGGTGAACTCCGACATCTATCTGGTCGCGCCCGGCGGGACCAAGCAAGTGACGATCGAGGTCACGGCTGCCCGCGCCAACTCGCATGGCCGGCTGAGCATCGAGGTGCCTGCCGGTTGGTCGATCAACACCGGACCGCAGGATTTCCGTTTGCCGAATGTGGGCGACAAGGCCGCCTTCACCTTCACCGTCACGGCCCCGGCCGGCGGCGGCGGCGGTCGCCTTTCCGCCGTCGCCGAGGTCGATGGCCACCGCTACTCCAACCAGCGCATCGTGCTCAACTATGCCCACCTGCCGTTGCTGCTCCTGCAACCGCCGGCCCGCGCGCGGCTGGCCAGCTTTCCGCTGGCCACCAAGGGCCTGACCATCGGCTATCTGCCCGGCGCCGGCGATTCCGTGGCCGAATGCATCGAGCAGATGGGCTACGTCGTCCACCGCCTTGCCGGCGTCGACCTCACCCCGGAAAAACTCAAAGGCCTCGACGCCGTGGTCATCGGCGTGCGCGCCTTCAACGAGCGCTCGGACCTGAAGGAAGCGTTCCCGGGTCTGCTGGCCTGGGTCGAGCAGGGCGGCACCGTCATTGCCCAATACAACCGGCCCAATGGTCTCCAGGCCCCGGTGCTCGGACCGTATCCGCTCTCGATCGAAGGCCAGGCTCCGGCACTCCGCGTGACCGACGAAACCGCGCCGGTTACAATCCTCACCCCCGACCACGCCGCCGTGAATGCCCCGAACAAACTCGGCCCGGCCGACTTTGAGGGCTGGGTGCAGGAACGGGGCGCCTATTTCGCGAGCAAGTGGGACGAGGAACATTACACCGCGCTCTTTGGCATGAGCGACCCCGGCGAAGCCCCGCTCAAGGGCGGCCTGCTGGTCGCCCCCTATGGCAAGGGCCACTACGTCTACACCGGCGTTGGCTTTTTCCGGCAGCTGCCCGCCGGAGTGCCCGGTGCCTACCGGCTCTTCGCCAATCTGCTTTCGCTCGGGAAATGAATCCTGACTGCGTATATCTGAAGGTAGGGCGGGACCGCTGGGCCCGCCGTCTATTCTTTCGGCGCGCCCAGCGGTCGCGCCCTACCACATGAAAGAACCCGACGATGACTCGACCGGCCTGCCGGGCTTCCGGACCTGGCGTGGGGTTTACCTGCTGGTCCTCGGCTGTTTCATCTTGGTCGTAATCGGCCTCGCCCTGTTCTCGCGCGCCTTCGCATGAACCTGCTGGATTGGATCGTGCTGCTCGGGACGATGGTCGGGATCGCCGGCTATGGCGCGTGGCACACCCGCCACACCGACCGGCTCGACACGTACCTGAAAGGCAGCTCATCCACCGGCTGGTTCACCATCGGCCTCTCGGTCGCCGCGACTCAGGCCAGCGCCATCACCTTTCTCTCCATCCCGGGCCAGGGTTTTGAAAGCGGCCTCGGCTTCGTGCAAAATTATTTCGGTTTGCCGCTCGCGCTGATCATCATTTGCGCGGTCTTTCTGCCGATCTACCGCCGGCTTGGGGTCTACACCGCCTACGAATACCTCGGCCAGCGTTTCGACGGCAAAACCCGCCTGCTCGGCGCCGGGCTCTTCCTCCTGCAGCGCGGCCTCGCAGCCGGGGTCACGATCTACGCACCGGCCATTATTCTCTCCAGTGTGCTCGGCTGGCGACTCGATCTCACCATCATCGGCTCCGGCCTGCTCGTTATCGTCTACACCGTCACGGGGGGCAGCGCCGCCGTCAGCCTGACCCAGAAATGGCAGATGGGGGTGATCTTCGCGGGCATGGTCACCGCCTTTATCGTGGTGCTCCAACGGCTGCCCGACGGGCTCGGCTTTGGCGGGGCAGCTCATCTCGCCGGTGCGCTCGGCAAGCTGGAGGCCGTGGACTTCTCCCTCGATCCGGCCCGACGCTACACGCTCTGGAGCGGACTCTTCGGCGGGCTTTTCCTCTCCCTCTCCTATTTCGGCACCGACCAGTCGCAAGTGCAGCGCTACATCGGCGGCGCCTCGCTACGCGAGGGCCGGCTCGGCCTGATGTTCAACGCGCTCCTGAAAATCCCGATGCAGTTCTTCATCCTCTTGCTCGGTGTCTTCGTCTTTGTGTTCTACCAGTTTCAGCCCGCCCCGATCTTCTACAACCAGGCGGAATGGAGCCGGGTAGCCGCCGGAGCCAACGGCGCTGTTTTCCGCGCCTTGGAGGAAAAGCACGCGGGCCTGCACGTCGTGAAACGGGAAAAGATCGCCGCCTGGCAGGCCGCCCGCGCCGCACATGATCCGGCCGCCGAGATCGCTGCGCGGACCGCGCTCATTGCCGCGCAACGCGCCACCGAACAAGTGCGTGCGGAAGCGAAGACCGCTCTCAGCGCCGCTGACCCGCGCGCCAAAACCAAGGACTCCGACTACGTTTTCATCAGCTTCATAGTCGCCCAGCTGCCGCACGGCGCGGTTGGGCTGCTGGTGGCCGTGATGATCGCCGCCGCGCTGGGCTCCAAGGCCTCCGAGCTCAACGCCCTCGGCACCACCAGCACCATCGACCTCTGGCGCCAGCTGCGGCCCCTTGCCGCGCACGACGAATCGCGAAACGTCCGGGTCGCGAAATGGTTCACCGCTTTCTGGGGCCTGTTCGCCATCGGCTTCGCGCTGTTCGCTGGTTTCGCCGAGAACCTCATCGAGGCCATCAACATCCTCGGCTCCATTTTCTATGGTGTCGTGCTCGGCCTGTTCCTCACCGCCTTCTTCCTGAAGCGCGTCGGCGGCACCGCGGTCTTCTGGGGCGCGGTCGTCGCCCAGACCCTTGTGTTCGTGCTCTACGCCACCCTGAGCATCTCCTATCTCTGGTATAATCTCATCGGCTGCGCCGCCTGCATGATCTTCGCGCTGGTGCTCCAGGCAGTTTTGCCCGCGAATGACGCGAATTCACGCCAATGAACCCCCACCCTTTCCTTCCCCGTTCGCGTCGGTTCGCGTGATTAGCGGGCCAACCCCATGCTTTCCCCGATCATCTGCTTTGGCCAGCAACCCTGCGGCTTCTTCCCGCGGCGGTTCCTCCACGCCAAGTTCGTCACCGCCCGCCGGCTCCAGGCGGAGATCGGCGGCGAAATCGTTTTCTTCTATCACGACAGCGACCACGATCCGCGCGAGACGCAAACCACGCTGCGCCATGGCAAGACCGACCAGCCCGCGACCTTGAACTTCACCTTCGTCAACAAAACCCAGCGCAAGTGGTCCCCCCTCTTCGCCAAGCGCATCCCCGCGGACTGGCCCGCGCACACCGCCCGGCAGCTCCCCGTTTATGTCGGGCCGCGGGGGGTCGAGGTGTTCAAGCAGGTGCGCGCGGACAACGTCGCCGACTTCTGCTTGGAGATGTATCGCAGCCTCGGCCTGCTCGAGGGCGTTCGCGTGGTGCGTTCGGGAGATCCTGCCGTCCGCCGCGCCGCGTGCGACATCACCGACCTTTTCGTGGACGTCCCGTATGAAGGGGAAACGGTCCGCGCCCGCCGCCGGCCTGACGGTTCGCTCTGCCTTCACGAGGGCGGCGAAAAATATCTGACCCTTCCGGCGGCCGACTGTACCAAAGCGCAGATCAGCCCCACCCGCGACAGCCGGCTGCGCTGGATGCAATCCATCATCCACTGCACCCACTACATCGCCGGCGCGGGCGAGCAGGCTTACTTGAACAAAGCTGACGCGCCTGAAATAAATTTCCTGCCCCGCGACCCCGTCGACCGTTTCGACGAAGCCTGGACCAATTTCTAAACCCACCCCGGAAATTTGTAACGTAATACGTTACAAATTTCCGCGAACCCGCCTCCTATGACCAAACCCACTTCGCCCGACCGCGCCCCGCTCGTCGCCTTTGGCGCGCACCCCGATGACCTCGAGTTTGGCTGCGGGGGCATTCTCGCCCGCGAGGCGCACCACGGCCGGCCGGTCCACCTGGTCGTCTGCTCGCGCGGCGAGGCCGGCACCAACGGCACGCCGGCCGAGCGCACCAAGGAGGCGGAGAAGGCCGCGAAGGTGCTCGGGGCGACCGTCGAGTTCGTGGAGCTCGACGGCGATGCTCACCTGGAGATCCGCTCTGCCCACGCCCTGAAACTGGCCGCCATTCTCCGCCGCGTGCGCCCGGCCCTGGTGCTCTCGCCCACCACCGAGCAGAACCAGCACCCTGACCACTGGCGGCTCGGCACCTTGGTGCGCGACGCCACCCGGCTGGCCCGCTATGGCAACGTGGCCGAGCTGCGCGAGCTCACGCCCCACGCCATCGGGGGGCTTTTCTTCTACGCCCTCGGGCCGGGGTCGGAACCATCCCTGCCGCCGCCGGTCCTTATCGACCTCTCCGCCCCCGAAATCATGAAAGCCTGGACCGCAGCCATGGAAGCCCACGCCTCGCAGATGAAGACGCGCAACTACGTGGAGCTCCAGCTCGCCCGGGCCCGCGTGCATGGCCTCAATGCCGGCGTGGCCCACGCCCAGCCACTCTGGCCCAACGACCCCCTCGTGTTCGGTTCGCTCGCTCCGCTCACGCATGCCAGCAGCAAATTCTGATCGGGCAACCAACTACGAATGGACACGAATTGGCTAAAACCCACCCCTCTCGTCATCCTGATCCCGCGTCCGCGGGAGAAGGATCCACGCGGTCGGCGTGAGCCCGTCCTTCCCCTTGGATCCTTCGCACGGCTCAGGATGACGGAATCCGGGGTTTGGCTTTCGTGCTGTCCTCCGTCTTCCGTCCGCTGACCTCTGATGTCCCCTGACCGACCGCTCCGCATTGGCATTACCTGCCATCCCTCCGTCGGCGGCAGCGGCATCCTCGCCTCCGAACTCGGCGCGGAACTGGCCGATCGCGGCCACGAAATCCACTTCATCAGCCACGCGCCACCTTTCCGTCTGCCCCGCAGCCATCCGCGAATTCATTTCCATCCAGTCAAGGTCAACGACTACGACCTGTTCAAGTATCCCGACTACACCCTGCCCCTCTCGGTAAAGATGGCCGAGGTCAGTGCGGCCCACCGCCTCGATGTGCTCCATGTTCATTATGCCGTGCCGCATGCCACCGCCGCCATGCTCGCACAGTCGATGCTTCCGCCGGCTTCTCGCCCGCGCGTCATCGTCACGTTGCACGGTACCGACGTGATGCTACTGGGCAGCGATGCCGGCTATGGTCCGGCCATCCGGCACGCGTTGGAGGCGGCCGACGGTGTCACCACGGTGTCCCAATTTCTCAAGGGTCAGGTCCGCCGACACCTCGGCTACACCGGCGCCGTGGAGGTGATTCCCAATTTCTTCGCGCCGCAAAAACCCACCCGCACCCGCAACGAGGTGCGGGCCGAGCTTGGCTTGGCGCCCGGCGAGGCGATGTTGCTCCACCTCTCGAATCTCCGTCCGGTCAAGCGCATCGATCTGCTCCTGAAGACCGTGGCACAGATCCAGCCCCGCCATTCCTTCAAGCTCGTCATCCTGGCCGGCGGCGATTCCTCCGCTTTGACGATCGGGGCCGCCCCGCTCGGGGTCGCTGACCGGATCGTGATCAGGGAGAACGTCACAGCCATCGAGGACTACCTCAACGCCGCCGACCTTGGGCTCTTCACCTCCGAACTCGAGAGTTTCTGCCTGAGCATCCTCGAAGCAATGACCTTTGGCTGCCCGAGCGTGGCGTTTGCGGTCGGAGGCATTCCCGAGGTGGTGGAGTCGGGCCAGAGTGGCCAGCTGGTACCCTTCGGCGACCCCGCCGCGTTGGCCCGGACGGTCGAAGCTTTGCTCGCCGATCCCACCCGCCGCTCCGCCATGGGCACCGCTGCCCGCGAACGCGCGTTGATGCTGTTTTCCGCTGATCGGATCGTCGGCCGGTATGTGGATTTCTACCGGCGCGTCTGCGGGGCGAAAGGCTGATTGGATGTGGGAGGTGGAACCCGGCCTCTGGACGGGTTCGCAGAAGGCGCGGGAAGAAAACGCGGCGGAGTCCGCGTTCCACCCGGGCCGAGGCCTGCCGACAAGCGGCAGCCCTAAATGAAACCGGTATCAGGCCCGCACCAGCTGCGCCATGAACTCATGCACGGGCATCGCCTCGAGCTTCGCCCGGTCGGAGAAGAGCGCCATCATGGCTGCGGCCTTGTCCGCGCCATAGTGGGCGGCGAAGGCTGCGCGCGCCTTCTGCTGGAGAAGCGGAATGCCTTCGCCCCGGCGGCGACGGTGTCCGATAGGATACTCGACCACGACCTTGGGCGAGGCAGTGCCGTCAACGAAGAACACCTGCACAGCATTCGCGATGGAGCGTTTATCCGGGTCCAGATAGTCTTGCGACCAGGCCTTGTCCTCCGTGACGGTCATCTTCGCCCGGAGGTCGTCGATGCGCGGATCGGCGGCGACCTTGTCCTCGTAGTGGTCGGCCGAGAGGCTGCCGAAGATGAGGCCGATAGCGGTCATGTATTGCAGGCAGTGATCGCGGTCGGCCGGATTGTGGAGCGGACCAGACTTGTCGATGATGCGGATGGCCGACTCATGGGTGGTTAACTCGATGCGCGCGATTTGTTCGATTCGGTCCCGCACTTGCGGATGCAACTGCATGGCGCATTCGACGGCGGTCTGCGCATGGAACTCGGCGGGAAAGGAAATCTTAAAAAGAATCTGCTCCATGACGTAGCTACCGAGCGGACGCGCGAGCTGGAGCGCATTGCCCTTGAAGGCGACGTCCTGAAACCCCCAGGTTTTGGCTGTGAGGACGGACGGATAGCCCATCTCGCCGGTCAGCGCGATAAGAGCAAGCCGCACGCCGCGGCTGGTGGCGTCGCCGGCAGCCCAGGATTTACGCGAGCCGGTATTGGGCGCATGGCGGTAGGTGCGGAGCGCGGAACCGTCAAGCCAGGCGTGGGACACGGCGTTGATGACCTGCTCGCGGGTGCCCCCGAGCATCACTGCGGCCACCGCAGTGGAGGCAATGCGCACGAGAAGGACGTGATCCAGCCCGACGCGGTTGAAGGAATTCTCCAGCGCGAGGACGCCCTGGATTTCGTGCGCCTTCACCATCGCGGTCAGGACGTCCCGGACGGTGAGCGGCGTGGAACGGACGGCAAGAGTCGTGCGGAATGCAGCCGGCGCCACGCCGGCAGCCTGATGGCGCGACAACCAGTCCGCTGTGCCGAGGATCGCCCCGAGGTTGTCGGACGGATGACCCCACTCGGCGGCGAGCCAGGTGTCGTTGAAATCGAGCCAGCGAACAACCGTGCCGATGTTGAATGCGCATTGGACCGGATCGAGTTCGTAGGCCGTGCCCGGCACCCGCGCTCCATGCTTGATGCTCGTGCCATCCACCACTGGCCCGAGCAGCTTGGTGCAGGCCGGATAGGCGAGTGCCATGATGCCGCAAGCGAGCGTGTCCGCGAGGCACCAGCGGGCGGTATCGTAGGCCTCGTCGCACGTGATCTGCGCGTTGAGCGCGTAGTCGGCCAGGTCGACGAGAAGTTTATCCGGAGCAGGACGGACGTTGGAGATGTGGGAACTCATTTTAATTAACCACAAAGGCACAGAGACACGGAGAAAGGCAGAGGCATTTGGCCACGAAAAGGCACAAAAATGCACAAAAAGAGGACACTGGTTTGGTTGATTCCATTATCGTGGCTTTTCGTGCCTCTTTGTGGCCAATGCTGGGGATTGGGACTTTGTGCCGGTGCCTGCTAGCCATAGCCTTGGCGACAGCTGGTGCCTTTGTGGTTCAATTCCTTTGGTCGAGCGGCACGAAGGCCCGGTTTTCCGGGCCGGTGTAGTTGGCGCTCGGGCGGATGATCTTGCCGTCGAGGCGCTGCTCGATGATGTGCGCCGCCCACCCGGCGGTGCGGGCCAGAACAAAGAGCGGCGTGAAAAACAGCTTGGGCACCCCGAGTTGATGATAGGCGACAGCGCTAAACCAATCCAGATTGGGAAACATTTTCTTTTCAGACCACATCACTTGTTCGATCCGCTCGGCCACGGCGAACAAGGCCGGGGCGCCCGCTTCGCGGCTTAGTTCCTGTGCAATGGCCTTGATGATGTTGCTGCGGGGATCGCTCACCGTGTAGACGGGGTGGCCGAAGCCGATGACGATTTCCTTGCGGGCCAGGCGGGCGCGGAGGTCGGCCTCGGCCTCGTCGGGCGTCCGGTAGCGCTGCTGGATGTCGAGGGCGATCTCGTTCGCCCCACCGTGCTTGGCCCCACGCAGCGCCCCAATCGCACCGGTGATGCACGAATGGATATCGGAGCCCGTGCCCGCGATCACGCGGCCCGTAAACGTCGAGGCGTTGAACTCGTGCTCGGCATAGAGGATGAGCGATTGGTCGAGCGCCCGCACGTGCGTCGCGGAGGGGACACGCTGGTGCAGCAGATGCAGGAAATGCCCGGCAATGGACGATTCAGTCGTCTCAACTTCGATCCGCCGGCCGCTCGTGGAGAAGTGATGCCAGTAAAGCAGCATCGCGGGCAGGCTGGCGAGCAGCCGGTCGGCGATGGCGCGCGCCTCGTCCGGAGTGGCGGAAATTTTTTCCGGCTCGAGCGTGCCCAGCATCGAGCACCCGGTGCGGAGGACATCCATCGGGTGCGTGCTGGCGGGAATCTGTTCCAAAACGGCGCGGAGCGCATTCGGCAGGCCGCGGCGTTGGCGGAGCTTCGCGCGGTAGGCGTCGAGCTCGGCGCAGTTGGGCAGGCGCTCGTGGATGAGCAGGTGGGCCACCTCCTCGTACGTGGCCTGCGCCGCGAGATCGGCGATGTCATAGCCCCGGTAATGCAGGTCATTGCCCGAATGGCCGACGGTACAGACCGCCGTGTTCCCTGCGACGACCCCGGAAAGGGCCACCGATTTCTTGGTCTTGGGTGTGGAATCTGAAGTCATGCGGGGAAGGAATTAGCCACAAAGGCACCAGCCGTCGCCAAGCCTATGGCCGGCAGGCACCGACACAGAGAAAGGCAGAAGCATTTTAGCCACAAGAATTCACAAAAAGAGATCATGGAATTGGCGGATCGTTTATCGTGTCTTTTCGTGCCTCTTCGTGGCCATAAATGCCTTTGGGTTTCCCTCTGTGTTTCCGTGCCTCTGTGGTTCATTCCGGTTTGGGTTTGTAGCCGAGGGTGGCGTAGAGGTCGGTGCGGGTCTGCATTTTCCCGATAACAGCTTGTACGGTGCCTGCCCGGCGGATCGCGTGGTAAACCTCGAGCGATGCCGCGGCCGCGGCACGAGACGCGGAGAGCGGATACAACACCAGTGCGACCCCGGCGGCACCGAGTTCATCCCGCGTGAAGGCGGGCGTCTGGCCAAACTCGGTGAGATTGGCGAGGACGGGCGCATTCACGGCGCCCGTGAAGGCACGATAATCATCCAGCGAACGGAGCGCCTCGGCGAAGATCATGTCGGCCCCGGCGGCCACGTAGGCCTGGGCGCGGGCGATGGCGGCCGGCACGCCCTCGACCGCCGCAGCATCGGTCCGGGCCATGACGACGAAGTCGCGGTCCGGTTTGCCACTCACGGCGGATTTCACGCGGGCAACCATGTCGGCGGTGGACACGAGTTGCTTGCCCGGGAGATGACCGCAGAGCTTGGCTGGCACCTGGTCCTCGAGATGAACCGCGGCCGCGCCCGCGGCGGCCATGGCCTTGACGGTAGCCGCCGGATCATCCCAACCGGTATCGATGTCGACCAGCAGCGGCAGATCGACGCGTTTCGTGATGCGGCGGACGTCAATTAGCACATCCGCCAGCTCGGTCTGGCCGGTGTCAGGCAGGCCGTAGGAGTGATTGGCGACGCCGGCGCCGGAAAGATAGAGAGCCTGAAAGCCCGCCCGCTGGGCCAGCAAGGCAGCGTAGGCATTGATGACCCCGACCACCTGGAGCGGATTCTCCGCGGCCAGCGCAGCGCGAAAATTGGAACCGGGAGTGGGCATCAAAGGGGAGGTGGGACGGACAAGACCGAACGATAGGCCGACCCGCCACGCAAGCAACACCTGCTGCTTAGTCACCCACCATTACGCAGGTTGTCGAAACGAAAAGTGTACAGTTCAAACAATCTCCCGGGACCAATGTGGCTAATGCGTTGAACGATGCCATGCGCAATAGTCACGAGCAATCTCACCGGGTTACAAGTACCGCCCTTAAGGCCCGGAATAACAAGGTGACCGAAATCTAAGTTACGCTTGGTGCCTTTGGTTAGGACATCCCACTTAAGTCGAGGATCTGCTCTAATAAGGATTTCTCCGAAATAAATACCCACATCAAAAGACCTGGTGTAAGTTTCCCCAGTCAACTTGTAGTTGATCGTGTCAATTTGTCTTTCGTGCAGAATGACCGGCACAGGTTCACATACTTCTGTTGCTACCTTTGAGACAAACCAAGCCCCGAGCTGCTTGAGCGACTCGGGTGTAAAGTCTGCCTCCCACCCCAATCCAACATCAACCTTGCGAACTTCGGATTCAAGCAACGCAATCCGTTCAGGCACCACCGAGCGAAACCATTCAAGATATCGCTTTGCATGCTTAGCCGTCATTTCGGCAGCTAAGGGGAATTCATCGGGAAAGATTATCGAAGGGTACATCAAACAAGGGTAACGCAACCTAAGGTTTTACAAAAGGGCCTGGCGGCTGCAAGACGTCGTTGTAATAGACCGGAACTGAGTCACGACCGCAGGCAGCCGCCGCTTGCTTTCGCCCAATGATGTGGCACGTTCCCCGGTCTCCCTCGCCGGGCTCAGGCTTTCTGAGCTTGTCGAACAGACTGTTCTTTGAGACCGCACCCGGTCCCAATCGGAAATCGCCAATCCAAAATCGAAAATGACTTTGGGGGTGTTCTGGATTCGACCCTTGGTTAGAGTGCGCAGCTGCCTGTCGAGAGCCGAAGGCCTCTCGTTAATCCCCCTTCGAAAACAACAAACGGCAACAACGAAGAAATGCTAATGGCCGCCTAAGTGCGGTCACGTTCCCACTCTGACTCCTGCTAGGGGATGGGAACGTCGACAGCAGGAATAGCGGTGATGCTGTCGTGACATCGCCGCCGTATCTTCTTCACGGCTGGCCGAGGGAGGAGCGCGCGTCCATGCGCCTTCCGAAGCGAGATCCAAAGTGACGCTATGCAGGTAGATGCTGTGTGCGAAGGCCAGGGGCACAGGGGTTCAACTCCCCTCACCTCCATAACTCGTTTATATATAATATTATATAATCGCTTTCCTCTTTCAGGAACGGTGTAACAGATTGTGATGCTACTCGCTCTGGCGCCATCTGCGGGGGCCCGCAAGATTAAGCGCAAGCGTTACGCCGGCCACGACAGTCGCGGCCGGTTGGCGGGCAAACGCATGATCACGCAGCGTCCCGCCGTAGTCGACCGGCGTGCCCGCTTGTGCGTGCCGGTCTCCATGATGATCGTCGCTCCGGGGTAACGCCCGGCGAAGGCGGTGAGGCACTCGCGGGTGTTGACGATGGCCGTCTCAGCGACGATGTCGCCGGCGGCAGAGATCTTCAGATGAAACGGAGCATCGCCCTTATGTGAACCAACTCGGCGGCACCGCCGTCATAGCCGTGAGCAACAGCAGAGCGAAAAAACCTCCCTTTGACCAGTATCTCTACCACCAGCGCCACCGCATCGAAAACCTCTTCGCTCGTCTCGAAGCCTTCCGCCGTATCTCCACTCGCTATGAGAAACTCGCCACTCACTTCTCCTCCATGGTCTCTATCGCCTGCCTCTTGGTTTGGCTTAAACTCTAAATACTCTTTATTCCCGTACAGCGCTTAGCTGCTCACTGCTTTGGCGGGAGGGCAAAATAGATCTTGGTTTTTATGGGAAGGCCTCCGTCAACGGTCGCGGAGAAAGGGGGATAGCCGTGGATTGTGTTATTGCAGAAGTTCACAGTGATCGTGACATCACCTTGAGGAGCAAGGAACGTGGTGCGTTGGAGGAGGCGTGAAGCGTCGAGCCATTCGAACCGAGTCAATGGAGCAGTCGCCAGTTCGGCATGGAGGGGCGACCAGAACTCATAATGTCGGATTATTTGTGGCCGGCGGTTTGACCATGTTTCACGATTCAAGTGATACAGTGGTGGCACCATGTACAACAGCTCGAGAAGTTCCCGTTGAACAGAGAGGTCGCTGAACTTCATTGAATCAAAGCACCAATGATGTGTGGCGATCAGCTCGTCACCCACCGCGGCACGGTAGAGCGGGATGCAGACAGTCGGATCGAAATAAGGCGTTACGAGTCGAGCCGGTGCAGGAATGGATTTGAAGAAAAGGTCGGGTTGATCAGCAGGCCAGTACTTCCCAAGAAAACTTGGATTTTTGGGGTCACTGAATTCTGGAGCGAGATGCCCGATGTAGGGAGTTTGAACACCGTGACCAAACGAGAGAATATCAGCTAAAAGAACGGAGCCGCCCTCGCTCCCCACTACTAGATGTTTGTCCGCAAAAAGCCACCGGAGACGACGGCGGCGGGCGTTGATGTCGTCTACCCGTGAAAACGGATGAAGTGGATTGTAGTCGTCGAAGCATTCACCCGTGGCATCGCAATCGACGAACCAGGCGCTAAAGGATGTTTGATCTAAAGCATTTTGTACTCGTGCATGCATGTAAGGCTCCGCTGACAACGCGGAAAACGCGAATCCACGGCCACGGAACCCAAGCCTGCCGGAACCATCTGAATTGAGAATACGACCTGTTCTATATGCTTCCTCGCCGAATTGAGCCGTTTCCCACGTATCATCGTCTGAGGCGTGTGGATCATGGACCGCGTCATAGCTATCATAGGGACCGAGTAAGTAGCCGTAGGCTTGCGCTTCTCGAGCCACGTCGGGCCGAGGGGTTGTTCCTAGATAATCGTTAAGCAGCAGAAGAGCATGCTCAATACCGGCATCATGCAGAGCTTTGATCAGTGGTCGTGAAAATCCATCTCCCCACGTTTCGCGAGTGTGCAACCAGCCAGGCATTGCTTCGGCAAACGCGCTCGTATTGGCTTCAGCGATCAGGGCAGCAGACGCTGTTGACGGCAGACCTGACAAGCCGCGATCGGTGAGTGCACTATTGATTGCTTGCGCAACTTGCCTCGTCTGGAAATCACTGGCGAACTCTACCTCCGAAAGCGCCTGTAGTGCGGCTTTCTGTTCAGCAGTAAAATGAGAGATTAACTTTCCTGGAAAAGTTTCTGTTCTGCTTTCGCGCAAGGTACGAGCAAACGCAGGCCAGCGTGAGCGATCAACGTCATGCCGACAAAAGAGAGCTGGTCCCCAAAGATAGAATTGTGGTGCGCCAAAAAGTCTTTTGACCGAAGGCAGTGTGGCCGCTTTTTGGATGAGTGAGCATGGTTTTGGAATTGCTCCTGTGTCACTTGCCAACTTGCGCCATTCACGAAAGGCTTCTGCTACTTCCATCGGATCTGGGCCTCGAGCGAGCGTGACGATGTTGCATGGTGTGGCGTTTTCTCGGTCATGAGGAAACGAAAAGCGGACGCCGATTCGGTCTTTCACCACGAGCGTAGCGTATTGAGGCCAGGGCACAATGACCACGATCATACGCCCTCCGTAACGGACGCCAAAGATCGGGAGCTCTGAGAATGCCCACGGAGAGCCCTGCTTTAACCATTGTACCAATTTGGTGTTTTTGGATTCCACCAATACTCCTCCCGCTACCGGCACGACTAATGCATCAAACTGATCGGGCAGCCACCAGGTGAAATCGGATCCATGATCTGCAGGAGCAGTCCAATTTTGCGGATGCGTTTCCTGGAAATCTTGGGAGATCAGTTGATCGCTGTTGGCGGCGAAGCCGAGGATTGAACTCAGAAACCCCACTGCGTAGGTTAACCAAGTGCAGAATTTGCGGGGAGTATTTATTAGCCACTGCATAGAGTCGCAGATTATGAGTTCACTGGCACAGTCCAGTTTATTGTAAGTGGTATGGCCGAATCTCGACTGCGTCGTCGCAGGCCGGTCACCAAAACTTCGTGGGCTAACTGGTGGTAAGTACGCGGAGTTTGGGCTACCACAACATACCCTATTCGGGTGTGGTGGTTCTTCTGATCGCAGTCACTTTGGTGGCGAGTTGGATTCCTGCGCGACGCGCGGCCGCTACCGATCCAATGGTTTCGCTGCGTTGCCAGTAATTGTCAGGTGATCTTAATGACTCCTCCCGTCAGACCCCATTCCCTGCCATCCTATTTCCACCCCACGACACCATCATTCGGGTCAGCGGGCCTGACCGTGTATGGGTAATGCGTCAGTGGTCCTTACCTCCGCGTGGGTTGCGATGGATGGCACATCCACCACATGGTTTGGCAGGCAGGTCACAATCACGGGTTGAGGCGAGGCGTGCAGGCCACCCCCAATGCGAATGCTGGGAGTTGCTAGACGCCGTTCGAACTGCAACGTAGCGCGCAGCATCTTCGGCAGTGAGCCAGTTGACGTGTGTTCAAGACTGGCTGCGGCGCTGAGCAGAATTTCAGCCATTAATACTTGCACTGGAGCGACCGCGGCACCTGCTGTCGTACACGCCCTGGCGGGGCTCGTCACAAGATGCTTACGGCAAATTGCCGGGCGATTTTCATAAATTTGGCAACTACCGGCTGCACCGAGGAAAACGCACCGGTTTTGCGCATGGCCAATGCGTTTCCACTCCTCGCCCTGCCGTTGGCGCGCAGCCTGTTCCTCCAGCCTTTCCCGGTCGAGCGGATACCCCTGTTGCACGATCGCTTTCAATATCTCAGCTTCATCCTGCGTGATCTCGACCTCGTAGTGGCAGCAGCCAGAGCAACCGGCTCTGCAAGTTAGAAGCAGTCCTGCAGCGGCCTTGAGTTCATGATCCATCATCTGATGCAGTGCCATGCCACGCGCGATGCCGGGCTGGAATTCCAATAGCTTGGCTGTGTATTTGTCGAACGCACTGCTGACCCATGTGTCAGTGGCCACTTCAAAACCGGCCAGTTGTGGCCACTTCAAAACCAGCCACCCTGAGGGTGGATTGGTCATAGGATGGGCAGGGGTGTAATCAAGCTGGATCGTTGGGTCGTGGTCAGGCCGTGCCGGTCGTGGTCTT
>JANYDW010000034.1 GCA_025363455.1 Oleiharenicola sp. | reverse complement strand
GAACCTCGGGCGCGGAAGCGGCGCACCAAAGATTATCAGCTCCTCAGCCGTCCCCGCCACCGCATGCGTGTTTCCGCTTCCCGCCGACTACGATGAAATCGAAGACCTGCTTCACTCGACGGTTATCTAAGCGCCATTCGGGTCAGGAGGCGGATGTTGATGTGCTGCCTGCCAACCGATCCGGAACAAGCAGAACACGGGGCTTGACATGGTTCCCATATTGGGAACTCTGCCTGCCATCGCATGCGTGTCATCGCCCGCAGGACACTGAGAGACTTCTGGGAGCGCCACGCCGACTCGGAACAGGCACTCAAGGCTTGGTTCCACGAGGCCAGATCAACCCGTTGGAAATCATTCACTGACATCAAAGCCCGCTACCGCTCCGCGAACGCCCTGCCCGGCAACCGGGTCGTCTTCAACATCAAGGGCAACACTTACCGACTCATCATCCGCCTCCACTACAACACCGGCTACGCCTTCATCCGCTTCATCGGCACCCACGCCGAATACGACAAGATCGACGCCACCACCATCTAACCCGCCCCGCCATGAAGCCCAAAGTCATCAAGACCGAACGCGACTACCAAACCGCTCTCGCCCACGTCGAGTCGCTCATGGACAAGTCTCCCCCCGACGAGGCCGAGTTGGAGCTGTGGTCGCTGCTGGTGGAGAAATATGAGGAGGAGCACTTCCACATCGCCGCGCCCGATCCCATCGAGGCAATCCGCTTCCGGATGGAGCAGGCCGGTCTGGCCCCGGTCGACCTGGAGCCGTTCATGCAAAGCAAGAGCAAGGTCTCGGAGGTGATGAACCGCAAACGCCCGCTCAGCCTGAGCATGATCCGCGCCCTCCATCGCGGCCTGCAGATCCCTGCCGAGGTGCTCGTGCAGGAATCTCAAGCCCCTTACCTTACCCGCAGTTCCAAGACCCGCAAGCAACGGACCTAGACCTGATCACCAGATCAATTTCACCATGCCAATCCAGACCAACCTCGCCCTGGAAACCGGCTTCTTCCATGTCCCGATCCCGGCCACGCGGGCGGCCGTTCGAAAGGTAAACACCCTGTGGAAACGCCAGCCGCCGCGCAACGGCCGCATCGTGGCGCGGCACACTAAGCAGGGCATGTTTCTCGAGGTGACGGAGCCGGTTGTGCTGGTGGGTGTGACAGACGCCTACTGGCGGGCGATAGGCAGACTGGTGAAACGTACCGGGGAACCATGGTGGGATTTCTGTGCAGTCGTCCTAGATTCGGAGCCGCAGCCCAGGAAGCCGCATGCCCATGCCCTTTCCCTTTACCGGATCACCGCCAAGGGAAGGTTGAACTACCTCGTGAGTGAGGAACCGGAATCCCTCTGGCCAGAAGCCTATGCGTCGCGTCCCAAGGGACAGCCCACACGTCGTAAGACCGCCAAACGCCGCAAGAAGAGGTAGTTCTCCCCGGATTTGCTCGGCATCTTTAGCGGCCCGAAGGATCTCCCCATGCGCGAGGGTTTTGCTGGCCGATAGTCGAACGACATTAGCGCCAATTAGCGCAGATTAGCGGATAAAAATTCCGGTCTGAGGTTGGGCTCCGGTTGAGGCTGGCATGTGGGCGCGGCCCGCGATCAGGCGGCGCGCCCGGTCACATCACTTGGCCGGACGGATCGTGATGCTTTTCAGGGACGCCGGCTCACGGCCACCGATGATGAGTTTGTGCTCACCGGCCGTGAGCTTGAAGGTCTTCGGGTCGAACTCGTCGCTTCCGGCCCCGCCGCTCCCGCGCCAGTTGCTGGTTCGCTCCTCAAAACCGCTCGTCACCTCCAGGTCCCAGATCATCAGCGGGTCCGTCGGCTCGGCGTCAATGTTCAGGTAGAACGAATTCGAATCGTCGTCCGCTGCGTTGACCACCCCGACCACGACATATTCACCTGCCGTGGCGACCTTGAAGGTGAATACCGCACGCCCACCGGCGCCCACTTCGGTTGTCGCCGGCTGGGAAATCGCTCCGTCCTTCAGCACGAATGGCGCGGTGATCTTGGCTTCCGTCACCGACATGGCCGGGTTTGACGTGGCGGGTTTCTTTGCGGCCGGGGCTGCGGCTTTGGCGGGGGCATCGGCGGCGAGAGCGGGAATGGCCAGTACTCCGGCCAAGACGAGGATGGATAGGGTTTTCATGGGGTTCTTCTGATTATCCGGCGCGGGGGATTGGGCAAACAAATATGCCACCAATCCTTAGAACGGTTTAACCTGAAGTGTAGCCGCGAGAGAACGCATAGATCGCAAAGAATCGCTGAATGGATTGTCTTTGTGCTCCCTGTGTTCTTTTGCGGCAAAAAATCCGGTGCTGAACCGGCTCCGAATTTAATTAAAATGCCCTGACGTGTAGCACTTCAGCCTTGCCGGAAATTCCGGACGCTTTTCCTTGCCGGCCGGGCCATCTCAGGGGAAAAAGTTTCCGTGAATCTACCCCTTGCCACCCGCCGGCTCACTGCCGTTCTCACCCTGTGTCTGTTTGCGCTGCCCGCCTCGTTCAGCTTCGCGGCCGACCCCAGCCCTGCCGCCACTGTGGCACCCACGCCCGCCCCGGCTCCCGCGCCTGTGGTCTCTCTGGAGCCACCCCCTCCACCCGCCTTCCTGCCCCCCCTGCCTGCGGCAGCCCTGTTCCCCGCCCCGGTACCGGCGGCGGTGGCCATCGCTCGTCCGTCGGCAGACGAGGTCGCAATTGCAAAAAATGCTCTCGACCGGTTCCTCGCCCAGGTCGACCCCGCAACCAAGACCGTCACAACCAAGTATCCCGACCTGGTCGCCGTCCGTCCGCCGCGGGTGAACCCCCTGCTCGTTCCGGGCCTCGCCCCCGGGTACCGCCAGAAACACGCGAACAATGTCGCGCGCATCCAGGAGGGCGCCATCGACCTCATGTTCATGGGCGACTCGATCACCGATGGGTGGCGCACCGGTGGCAAGGCCGTCTTCGAAAAATACTATGGCAACCTCAAGACTGCCAATTTCGGCATCGGCGGCGACACCGTGCAGGGCGTGCTCTATCGGCTCCGTGACGGCGAGGGTGTGGGCTACCACCCCAAGGCCATCATGCTGATGATCGGTACCAACAATAGTCCGTCATCCTCGTCGGCGGAAATCGCCGAGGGCGTGGGAGCGATTGTGCTGGATCTGCGTACGCGTTTCCCGGAAGCGAAGATCCTCCTGCTCGCGATCTTCCCCCGGGCGAATCCTGGTGAGGCACTCCGCAACACCGTGCTCGGCGCCAATCCTATCCTGGCGAAACTCCACGACGGCAAAAATCTGTTTTACCTGGATATCGGCGACAAGTTCCTCGCCGCCGACGGCACGTTGCCCTCCGACGTCATGCCCGACAAGCTGCACCCGAACGCGAAGGGCTACGAAATCTGGGGGGCTGCGGTGAACGACAAGCTGACCGAGCTGCTGAAGTGAGATGCCTCGGTCAGGGGCATAGCCCGACCCTGGCCGACTGTAGGAGCTTGTTTACAAGCGATACAAAACGCTGTCTGTCGGCTCGAACCTCAAATCGCCTGTAAACGGGCTCCTACCGTTTGAAACGAACTTACCTGACAGGATACTAGCGAACCGGGCGCGCCGGCCCCACCGGAAAAATCCTCCGTCGCTTCGGCAAGGGTGGCGGTTTGGGCGTTTTCGTTTCACTACGGGCCCGACGATCGTAGCGACTGATTCCGAGGCGGCGATTCTCGGCGGTCTTGTTGATCTGCACTTCCTGCATGCGCGCGAACAACCCGAGCAACTGGTCGGGAAGCGTGTAGCGATCGAGCCCGGAACGGTCGAGCGCCAGGAGCAATTCGTGCACGGCCTCCAGCGTCGAGAGACAGCCGGGTTCGGGCTGACGCTTGATAAGATACCGGCTGGGCGCCGCATTCGAGAACATGATGCGAGGCAGCCGCTGCAGACTCGGGCTCAGGCGCAACATCGGGCGGACGAGCCGCCAGGTGGCGTCGAGGAGGAAAACCACCAGGCGCCGCTGCGCAAGTTGAGAGTTGAGGGCTGAGAGTTGCGGGTCGTTTTTCTGCAGCGCCGACAGATCCAGCGAGTCCCGGCCCGGGTAAAGCAGCACGGGATAGTTTTGCGGGTCGGTGATCAGGGCCTGCACAGCCTCGTGGCCGTCAAACTCGATGCCGATGTGCAGTTCGCTGTCGGCCAGGCAAAGGTGCGTCAGGCGTCCGGTGTTGGCCTTGATTCGTTTGAATTCATACGGATGCATCAGGATCACGAACTTCGTCCGCGTCGGCATGGGCGTGATTGACCCGCACCAGCACAGCGGCGCCGGCCAATAGCATTTGTAGCACATGGTCCTCATCGCACGTCCTGCAGGCTGGCGACGAGGTAGTTGTCGAGCTCGAGCAGACTGTTCGACTGACGTTTGTTCTGCTCAATTTTCTTCAGCAATGCGTCAGTGGCCTGAAGCAGATTTCGATAATAGGCCACGTGCGCGGGTTTTGTCAGTGGGCCGAGTTCCCGGGCATCCGCCCAGACCGCCTTGTTTGCTTTGTAGCCCACAGGATCGGCGCGGTACTCGTGCAGGGATGCCTTGACCAGATCCTCGGTTTCGCCGCGGTGCAGGCGCTCCCGGCCAATGAGGAGGATCGCCGTTATGGCCCCGCGCACCCGGTCATCGTTCCACTTGATCTTCAATCCCATGGCAGACTCTCGGTTTATCCCCTTGGGTCTATTGGCCCCAGCGTCCTGGTCACCTTTGGCGCCGCAAGCGGATAAATCTGCTCTAGCTTGGTCGGAATGTAGGAGCCTGCTTGCAGGCGACTCGCTGTTTGGTCCGTTAGTGGGCGTTCCGCATCGCCTGCAAGCAGGCTCCTACAGAAAACAAGGGGAGGCCTGTCACACCGCATAGTCTGAGCGCATCGGGCGGTGGAGCATGGCATTCGCCTTGTCGTCGTTGGTGAATCGTTCCGTCGCCGGATTCCAGTCGACCGATGTGCGCCCGAGCCGGATCGCAATATTGGCCAGATGCGCGATCGTGATCGACCGGTGCCCAACCTCGATCGGGGTGATCGGCTCGGTCCCGTTATAGATGGCATCCGCGAAATTGCGCTCATGGAGTCGACTCTCGAAGAGTTTGATCTCGCCGGGTTTGATCTTCTCGCGGATCAGTTCCTTCGGCGTGGTCTCGATCTTGTCGCGGTTCACGAACAGCGAGCGGCCACCCTCGCCCTCGAAAGTGATGCCGTTGGTGCCGGCGGCGTTGTTGCTGACGTTGACCCGCACGCCGCTGGCGTAGATCACGTCGAAATCGAAGTCCGTGGCCGTGTTGTACAGGTCGGTCGCGGGTGGCAGGGTGACCTTGCGAATTTCAACGCGTGATGGGCCGTTGCCATCCATGCCGAGTGCCCACTGCACGATGTCGAGATGGTGCGCACCCCAGTCGGTGATCATGCCGCCGGAGAAGTCGTAGTTGTGTCGCCAGTTCAGCTGCTGCAGAGCCGGCGTATAGGCCCGCTCGGGCGCGGGCCCGAGCCAGAGGTCGAAGTTCAATTCCTGCGGCGGCTTTTCCGGCTGTTTCCGGTCGGCCAGTCTTGACCAGTTCTTGTGGCCGCCGGGCAACTCGACCTTGATGTTCTTGACCTGGCCGAGGCGGCCGTTGCGGACAAACTCGCAGGCCATGCGGAAATACTCGGTGCTGCGCTGCTGGCTGCCGGTTTGCCACACGATCCCGTGCTTTTTCACCACGTCGGCGATGCGGCGGCCCTCGCCGATGGTCAGCGCCAGCGGTTTTTGTCCATAAACATGGAAACCGTGCTGCGCGGCGTGCACCGCCACCGCGCAGTGCCAGTGGTCGGGTGTGTTGATCACGACCGCATCGAGATCCTCTTTCGCAAACATGTCCCGGAAATCCTCATAAACCTTGCACCCGGTGTAACCACCCTTGGCGTCCTGGGCATAAAACTCCTCCACCAACCGCTTCCCCTTCAGGCGTCCGCCGGTGTACTCGCCGGCATAACCATAATTGGGGAGTTCGGACACCGGGTCGGCCACGGCGACGATCTGCACCCGGGGGTCGCTGAGGAAATTCGGGGTCGTGGCGTGGGCAATCGTGCCGAAACCGACCAGGCCGACCTGGAGGCGGCTCGTGGGTCCGGGCCGCCGCGGCGCACGGGTGGACGCCGCGCGCAAGGAGGTCAGCCCCGGGAGGGCGAGACCGGCCGCAAACAGGGCGGAGCCTTTGATGAAATCACGGCGTGGGATGGATCGTTTCATGGGGAAGGGGCTAAGAAGCTTCTAACTGCAAAACGGGGGCCCCCACATGGATGTCTACGCCCATGAATTCCGCCAGTAGAATTTCATGGGAAATGCCGGACGGAAATCGCGGGCACGACATTCGAAGACATGGTCGGGTGGATCTGTCCGGCACGAATCGATCCGTGGACGTCTGGTGAGGGCTGCCTCGGATCGATTCAAGTATGTCGGGTCTTGGCGCTTGACCGAGTGGCGAACCGGGCGGCTGGATGCCGCAGCCTTTCGTTCTTCCCAGAGGCATCCCGGCCGGCTACAAATCGGTCGGCCATGTCATCCCGTCCATTGAAAATGCGCCGCATCCTGTCCACGGTTTTTCTCGCGTCGTTGCTGGCGGGAGGTGCGGTCCAAGCCGCGCCCTTGGAATTTGCGGAACAGGAAATTCGCGCGGCGGCGAAATCCATGGGCGTCACCCCACCCCAGGTGACCTTCGCGGTGGACCACGCGTTGGGCGAGCAGGCTTATCGCGTGAATCGGGCGGTGGACGGGGCGATCAAGGTGACCGCCGGAGACGCCGCGGGCGCGATGTATGGCGGACTGGACGTGGCCGAAAGCCTGCGCCTCGGCACGCTCGACGCGCTCGCCTCCGACTCGCGCGTTCATGCCCCGCATATCATCAACCGCGGCCTCAAGTTCAATCTCCCACTCGATTTCCGGACGCCGACCTACTCCGATCGGGCGACGGCTTCGCAGGCCAACATCCCCGAGATGTGGTCCATGGATTTCTGGCACGGATTCCTCGATGAAATGGCGCGCGACCGCTACAATGTGCTTTCGCTTTGGAGCCTGCATCCCTTTCCCTCGCTGGTGAAGGTGCCGGAGTTTCCCGACGTCGCGCTGGATGATGTCTGGCAGGGCAAACCCGAGGCCGATGGGCACTACCAGCAGGGGGAGCTCGTCAAAAAGATTTCCATCGATGAAAAGATCGCGTTCTGGCGCGAGGTGATGAGCTACGCGCAGGCGCGCGGGATCGGCGTTTATCTCTTCACTTGGAATGTCTTTACCTCGGGGGCGACGGGCAAATACGGCATCACCGACACGATGGACAACCCGGCCACCATCGCCTACACCCGCGCTTCGGTGCGGGAGCTGGTCAAGACCTACCCGCTGCTCGCCGGCCTGGGCATCACGGCGGGCGAACACATGCCCGACGCCACCGACGAAGCCAAGGAGAACTGGCTCTGGGCCACCTATGGCGAAGGGGTGCGCGACGCCGTGGGAGCGAAACCGCAACGGCCGTTCCGCCTGATCCATCGCTTTCACCAGACCGGCTTTGGCGCGATTACGAAGCACTGGAAGGACTTCCCCGGCCCGTTCGACTTCAGTTTCAAATATTCGATCGCGCACATGTACTCGATCACCAACCCGCCGATGGTGAAGCCCGCCCTCGCGCTGCTCCCGCCCACCTCGAAGATGTGGCTGACGGTGCGCAACGACGACATCTATACCTTCCGGTTCGGCGATCCGGATTACCTGCGCGATTACGTGGTGAACATGCCGCCGGCCAGCCAGCTCGGGGGATTCTACATGGGTTCCGACGGCTACTGCCCGGGTCGCGATTTCCTTGACCGCGATCCGGAGCCCGGCCCGCGCCAACTCGTCATTGAGAAACAGTGGTACAGTTTCATGCTGCTGGGCCGGCTGAGCTACGACCCCACTCTCTCCGACGCTCACTTCGAGCGCGTGCTCGCCGCGCGTTTTCCCGGGGTGATGGCCCACGAAGTCTATCGCGCTCTCCAGGCGGCGTCGCAGACGATGCCGCTGGTCACCCGCTTTTTTTGGGGCGACATCGACATCAAATGGTTTCCCGAAGGCTCGGTGCGGGGCCGCGACAACAAGGGCTACCTCACCGTCCTCGACTTTGCGGAAGGCGAGTCGATGCCCGGCGCCAATGTGCTCAACATCCGCCAGTGGCGGGCGAATCTCATCGCCAAGCGCCCCATGAATGGAACGACTCCGCTCCAGATCGCGGATGCGCTGGAGGGCGCGGGTCACGACGCGCTGCAATCGGTCTCCGTCCTGCGCCCCCTGACCGCGGGCGCCCATGCCACCGAGTTTCGAAAAACGCTCGTCGACTGTGAGGCACTGGGTTGGCTCGCGCTCTCCTACGCGGAGAAGATCCGCGCCGCCTGTGACCTCGGGCTTTACGACCTGAGCCACAATCCCGACGAGCAACGTTCGGCCGTGCGACACCTCGAGACCGCGCTCGACGCATGGAAGCATTACGCCGCGGTGCGGGACGGCCAGTATTTCCCCGCGCTTTACGGTCGGGCGGGCTACGTGAATATTACGGAGCTTACCAGCAAGGTCGCGGGTGATCTTGAGCTCGCCCGAAACTGGAAGCCCAACTCAGTCAGGGCGAACGTGCCGGGACAGAACACCGAGGCGGGATTCGGTAATTAACACGCCGGATTTAACCTCAGGTAAAACGGAATAGATCTGAACCACATGCCCCAAAAAGATCCTGGGCGATTCATCTTCAGAAGCGCCCGACCATGGGTGGTGGCTGCTGCACTCGCCAGTTCGCTGCCGGGGCAATCCCAAGTGACGGACGCTCCCCCTGCTTCGCGCGCGGAGCCGCCCCAGAACCCAGGGCCGCTCTCGATCGAAGATCCGGCTGGACGTCTCCGTCTGCCTGAATTCCAGATTATTCCCGCAGCGACGCCGAACGAACTCACCCCGGCGTCGACTCTGCCCGCGTCGCGCTTCACCACCTGGACGCGTTCGCAAGGCGACGGAGGATCGCGGCGCTACTCGAGTCTCACGCAGATCAATCGCAGCAATGTGCACAAGCTCCAGCAGGCGTGGATCCATCATTCCGGCGACGGCAGCCGGAACATCGAGGCAACCCCCGTTATCATCAATGGCACGCTCTACGGACCGACGGCCGGCCGGGCGCTCGTGGCCCTCGATGCCGCCACTGGCAGCGAGAGCTGGCGGTTCAAGTTCGAGGAACCTGCTCATCCCGCCATGGAAGACGAGCCCGCGCGACGCGGACTCGTGTATTGGGGCGGCTCCGCCGGCCATGCTCCCCGTCTTTTGGTGGGCAACGGAAACTGGATCTACGCGCTGGATCCCATCTCAGGGCAGCTCATCGCTGAATTCGGCAAGGATGGGAGGACGCCCCTGCCAACCGGCGCGACGGTCGGCGGCGCCGTCTACCAGCACGTTTATGTCACCGCGGGCATTCGGGGCGACGTTTTCGGTTATGATGTGCGGACCGGGGCCGAGCTCTGGCGCTTCCACACCGTCCCGACCGGCGACGAATTCGGAGCCGATACCTGGTCCGGTCCGATCAAGGGGAGCGCCGTCTGTTGGGGCGGTCTTTCCATGGACGAGGAACGCGGCATCGTCTATCCGGCCGTCGGGGCCGCGCATCCCGATTTCGTGGGCGCCGGTCGGACGGGTGATAACCTTTTTGGCGACACGGTGCTGGCGCTCGACGCGCTGACCGGACGCCGGCTCTGGCACTTCCAGAGCATTCGCCACGATGTCTGGGATCTCGACAACGCCGCGCCACCCAACCTCGTCACGATCACGCGGGAGGGACGCAAGGTCGATGCACTGACCAGCATTTCGAAGACGGGCGTCCTGCTTCTGCTCGATCGCACCAGCGGCAAACCGATCTTTCCCTTCCGCCTGCGCCGCGCTCCTCCGTCGCCCTTCCCGGGCGATCGCAGTGCGCCGTATCAGCCCGACCCCGAGTTACCCGAACAATTTTCCCGGGTCGAATTCCGGCTGGATGATGTGACTGATCTCTCGCCCGAGGCGCATGATTTCGTGCGACGGATGCTGGCCCGCGCCACCTATGGCTGGTTCCTCCCCTTTACGGTGGGCCGGCCGAACGTGTATTCGGGCACGCGCGGTGGCGGCGAATGGTCGGGGGCGGCGGTGGACCTGCCGGGCGAAAGGCTCTTTGTCACCTCGAACCGCCTGCCCTGCCTTATCACGGTTTTCCCTCGCAGCGAGGGTGAACGCGACCCGCAGTATCCTCCTTCGCGTGGGGAATTGATCTACCAAAAGAATTGCGCGGCCTGCCATGGACCGAATCGCGATGGCAACGGCATCGTGCCGCCTCTGCTCGGCCTGCACCACCGGCTGACCGAGGCCGAGGTCCAGACCATCCTGCAGACCGGCCGCGGTCTCATGCCACCACCACCGCCAGTTTCCGACAGCGAGCGCCAGGATCTCCTCGATTATCTGTTCCGCAGAAACCAGCCCCCGTCCGCGCCCGTCAAGCCTGCGGTGCTGGCGGCGGGCGGGGCCTACTCTTACGCGGGATTCAAATATCTGTTCGATCAAAACGGCTATCCGGGCGTGAAGCCGCTATGGGGGTTGCTCACCAGCTACGACCTGAGCACGGGCAAAATCCTTTGGCAGGTGCCGCTCGGCGAATATCCCGAGCTGACGGCGAAAGGGATTCCTGTCACCGGACAACCGAATCTGGGCGGTGCCTCGGTCACGGCGGGAGGCCTGGTGTTTGTCGGGGGCACGCCCGACCGGATGTTGCGCGCGTTCGACAGCGATACCGGTCAGGAGCTTTGGAAAGCCGAACTCCCCTGGGCGGGCTACGCCGCCCCGGCGATCTACGAGGTCGCGGGCCGCGAATACGTGGTGATCGCCGCCAACGGCGGCGGCAAGATCGGCGGGCCCGCGGGCGATGCCTACGTCGCGTTCACACTGCCCAAGTAGCGGCTGCGGTTCAGTAGAAGAATTGCTCGGAGATGATCTTGCCGCGCTTGACGACATAAACGCAGACCTCGTTCATCTTCATCCGACCCTGCCCCTTCATCGTCATGTCGATGCTCATGGTGCAGGCGAAGACATCATCGCCGACTACCGGCTCTGAAACCGAGAGGGAGTGCAGCTTCTCGATCCCGGCGGTAAACTTCTTGCCTTTGGCGATGATGGCCTTGCGGCCTTTGGTTTCTTTGGCCGCGCCCGGCATGGCTTCCGCTTCGGTGCTCATGGCGTTGACGGCATATAGTTTCTTTTGGGCGGTCTCCCATTGCGCCTTGCGGCAGAGGACGACGAGTTGTTTGGCGATGGCTTGGGTTGTCATGATTTCTGGGGTTGAGGGTTGATGTGACGCTCCCGATTCTACCATGCCCGCTGACAACGTCATGTCAGGAGTGAGCGGCAATCATGCCGAGACGTTGACCGGGCAGGCCTTGCCTCTGCACGAGGGCTGGACCTCACCCATGCACGACCGCACCTCGGTGGGGCTCCGACCCGGCGCGCTTGCCTCGCCGCGGCCCGGTCCCTTTACTGGTCTGGTCGAAGCCTTCCACCCCCTCCTAAAATGAAATCCCTCCACCGTTTGCTCGCCCTCGTCAGCGCTCCCTTGCTGATCGCCACCACCGCCCTGCCAGCCGAAAGCAAGGCCCCCGCCCCCGCCCTGAAAACCGCAGCAGCTCCATCCGTTACCGCCACGGTCACCTGGCACCTCCAGATCGAAACTGGCCAGGGCACCGGCACTCCCACTTTCACCTTCAAGCAGGACGGCGAAATCCTTTCCGGCCAATACAAGGGCATGTTCGGCGAAGCGCCGGTCACCGGGACGCTCAAAGGCGCGGCCATCACTTTCAGCGTCAAGGTCAAGGCCCAGGACCAGGATATGACCATCACCTACACCGGCACCATCGAGGGCGACACCATGAAGGGTAAGGTGGGCTTCGGCGACGCCGGCGACGGTACGTTCACGGGCAAACGCTCGGCCAACTGAGCCGCTGCTTCCGGCCAGCCAGGCGGACCTTTCGCTCTGCTCAGGATGACGAAGAGTGAACGCTGAGAAATGGTTCCTTAGCACTGATATTTTCCCGGGGATCGATGGTCAGGGACGGGCGGGTCCGGCCAGCGCAATTCCTGTCCTCACCCGCAACACCGCCAGGACTTTTGGGACATACAGGCGGGTTTCGAGCGGCAGGGCGTCCGCGATCTCCGCGAAGGTCCGGGCCTTTTCTTTGGCGAGTGTGCGCTGCACCCGCCCGGCCCCGGCGTTGTAAGCGGCAAGAGCCAGGGGCCAATCACCGAACTTGGCCCGCAGTTCGCGCAGCAACCGGGCGGACGCCCCGGCTGACTTGGCCGGATCCGTGCGTTCATCGGGCAACATCGTCCGCAACCCCAGCTCCCGCGCCGTAGCCGGCATCAATTGAAACAAGCCCCGGGCACCGGACGGGCTGCGTGCCGCCGGATTGAAACCTGATTCGACCTCGGCCAGCCACACAAGTTGGCCCGGCACTCCGCCGGCGACAAACACGGGTTGCAACCGGGCGACATATTTCTCCGCTCCGGGCGGGCGATTCCGAGTCCGCAGGCGTTGCACCCACAAGTCGTAGTTCGGAATATATTGGCCCACTGGCTTGGCGGGCGGCTTGGCCGCGGGATGATGCGCCATCTCCTTGGCCGCTTCGATGTAGTCCAATTGTTCTTCCAACCAGTCTTGGTATTCTTCGCTGCCCGGAACAAGGCGGAGGGCCGCCAGTGCCGCCCGAGCCTCAGGTTCATACTGCGCGAGTGCAGCCGGGCTGTCACCAGCCAGAGCGGCCTGGAGGTGACGCACCAAGTCGTCCCATTGCGCCCGGTCGGGAAACTCATACTGCTCCTTCACCTCGTCGGGCACCAGCGAGTCAAAGAGGTCTTTTCCGGCCTGATAGAGCGTATCGGCCGGGGTCTCCGGTGGCGCCGGCGGGGCTTGGGGCGTCGCCTCGGCCAAGGCCGCGCCCAGCAACCCGAGACTCCAGCACCAATGCCATTTCATATCTTAGGTGACCGCATCCGGCTCGGGAGGTTGCCACTTGCTACCGAAAATGCCTGCCAGCCGCAGGCCGACCTAAAAGTGGGTCCGTTTGATTGTAGGTCGGGCTTTATGCCTGACGATCAACGTTCATGTCGGGGATCAACCCCGACCTACAGTTTCCCAAGCAGCGGTGGGAAACCAAATGGACCCACTGCCGACCCGTGGGATGCGGCGAAGAAATGGACGCCGCCCGGCGCGCGCTGAACCGGTGTCAAAAAAACGCCGGCCCACTGGGGGCCGGCGTGAATCAGGGAATGAGCGGAGGCCTTATTCCGTGGCGGCGCGCCCGGCGTTGACCCGACCAGCGCCATAGGCGTCGTCATTGCCCGGCTTGCCGAGGTCGTCGGCAGAGGCGCGCAACGCTGCTTCGACCTGGGCCGGACTCATCTTGCCGCCATGGCGGCCGATGATGATGGCGGCCACGCCGGCGACATGCGGTGCCGCCATGCTGGTGCCCGCGGCCCAGGAGTAGAAATTGCTGGCCCCCACCCGATTGCTCGGCGCAAAGACCATGTCGAACACCCAGGTAGGACGGAGGATGCCGCCCACGACACTGTTGTCATTGCCCGGATAGATGAAATCGCCGCCGGGAGCGGCAAAGCTGATGCGCGACTGCCCGTAGTTCGAATAGCTGGCGAGATTGTCCAGGGAGGTGTGGAGCGGATCCAGCGCCCAGCCGATAGGGGCGGTGGCGGAGACGGCGATGACATGTGAGCAGTCCGCTGGCACGACAAAATAGCTGCCGTCGTGATCCCGATCGATGGCCGAGTTGCCGGCGGAAACAACGATGGTCACGCCCTTTTGGTAGGCATAGTTCGTGGCGCGGCTGGTGGCGTTGATCAGGCCGGTGAGTTCGTTGGCGCCCACCTTGACGTCATCGCTCGGATCGGCCGGCGTGCCATTGTCGTCGATGTAACCGCTGCGGGGAAACTCGGCCCCCAGGCTCATGTTGATGACGTCGGCATTAATATCAGCGGCATAGACGATGCCCGAGATGATGCCGCCGAAGGACCCGCTGCCGGAAATGGCGGACAGCACTTTGACCGCGACGATCTGGGCCTTAGGCGCAACGCCCACCGTGCCCACCCCATTGGCGGCCGCGGCGATGGTACCGGCCGTATGCGTGCCGTGGTTAAAGCCGGTGCCGGTGAAATTATAGGGTTCGCCCGGGACGAAGGACGTGCACAGCGCGGTGTTGAGATTAGGCGCAATGTCGAGGTGGGTTGATGCGACGCCGCTATCGAGCACCGCGACGCGGACGCCGCTGCCCATCTGCCCGGCGAGCCAAGCGGTGCCGGCATTGATCGCCTCCATGTCCCATTGCAGGGCGAGGCGGTTGTCCGTGAACACCGTCGTGTGGGAATCAGGTGCGGCCGCCGTCTCTTCCACCAGTTCCATCCCGGCGCTGAGGGGCGCCGCGGGTTTGAATTGGGCATCCGGCAACACGGCATCTAGGCCGGCGGTCTTCTTCAGGAGATTGGCGCTGAACTGCGTGGACGATGATTCCACGATCGCGAGGCCAACTTGCGGGAGCATTCGGGTGACGGTGCCGCCGGCGGCGACCACGGCGGCTTCGAGTTTGGCCGGGAGCTTGCTGCCATTCCCGACGAGCAGGTAGCTCCGGGCGTGGACTTGAGCGGCGGCTAGTAAAGCCGCGGCGAGGATGAGACGGTGCAGATTACGGGTTATCATGTTTGGGGTATCAGTCCGTATTGACGTTGTGTGTGTGTGTCCGTTTCGGCTGGCGGATGGGGGCGCGCGCAGCTTCAGGGTTGTGTCATAAAGTGCTTTCCAGTCTCTCCGGTCAAGCGGTCAGAAAAATATCGCGCAGAATTCTCTGCGCCAACCAATGACCGGGCGGACGCGGAGGCGGAACCGGTCAGCGGACCTTGCCGGCGGAATTTTCGAGCACGACCTTGGACAACACAGCCGTGTCCACCGTGACCGGCAGGTGCGAGCAGAAGCCGATGCCGACATAAAACGGTTCAGCGAACGGCACTTTGATGGGCGGGCCGTATTGCGTCATGGGCTCGCCCTCGAGGCTCACGAAGAGCGCAAACGAGTCACCACGCTTCTCGAGGCCGATGCGCCGGGCGGTTACATTCACCAGGCTGTCGGGCGATGCCCCACCCGGCCGGCTGCCCCGACCACCGACGCGGAACTCCAGGTCGCGCATCCGAATGCCCTTCTCCGGACGATCCGCGAGGTGGATCATGCCGGCGCCATGCACCGCTACCACCACGGTCTTGGCGTCATCCTCGAGATTTTGGCGGATGACGAGCACGGCCTTGCGATCGCCATAGCCATTGGGATCGGGATAGCTGATGTCGGCGGCGAGCGATACGTCGCCCGACATTTTCCTCCAGAGGTAGCGGAATTCGTCCCGGGTGTACCAGACATTATAGCCGGCCGAGCTAATTGTGTAGGTCCCTGCGGTCGCATCATGACTGGCGCTGCCGGGCACGAGTGCGCTGCCGACGTCGGACTGTCCCTCGAACAGGCCGATCGCTCCCGTAATCGTCGTGCTTGGCCGGTGAAAGTCGGCCGGCGGCGCCACCTGCTTGTGCGTGGCCGAACCGGGCAATGACCAGTCCGGCGGCGCGGGCGTGGCTGCCGTGGACGCCGGAGCAGTGGCGGGAGCCTGCGCGTGCAGCAGGGACGCACCGACGAGAAACAGGACGGAGGCGAAATGGCGGGGTTGGGGCTTCATGGACTTCCATTCAAAACCGACCGCAGGGAAACGCAACCTACCGGGCCGGGCAAACATTAGGGCAACCTCCGGGAAAAACACAAAGGAGCGAAGACCTAAGACGAATCCCGGCACCTCCTGCTTCGGCGCATGGCTGCTTTGTATTTCCTTTCTCAGCGTCATTTCTGCCTCAGCACCGCATGGTCTTCCGCTTCGGTGCGACGGGCGCACCGCGGCGGGACTTCATGATGTAGCTTTCCGCGTCGGGAATCTTGCAATCGGTGTCGCCCACATCCACGTCGACCTGTCCCAGCTTCCGGGCGGCCGCGATGGCCTTGGTGCCCAGCGGCGCCACGTAGGTGCCGCACGCGATGACATAGTAGTTCATTGCCTGGCGCACCCGGTTGGGCGCGGCGGACATGGTTTTTGCCACGCGATCGAGCAGCGCGCCAAGGTTTTTGACCGGGAGTTGTTCATCCGGGCGAGTCGTCATCAGCGCACCCAGCGAATGCCAGCCGGCTATCGCCAAGTGCTCCTTCTTCGAATCGATCCAGTCCAGTGCGAGGGCAAAGCCCTCCGGATGCTCGGACACCACCCAGGGCACAATTGTAGCCGAGATCATCCGCCAGGCGGCCTGGTCGGCCCATGCCTGGACCTGCGCGCGCGTCATCGTCGCGCCATCGGCAATCATGCCGGCGAGATATTGCGCGTCGCCGTTGCCCGTCGTGTAGAGCTCCATCGCGAGCGCCTGTTCGCCCCGCAATTTCTTCGCCAGCGGCTTCAGATCGCCGATCTTGACGCCGAAGAACGGTTCCCTCGCCCCGTGCTTGATCCAGAGCTGCTTGACGGACTCGCTCCCCTTCGCCTCCAGTGCAGCCATGGCTTCCTTAAGCTTCATGCCTGGACTCAAATGGTCCGCCGACCACGATGCAGCATAAATTTCGCTGCGAACAAAGGGCGGGCCACCGCAAATTTGGACTCGGCAGAAACCGTCCGCTGGCGAAGAATCCGGGCATGGAATCTCCCCGCAAAGTCGCCGTTATCACTGGGGCCGGATCGGGCATTGGCCGCGCCGCCGCTCATGCGCTCTTGAAGGCCGGCTACTCGGTTGTTCTCGCCGGACGCCGCCGTGAGCAACTCGAACTCACGGCCCGCGATTCCGGTGCGCCGGCCGAACGGGCCGTGGTCGTGGTCACCGATGTCACTGATCCTGCGGCCGTCCGAAATCTCTTCGCCCGGGCGCGCGACACCTTCGGCCGGGTGGATCTGCTGTTCAACAACGCCGGCACCAGCGCGCCGGCCGTGCCACTGGAGGATCTTTCGGTCGAACAGTGGCGCGGCGTGGTCGACACCATTCTCACTGGAGCCTTCCTCTGTACGCAGGAGGCGTTCCGCCTGATGAAGTCTCAGTCCCCCTGCGGCGGCCGGATCATCAACAACGGCTCGATCTCGGCGCACGTGCCGCGGCCGCACTCGGCGCCTTACACGGCGGCGAAGCACGCGATCTCGGGCCTGACCAAGTCCACCGCCCTCGACGGCCGGCCCCACGACATCGCCTGCGGCCAGATCGACATCGGCAACGCCGAGACGCCCATGTCCGCCCGGATGAAACAGGGTGTGCCCCAAGCCGACGGTTCCACGGCCGTCGAGCCGACCTTCGATGTCGGGCATGTCGCCCAAGCCATCCTTTATATGGCCGGACTTCCCCTGGATGCCAACGTGCTTAATCTGACCGTCATGGCGACGAAGATGCCCTACGTCGGTCGGGGCTAGGTCATGACCCCGACGGAATTCACGGCCGTCGGCACCTCGCGGAGAATTCTGCTTTGCCCGGGAGGAACCCGCGGTGACGTACAGCCGGTGGCGGCGTTGGGGCTACGGTTGCAAGCGGCGGGACACCGGGTGCTCATGGCCACATCTTCGAACTACGGGGACTGGATGAAGCGGCTGGGAATCCCGTTCCACGCCATCGGGCATGACATCCAGGAATTCATCACCACCCATCCGCACGGTTCTGATGGCCGGCCCGTGGCCACGGCCCGCGTGCTCGGCAAGGCAATGCTAAGGGCGCTGCCGGAGCAATTCAAGGACCTCATGGCGTTGGGGGGTGACTTTGACCTCATCGTCGGCGCCTCGATTCAATTGGCCGGTCCGTCGATGGCTGAGCACTTCGGCATTCCCTACCGCTGGGCCTGCTTTTGCCCGCAAGTATTCCCTTCCGATCGATACCCACCCTTCATGTTTCCCCAACAGAACATGCCGCACTGGGTAAATGGTATGTTGTGGAGCATGAAAATCAGCGCTGGAAACTGGGTCGCGGTCGGGCTGTTCAACCGACAGCGCGCGCGGATAGGATTGGGACCAATCCGCTCCGTCCGCCGTCACATGATGGGCCATCGGCCGTTGTTGGCGTCGGCGCCGGAGCTCGGCGAGACTCCACCGGAGGTGGCGGCGCAGGTGGTGCAAACCGGTTTCTGGGACCATGTGGAAGCCGGGGCGGTTTTGTCCGGAGAGGTCGAACGTTTCCTGCACGCCGGTCCGAAGCCAGTGTACATCGGTTTCGGCAGCATGGGTGACCCCAATCCTGCACGGTCGACCGCCACCCTGCGGGAGGCCCTGAGGCGAACCCGATTGCGGGCCATCGTCTATCGCGGCTGGGCGGGACTCGGCGAGAATCTGAATGAAGAAAATCTGTTGGTTACCGGAGACACGCCACACCCGCTGCTCTTCCCGCGTTGCGCCGCAATCGTTCATCACGGCGGCGCCGGCACCACCCATACGGCGGCCCGGGCCGGAGTGCCCCAGGTCATCGTGCCGCACCTGCTGGACCAGTTCTATTGGGGCCACCAACTCTGGCTGCGGGGCCTCGCCCCGCAGCCGCTGCGCAAATCCCGGCTGTCACCGGAAAATTTTGCGGCGGCGCTGCTCACCGCCACTCAGGATCCGAGGATCGCGGAACGGGCTGAAGAAACGGGGACCCGGCTACGCCAGATCGATGGGGTGGCGGTCGCGGTGAAGGATCTGCTCGCCCGGTAAAGGGGATCAACGGGGATGCATTCGTCACCCGAGCTCCGCTCACTTACGAATCGCCATTCTCCCTCAACCACTGGGCGGCGCGGGCAACCAGTTCAGCGTGCGAATCGAGGTCGAGCTTGTTCTTGATGTTTTCCCGATGCGTCTCGACGGTTTTCACACTGACGCCGAGCTTCTGGGCGATCAACCGGGTGGGCTGAACCTGGCCGACCAACCGGAAGACCTGCAGCTCTCGATTGGTAAGCGAAGCCGCCACTCCCGTCGCGGTCTGATCCCCGTTGACCGCGGCCCCCATCAAGCGGTTGGTAATACCCGGCGGCATTACGATGCCACCAGCCGCCGCCTCCCGGATGGCCTGGAACAGGGCGTGCACGCTATCGCGCTTCGCCACAAAAGCCCGCGCCCCGGCCCGCAGGCAACGCTCGGCATAGACATCCACCGGCTGCTGCGTGAAAACCACAATCGCCAGTTTCGGCGCCAGCACGACCAGGTCCTTGAGCAGGACGAGGCCGTCTGCGTCCCCCAGCATCAGGTCCATCACCAGCACCTGCGGCGGCTGGCGGGCGATGACGGAGCGCAATTCCACGGCCGTCGCTGCGCTGTTCACCATCGCAAAGTCACATTCGTCCGCCAGGAGATGGGCCAGACCTTCGCGCATCGCCGGACAGTCGTCGGCAATCACCACCTTGATCCGCTCCGGCGGGCAGGTCCCGATCGTTAAGGGCATGGCCCGATGAGAAACAGGATGCCGACGGGCACAAGCGCCAAACCTGTAGGGGCTAACCCTACGCTAAAATAAGAGCGCTGCCCCGATGCGCCGGCGGGATTATGTGTTAAGATGAGCGCACAACCCCAATCCTTATGCCAAAATATGTAATCGAACGTGACATGCCCGGCGTGGGCGACTTGACCGCCGCCCAGTTGGGCGAAGCCTCCCGCACCTCCTGTAATACCCTAAAAAAGATCGGCCCGCGCGTCCAGTGGGTCCAAAGCTACGTCACCGCCAACAAGATTTACTGCATCTATATCGCGGTAAACGAGGAAGCGGTCCGCGAGCATGCGCGGCAGGCCGGCTTTCCGGCCAACGAGATCTCCGAGGTTCGGGCCACCATCGACCCCACCACCGGCGGCGCCTAGCTCCTTTCGCTCCCTCCCTGCCCCAGCTCACCCTCAAACTCCGTTACCACATCCACGCATGAAATCATTCAAATCACTCCTCCTCGCCTCCCTTACCCTGATCCTCGCCAGCACCGCACCGGCCAAGGAGCAGCCCCAGCCAGAAACGCTGCCTGCGGGCATGAACATGTATGTCATCGAGCGCGAAATGCCCGGCGCGGGCAAGTTGAGCGCCGATGAACTCAAGGGCGCTGCCCAAAAATCCTGCACCGTCCTGCGCAACCTGGGGCCCGACATCACCTGGCTGCACAGCTACGTGACCGGCGACAAGCTGTATTGCGTCTACCTCGCGCCCAACGAGGAAATGATCCGCGCGCACGCCAAGGAAGGCGGCTTTCCCGCCAACTCGGTCAAACGGGTTTCGACGATCATCGGGCCGCAAACGGCCAAGTGATTCTCAATGATCGGTGTGTCGTGACCGTTGCGGGCCGGTGCTGGTGATCCCAGTCTCCGGCCCCACTTTTGACACGACGCGAGGGATCAGCATTACTCCGTTGATTCCAACACACCCCGGCGCATTCGCGCCACCCCTCTCCAGAGGGGACCCAAACCAGTGTTGTTCGATTCCCCTCTATCAAGAGGGGTGCCCGTAGGGCGGGGTGTGTCGCTTGGGAGAACGATCACCTAACGCAGTCGCCCTAACCTTCCGACGATGCAGCCCCTGACGCCCGGCCGGAGGAAATCCCGTCGAGCTGTCTTTCCCGGGTGGCCGCCATCGCCGCGATGCGTTCGACCAGCGCGACTCGCTCCGCCGGCGTCGTGTCACGCAGACAGGGCTTGATGGCGAGATCGAGTCCCGGGCCGCGCCGCACCAGCAGGCCCCAGCCCTCGGGCACTTCATGCGGAGCAAAAAGGCCTTCCTCGGCGACGAGGTAGAGCAGACTCGCGGCGCGCCAACGGGCGAGCATGGCGAACTTCGTTCCCTCATGCAGCCTGCGCTGGCGTTGAGTGAACTCGCGCTCCAGTCGCTCATGAGTGCGGTGCCGCAATCCACGCAAATCCAAGGCGTCGAACTCGGGGAACAGCTCCTCGCATCGCCGCAGGTCGGGTCGATGCCCGCCGATCAAGGCGCGCAATGCCATCAACCGCTCGCTCATCCGTACGAGGGTTTCGGCCGCACCAGCCTCACGCGCGCTGTCCCGGAGAAAGTCGGCTCGTGACGCTTTACACTCAAAAACCGCCGTGAACGCATTGGCCGATAGGGCCCGCGGGGTGGCGGCGGCGACATCCGCCCGGTAATCCGAGCGCGGCAGCCGGACCTCAGTCGCGGCCAGCACCAGCCGGTGGGCCCGGGCCCAGGCCAAAGCGAGTCGCTTCAATTCGCGGTGGACCGTCCCCTCCGATCCGGTGCCGGGGTCCGTCATGGGAGAGATTGTTGGGAGCCGGTAAGCGAGTGGATCATTTCGATCATGGCAGTCCTCACTCTACCACCCGACCCTGACAACCCTGTGTCAGGAGCGTCTCCCGGGGTCGTGGGTCTGGCTGATCAAATTGTAGCGCGGTCTACATGCTGACACTAAAACGGCGCTCATAGAGCGCCGCTACAGCAAACGGACCCGACACCTCTCCCGCCTATTTGGCGTAGGCCGGATTCCTGACCAAGCGCAGGATTTTGCCTTCCCAGATGCTGGCGAGGAGCACATCCCCGTTACGCGGGTCCCGACCGAATGAGACAATCGACGGCCCACGTCCCACGAGTTGGACATGACTGGCGTCCACTGGATTGGTGCCATCGGGCGTCAAGGCCCAGATATTTTCGCTCAAATAATCGGCAAAGAGATACTTGCCCTCCAGTTCGGGATAGCGCGCCCCGTGGCTGACCAGCCCGCCGGTGATGCAGAGACCATCGCTGTGCGGGTAAATCCAGACCGGTTCATCGAACCGGGTGCCGGCGGGTGGCGTGTCGTGAAACGCCACCTTCCCCTCGCGCCAATGCCAGCCGTAGTTGCCGCCGCGCCGGATCAGGTTAACCTCCTCAAACCGCTCCTGCCCGACGTCGCCGCACCACAGCGCGCCGGTCGCCGGGTCGAAGGACATGCGCCACGGGTTGCGCAGACCCACCGCCCAAAACTCCGTCCGCACCCGCTTCGGGTCGACGGGCAGGCCATTGAAGGTCGTGGCACCCAGGAATGGATTGTCGGCGGGCACGGTGTAGCTGCCTGCGTGCACCGCCGGGTGCGGGTTGGGCGCCACGCTGCCGGGATGCTTGTCCACGTCCAGGCGTAGGATGCCCGAGAAAAAATCCCGGTCGATGCGCTGGCCATTGTCGTATTGGTCGTTGGCCCCGCCCTCGTCACCGAGCGAAAGATAGAGGCAACCATCGGGTCCAAAGAGTAACTCGCCACCATTGTGGTTGGGCGCCTTGTCCGCCTGGGAAATCAGCTGCTGTTCCGAGGTCGGGTCAGCGACATCCGGATTGTCGGCGGAGACGAGGAACCGCGACAGCCGGTCCTCGCGCACGGTGTGGCCATTGACCTCGTGGCAACTGGTGTACCAGACATAGAACTGGCGATTGTGCCGGAAATCAGGATGAAACGCCAGGGCGAGCACGCCTTGTTCGACGTCGTCGCTGCCCACCTTGGCCCGCAGGTCGAAGAAGGTCTTGCGCGCCGGATGCGCCAGGTCGGGGACCACGAGGATCCGGCCGGGCTTCTCGATGACAAAGAGCCGGTTGGTTTCGCCGGGCGCGGTGATGATCGCAATCGGGTGATCGAACTTCAGGTCGAACGCCGCCTCGGTGGTATACGGCAACAGCGGTTTCGGTTTCCGGGCCGAACAACCGTCGGTGAGGACGGCCAGGCTAGCGAGGAGGAGAAGCGTGGGCAAATGGCGCATGGCCGGGGAAACTACGGATGTCCGGGTCCACTGCAACGCTGGGATGGACTGGGGGTGCGCCGATTTGGTTATGTCATCGCGAGGCGGCGGCGAGGTGTTCGACCAAGACGACGCGCTCCGCCGGGGTGGTCAATTCACGATGCGCGGCACTTTCTGATCCCGCATCGGGTAACGTCATGGCTGAAATCGCCCGGCTGTTTGGTGCCTACCGGACGTTGTCCGGCGAGATTCCCGGGATACTGCCGCTCCTTTAGCTTGGCGACATCGAGACCTCTCCCTAGGCGCGGAGGATTTCAGGGCTTCGCCGGCGCGATGATGTGGCCGCCCTCGTTTTCCAAGACCTGTTCGGCGGGCGTGGGAGCGGATGTCTTGTCCGCTGCTGCCCGAGGCTGCGTCATGGCCAGCGGCTCCAATGCGCGATCCAACGTGGCGGCGTCCAGCAACCGTCGCGCCAGCACGACCTCGCGCAGCGATTTGCCGCCGGCCAGTGCTTCCCGCGCCACGCTGGCCGCGGCATCATAGCCGATGAGCGGGGTAAGTGCCGTCACCAGCATCAATGATCGTTCGGTGTATTGCCGGCAGCGGCCGGCAGCGGCCTCAAGACCGGCCACGCAGTTGTCCGAAAATACCCGCACGCCATTGGCCAGGCAGTGGATCGCCTCATGCAGGCAATGAGCGATGAGCGGCAGGGTGGCATTGAGCTCGAGCTGGCCTTCGCGGCCGCACGCCATGACGGTCTGGGCCAGGCCCTGCACGTAGAGGCCAACCTGGATGAGCATTTCGCACATCACTGGGTTGGCCTTGCCCGGCATGATCGAGGAACCCGGCTGGAGCGCGGGCAAGCGCAGTTCCGCCAACCCCGCTCGTGGTCCCGAGCCGAGCAGGCGAAGGTCATTGGCAATCTTGGTCACACTGGCGGCGACCGCCACCAAGCCACCCGCCACCTCGACGCAATCGTCGCGCGCGGCCTGGGCCTCGAAGTGATTGCGCGCCTCGCGGAACGCGAGGCGGGTCTCCGCGCTCAGGACGCGACAGACCTCGGCCCCAAAATCCCGGTGCGTGTTGAGTCCCGTACCGACGGCGGTGCCGCCAATGGCCAGCTCGCCCAGCGCGGCAATGCCCCGCTGTACGCGCTCGCCCGCCTTGCGCACTTGGCGCGCATAACCGGAAAATTCCTGGCCCAGGGTGAGCGGAGTGGCGTCCATCAGGTGCGTGCGGCCAAGTTTTACGATCAGCGCGAACTCCGTGGATTTCCGCTCGAGGGCCGCAGCCAGGGTATCGAGCGACGGCATCAGGTTTCGGTGCAGCGCGAGGGCGACGCTGACGTGCAGCGCGGTCGGAATCACGTCGTTGGAGGACTGGCCGAGGTTGACTTCATCGTTTGGATGGATCGTCCGCGCCTCGTCCTCCGGTTCGGCTCCCAGTGCGGAGGCGAGATGGGCGATGACTTCGTTTATATTGGTGTTGGTCGAAGTGCCCGAACCGGTTTGGAAAACGTCAACCGGGAACTGCGCCCCGTGGCTGCCCTCCGCGATTTCGCGCGCGACCTGCTGGATAAGCCGGCTTTTCTCCGGTGCCAGCCGGCCGAGATTCCCGTTGGCCTTCGCCGCCGCCAATTTGACGAGGCCCAATCCGCGCAGGAAGGCCGGAGGCAAAGTCCGGCCGCTGATGGGAAAATTGCCCACCGCGCGCTGGGTCGAGGCGCCCCACAGGGCATCCTCCGACACCCGCATCTCGCCCATGGAATCCCTTTCCACCCGCGTGCCCGCGCAAGCCAGCGTCGGTGAGATTCCTGCCAGGGTTTTCGTGTCCATGCTTCCTTTGACCTGAACGGCGGCGGGCTGTGGCAGAAAACCTCGTGACTTCTTGGGAGTTATGCGCGGTGTTCGGATCGGGAGTATTGGCGGCCTCCTCTGAATAGTTGGCGGTTGGTCATGAGTTCTAGGCAATTGCGGGACGGGTATCACCCCATACCATTTGCTGGAGAAGGAACTAGTATGGGCACATGCCAAACCCAGCTGCTCCTGTCCCGGGGTCGTCGAAATCAAGCGCGCCAGATCCCACGCCCGCAGCCGCAGCCACCCCACCCGCCGCGACGCTCGCAGCCAATCCGGCGAAAAGCAGCGCCTCCGCCCCCGCCCGGCCGAGAGGCGCGGCCCCGGACCCCGACACTTTAGAGGCTGAAACATCCGAGAGCATGTCCGCCCGGTCTACATCGCCCTTAACCATCGGTTTGGGTGTGCTGTCCGCCATCCTCGTGGTTCTTGTGTTGATTTTCTGGAGTATGGTCGGTGCGCGGGATCGCACCATCCAAGGCAACAAGAACCGGTCGGAGCAGGTTGAGACGGGAGCGAAGGTCATGCAGGCCCAGCTGGATGAGGCCAAGGCCGTCACGGACCGGGTGCAGAAACAACTGGACGAGGCCAAGGCGCAAGGCGTGGAACTCAGCGCCAACCGGGACAAGTCCAAGGCGCAGGCTGTTGAGCTGCAAACCCAGTTGGACCGGGCCCGTTTGATCTCCGCCGGATTCCAAACGCAGATGGAGGAAGCCAAGGTGGCCTCGCTCAAGCGCCAGGGCGAAGTCGAGGTCGCACAGGCCCAGACCGTCGTGGCCCAGACCCAAATGACCAAGGCCAAGAGCGACGCCGCCCAACTTCAGGCGCAATTGGCGGAAACCCGGACCCGGGCTGACGAGACGCAGAAGGCGCTGGAAATAGCCCAGGCCGAAATCGCCCGGCTGCAGAAACTTTCCGTGAAGAAGTAGGCAGCATCAAAAGGTGTTCGCCGATTTCCATATCGGCGACGGCCTTCGCCAAGGTTTCGTGCGCTGGTGAATATAGGAGCGGCTTTACGCCTCGACATCTAGGGACGTGGTTCGGGTTGTAGGAGCTTGTTTACAAGCGATGCCGGACGTTGTCTGCCGCCATGAATCCCGGATCGCCTGTAAACAGGCTCCTACATTCTCAAACGAAATGATCTAATAAAAAAAGTCGCGCTCAGTCCTTCTCGCCTGACTCCTCCAGGCAGGAATCGGGAAACGCGGACTGACGTTGCATCCAGCGGGCGGCGCATAGGCTGTCCGTCAGGGCCTCGTGCATGGCCGAGCCAAAATCATAGGCCCGGTCATCAAATCCGGCCTCCGTGGCCGCCTGATCGATGCCGAGCATGACAGCGAACATCCGGCTGCGGATTTCGGGAATGAGGACATCAACGATGTCGATCCCAGTCTCGAGATTGGAGCGGCAGCCGTCGAGGTTCCGGCTGTGATGGGAGCGACAGGCCTCAGGGCGCGCCTCGTAGATCGAACAGCTGCTGTCGCGCAGCAAAGCACAGGGGATTTTCAGCGCCGCCCTTTCTTCCATACTTCGGCCGGCAAATGCTGCGCGATGGGCCGCGAACCGGGCGATCACCGCTTCAAGTTCCGCGGGCGGGAAATGTCTCTGGATGAATTCGGCCGCCAGGAGCACCTCATGCGCCTGCACGCCAACCGGCACATGGCAGCAGGTGCCGCACCCGGCCCGACACGCCACGGCCGCCCGGGCCGCCGCGGGAGCAGTATCGTAGGCGCGGTCAAAACCTTTGTGGGCCCGGCGCAGGACCCCCAACAAGTCGGCGGGATTGCGGGTTTTGCGCAGCCGGTTGAGCACGCCGGCCATGGTCTGGTCGTACAGTGCCTCTTCCTCGAGTGAAAATCCCACGCTCATCGGCCAACCCAATAGACTGGGGCCCAAACGTCACGCCCCGACTGGAGTATATTAAATATTCGCGTAGCCGACAATTATCCCCGCCGCCATCCTGAACGAAGTGAACGATCCACGGGAAAAGGTGAATGTACGCCACCCACTTGGATCCTTCGCTTCGCTCAGGAAGATGGGCAGCTAAAGGATGATCCTTTCGGGAATTGATCCGGTCACGATCTAACTTGATCCGCTCCAGCATCGGACCTCACCCCACCCTGAAGGCAGCGCTCAAAGCGGCATTGTCCTCGGCGTGGCGCGCAATGATCGCCTCGTAGGCGATCGTCTCAACCACCCAACCCCGGGCCTCGTCACGGTAGGCGAGGTCGGCCACGGGCATGCTCAGCTTAACCTGGCGTGTTTCCCCCGGGTCGAGCGACACGCGGACAAAGGCTTTCAATTCACGCACCGCGCGTTCCACGCGGGAGCCGCGGGCCGAGACGTAGAGCTGCACGACTTCGTCGCCGGCCACAGGACCAGCGTTGGTGACGTCCACGGTCGCCTGCAGAGTGGCGCCGACCGCGAGTACCGGCGAGGCGAGTTGCAGGTTCGCGAGTTTCCAGACGGTGTAACTGAGGCCGAAGCCGAACGGAAACGCCGCGGCCACGCCGTCTCGCGCGAGCTTCCGGTAGCCGTGCCAGAGATCGTAGGTGATCTTCGTGGCGTTGCGGTCAAAAAACGGCAGATCCTCCGCCCTCCGGGGAAACGTACAGGGCAGCCGTCCGCCCGGATTGACCCTGCCGAGCAACACATCAGCGAGCGCATGTCCGCCTTCCATTCCCGGATACCAAAGGACCACGATGCCCTTCACCCGCTCGCGCCAGGCCTCGGTGATCACGGCGCTGCCGACCATCAACACCACGATGGTGCGCGGGTTGACCGCCGCGACGGCGAGAATCAACTGCTCGTCGCGCGGATGCAGGGTGAGGCGTTCGCGGTCGCCGCCAGGCGAAAAACCACCCTCCTGCTGGCCTTGATGGCCGGGGAGAATTTTCTTGGCGATCGGCTCCTCTGCCGGAGTTGGCTTCGGAAAGCTTGGGGCGAACATCGGGATCATGTCCGGTGGGATGTACTCGCCCTCGTCCGCGTGGGTGAAACCGACCACGACCACCGCGACCTCGGCGTTCGCGGCTGACTTCGCCGCCCGGGCCGGGTCGCTACCGTCATCGAAGAATATCGCTTCATCTCCGAGGGCGGCCCGAAGACCTTCCAGCGGGGTGACCACGTGGTCCGGCTGGGTGTTGCTGGAGCCACCGTCGCCCGTGTTGGGCACGCCGGCGAGACGTCCCACCAGCGCGAGCCGGCGGATGCCCGCCAGCGGGAGCACCGCGTCGTCATTTTTCAACAGGACGATGCTTTTCGCGGCCACCTCCCGGGCGAGTTGCCGATGAGCCGCACAGCCCACGACCTCGCGCGCATAATCCGACGCTACGCGGCCCTGACCAAAGCGCACCTGCTGGCGCAGAATCCGTAATGCGGCATCGTCGATCCGGGCCAGCGGCACCTTGCCTTGCTCCACGAGCGGTTTCAATTCGCGTTGCAAGTGCATGCTGAAAGGCATCTCGATGTCCTGCCCGGCGAGCGCGGTCTTGAGCGAATCGCGCATCCCGAAGATGAAGTCCGTCATCACGAACCCGGCGAAACCCCATTCTTCCTTCAAAACCCCCGTGAGCAACGGACGGTTCTGTCCGGCCCACTCACCGTTGACGCTGTTGTAAGCGCTCATGACTGCCGCGACGCCCGCGTCCACGACCGCCTTGAAATGCGGCAGGTAAACCTCGTGCAGGGCGCGTGCGTCGATCGTCACGTCGACCCGGAAGCGTGAGTTTTCCATCGAGTTCAAGGCATAGTGCTTCACGCAGGCCATGACATGCCGCTGCACACCGCGGGCGAGTGCGGCACCCAGCGCCCCTAGGTGGCGCGGATCCTCGCCATAGGTCTCCTGGGCCCGGCCCCAAGCGGGATGCCGCAGGAGGTTGATGCAGACTCCGCCGAAAAAATTGCCGCCCAGCGCGCGCAATTCTCGCCCGATCACGTCGCCGATCCTTTCCTCCAGCGCTGGGTCCCACGCCGCGCCCCGTGCCATCGAGACCGGGAACGTGGTGGCGCCCTTTATGATGATGCCTCGCGGCCCGTCCACGAAGCGCACGCCGGGGATGCCGAGCCGCGGCACCGCTCCCGCCACCCAGGGCCGGCTCCCGTAGCCGCCCGGCGCCATCATCTCGGCGAGCCCCGGCCAAAACGGCGTGTCGCCGTCCATCAAGCCGAGCTTTTCATCGAGGGTCAGCTGCGCCAGCAGTTCGCGGGCCCGGGCGTCGATCTGCGTGTCGGTCAGGGCTGAAGCGGTTTCCAGTGCGCCAAAGGCGGCGGTGGATGTGGACGAAGACGGGGTGGTCATGATTCGATGTGAGGAAAGACGAAAGGATTAGTGGAGTTCGCACATCGGCCTGACACACCCCGTCGCTACGCGCCACCCCTCTCTAGAGGGGACCCCAACCTGGGCGAGCGAAAATCCCCTCTGGGAGAGGGGTGCCCATAGGGCGGGGTGTGTCGGGGCATTTCGTTTCATCGGAGATTCTGCGTCAGTTTCCTGTGTGAGGCGCGATAGGTTAGTAACTCATACCGGCCGCGCCACTCAACGGTGAGTCTAACATTGTTTGGTATCGTCGATCCTCCCCGCGAAGACCGCGCCCATCCCTCACTTCCTTGGCAGCCAGGTTTCCCAGTTTTTGGCGAACGTCTCCACGTTGGCCTTCGTGACGGCGGTCAGCGGTGCGTCCTCGACGACGGCGAGCGGATTCTTCTTCAGATGGAGTTTCTCCACGAGCCGCTCGACCGCACGGTAGCCGTAACCATAGACATCCTGGGAAAGCAGCATCTGCACGTGGCCGCTGCGGACGTAATCCAGCTCCGGCGGCAATGCGTCCACCGAGACGCACTGCACGGTACCGGGCTTCCATTTCAGCGCGTGATCCGTGAACAACGGCCAGCCGCCGAGAAAGCCCCAGCCGGTGATGTCGGGATTCGCCTGCATGACCTGCTCGATCCGCGCGACGGCATCCAACGGGGTTTCCTTGTGGTAATATACATCGAGCAGCTTGATGCCCGGATGCCTTTTCGCGGCGGCGCGGAAACCGGCGGCGCGTTGCTGGAGATTTACGGCATTGGGGTTGCCATCGATCGCCGCGACGACGCCCTGCCCCTTCAACAAGGCGGCCAGCTCCTCGAAGGTGCGTTCGCCGCATTTGAAATCATCAATGCCGAGCGAAACCATTCGCTGGCTGGCCGGTGCGTCGCCCGAGAAGGTCACGACCGGAATCCCCTGCCGGACGACCTTGTTGATGGCGTCGGTGAGCTTGTTGGCGTCGGAGCAGCTGATGATGATGCCGTCCACCGCATTCAGCGCGAGCTGCTCGATGAACTCCGCCTGCTTCTGGGCGTCCTCCTCGTTGGGCGTGCGCCAGTCGATCTTGATGGTGATGCCGTATTTCGCCCCCAGCTCGCGCGCCGCCGCGTTGGCCCCGGAATGCGCCGCCTCGAAGAACTGGTTGCCCTGCGACTTGGCGATCATGCCGAGGGTGTAGGTCTCCGCCGCGCGACCGGAAGCAACCAGGGACAGCAGGACCAGGCAAAGCAGACGGTGTATCATAAGCCGAACGTAGCACTCCGCCGTCGAAAGGAAACTACTTAGAGCGGGGATAATTCATGTCGTGGCCTGATAAAATCCCCGAAAATACCATCGCTTTCTCCTCCGTCATCCTGAGTGCAGCGAAGGATCCAAGGGTAAAGGACGTGCGTCGCCCGCGTGGGTCCGTCGCTGCGCTCAGGAAGACGGCAGGAATAGTTTGTTAGCTCACCAAATATGTCTAGCGCTGACCCGCGCTTTGCTCGATCTCCGCCCACTCGCCCGATGTGAGGCTCACGTTCACGGCGCCGGTGTTTTCCACCAAATGCTCGATGCTCGCGGTTCCGGGAATGGGGAGGATCACCGGCGATTTCTGCAGCAGCCAGGCGAGCGCAAGCTGCGCCACCGTCGCTCCGTGATGCTTTGCCGCCTCGTCCAGCGCGCCGCCTTTGCGCGCCATGTCGCCGGCGGCGAGCGGAAACCACGGGATGAAACCAAGATTGTGCTTGGTGCAATAAGCGAGGGCGGCCTCGCTCTGCCGGTTGCCCAGGTTGTAGAGATTCTGCACGCTCACAATTGGCACGATCTTCCTGGCTTGCTCGATTTCCTTCACGGAAACTTCCGACAGCCCGAGGTGCCGGATTTTGCCCGCCTGCTGGAGATCCTTCAGCGCCCCCAAGGTCTCGGCCGCCGGCACCTTGGGGTCAAAGCGATGGAGCTGGTAGAGGTCGATGCAGTCGAGCCTGAGGCGCCGCAGGCTCAGCTCCACGCATTGCCGGAGATATTCGGGCCGGCCGACCGGGTGCCACTGCTCCGGCCCGGAGCGCGTCAGCCCGCCCTTGGTCGCGATGACCAAGCTCCTAGGATAAGGATGCAGCGCCTCGGCGATCAGGCGCTCGCTCACCTCGGGTCCGTAGGAATCAGCGGTGTCGATCAGGTTGACGCCCAAATCCACCACCTTCCGCAAAAGCCGGCGGGCCGCGGCAGGATCCTTGGGCTCGCCCCAGATGCCCGGCCCCGTGATGCGCATGGCGCCAAAGCCGAGGCGATGCACCGGCAGGTCGCCTCCGATCTTGAAGACGCCGCTGGCAACGGCAGAAGGGGAAGCGCGGGTGGTGGTAGTTTTCATCGTCGGGTTTACTACTAAAGCTCGAACACCAGCCGGACACACCCCGGCGCTATGCACCACCCCTCTCCAGAGGGGACCCCACCCTCGCCTATCGAAGATCCCCTCTGGGAGAGGGGTGCCCGGAGGGCGGGGTGTGTCGGGGCATTTCGTTTCATCTCGTCGGAAATCACGTCAGAATACGCGTCTCAATAGGCGCACATGTGGTCGGGCCGGGTTGACGGTGGGTGCGAGGTTATTTCGCCTGGCCACTCTCCGGCGCGAGCGGGGCGAAGGCGAATTGCAGGCCGCGAACGTAGGATTCGATCTGCATGCCGGCATGGCGTTCCCCGTCGATGATGCGGAACTGGTAGTCGAGGCCATCCTGTTTGCGCGAGACGATGCGTTCGTTGAATCGCTTGATCCCCGCCAGATGTTGGGCCCATTCATTTTCACCGACGCTGACAAAGAGCCGGGTTTTCAATGGCTGGCCGGACTTGGCGAAGGTCTTCTCATAGTCGAAAAGCCAGCCGTTATCCACGGTCACCGCCGGCGTGGCGGCGATGTAGGCCTGGAACAGGCCCGGTTTCGTGTACATGGAATAGAGCGTGAACAGCCCTCCCAACGAGGCGCCGGCGAGCACCCGGTACGAGGAATCGGCGCGATACTCGCGCTCGATGAGCGGGATGATTTCCTTCTCGATGGTTGTCAGGTAGTCCCCCGCATGGCCCGACGCCTCCGGTCCGCCATCGCCAAAATGCGTCGGAGTGAGTTCCCAGCGGCGGAGGTTGCCGTAGTCGAGGTTGTCGCCGGCATAGCCCATACCGACAATGATAAACTCCGGGACTACCTTGTCGTAGACCAGGCAGCCGCGAATGGTATCCATCTTCTCGAAATCCCAATAGCCGTCGGTGACATAGACCACCGGGTAGCGCTTGCCGGGTTCCTTGCCATAGCTTTCCGGCAACCCGATGTAGAGCCCGTAGTGCCGTCCCGCGGCATTGACCGGGAGGACGCGCAGCTGGGAGTTGGCGATGATATGGGGCGGGAAGGATTCCGCGGCGGGCAGGACGCCGGCGATCAGAACGAAGACGAGGGCAGCAAGGGTCAGTTTCATAGGGGTAATGCAGGCTAAACCCCGCCGACCGGGAAAGTCCCGTGCCTAGTCGTGCACACAATGGACCAACCGGATTTTGCCTTCTTTCGCCTGCTGGCACATCATCATCGACGAATCGCGTCTCGCGCCCCAACGTCGCTCCACCCCCTCGCATGAATCCCCGAGTCTTCCTCCCTGCCGCCGTCTTGCTGGGCGTGCTCTCCTCCCAGAATCCGGTCTCCGCCGCGGATGCCGTGCTGCCGCCCCCGCCCGGGCCGCAAGGCATGCTGACTCCCGGTCCCCAGACCGACGCGCCCTACGTCCCGCTACCCCTCGTGCCCGGGGGCGCAGTGATCCCGCTTTATCCGCCCGATTCGCCCTACCTCAAGGCGGACAAGATCCGCGAGCCCGAGGAGTACCACAGCTACAGTCCGGGCTCGATTGGCTACATCATCCACATCCACAATCCCTCCATCGAGTTTCACGCGAGCAAGGGCGGCATCAACACCGGCGCAACCATCATCCTCGCGGCGGGCGGCGGACACAACACGCTGGGTGTCGGTGGCGAGAGCATCGACGAGGTTTATTTTTTCGCCCTGCAGGGCATCAACACCGTCATCCTCCGCAACCGCCTGCGCAGCGATGGCTACGATCCCAAAACCGATGCGGTCAACGATACGCTGCAAGCGATCAAGCTCGTGCGCGCCCACGCGAAGGACTGGAACATTGATCCCAACAAAATCGGCGTGATGGGATTCTCCGCCGGTGCCGAGCTCGCCGCGGGCGCCTCGCTGCAATGGTCCGACTTCGACCAGAAGAACGACGTGCCCGCGAATCCGCTGGCCAAAGTTTCCTCCCGGCCCGATTTCTCCGTTCTGATCTATCCGGGTCCCTCGCTCTTTTTCAACGGCAGCACCCCGACCATCCCGCGCGATGTCCCGCCGGCCTTCATCGCCTGCACGGGCCAGGGCGACTGGATTCACGCTCACTGGGCCAACGAGTATTTCACCGCGCTGCTGAATGACGGCGTGCCCAACCTGGAGCTGCACCTCTACGCCCGCGGGCGCCATCCCGGTGACAAGCCCGGGCCCGGCGAACCGCCCTCGAGTGGCGGCCTGTCCAATTATGGTGGAGCCGCCTTCGGCACCTGGTCCGCGCGCTTCCTCGACTGGTTCCGCGATCTCGGTTTCCTGAACAAACCCGGGGTGGAGACCCAGGCGGCGAAGGACGTGGCGGCCAACCTCGACCGCAAGCCGCACAATTTGAAATGGACTCCGCCCAAGGCGCCGGCGGCACCCACTGCTCCCACGGCAAAGCCGTAGGTGGAGCCCGGCCTCCGGACGGGCTTCTTGCTCCGCCAACATCGAACGAACCCGTCCAGAGGCCGGGTTCCACCCTTATACCAAACATCACCAAGACCCCGTAACCCACCCTCCCCTTCATGTCATCCACTCCCAATTATCGCACGCTCGCTGAATTCTACATTCGCGGCATCACCCAGGGTTTCGTCACTGCCGCCGAGGTCATCAAATGGTCCGACGACGTCATTGTCGGCTCGCCGAAGACGGAAGACTGGATGCTTGAGATCTCCTCGGCGAACGCGGACGACCGCATGGGTGTGCTTCATCATTTGCACGCCGTGCAAGGAGAAGTCGACGAGGCGGCCCTTGCGGTCTTGCTGGCCGGCCGGCAGTAAGCTTGTAGGTCGGGGTTTATCCCCGACGAGTCGGGCGTGAAGCCCGACCTACAGGGATGCAGGCCGGCACCGCCAAGTTCCCCGGCTGACGGCTAGACATTTTCCCGCCCTGCCACCAAGCTGCCTGCATGCAAATTTCATCCCGCCTGATTCTGCTGTTTCCCGTCCTGCTCGTCTCCCTGCTGGCCACCGACGCCCCATCCCGTCCCACCACTCGCGTCCGCGCCGAAATCCCCGCCCAGTACCGCTGGGACTTCACGCCCATCTACGCCGATTGGGCGGCCTGGGAGGCCGGCATGAAGTCCATGGAGGCCAAGATGGATGAGTTCGCCGCCCTCAAGGGCACCCTGGCGCAAGGTCCCGCCGCCGTGCTCAAGGCCTACCAGCTCTTCGATGAGATCGGCATCATGCAGTACAAGGTCTATCGGTACCCGCAGCTGCAGCGCGACGTCGACACCCGCAACCAGGAGATCGCCGGCCGGTTTCAGCGCGTGGGGGCAGTCTTCGCCAAGTTCAATACCGCCACCTCCTGGTTCACCCCGGAGCTGCTTACCATTCCTCAGGCCTCGATGGAAAAATGGATCAAGGAGAACAGCGGACTGGCCCCGTACGCCTTCACCATTCTCGACAACTACCGCCAGCAGCAGCACGTGCTTGATGAGAAAGGCGAAAAACTGCTCTCCTTCGGCAGTCGCTTCAACTCCACCCCGCGGGCGATCTTCCAGGAGCTCAGCACCTCGGACATCAAGTTTCCCGCGGTCAAGCTGGCCAACGGCAAGGAGGTGACCGTCTCCCCGGCTAACTACAACGAGCTCCTGGAGACGAATTACAACCAGGCCGACCGGGCGGCCGCCTTTGAGGCGTTCCTCAAGACTTACGCGGCCACCAGCAACACCTACGCCGCCATCTACAACGCCGTGCTGCAGCGCGGTTGGGCGGAAGCCCAGGCGCGCAATTACCCCAGCACCCTCGCCGCCTCCTTGGATGGCAATGCCATCCCGCTCTCCGTGGTCGAGACCTTGGTGGCCACCGTCCGGGCCGGGACCGCCCCGTTGCAGCGGTACATGAAACTGCGCAAGAAGCTGCTCGGGCTGGCGGAATACCACCTCTACGACGGCACGATTCCCCTCTACAAATCGACGATCGTATACCCTTACGACCCGACCAAGAACCTCGTCATCGCGTCCGTCGCCCCGCTCGGCGCCGACTACACGGCGAAATATCGTCATTTTGTCTCCGGCGGTCGCATCGACGTCTACGAAAATGAAGGCAAGAGCAGCGGCGCCTATTGTGCCGGGGTCTACGGTGTCGGCCCCTACCTGTTGATGAATTACAGTGATACCCTCGACTCGGCGTTCACTCTCGCCCACGAAGCCGGCCATGCGATGCACACCGTGCTCTCCTACGAGACGCAGCCCTTCGTGACCTCGGGTTACACCATCTTCGTCGCCGAGGTGGCCTCGACCACGAACGAGCGTTTCCTGCTGAACAAGCTGCTGGAATCCTCCACCGACCCCAAGGAACGGTTTCTCTTCCTACAGCATGCCGTGGACGCGATCATGCGTACCTTCTACACGCAGGTGCTGTTCGCCGATTTTGAGCTGCAGGCGCACAAGCGCGTCGAGCAGGGCCAGCCCATCACGCCCGAGGTGCTGAACAACATCTATCTCAAGCTGCTGAAGGACTACTACGGCGACGCGGTCACCATCGACGATCTGTACAAGTTCACCTGGGCCCGCATCCCGCACTTCTACAACACGCCCTATTACGTCTACCAATATGCGACGTGTTTCGCCTCATCGGCCAGGCTGTTCAAGGACATGACCACGGGAGCCGCCGCGGATAAGGCGGCGGCCACGGAGCGCTACCTCACCCTGTTGCGCAGCGGGGGCAACGACCACCCCATGAAACAGCTGCAAAAAGCCGGGGTGGATCTCTCCCGGCGGGAAACCGTTCAGGCAGTCGTCGACCAGATGAACGAACTCGTCGCCCAGCTGGAAGCCGAGGCGGCCAAGATTGACGCCACGGCCGCGGTTCACTGATCCGGCCGGTCAATTTCCGGCCCAAACCGCTCAGGCCGGCGGCCCCATCTGCTGGCCGGGCACGGCGACGATCTCAATGTAGACGCCCGTCGCACCGGTCGCCGCGACCGTGTCGATGGCGACCGCCACTTCCTTGAGGGCGCAGGGCTCGGCTCCGGCCGCATCCACGCCGATCTTGCAGGAAAACTCCCACTGCCTGAAGCCCTCGGGCAGTTCCTTCCGCCGGCAGCGGCGCACGTATTTGTTTACCTCGTGGCGGATCTTGTCGCGCACGCGGGCATCATCCTTGCCGCTGGTTTGGAGAGGAAAAGTCTTCTTCATCGGGCGGCATCGTTGCCCGTCCCGGACACGATTCAATGCGATTTGAGACCTTTAACCGCTAATCCACGCTAATTGGCGCTAATCAGGACCAGTTTTTGAAATCCTCCGTCTTTCCAGTCCATCATTAGCGAGGATTCGCGAAGATTAGCGGTTAAAACCCTGCTAGCTTTCCGAGAGCTCTACGACTAGCTCTAAACCATGTCTCAACCCGCCTGCCCGGCCTGCACCCTTGAAGACGTCCTCAGCCACTCCGATCACTGGGAGTGTGCGACCTGCGGTCATGAATGGCCCAAGGAGGCCGCCCCCGAGAAGGCGCGCGTCGTCAAGGATGCCAACGGCAATCCGCTCGCCGAGGGCGACACGGTCGCCCTGATCAAGGATCTAAAACTGGGTGGGTCGCAGGTGCTCAAGGCCGGAACCAAGGCCAAAGGTATCCGGCTCCAGGACGGGGACCACGAGATCGCGTGCAAGGTCGATGGAGTTGCCGTGGCCCTGAAGGCCTGCTTCGTGAGGAAGGCTTAGCCGGAAGGGTGGTGTTGAGGGTGGAGCGACTTTCGTCGAGCCGAAGCTTGGCGAAGGCTGATGACCCGCAAGGCGCCGACTCGGGCCGGTTTTAACCACAAAGGACACGAATAGACGCGAAACACTTGAGGGCCCGCGTCCCTGCGGGCCGGTCCTAACCAAACCGTTTTGACCACGGATTACCACTACTGCCCGGCAGCATGAACCTTCACGAGAACAGATTAGGAACGTCGTTGTCATGAGTGGTTGGAGTGAAGTCCATGGCTTGTCTGGCAAAGAGTTCCGGCAGAGGTGTTTTCTCGAATGGCGTGACGCTGATGACCTGAAGAATCTCGTGCAAGCTTGGTTCCAGCTTCCAAGTCTTCTTCAAAATGGCGACGAGCAGATAGGTGCTCACCGCAGTCCAGATTTGGATGCGCACCGCGTTGGCAGAATTGCCGATAAAATGATGGATGCACAGGTGCTGTTTGATCCAGCGGAAGAACAGTTCGATCTGCCAGCGCGCGCGGTACAGCTCGGTGATCTGGAAGGCCTGGGCGGTGAACAAATTGGTGAGAAAGACCAGGGAACGTGCGTGGGTGGGATCGCGATAGCTGATCCGACGCAGGGGCGCCGGGTAGCGCCGCTGCGAAGAGTAGCCGCGCAGCTGAATGGTTTGATCGCAGTGCAGCCCCGTCGTGCGATCGACGGGGCGGCGTTCCGCCACGGAATAATCCAGGGCCCGCTTGCCCCGAATGACGAAGAACGCACCCGCTGCGGTGAAGCGCATCAATCGCTTGAAGTCGGTGTAGCCGCGATCGAGGACGTAGATCGCGCCGGCTTCGATGGGCAGCGTATCCAGCAACAGCATCTCGTTCACCGTGGCCTTTGTCAGAGCGAGAAACGTCGGAATCGAACCCCGCAGGTCCAGCAGCGTGTGCAACTTGATCGCCGACTCGCGGAGACGGAAGTGGGCCCACGGAAACAAGGTCAGGCTCAAATTGATGACCGTCGCATCGAACGCATAAATGGCTTGGTCGAGTTCTACCGCGAACGGATCGTTCACGTAGAGTTGCCGGGCCCGTCGGATCAACGCCTGCGCCCAATCGGCATAGATCCGCCAGTCGCGTTGCTCGTTGGCATCCGCCAGCGTGCTGCGCAGCACGCGGCTGCGAAATCCCATTTGATAAAGCAACTCGGTGCGCGAGCCCAAGGCCGACTCCAAATCTCGCAAGCTGTCGCGGTGGGTCAATTGCGCGAATGCCATGGCCAACCACTGGTCGTGACACGAAAAACTTTTCACCTGCGCGTCGCCGCCGTAGCGCTCGACGCAGCGACGAAAAACTTCCCGATGTCCCAGCGACATCACTTGCGCAAATACAGTAGAGTTGGCCATGGCCAAGATCTAACGTGTCTCCCAGCGACCAAAACACCGCTCCGCACGCAAAATGCGTCACACCCCAAAACTGACCGATGAAACTCATATCATGAATGTTATAGAATCTAACCGCTCCACGTTCCGGACAGTAGTGATAAATCGTAATTCATAAATGACTTCGTTCCACCTCGCCCAGGTCAACATCGCCCGCATGGTCTCGCCGCTCGACTCGCCCGTCATGGCGGGCTTCGTCGCCAAGATCGACGAGTTCAACCTGCTGGCCGATCGCAGCCCCGGCTTCATCTGGCGTTTCCAAAATGACAGCGGTAACGCCACCTATCTCCGGCCCTACGAAGACGACCGCATCATTTTCAACCTTTCGGCCTGGCTGACACCCGATCATCTCAAGGCCTACGTGTACCGCACGGGCCACGCCGATCTGGTGCGGCAGCGCCAGCAGTGGTTTGAACATAGCGAAGAAGCCGTCCTGGCGCTGTGGTGGATTCCGGCCGGACACCGACCGACGGTGGAAGAGGCCAAGGACCGGCTCGCTCATCTCCGGCAGCATGGGGCAAGTAGCCGTGCCTTCGGATTCCGCCAGCTCTTCCGGCCGCCGGAGACCTGAAGGTATTTATGATTTATGAAGTACGATTTATGATTTGGCCCGAGGGCAGGCAGAAATTTTGACGAAATACAGCGCGGCACATCGGTGGTGAACACAGGCAGAAATCCATCGCTTTCAACGCCCGTCTCCGGCCAATCATCAATCATAAATCATAAATGAAGCTCCCCTTCTACTGGGTCGACGCCTTCGCCTCCAAGGTCTTCACCGGCAATCCCGCCGGGGTCGTTCCACTTGAGCAATGGCTGGACGACGCCCTGATGCAGCGCATTGCATTCGAGAACGGCCTCGCCGAAACCGCGTTCTTTGTCCCGATCGGCCCAGGCCGTTATAGCCTGCGGTGGTTTACTCCCGGAGCCGAGGTCGAGCTTTGCGGCCATGCAACTGTGGCCACTGCCTTTGTTCTTTTCACCCGGATGGGATTCGCCGGTGATCGGATTACTTTCGATTCCCGGTCCGGCCCGTTGCATGTCCGCCGGTTGCCGGACGGAAAAATCGAGCTCGATTTCCCCGCGCGTCCCGCCGTGCCGGTGGCCCCGCCGGCCGCCCTGCTCAAGGGGCTCGGCGCCACCCCGTCCTACTACGCGCAGGCCCAAGCCAACCTCGCGGTGTTCAACACCGTCGCGGAGGTCCGCGCCTTGCGGCCCGATTTCGCGGCCCTCGCCACCCTCGAGCAATACGGCACGATTGTCACGGCGCCCGGCGAGGATTGCGATTTTGTCTCCCGTTTTTTTGCCCCCCGCGTCGGTGTGCCCGAGGATCCGGTGACCGGCTCCTCGCATTGCGTACTCACGCCCTACTGGACCCGGCGGCTGGGCAAGGCGCTGCTCCACGCCCGGCAGATTTCCCCGCGCGGCGGCGAGCTCTGGTGCGAGCAGGCGGGCGATCGCGTGAAAATCGCCGGGCACGCTGTGCTCTACCTGCATGGCGAAATTGAAGTCTGAGAGGCGGCAGCGTCTTTCCATTTGTCCGGGTTTCCCTTCGATTCAATTTTCCACCCTCATGCACGTGTCCGTCCTCCTCGCCTTTGCCACCGCCCTGGCGATCGTCGTGGCCATCCCGGGCCCCGGTATCTTTGCGGTGGTTTCCTGCGCCCTCGGCCGGGGTTTTCGCGAGGCGCTCGCCCTGATTGTCGGGATTGTCATCGGCGACCTGCTCTACTTTACTCTCGCCGTGCTGGGCATGGCGGCCCTGGCGCGTTCCCTCGGTGGATTTTTTCTCATCATCAAGCTGGCCGGCGCGGCGTATCTGGTCTGGCTTGGCCTCAAGTTGTGGCGGCAGCCCCCCGTGGTCATGTCTGCCGCCGGCGAAACCAGCGTTCCTCGACGCGGTTTCTGGCGTAGCCTGCTGGGTGGGCTGATGGTCACGCTCAGCAACCCCAAGGCCATCGCGTTCTACGCCGGGCTGCTGCCGACCTTTGTAGACCTGGAACGTCTTGCCGTCGGCGAGGCCCTCGCCATGGCCGCGATTGTCGTGTTGATCGTCGGCACGATCCCCGCGGCCTACGCGTTGGCCGCGGCCGGCAGCCGGCGCTTTCTCAGCCGGCCCGATCGCCTGAAGGTCATGAACCGCGCCGCCGGCACCATGATGATCGGCACGGGCGTGACCGTCGCGGCACAGTAAGCGGCCGGGACAGCCGGTGGTCCCGTTTTCGGAATTATTGTCACGGATACAGCATTGATATTTACAAACTGTGCTGGTTTCAATCTGTGCTGGCTGCAGCTACTGGACTCGAGCCTGTTCCGGTATAGTCCGCGGCCAATAACCCCGCCCCCATGATCGAGACCACCCCCACAGTTCCGCCGCCTGCCCCGGTCAAGTCCCGCACCCGCCTCATTGTGGCGGGCGCTTCCCGCCCGCTCTACGTTGAGCTGGCCGACTCGCTCCAGTCCCTCGTCGAGCAGGGCACGCTCCGCCCCGGCCATCGCGTGCCGTCGGTCCGCATCATGTCGCGGCAGCGCGATGTTAGCATCGCCACCGTCCTCCAGGCCTACACCGTGCTGGAAAATCGCGGCTACCTGGAGGCCCGGCCGCAGTCGGGTTACTATGTCCGGCCGCGGCCGCCGAGTCTCGCGCCCGAGCCCCGCATGGCCCGGCCCATGGCCAAGCCCTCCTATGTCGGCGTCAACGACCTCACCGCTGAGGTGATGGACTTCGCCCTCAAGGCCGACTTTGTACCCTTCGGCTCGGCCTGCCCTCATCATAGCCTTTTCCCGACAAAGAAGCTCGCCCGCATCCTCGGCTCCGTCGCCCGCCGTGACCCGACTCTGCTGGTGCGGAACGGGCTCAACAACGGCTACGAGCCGCTCACGCGCGAGATTTCCCGCCGCTACCTGCAGGCCGGCGTGCCGCTGGCGCATGATGAACTCGTCGTGACCGCCGGCTGCACCGAGGCGCTCAACCTCTGCCTGCGCGCCGTCACCAAGCCCGGCGATACCGTGGCCATCGAGACGCCCGCCTACTTCGGTTTCCTCGAGATCATCCAGAGTCTCAACCTCCGCGCCGTGGAGATTCCCACCTGCTCGCGCCAGGGCATCTGTCTCGACGAACTTCGCACCGCCATTGAGCAAAGCGACGTGAAGGCCATAATGATCATGCCGAACTTCCACAACCCGCTCGGCTCGCTCATGTCGGACGAGAAGAAGCAGAAGTTCTACGACCTGCTGTGCGAATACGACCTGCCCGCCATCGAGGACGA
>JANYDW010000038.1 GCA_025363455.1 Oleiharenicola sp. | reverse complement strand
AGCGGACTCGTGGCACCCGCCACCACCGCGCGCCCAACACAAAGCGCATAAGCGGCACTCACTCAGCCCAACGCCATCGACCCGGGCTTGTTCAACCGGCGTCCCGCTGCGCGCTACGGCGCAGCAGAACGCTCAGAGTTGGGCTCCGTTTTTTGCATGGCGAACTACGGAGACGCATCGACAAAGCCGATCGCCGCGTAAAAGCACTTCTTAAAATCAAGCGTGGCATCTGAAAGCACTGCATCGTCCAAGACGTAAGCGATGCCGACTCCCACGCTGCGCATCGTCGGCGACAAACCGGCGCCGACTAAATGACCGGCGAGTATGACGTGCGAAATCTTCTTTTTTTCTTTCTTCCACACGAACGGCGAATCCACCGCGGCCAAGTGGTAGTCCGGCCGGTCGGGACCTGGCATCTGGCGCAGGATCGTTCCTTTCACGGGGAGTAAACCGTCGAGGTCTTCGCTCGAGTCATCAAGGCTGGTAATCGAGAAACGCATCTTTCTTTGCCCAACAGTGTTATTTACCGCAACTGAGTTGATGATAACAACATTGCGGCCCGTGATGGGATGAGGCCCGATAAGTCTTTGGGAATCAATATCCGAGTATGGTGGGTTGAGCTTTTGGCTCATTGATTTTTACCGGCGTAAAGCTCAACCCAGATTTACAAAGGCAGCCGCAGTCGCGCGATGCAGCCGGGGCGGTCCGTCCGGTTCCCAAGGGTGAGCGAGCCGTTGTGGTTCTCGGCGATCTGGCGGCAGAGGACGAGGCCGATGCCGGAGCCCGAGGGCTTGGTCGTGAAGAAGGGCACGAACAGGTTTTGCAGATTGGCGATGCCGGGACCGTCGTCCTCGACCGTGATTTCCAACGCGCCGGCGATCTTGTGCCAGCCGACGCGGACGCCACCGATCGGGGAGGCGGATTGGCCGGCCTCGACCGGCGTGGCCTCGACGGCGTTCTTCACCAAATTGATGATGACCTGTTCCAACTGGGCGGCGTCGAGGCTGACGGTCATCTCCGGGCCCTCATTGAGCGCGACCTCGGTGCGCGTCTCGAGGGCCACCACGCGACGGAGGAGCGGGCCGATCTCACAGGACTGCTTGCTCGGGGCGGGCAGCTTGGCGAGCCGGGCGTAAGACTGCATGAACTGGTTCAGGCCCTCGGCGCGCGTCTCGATGATCTCGAGGCCGCCGCGCATGTCATCCTCCCAGTCGGAGGCGCGTTGCGGGCGCTTGAGGATCGAGATGAGCGAGCCGGCGATGGACTTGATCGGCGCAAGAGAGTTGTTGAGCTCGTGGCCGATGACGCGCACGAGGCGTTGCCAGGCCTTGAGTTCCTCCTCGCGCAGTGGCTGGCTGAGGTCGGCGATGACGACGAGGCTGTGCGGCAGGCCGCCCTCGCGAAAGACGGTGCGGCGCATGCCCCAGCGTCCGGTGCCGCCAGGAAAGGTGCGGCTGAGCACACGTGTGCCCCCGCCGGCGAGACAGTCGGCGAGGTCGAGGTCCTTCGCGGCGCGGCCCAAGATGCGTTCGGCGGGCTGGGCGATGAGTTCCTGCCCGGCCCGGTTGACGAGGCGGAGAGTTTCGTTGGCGTCGAAGGCGAAGATGGCGACATCGATTTCCTCCATGACGGTGCGCAGCAAGGCGGTGGCTTCGAGGGCGCCGAGGCGCTGTTCTTGCAGCGTGCCGCTGAGCAAATTAATTTCAGCGAGGACGTCACCGAGGGGTTCGTCGCGGTTGGCACCGCGCGCGCGAGTGGAGAAATCACCCTCGCGAAGTGCCGTGAGGAGATTGGCCATTGTCTGGAGCGGGCGCACGACGCGCTCGCGCAGGGCGAGGGCGTAGCCGATCCAAGTGCTGAAGATGAAGAGCCCGAGCGTAATTTGCACCTTGGTATCGGCCCCGGGAACATACCACAGGAGCAGAACGAAAGACGTGACCACCGCGGGCAGGCCGGCCAGTAGTGCGTAGAAGAATACGCGCTGTTCGTGGGCTATGCGACGTTTGCGGGGAGGGGGCATGGAGAAGACTCAGGTGTGGTCACAAAAAGCCACGAAATCGCCCAAAAAGGAAACCCAATGCACGGAGTCTTTAACCACGGATTTCACGGATAGCACGAAAGAGAACCAAGGCAGGGTAACCACTAATGGACACTAAGGGGCACTAATCCGAACCACCGATCAGGCCTGTCTGTATTTCCCCATTAGTGTTCCTTAGTGTGGATTAGTGGTTAAAAGGGATTGGGGCTGCGGAAATGTGGGAGGGGTCTTATGCTCCGACTCTGGTGGAGTGGCGCGTGCCGTCGGGGCGTAAAGCCCCTCCTACAGTTCAGAAGCAGGCTTACAGCTTGTAGCGTTCGAGGCGGCGGTAGAACGCGCTGCGGCTCAGGCCGAGTTCCTCGGCGGCCTTGCGGGCGTTGCCGTCGCAGCGCGCGAGTGTCTTCTTGATCAGGAAGGACTCGACCTCCTCCAGGCTCATGTCGTCGAGGCGGGGGGCGGACTGGCCGGCGTTGAGCCCGAGATCGGGGGCGCGGACGACCTTGCCCTGCGACATGAGCACGCCGCGCTCGACAGAGTGGTCAAGCTCGCGGACGTTGCCCGGCCAAGCGTAGTCCTTCATCGCCTCGACGGCCGCTTCGTCGAAGCCGGTGATGGCCTTACGATAGCGGGTGACATGCTGTTTGAGGAAATGCTGGGCGAGCAGGGCGATGTCCTCGCGACGCTCGCGGAGCGGCGGGAGGTGGATGTGGATTGTGTTGAGCCGGAAAAGAAGGTCCTGGCGGAATTTTCCGGCGGTGACCTAGGCGGGCAGGTCGGAGTTGGTCGCCGAAATCAGGCGGACGTTTGCCCGGTAAGTGCGGGAAGAACCGACGCGGTCGAACTCGCCGGTCTCGAGCGTGCGCAGGATCTTCGCCTGCTGGCTCATCGGGATGTTGCCGATCTCGTCCATGAAGAGCGTGCCACCATCGGCCAGCTCGAAGCGGCCGGCGCGGTCCGACTTGGCGTCGGTGAACGCGCCGCGGACGTGGCCGAAGAGTTCGCTTTCGAACACGCCCTCAGGGAGGCCGCCCATGTTGACGGAGATGAACGCCTTGCCGGCGCGAACGGAGACGGCGTGCAGGGCCTGGGCGACGACTCCCTTGCCGGTGCCGTTTTCACCCGTGATGAGGATATTGGCGTCGGAGGGTCCGACCCGGGAAATGATTTCCAGCACCGGTCGCATCGCGGCGGACTGCGCGATGAGATTGGGGCCGCCCTTGCCGCGAAGAATCTGGTTTTCCTGCTCGAGGCGGCGGTAGGCGCGGACGGCACCGGCGAGCTCCAGCTGGTTCTTGACGATGGAGAGGAGGCGGGGGTTGTCCCAAGGTTTGGTGACAAAATCCTTGGCGCCTCGGCGCATGGCCTCGACGGCGATCTCGACGCTGGCCCAGGCGGTCATGACGACGACGGGCAGGGTGGGGTCGGCGGCCTGGAGCTTGGCGAGCAAATCGAGCCCTTCCTGGCCGGAGGTGGTATCGCGGGTGTAATTGAGGTCGATCAGCGCGAGCGAGAAGTCGCGGGCCTCGATGGCCTTGATCACGGCGGCAGGCGACTTGACGGTGTCGATCAGATAACCCTCGCCTTTGAGGAGCAGGCGCAATGCCTCCAGCACGTCGGCTTGGTCGTCGGCGACGAGGATGCGGTGGGGCGCGGGGTCGTTAGCTGCCATTTAGGGAAGTGACAAGGGTCGGGCGAAAAGTGTCAAGCGGCTGAACTACACACCCCGCCCTGTCGGGCAGCAGCCTTCGCCAACGCGCTTCGGCTCGCCAAGCCCCTCTTCATAGAGGGGACTTCGGCTGCGGGGTTTTGATTCCCCTCTATGAAGAGGGGTGGTGCACCGCACCGGGGTGTGTGAGATGGTTGCGATGACAGGGCAAAAACCACTCACGCAGCCTTGCGGATGGTGGCGATGTGCGGAGCCGTAGCGGAGCTAAGCGGCGGGCGGATGACCGTGGCGGGCACCTGTAGCGAGGCGGTTTTGCGGGAAAAGTCGTAGATGGCGAAGGCGAAGAGGCCGATGACGGTAAGCCCGGCGAGGGCGAGGTCGGCAGGAACCCGGCCATTGAGAGTGAGCAAGGCCACACCGGGAGCGCCGGCGGCGATGAGAGCGGTGAGGATGTTACGGGTGGTTTTCATGACGTGTTGTTGTTGACGACAGCAATTGCTAGCGCCGTGCCAAGACTGATGACGTGACTCCAAGCAGCTTGGATACAGGGGGATGAAAATTATCCGGCGAATCCGCAGGTCGGCGCTTCGGGGCGAAAATCAGCGTCTCCGGGAGTCATGATTCCCGCGAATGGGACGGGGGAGTTAAATCTTCATCACCTGTCATTCTGATCCCGCAGTCGCGGGAGAAGAATGACGGCAAAGGGGCGTGGCTACGCGTATTCGAAAATCCAGAATCGAAAATCGAAAATCCGATCACTCATACCGCAGCGCCTCGATCGGGTCGAGCTGCGCGGCCTTGCGGGCTGGATAGAAGCCGAAGAACACGCCAATGACCGTGCTGATGGCAACAGCCCCGCCGATGGCCAGCGTGGAGATCTGCACCGGCCAACCGACGAATTTATTGACGAGATGAGAAGAGACGATGCCGAGCACAATGCCGATGATTCCACCCATGATACTCAGGATGATTGCTTCGACGAGGAACTGGGTGAGCACATCGCGGCCATGCGCGCCGACGGCGAGGCGGATGCCAATCTCGCGGGTGCGCTCCGTGACCGAGACGAGCATGATGTTCATGATGCCAATGCCGCCGACAATGAGCGAGATGATGGCGATGACCGTGAGGAGGAACGTCATGGTTTTGGTGGTGGCGGTCGCGGCCTCGGCGAGCTCCTGTTGGTTGCGCACGGTGAAGTCGGGTTCGCGGCCATTGCGCCGCTGCTGGAGCAGATCGGTCACATCCTGCTGAATCCGGGCCATCTGATCCGGCGACTGGGCCTGGATCAGGATTGAATTAAGGTTGGGCCGTCGGGCGATGCGCTTGAGGTGGCTCGTGTAGGGGATGAGGACGAGGTCATCCTGGTCCTGGCCGAAGTAGTTGAAGCCCTTGGCGGTGAGCACGCCGAGAATCTTGAAGGGGATGTTGCGGATCCGGAGGCTCTGGCCGACGGGATCGCCGTCCTGAAAAAGCTGCGTGGCGACGGTATTGCCGATGACGCAGACCTTGGTGGAGTTGCGTACGTCGGCCTCGGTGAACATCTCGCCCTCGGCGATGCCCCAGATGCGGATGTCGAGGTAGTTGACGTCCTCGCCGCGGATCTGGCTGTTCCAGTTGAGTCCATTGGCGAGGATCTGGGAGCGGTCGTTCATCTCCGGGCTGACGGCGACGATGCCGGCGACCTCGCGCGAGACGGCCAGGGCGTCCTCCACCGTGAGGGTGCTCGCGCTGCCGAAGCCGCCGCGCACGCCGCCGGCGGTGAAATTGCCCGGGAAGACCGAGATGATGTTCTGGCCGAGGCTGGCGATCGAGGCTTCCACCTGGGTCTTGGCGCCGTTGCCGATGCTGACGACGGCGATCACGGCGGCGATGCCGATGATGATACCGAGGGCCGTGAGGATGGAGCGCATCGCGCTGCGGCGCAGCGCGCGCAGCGCCACCTTGATGATGTTAATGAAGCGCACGGGAGGAAAGGGCTGAAGGATTCAAAGGCGGAAAGGCTGAAGGCTCGGGGGAGGGAAAGATTTGGGATGCGGTTCAGCTCTTCAGTTCTTCAGCCTTTCAGCTTTTGGGTTCACGCCGTCAGTTTGGCCTCGGTCTCGGCGGCGAGGATCTTTTGCATCTCGGCGGTGGCGACCAAGCGGCCCGCGACCGCCGTGTCGCTGACCAGGCGGCCGTCGCGCATGATAAGGTTGCGCTTGCAGTAATGGGCGATGTCGAGCTCGTGGGTGACCATCACGATGGTGATGCCCTGCTCGTTGAGCTTCTGGAATACGCCCATGATCTCGACGGCGGTTTTCGAGTCGAGGTTGCCGGTGGGCTCGTCGGCGAGGAGGATTTGCGGGTCATTGATCAGGGCGCGGGCGATCGCCACGCGCTGCTGCTGGCCGCCGGAAAGCTGGCTGGGGAAATGATCGGCGCGATTGGAGAGCCCGACGATGTCCAGGCTGCGCAGGGCGTGGTCGCGGACCTCCTTGGAGGAGAACCGCCGCCGGCCGTAGAGCATGGGTAGCTCCACATTTTCGCGGGCGGTGGTGCGGGCGAGGAGGTTGAAACCCTGGAAGACAAAGCCGAGCTTCTGGTTGCGGAGATCGGCGAGCTCGTTGCGGTCGAGGTCGGACACATCGGTGCCGCCGAGGAGATAGCGGCCCTTGGTCGGGCGGTCGAGACACCCGAGCAGGTTCATCAGGGTGGATTTACCGGAGCCGCTTGCGCCCATGACAGCCACAAATTCCCCGCCGGCGATGTCGAGCGTGACCCCGCGCACGGCGTGCACCGGCACCTCGCCCGAGTCATAGGTCTTGTGGATTTCCTGCAGTTGAACGACGGCGGACATGGCTGACTCAGAAGCGCCGCTGGCCACCAAAAGGATTGTTGACGGGCGCCTGGGGTCCGCCGGCGGCGGGACCGCCGCTGCTGACGCCGGTGATGATCACATCGCCCTCGGCCAGTCCGGACACGACCTCGGAAACCATGCCATCGGTAATGCCGATCTTGGCGCTGACGACCTCGGGGGTGGCGGTTTTGACGCCGCCGGGCAGCCGGTAAACCGTGCGCGTGGTGACGGTGGCTTCGCCGGGGGCGGGCATGACCCCGCGCTCGATCATGAGCTTGCGCATCTGTTCGCGCTGCTCGGGAGTAGGCGGGCCGTTGCGGAAATCAAAGCCGACCTCGGCCATGATCTCGCGGGCCTTCTGGCGCTGCTCGGGCGTCGCGTCGGCGCCGAGGAAGCCGCCCCGACCACCGCCACCGCCACCGCCACCGCCACCACCGCCACCACCACCAGGGCCACCCCCACCACCAAATCCGCCGCCGCCGCCCCCACCACCTTCGCGCTGGCGATTGCCACCGCCGCCACCGCCGCCGGCGGACGCGGTTCGGGCGGGCGTGGCGGCTGGGGCAGCCGCAGAAGTTGCAGAACCGGGGACCGGCGCGGCCGCAGCTGGCGGGGTCGGGGCCGCCAAGTCAGGCAGGCGGACCCGGAGAGCGGAGTTGGGGATGCGCACGGAATTCTCGCGGCTGGCCACGACGATGGAGACATTGGCCGTCATGCCGGGCCGCAGCTTGAGGTCGCGGTTGTCCACGGCGATGATGGTCTCGTAGGAGACGACGTTCTGCGTGGTCTTGGGGGCGTTGCGAACCTGGGTGACCTGGCCGCTGAAGGCGCGGCCGGGAAAAGCGTCCACGGTAAATGAGACGGCCTGGTGGTTTTCCACGGAGCCGACGTCGGCCTCGGCGACAGCGGCGGTGATCTGCATCTTGGCGAGATCATTGGCGATGGTGAAGAGCACGGGAGAGTTGAGGCTGGCGGCGACGGTTTTGCCCTCCTCGGTCTGCTTGGAGATCACCATGCCGTCGATCGGGGAGCGGATGGTGCAGCGGTCAAGGTCGACGCGCGCATTCTCGACGGTGGCCTCGCTGGTGAGCAGCTGGGCCTCGGATTGAGCGAGCAGGGCGTCGGCTTGGTCGAGGTCCTGCTGCGTGACGAGGGCCTTGGTGAAAAGCTCGTGGGTGCGTTCAGTATTGAGGCGCTGGAGCTTGTTGGCCGCCATCGTCGAAGCGAGGTTGGCCTCGGCCTGGCGGAGCTTCTGCTGGTAGGTGGCCGGGTCGATCTCGGCGATGACCTGGTCCTTTTTCACCACGGTGTTGAAATCGGCATGGAGTTTGACGATGAGGCCGGAGATCTGGCTGCCGACATCGACCGAGAGGACCGCATCCAGCTGGCCGGTGGCCGTGACCACCTGCCGGACGCTGCCCTTGGCGATCACGGCCGTGTTGTAGGTCGGGGGCTGCACCGCATCATGGGAGCGTTGATAGTAGTAATAACCCCCGCCGGCGGCAGCGAGGACAACGAGGATGAGGGCGGTGGGGACGAGACGGGATGAGGCCATGGCGTGGGGAGGAAAGATGGGTGGCGGCTTGGATTGCGCAACTTATTCGACTGGCTGGAAATTCTGAAAGTGCGACGAACCGGGGGCTGCCGTGGTCCAGACGCCACCCGCGGGGAGGAAGTTACACCCCAAGTTTCCCTCGACTAGAAAGTCCGGGTATAACTGGCGCCGTGTTCATCCTCAAAGGTGAGGGAGTTGGAGGTGATGCCGGTAAGCTTCAGGCCCATCTCGCGTTCGACGATGCTGCCGACGCGGTAAACGCGGTCGTTCATGAGCACCTTGGCGTCAGTGCTTGAGGCGCGGATGCCGGCGACATGCAGGCTTTCGATATAATTGATGGCGCGTGGCTCCAGCTTGCCGGGCAGGGCAGGCTTGGCTGGTTCGGGCTTGGGCGGCACCGCGACGTCTATCGCGGCAGCGGGAACGGAGGGGGCGGGAACAGCGACGACCGCGGGAGCAGAAGCCTCGGGCTTGTGCGGCGCTACCGGCGCCGGAGGAGGGGTTGTCGTTGCCCCAACTGCTGAGGCTGAGGCGGGGGTGGCATTCGATCGACTGGCGATGGTAGGAGCTGGCGCCGCCGGCACGGCCTCTGGTCCGGCCGGCTTAGGTGCCGGCGTCGAGGCGACGAGAGCGGAGGGGGGGACGAGTACCGGGGCGGGGGCGGTTGCCACGACAGGGCTGGAAGGGGGTTTCCGCAGGAGAAATACGCCGGCAACGACCACGACGGCGAGCACGGTGCCACCAATCCCGAGCCAGAGGAGAAGCGTATTGAAACCCGCGGGTTTGGAACGCCGGGCGATGCGCTCGGCTGACTCGCCGCCGATGGCGGGCAGCGGGGTCGATTCCCCGGTCCGCTGTTTTTGGGCTTTTTTGAGGGCTTCGTTGATGAGGCTCATCGTGGTCAGTCGGTCAGCTGTTTCATGTCGCGCGTGGCGCGGCGGGCGTCCCAGAAATTGACTTCGTCAGATTCCCGGATGAACGACGAGAGCAAAGATTTGTCGCAAAGATTGTTAATGACACGCGGGATTCCGCGGCTGGCCCGGAAAATCTGGCGGAGGGCCCAGGGGGTGAAATAGGGGCGGCCCATGCTGCCGGAAACCGTGAGGCGATGATGGATGTAGCGGTCCATCTCGTCGCGAGTGAAGGGCCGCAGTTCGTAGTGGACAAGGATGCGCTGGCGCAACTGGCGCAATTCCTCGGAGGCGAGACGATCCTTCAGCTCGGTCTGGCCCATCAGCACGATCTGGAGCAGCTTCTGCTTGTCGGTTTCGAGGTTGGAAAGCAGGCGCACCTGCTCGAAGACCTCAAAGGAGAGGTTCTGGGCCTCGTCGATGATCAGAACGATTTCCCGGCCCTTGGAGATGCGATCAAGCAGCAGGAGGTTCATCTGCGCCACCAGGTCGTTCTTGCTTTTGGCGAGATTCGGCTCGCCGAGCTCGGTCAGGATGGCCTTGAGCATTTGCGATTCGGTGACGCGCGGATTCAGGATCAGGGCGGAATCGTACCGGGTGGGGTCGAGATCGTTGAGGAATTTTCGGCAAAGGGTGGTCTTGCCGCACCCGACCTCCCCGATGAGTACGATAAAGCCTTTTTTCTCGGCCACCCCGTATTGCAGGTGCTGCAAAGCCTCGTGATGGGTGGGGCTCAGGTAGAGAAACTTCGGGTCCGGAGTGATGTGGAACGGCATCTCTGTGAAACCGTAGAAGCTTTGATACATCGTCCGGCAAGTATTTGGGCAGCACAGGAAAAAGCACGCCAAAACCGCGTCAACGGGCTTTGAAAAACATTGCCTGCGTCACCGACCGCACCTTTATCTGGGCCTCTAAAATTCGGTGAACTACAGCAAGCTGGTCCAAGGTATTTTCGCGGCGCTGTTCACGGCCATCACGCTGTGGGCCGTGACTTTTTTTGTGCAAATGCACCGCGATCTGAAGGCCCTGCAAGCCCAACAGGCCGCCAACCAGCGCCAGCTCGCCGCGGCCGAAGCCCGGGTCCGGATGCAGGAGAAATACCTCGACCGGCTCCGGCACGACCCGGTGCTCGTCGAGCAGCTCATCCGGCAGAAACTCGGCTACGCCAAGGGCGAGGAATTTGTCTTTCGTTTTGAGGAGGAGAAGAAGTGATCATCGCCGGAGCGACAGCCGGGCACTCGACCAACTAACGACAACTTTCCATGCGCACCGTTTCTTCGTCTTATTGTAGGAGCCTGCTTGCAGGCGATCCACCGCGCCCGTTTGCGGACCATATTCTGAATCGCCTGCAAGCAGGCTCCTACATTCCAATCAAGCCGGAGCAAACTCCAGGGTAGCAAAAGCCCACCGCAAATGAACATTGAGCAATTAATCGCGAATTATCGTGCCGCCGGACAGGGCCAGGTCTTTGCCCACTGGGCGGCACTTTCCGAAATTGAGCGCACCGCTCTGGCCGGGCAGGCCGCCGAGATCGACCTCGCCGAGGTCGACCGGCTGAATCAATCGCTGGTTTTCAAGGCCAGTGGCGGTGGAGCCAACCTCGACGGCCTGGCTCCGGCGCCGTGCACGCGCCTGCCTGCGAACGGCGGCGATACGGCGGCCTGGGCAAAAGCGAAGGAGTTGGGCGAGACCGCGCTGCGGGCCGGGCGAGTGGCGGCGTTCACCGTGGCCGGCGGGCAGGGGACGCGGCTGGGCTACGACGGACCCAAGGGCACCTTCGCTGTCACCCCATTGAAGCAGAAGACTCTCTTTCAGGTTTTCGCCGAAAAGATCAAGGCGGCGGGACTGCGCTACGGACGGCCATTGCACTGGTTCATCATGACCAGTCACGCGAACCACGCGGAGACCGAGGAGTTCTTCACGACAAACCGTCACTTTGGCTTGGATAAGGGCCGGATACATTTCTTCCGCCAAGGCCGGATGCCGGCGGTGACTTTTGACGGCAAGATCATGCTTGAGACGAAGTCCTCATTGGCCCTGAGCCCCGACGGCCATGGTGGCTCGCTGCGCGCCCTCGACCGCAGCGGTGCGCTCGACCTGATGAAAGCCGAGGGCGTGGACACGCTGAGTTATTTCCAGGTGGACAACCCGCTGGTGCGGTGTGTCGACGCGGCGTTCATCGGCTTCCACCTTGGCGCCGGGTCCGAGATGTCGAGCAAGATGGTGCCAAAGGCCTACGCCGAGGAGAAAGTCGGGCATTTCTGCCTGCAGGACGGCCGGATCGTGGTCGTCGAATACAGCGACATGCCAATCTCCATGCAGCGCGAGACCAACGCCGACGGTTCTCTCCGCTACAGCGCGGGCAGCATCGCCATCCATGTCATTGACCGCGAGTTTGCGCGGCGGATGGCTAACGGGAGCGATGGACTGGCGCTGCCGTTCCACCGCGCGGACAAGAAGATCGCGACCGTGGATGCGGCCGGCCGGGCGGTGAAGCCGGACAAGGCCAACGGGGTGAAATTCGAGATGTTTGTTTTCGATGCCGTGCCTTCCGCCCGCAACTCCATTGTGATCGAGACGGCGCGGGGCGACGACTTCAGCCCGGTCAAGAACGCCGAAGGGGTCGACTCGCCCAAAACCTGCGCCGACGACCAGCTCCGTCAGTTCGCCCGCTGGCTCAAGGGCGCCGGGGCGGCCGTGGAAACCGATGCCACCGGACGCCCCAGGTGCGCGGTGGAAGTTTCTCCGCTCTTCGGCTACGACGCCGAGACCTTCACCGAACGCTGGGCGGCCCTCTCGCCCAAGCCGGCTGTGACGGACGGACTGTACCTCGAGTAAAGCAAAACCTGAAGGCTGAGACCTGAAACCTGAGGAGAAGGCGGCCGGATTTTTCAGCATTCCCTTTTCAGGTTTCAGGTTTCAAGTTTCAGGTCTCCTGATTTTTTCCCATGAGCCTTCCCGACAAAATCTCCTCTGCGACCAAAGACGGCACGTTGCTGCCGGCCGCCGCCGCAAATCTGAATGCCTGGCTGTCTGCCGGCCTGCCCGACTGGGCTGCACAGAGCCTCGTCGAGTTGGTCGAGCGCGGGGAATGGAGCGAAATCAACGACCGTTTCTACCGCTATCTGGAATTCGGCACCGGTGGCATGCGCGGCCGCACCATCGGCCAGAAGGCCGCGACCGCCGAGACCGGCACGCTGTCGCCCAGCGGCAGCCCCGCGTACGCGGCGGTCGGCAGCAACCTGATGAATGATTTCACGCTGCTTCGCGCCGTCATCGGCCTGCACCGGTACGTGGCGAAGTATCTCGCCGCGGAGCAGAGCGCGGCGAAACCCCGGATCGTGATCGCCCACGATGTGCGGCACTTCTCCCGTCATTTCTGCGAGCTCGCGGCCTCGACCTGGGTGCGGCTCGGGGGCGAGGCGCTCATCTTCGACGGACCCCGCTCGACGCCCCAGCTCAGTTTCTCCGTCCGGCACTTCCAAGCCCACACGGGCGTGGTCATCACGGCCAGCCACAATCCGCCGCACGACAACGGCTTCAAGGCCTACTTTGTCGATGGCGCGCAGGTGACGCCGCCGCATGACAAGGGCATCATCGCCGAGGTCGACCAAGTCGCGCTCACCGAGGTGAAGCAGCATTTGGCCAAGGATATGGGCAAGGTCTCGGTCCTCGGCCGCCAGGCGGATGATGATTATCTCGCCGTGGCGGCACAGGCGGTCATCGACCAGCCGCTGTTGCGCCAGTCCGGCCTGAAGGTCGTCTATACCAACATCCACGGCGTCGGCGGCGTTTCCACCGTGCCGTCGCTGCTCCATGCGGGGGTGAACGTGGTCGAGGTGCCGTCGCAGTCGGCCTTTGACGCGCGTTTCCCGACGGTGAAGTCGCCCAACCCCGAAAATGCCGAGGCCCTCTCCCTCGCGGTCGCCCTCGCCGAGGAGAGGAAGCTCGACGTCGTGATGGCAACCGACCCCGACGCCGACCGCATGGGCGTCGCGGTGCGCAACAAAGCGGGGAAGATGGAACTGCTGACGGGCAACCAGGTCGGAGCGCTGCTGGCTGACTACCGCATCGGCAAATACAAGGAACTCGGGTGGATTCCGAAGGAGGGCACGCAATCGGCGTGTCTTGTGAAAACTTTTGTGACGACGCCATTGCAGGATGCGATCGGCCAGGGCCATGGCGTCAAGGTCATCAACACCCTTACGGGCTTTAAGTGGATCGCCGGCAAGATGCGCGGCTACGAGGAGAAGCTGGTGAAGGCGATGGGGCCGGGCTTCAACTACGACGCCACGCCGTTCCGCGAGCGCGCCCGGCTACTCCAACTGCACAGCACGTTCTACCTCTTCGGCACCGAGGAGAGCTACGGTTACCTGCCCAACGACTCGTTGCGCGACAAGGACGGCAACTCGGCCTGCCTCATGTTCGCCGAGGTTTGCGCGTGGGTGAAGTCACGCGGCCTGACCGTGCCGGAGTATCTCGACGAGATTTATCTGTGCTACGGTTTTTTCCTCGAGGGCGTGATCAACATCTACTACGAGGGCGCGACCGGCGCGGCAAAGATCAAGCGCATCCTCGACACCTACCGCGCGAGCCCGCCGACGGCGTTTGGCGACACGAAGGTCACGCGCTTCCAGGATTTTGGCCGGGAAAAATTCTACGACGCCGACCATGAGCTCATTCCGGCGCAGGACCTCTACATCGTCTCGCTGGCCAATGGCTACTCGTTCGCCGCGCGCGGCAGCGGCACGGAGCCGAAGATGAAGTTCTATCTCTTTGCCTCGGGACCGGTGAAGTCTGCCGCCGATTTACCCGCCGCCAAGGCGCAGACCAAGGCCAGGCTCGACGCCCTCAAGGCCCTGATCGAGGCCGACGCGCGCAAGCGAGCGGAGCCGCCTTCGCCCTGACGGGCTACGGCGAGCCCAGGGAACAGGCGCCAATTGAATTCCCAATTCTTGTCATCCTGAGCGTGGCGAAGGGTCCAGGCAGCAGGCATGCGCCCGTTTTTCCCCTTGGATCCTTCGCAGGGCTCAGGATGACGGTGCGCGGAGTGGAACGATTTCGCGGATTGTCACAGGCACGGCGCCTGCTTGGGTGTGTGCGTATGCGCCTGCTCACTCTTGCGGTCTTTTTGGTCTTTTGCGCCGAATCTTTTGCGGCCCGGCGCAAGGTCATCATCGACCAGGATGCATTCGGCCCCGGCGGCGCGAATCTGCACCCGATCCTGATGCTGCTGCAATCTCCGGACGTCGAGGTGCTCGGCATCACGGTTGAGAGCGGCGACGGCTGGCTCAAGGAAAACGTCGCTCACACCCTGCGCATGCTGGAAATCGTCGGACGGACAGATATCCCGGTCGTGGCCGGGGCGACCTATCCGCTCGTCAATTCGCAGGAGGCGACGCGGCGCTGGGAGGCCAGGCACGGCAAATTGTTCTACAAGGGAGCGTGGACGGAGGAATGGCCGGCCACGACCGTGAGCCGGCGCCCGGTGCATGCCGCCGATGTGGTGCCGCCCTCACCTGAAGGAGAGCCGACGACCAAGCCGCTGCCGGAACCGGCCGAGGTATTTCTCCGGAACAAGGTGCGCGAATTTCCCGGGGAAGTGACCATCCTCGCGCTCGGCCCGCTGACGAACCTGGCGCTGGCCTTGAAGCGTGATCCCGCGCTTGCGGGACAGGCCAGGGAGATCGTCATCATGGGGGGCAGTTTCAACCCGCAGCCCGCGAAGAATGAATTCGCGCTCGAATATATCCACACCCCGCGACTTGAGTTCAATTTTCGCTGGGACCCGGAAGCCGCGGACATTGTGTTACGGGCGGCGTGGCGCAGGATTGGGCTCTCGCCGATTGACCCGACCACCCGGACGCTTTTCACGCCGGACCTGATCAAACGGATCGCCGGGACCGACACGTCCTTGGCGCGCTATGTGTCGCGCCATGTCGAAGGTTTCCCCATGTGGGATGAAACGGCGGCGGCGGTGTGGCTGGATCCCGGGATTGTCACCCGACGCGAAGTGATGGCCGTTGGCGTGGACACTGCGACAGAGGGCGCCGGCTACGGCAATACGCTCAGCTGGCCGGCGGGGAAGGGCCCCGGGCGTGGCGAACGCGACGTGGAGGTCGTGCTCGAGGTGGACGTGCCGAGACTGGAGAAACTTGTCACCGACCTGCTGGGACGGAAACAACTCTGAGGGCAGTGGAGTTAGTGCGTTTGGTGGGGGCGCTACGATTTCTAAGTCATCACCGGAATTGAGGAAACCCTAAAGACGCTGCAGAAAGGTGGAACCCGGCCTCCGGACGGGTTCGCAGGGTGTATGTGGAGAAAACGCGTCCGGAGGCCGCGTTCCACCCAAATCAGCTCCATTGATCCGGCTTTAAACCAAGCCCGCGTTGACAAATCTTGCGCTGAAATGGAGACAGATACTCGTGACAGGCGCCAATGCACCCGGACCTCTCGCCATCAGGCTGGCCGGCTTGTGGATCTATCCCGTCAAATCATGCGCGGGTGTGGCCGTCACGAGCGCGGAGCTGGACGCGCAGGGTGGGTTGAAAGGCGACCGGGAATGGATCGTGATCAACGCGAGCGGTGAAATGCAATGGCAGGGTGGAATTCCCCGCATGGCGCTGGTGCAGCCAGTGCCGGACCAGCACAGCCTCCGCTTGCAGGCGCCCGGCGCTCCGACCCTTACCGTAGATCGGGCGACATCAGGGGAGGCCTGCGATGTGAGGATCTGGAACGAAGTCACGCGAGCCTTCGATACTTTCCCGGGCCGGGATGCCGGGCGCGCCTCCAAAGAGTGGTTGAGTGACGTGTTGGGGCAGCCGCTGCGACTTGTGCGGCTCGGCGCCGAGGCACTGCAGCGGCGAACATTAAATCCCCTTCACCTGCTCGCGCTTTCCACCTTGGAGCAACTGAACGAGCGCCTGGAGGCTGAGGGTCACGCGTCCGTGGAGCTGGAGCGTTTCCGCCCCAATCTGTTGGTCGACAGCCCGGCGGGCGTGCTGGCGCCATTCGCTGAGGAGAAATTCGCCAGCGTGTCGTGGCCCCACGCGCCCGGCGTGCCCCGGGTACACTTGGCGGAGTCGTGCGCCCGTTGTGTGATGGTGAATGTTGACCTGCGCGATGCCAGCGTGGGCAAGGAACCGCTGGCGACCGTGGCCCGGATGAGCCGCGAGCGGCGACCCGGTGCCCCGGTGTACCTTGGCGTGTATGGCCGGGGCCAGAATGGCGGGGTGCTGACGCGGGGAGATCTGGGCTGGGCGGAAATGCGGCGCTGATGCGTGGTTTTGTCTGTTGCTGGAATGTAGGAGGGGCTTTACGCCCCGACATTTGAGACGCTGATATCCCGTCGGGGCGTAAAGCCCCTCCCACACTAAGACTGCGGCCTCGCTCAAAGCTTCACCACAAACAGCCGGCTCTCAGTCGTGTAGCCCGGCAAAGTGATCATCCGGTCAAACCTGAAGCCCAGCTTTTCCAGCAGACCAATCGAGGCGGGATTTTCGAGGGCCGTCACAGCCTGGAGAGTGCCGAGTTTCAGCAGGTTCCGGGCGTGGGCCAGGGTCGCGACGCAGGCTTCGTGGGCGTAGCCCCGGCCATGGTAGCGGGCGAGGACGGCGTAGCCGAGGTCGGTGTGCTCCATGCCCTCGCGCTGCAACAGGCCGCACATGCCGACAGGGATGTCGCTTTCCTTGAGTGCCATTCGCCAAAGACCGAATCCGTATCTCGCGTAGCTGGCCTGTGGGCCGATCGAAATGTACTTCCTGGCATCCTCGTCCGAGCGCACGCCCTTGTCGCCGATGGAGCGGAGGTACACCGGCTCGTTCAGCAGCTCGCAGACGAAGGTGTCATCCTCCAGGGTCACTTCGCGGAGAGTGAGGCGCTCGGTTTCAAGGATGCTCATATATCGGAATCCAAAGAAATCGGTTTCGCTGTCCTAGGGCTTGGCGTTCTTATATTGCAGGGTATTAATCAGGAGATTGGTGATTTTTAAATCCTCGAATACGTGGTTGGTTTCACGGCGGAAAGTGCGCGCCCTGATCCGTTTCAGCTGCGCCAACAGGTGATCCGTTGGTATCCCGGACTTGGCTACCGCGGCGGGGCAAGTCTCGTTGTCGGCGCCATCGTGCTCTTCCATGAAGTCGAGCTGGCGTTGGATCTTGGAATCACTGGCGGTGGAGTTATCCAAGTTTTCCAGGATTTGAACGTTGGCGGCAAAACTGACCTTCTCGGCTTCAGGCCGAATTTCATCAAGGTATTCCTTGGCCGCGGGCTCCAGCTCGTTACTGCCTAACGCCAGTACGGCTGCCCGACCAGCGGGGCCCCCAAGGTCCATCATGAAGGTGATGCATACAGCCAGGGTTTCATTATCCTTGGCGGTGTCCATCAGGGCTTTCACGGCCGGAACCTCTGTTTCGGAGCCCACGGTCCGCAAGATTTGCAAGATATGCGGGCGAATGGGATCAACCCTGACCAGCATGGACGCCAGATGCCGCGCGGCGGCCTCACCGGCCACGCCATAAACCATGCAACCTATGTCCGACTGGTTCAACTGGACTTGGTGGGGCGCACGGAAGAATTGAATCTCCTCCTTGCTGGTCAGAAACAGCCGGTCCATCTGGGCTAGATAGCGGTCTGACTCGCGGCCGGTGGCACCCAGTTTCATGGCGAAGTGAAACACCTCCTCCCAGTTTGCCTGAACAATCTCCGCGGCCGGATCCAGCCTTTCAAGCGCGGCAACGCCCGAGCCGGTCGCGCCTTCGCCCTGCAGCGTGAAAAGCAAATTACCCGCATCCAGGAGAAAGAACTGATCTGGGACTTTCTCGGCCAAAGCCTTCTTCAGCTCCGCTTCGACGATGGGGATTGCGGTTGATTTGTGCGCCTCAATGAACGTCCACGCGTCATCCATCCGCTTGTTCAGCTCGGCGATTTTCTCCTTTTCCCTGGGCAGGTACATTCCGCGCAAGCCATCCACGTGCTGGCGGATTTTGGCAGCATCGTCGGCCCGAGCCGGGAGCAGGGCAGCACCAAGGGAGAGGACCAGCGCTAGCAGGGATGGGTAAGTTCTCATGTCTATGGGGTCCGCGCCGAAGGAGAGCGCAGGTGACTCTTCTTGGCAAGTGGGGTATCGCAGGGGTCGGGTCTCGGACGGCGAGATGATTCTGGTTCGAGGCACCAGGCTCGTTATCTGTGATTCATTCTGCCTGGGTTGCTAATACGATGCTACTCCCTGCTTCGGACGGCTGCAAGCTGGGTTTAGCCGAACAGGTCGCTATGAGTGCCCAGCCTTCGGAGAATCACCAGGTTGCCTCGCAGCTCATAGAGCAGTAGCAGGTCGGGTTGGACATGACAGTCGCGTACACCGGTCCAAGGGCCTTTCAAGGCATGGTCGCGATGATGAGGCTCAAACGGCATCCGGGAGTGTAATCGGTTTAGCGCATCGGCCAAGGCGGTCTCGGCTTTCTGCGACAGGATACGCTTTCGGTAATCGCGCCGGAACTGGGAGGTATAGACGAATTCCCGGGTCATCGCTTGAGGTCCTTCAAGAGGCCCTCAAGCGAATTAAACCGTGGAGCACGCGAGACATTCTCCTGCAAGGCCCGTCGGGTGACGGGAGTCGGCGTCCAAGTCTCGAATACATACCTATAAACCTTCTGTCGCTCGCGCGACGGAAGCGCCTTGAGCTGTTTGATCAGAAGGGTCGCGGTCATAGGCGGGCAAAATTGCCTGTGGCTGATGGGTTGTCAATGCGGGTGCCAAGTTAAAACGGCGGCACCGACAGGAAGGATGGAAACGTCAAACGGGGGATGATCCGCCAGAAAGTATATCCGCCAAAAATCTTTGTTCGGTTTTCCCGCCGGCGGTGCTTATGCAGATGAAATCATGGCCGAAGATGTCGAACTGCTGCGTCGTTATGCGAATGATGGCTCCGAAGAGGCGTTCACCGCCTTGGTGCACCAGCATCTGTCCCTGGTTTACCATGCGGCATTGCGGCGGACGAATGGAGACCGACAACTCGCCGAGGACGTGGCACAGGCCGTGTTTGCAAACCTCGCGCGGGAGGCAGTCACGCTGCAATGGCACGCGGTGCTGGCCGGTTGGTTGTATGTCGCGACTCGTCATGCCGCGGCCAATGCGATGCGGACAGAGCAGCGCCGGAAAGTCCGTGAGCGGGAGGCGTTCGTGATGAGTGAGACGGCGGACCCAATTTTGAACGCCCCAGAGTGGGAGCATCTGCGTCCGGAGCTCGACTCCGTAATGGACGACCTCAGCGAACCGGATCGAAACGCGGTCCTACTGCGTTATTTTGAAAACCGGCCCTATGCCGAGATCGGGGCGAGCTTCCGCATCTCGGAAGATGCGGCCCGCATGCGGGTGGACCGGGCGCTGGAGAAGTTGCGTACTTTGCTGGCCCGACGCGGAGTCACGTCCACGGCGGCGGCTTTGGGCGGCCTGCTCGTAGCGCAATCGGCGGTGGCCACCCCAGCTGGACTGGCGACGACTGTCGCCGGATCGGTGCTGGCGGGAGCGGTGGGCACAGCAGCCGCCACCAGCACGGCTGGATTTATTGCATTTATGACGACCAACAAAATAATGCTGGGGATTACCGTGAGTGCATTGCTGCTTGGTGGTGGTTCAGCGCTCTTTGAGGCCAGAGAAGCGCAGCGGACGGCAGCTGAGCTATTCGCAGTGCGCCAAGCGCAGGCAACGTTGCAAGCACGACTTGCAGCACAAGACGCACAACTCCAGCGAAACGAGAAAGAGGCGAGAGTGGGTAAAAACAGCTCGGGTGTACCGGAGAGTGCGTCAGTGCCACCGACGGCTCAGGCGGTGTCCCTAGCCCCAGTCAAACCGGCAGCCGCTAACAGCCGACTGATACTTTTCGCCAATCCCGACTACGTCGCGTTGGAAATGCGTTTGGTCGAAACGGGTGCTAAGCTGCAGTATGGTCCGCTCTATCACCGACTGCACTGGTCAAAGGAAAGAATCCAGGAATTCGAGCGCCTGCTCGTGGAGAAGCAACAGAACACTTTTGATGTCTTCGCTGCCGCCAGCATCAACGGGTTCGATGTCAGCAGCCCGGCATTGCAAAAAGAATGGGAGGATCGAGTTTTCACAGAAAACCAAGCCAAGATGAAGGCGCTGCTCGGGAGCGAGGACTATGCCGCGCTCAGGAGTTATCAACCTTGGTCGGGGATGGGGATGATCGAGACCCTGGCCGGCAACCTCTACTATTCGGATACGCCATTATCCGCCCAGCAAGGTGAATCACTGATAGCGGTCATCCAACGACACACCACTGTGTCGACCAACAAAGAGACGACGGACTGGCCGGCCATCTATGCCGAAGCCGGCAAAGATATTTTGTCAGCAGAGCAGCTAGAAATCTTTAGGGCGGCCAACGACCGCAATGACCTTTTCCTGCAGAAAAACGCCATCGTGCAAAAGATTCGCGAGGGCGCTACAGTGCCAAAGAATTAGATCGAGCGCACAGCTCACACCAGTAGCAGAGCCGGTTTCTCGAGCAGGTCTTTGAGTGCGCCCAAGTACTGCGCGCCGACAGCGCCGTCGAAGACGCGGTGGTCGCAGCTCAGGGTCATCGTCAGCGTCTGGCCGGGGACGACCTGGCCGTTCTTGACCACGGCCTTGGCGACGGTGGTGCCGACGGCGAGAATGGCGGCGTTGGGCGGGTTGATGATGGCGGTGAACTTCGGGATGCCCATCATGCCGAGATTGGAGACGCAGAACGTGCCGCCGGTATAGTCGTTCGGCGCGAGCTTCTTGTCCTTGGCCTTCTTGCCGAGGGCCTTCACCTCGGTGCTGATCTGAAAGACACTCTTGAGGTGGCAGTCGCGGACGACCGGAGTGATGAGTCCGTCCTCCAGCGCCACAGCGAAAGCGACGTGCGCCGCGCTGTGGTGGAGGATGTGCGAACCTTCCCAGGAGCAGTTGACCGTCGGCACGCGGCGCAGCGCCTCGGCGCTGGCCTTGAGGATGAAGTCGTTGACGGAAAGCTTCACGCCTTCCTTCTCGAGACCGGTGTTGAGCTGGGCGCGGACGGCCAGCAGCGGCTCGGCGTCGATCTCGATGTCGAGATAGACGTAGGGGATCGTGGTCGTGGACTCGACCATGCGCTTGGCGATGACGCCGCGCATGGTCGAGACAGGCGCCAGGCGCTCTTCCTGAATAGGACCGCGGGCGAAACCTGAAACCTGAGGGCTGAAACCTGAGGATTTGCCTGACGACTGACCGCTGACGGCTGACGGTTGTTTGAGCAACGCGGGGTTGGCCGCTGCGGCCAGGACGTCGGCCTTGACGATGCGGCCGTGCGGGCCGGTGCCGGTGAGGCGGGACGCGTCGATTTTTTCGTAGGCCGCGATCTTGCGAGCGAGGGGGGAGATGCGCAGACGCGCATCAGAGGACGGAGGACTGACAACAGCGGACGGCGCAGGCCCGCCTTCGCTCTGCGAGCTTCCGCCTTCGCCAGGCTTCGACGAGACAAGGTGGTGAGGTTCGTCCGTTGGCTTGGCCACAGGCGAAGGAGCGGCAGGAGTCGGGGCCGGAGTTGGTTTGGGTTCTTCCTTCTTACTTCCTCCTTCTGACTTCGGTTCCGGCGCAGCGGGCGCCGCCGGGGCGGCTTCGCCGGCCTTGCCGACGGCGCACAAGGCGGCGCCGATGGCGACCTGTGACCCCGCGGGCGCGTAGATCTTGAGCAACGTGCCGTCGAAGAAGGACTCGAGCTCCATCGTCGCCTTGTCGGTCTCGATCTCGGCAAGCATGTCGCCGGACTTCACGGCGTCGCCTTCCTTGCGGAGCCACTTGACCAGCGTGCCCACCGTCATGGTGTCGCTGAGCTTGGGCATATCGATGATGTCGGCCATGGGAGAAGTGAGAGTGAAGGTGAAAGTGAGAGTGAGAGGGACTGGTTTTCGGGAATCGTTCTCTTTCTCATAATCCTAATCGTTCTCTCGGGTTTTGCAGGAGGAGAATGAGAACGAGTAGGAGAACGAGAACGATTACTTCATGACGTTGAGCGCGGACTGGACAATCCGGTCCACGGTCGGGAGCTGGAGTTTCTCGACCGGCGGCGAGTAGATCGCCGGGGAGTCGACGGAGTTGACGCGCATGACGGGGGCGTCGAGGTAGTCGAAGGCCTTTTCCTGAATGAGGCAGGAAATCATGGCGCCGACGGAGCAGAAGGGCTTGGATTCCTCGACGTAGAGGGCGCGGTTGGTTTTCCGGACGGAGGCGAGGATGGTTTCCTCGTCGAGCGGGCGGATGGAACGGAGGTCGATGACCTCGGCGTTGATATTGTGCTTCTCCTTGAGGATGGAGGCGGAGATGAGGGCCATCTGGATGGCGCGACCGTGGCCGATGAGGGAGATGTCGGTGCCCTCGCGCATGACCTTGGCCGAGCCGAGTGGGACGAGGTGCTCGCCGTCCGGCACCTCGCCGGTCTCGCCGTAGAGGAGGGTGTTCTCGAGGAAGATGACGGGGTCGTTGTCGCGGATGGCGGACTTGAGCAGGCCCTTGGCGTCGGCCGGCGTGGAGGGGACGACGACCTTGATGCCGGGGTGATAGGCGGCAATGGACTCGGGGGTGTGCGAGTGGGTGGCGCCGACGTTGGTGCCGCCGTTGGCCGGGCCGCGGAGGACGATCGGGCAGTTGATCAGGCCGCCGGACATGTAGCGGACATTGGCGGCGTTGTTGAAGATCTGGTCGAAAGCGACGGAGTAGAAGCTGAAGAACATCAGCTCCATAACCGGGCGGATGCCGAGCATCGAGGCGCCGAGGCCCAAGCCGATGAAGCCGGCTTCGCTGATCGGCGTGTCGACGATGCGCTTCGGGCCGTACTTGGCGAGGAGACCCTCGGTGATCTTGTAAGCGCCGTTGAACTGGGCGACTTCCTCGCCCATAATGACGACGTTCGGGTCGCGGTCGAGTTCCTCGGCCATGGCGTGGCGGAGAGCTTCGCGGTAGGTGATGACGGGCATGGCTGAAAAAGTAGTGAGTAGCGAGTAGCGGGTAGTGAGTAGAAGCGACGCTCAGTTGAAGAAGAGCGTCCCCTGGGATTTGCGGTCGGCGGGATTGTCGGCCTCCCAATAGACATCCTTCTGGAGGTCATCGACGGTCGGGTAGGGGCTGGCCTCGGCGAACTGGGCGGAGGTCTCGGCCTCGGCGCGGGCGGACTCGTCGATCTTGGCGATGATTTCCTCGGTCAAGACCTTCTCGGCGAGGAGCGCGTTCTGGCAGAACATGAGCGGGTCCTTGGTGGCCTTGTAGGTTTCGATTTCCTCCTTGCCACGGTAAGTGGTGTCGGGATCCGCGACGGAGTGGCCGCGGTAGCGGTAGGTGCGGATCTCGAGGACGCTGGGCAGGCATTTCTCGTGGGCGAGCTTGAGGGCTTGGCCGACCTTGTCGCGGACCTCGAGGACGTCATGGCCGTTTTCGACGATCTCCCAGTTCATGCCATAGCCCTCGGCGCGCTGGGCGAGGCTCGGGCCGGCGGAGGAGCGCTCCTGGCTTGTGCCCATCGAGTAACCGTTGTTCTCGATGACAAAGATGACCGGCAGGGACCAGAGGGCCGCGAGATTGTACGCCTCGTGGACCGCACCTTGGTTGACGGCACCGTCGCCCATAAAGGTGAGGCAGGCGCCCTTGATGCCCTTGTATTTCAGGGCGTAGGCGAGGCCGGTGCCGAGCGGAACCTGGCCGCCGACGATGCCGTGGCCGCCCCAGAAATTGCGGGACGGGTCGAAGTAGTGCATCGAGCCGCCCTTGCCCTTGGAGCAGCCCGTGTATTTGCCGTAGTTCTCGGCCATCATCTCATTCATGCCCATGCCGACCGCGAGGCCGTGGCCATGGTCGCGGTAGGCGGTGATGATGTGGTCGTCGTCGCCCATGACGGAGACGCAGCCGACGGCAACGGACTCCTGGCCGATATAGAGGTGGAGGAAGCCGCCGATCTTACCCTGCTGGTAGCTGCGGAGGCAGCGCTCTTCGAAGCGGCGGATGCGCACCATGTCGCGGTAGAGAGCAATCAATTCATCGTGGCCGAGCTTGGCGTTGATGTGCGCCGTGCGGGCGTTGTAGCCGGCGTCATCGGCTTTCTTGGGCGTGGGGGATTTCTTGCTCACAGGGATTGTTTCAAGTTCAAAGTAATATCGAGGCGAAGGATCCCGTCTTTCAGGGAAAACTGGGCGATGACAAGCGAAAGATTTGGCTGACGGCGGTTTGCCCGTGCTGCCTCAGGGAACCAACGCCGGCTGCGAGGGCCCCAAATCAGCGTCCGCCAACGATCTGCTCGATGGTGATCTTGATTGGCGAGACCGAGCAATCGGCCCGCAACGATACGAATCCTTCGCGATACTTGTCGAAAATCGGCCACAGAGCGGCTTGGTCAGTTTCGGGGATGGCCAAGCCCTTGATCGCCTCGCGGGACCAAAAGGCGAACCTGCCCTCCTTGATGTCGGGCGGAAGGCGCTCAATTGGTGTCTTGCAGCGGAACAGGAACATCAGCCAGTGCGTCTCACCCTGATAGGCTTTCTCCGCGATCATGGCGAACAGATGCATATCCTCCTCCCGCACCACCAGACCGGTCTCCTCTGCGGTCTCGCGCACGGCACATTGCAGCGGCGATTCTCCCGTCGCCATCTCGAGCTTGCCGCCGATGGGTGTCCACACGCCCAGGTTAGGCTGCTTGGCGCGCAGCATCAGGAGCTGTTCGCCGGCGAGGTTTTCGATGAACACCAGGACGCTGATCTTGTATGGCAGGGCGAAGGACATCGTTTGGCCCAACAGCGTGGCCATTGGCCAAATCCCGGCAAACAAAACCTGCGACCTGACGGACCGTGTCCCGGTTTGCCTCGTCATCGCGAGACCGGCGCAGCCGGCCGTGGCGATCCGTCGAGATTGGATTGCTTCGTCGCCCTCTCAGGCTCCTCGCAATGACAAATTCGGATACCTGCGCCGGACGCCCGGCTTTGACACAAATGGCGACATCGGCATTTTGACCCCGTGAACAGGTTGATCATCCGGCTGGGGCTGTTCCTCGTCCTGCTCGCACCGGGCTGGGCGATGCGGCCCATGGCTTGGGAGAGCCTGATGCGCGTCAAGGCCGCGGCGGAGCAAGGGAATGCCGAGGCGCAATTTCTCCTTGGCCTGCAATACAAGGTGGGCGACGGCATCGACAAGGACCGCGGCGAGGCCGTGAAGTGGCTGCGCAAATCAGCCGAGTCGGGTTACGCCGAGGCGCAATACGCCCTCGGGGATTTCTATGCCGGGCTCGATCCCGCGGATGAACTGGCCGATCTCCGCGAAGCGGAGAAATGGCTGAAGGCCGCCGCGGCGCAGGGCAATACCGACGCCCAGTCCCGCCTTGAGGTCTTGAAGGCCAAGGCCGCGCCCGCAGACGCCAACGCATCCCCGGAAACCCGCGGACGCCTCGAACCGGTCGAGGTGACCGAGGATCCCGCCGCCACGATCCACTGGAGTGTGCTGCTGTCCGGTCTGCGCGGGGCCGATGCCCTGCTGGTGCGCGGCTTCCTGCTGGAGAACGGCATCTATGTGAATCGCGATGTTGCTACTGCCGCCGACAGTTACCGTGACGCGGCGGCACACGGCGATGCGCGCGGACAGCTCTGGCTCGGCTTGATGTATGCGGAAGGCCGCGGCGTAACCAAGGATCCCGTGGCCGCCGCCGCTTGGCTGAGCCTCGCGTCCGGCAACGGTTCTGCAGCGGCTCCCGTCGCGTTCGCCAAGGTCAAGGCCGCGCTGATGACTGAGCAAGTTGAAGCGGTCACCAAGCACGCCAAGGAGCCTCTCGGTCCGCCCGCCAAGGACGATCCCGCGGAGACGGCGAAGTGGAGTCTACTGCTATCCGGCCTCCGCGGCGCCGATGCATTCCTCGTCCGGGGTTTTGTGCTGGAAAACGGTATCCATGTGACGCGCGACCTGGCCGCCGCCGCCGACAACTACCGTCTCGCGGCCGCCCGGGGCGACGCCCGCGGGCAGCTCTGGCTTGGCCTGGCGAAGGCGGAAGGCCGGGCGGAGACCAAGGCTACCACCGTTTCTGCAGCACCGGCCGTGACTACGAATCCAAAACCGGAAAATCCTATTCCAGAAAAGAAGCCGTAGGATCTGCATTTACAGAGGTGAGAGAGGGTCGCCTGCTATTCGCCGCGGCAATCCCACAGCAAAATCACCAGAATTTAGGTGGTTTTCGAAGAATATTATTTCTCAGTGTTCGGATATGTTGCCTGCCTGGTCGGGCCAATTGTGAACGGGCTGCTTCACTATGCTGCCCGTTTTTTCATCCCTAGATACCACGGTTCTCCACTGTGGGGCTACGAGTGTCACTTTAGGAATATTTCGGTCGAGTGGAGGGCGTTTGCGATGCGTCCACCTGGCGGTGGAGTCCTTTCCGGCCGGGAACGTCGGTGAAGACAAATGGTTGGAGCACACCGCAACAGCATTACGCGCTCTCAATGCCAGGCGTCAGTGGAACGGGCCCGCAGTGCTGGTGCTGCCAGCCCATTTGACTCTGACAAAGCAGATCAAGGTTCCGCGAGTGGACGCGGCGAGACGGACCCAAATCATCCGCTTCGAAGCTGAACAGGCAATTCCGCACGCACCGACGGAGATGGTCTGGGATTCTGTGGATTCTGGCCGGCGTGATACGGAGGAAGAAGTCATGGTGGTGGCAGCCAAGCGGGAGATCATCGATCAACTCTGCGTGGCCGTGGCGGCGGCGGGAATCGAACCAGCCCGAATTCTTCCATCCGTGTTGGCCACCCGGGCCGCGTTCCGACTGGGGCTGCCAATACTCGCGCAACCGGTACTGATTCTAAATCTGGGCGAGCGCTCGACAACCTTGCTCCAGGTCGAAGGCACCCGGTTTGCGGCGCGCACGCTGGTCCTGGGCGGCCCCAACGTCACCCAGCAGCCCGAAGAAAACAAAGAATATGAGCCCCGGGAGTCGACAGACTCGCTCGTCGCATGGCTGACGCAGGAAATCAGCCGCACTGTGCAGCATTTTGCGCGGGAGGGAGGTCTGGCTAGTCCAGTACAGGTCTTCCTGACCGGCAATAGCGCCCGGCTGGTTGGCTTCGGCGAGGCGCTAACTGTCAGGCTGGGAATTCCAGTGCAGCGTTTCGATGCGCAAAGCGCCGTCGAATTTACTCCGGGGTTCGCCTCCGTTGAGACGGTTCCGGGTGCACTGACCGATCTGATCGGCGCGGCCGCGATCGTACTACTGCGGGACCAGCCGGCACTGAATCTTTTGCCGCCGCCGCTTCGCCAGCGCGCGAGCCTGCGTCGGCGCCAGCCTTGGTTGATCGCGGCGGCACTGCTGGTGGTGACCGCGCTGCTGCCACCGATCCTGCATTACCGGCAGATGGCGGCCGCCGCGCGGACGAAACTAAGCGCCATAGAGAAGGTCGTGGTCCCCTTGCGCGGACGGGCAGCGCGCATCCAGACGGATCTGGCCCAATTGCATCAACTCCAGGTCCGGGTGGCTCAGCTTCAATCAGTACACGAACGGCGGACCGCCTGGCTCCAGCTATTCGCCGGCTTGCAGGAGCAGTTGGTCAAGGGGGAGGATGTCTGGCTCGACAAAATGAAGCTGATCCCGCCAGAGGTGGGTGGGTCGCTGAAAATTGCCATATCCGGGTGCATGCTCGACCGGACAGGTTTTGCGGCCAACGGGAGCCCGGAAACCAACAACCGGGTCAAGGACCTGCTGGCCGGGATCGCCAGCATGCCGGACGTCACGGCGATCGAAAGTGAACGCATTGACCACAGCCAACCGGGCCTTCTGCGGTTTGATTTCATCCTCGTTCGAAGTCTGGCGCATCCCCTCTGACCATGAAACACCTGACCGCATTACCCCTGCTCGTTCCAACCGCTACCATCTGCCTTGCCTTGGTGGCCGGGGAAAGTTGGTTGCTACTGAGATCGCGAGCTGAAGCGGCGCAGGCCCTGTCGGCCCTGCAGCAGAAAAAACAGGAGCGGGATTCACTAGCGCGGCATTCCCCGGTCTTGAGTCCGGAGAGCGAGGCGGCCGTTTCCACCGCGTTGTTCTCAGCCAACCGGGCTCTCGCCGAATGGCGTTCGCTGCTGCAAGGCGATGGAGCCGGCCGGTTGACCACGCCGCCGCCGGTCCGGTCAATTGATGCGTTCTTCGAGCTGACAGATTTCATCGGCCAACTGCGGGCCAAGGCTGGTCAGGCCCAGGTGGGGCTGAGGCCGGACGAGAACTTCGGTTTTGCCGCACACACCAATGAGGGGCCGGCGGTCGAGCAAATCGCCACCATTCACCGTCAACGGCTCGCGATTCAGTATCTGGTGGAAACCTTGCTGGAATCACATCCCCAGGCCTTGTTGGCGGTGCGGCGTGAACGGCCCAAGACGGATGCGGTGCGAGACCAGCGTTACAGGACAGACGACTTCTTTGAATTGGACCGCACGTTGTCCTTGCGGCAACCGGGGTTGATTGAAGGTGAGGCTTTTCGCTTGGAGTTCACGGGACAGACCGAGGCGCTCCGCCTGTTTCTCAACCACCTTGGCACCGGTTGTCAGCCGGTTGTGGTGCGAAGCGTGGAGGTGGGGCCACGGGTCGCCGATAGCCTGACTCGCGTACCGGCTCTGCCATCGCCCTCCGCTGTGCCCGTGCCCCTGGTGAAGCCGGGGATTTTGCAGTTTGGTGTCATCCTTGAACTTGCCCGTCTGGCACCAAACCCCGCCGCTGCGCCATGACTCATCTGATCAAGCGGATATATGAGAGGATCGTGTTCACCGTGGCGCTGGTGATGACGGGGGCGAGTGTGGTCTGGTTTTGGCGCCAGCAGGCCGACATTCGAAGTTTGCATCGCGAACTGATCCGGCCGGCCTTGTCGGGGCCGGCCTATGCGACCACGCAATGGCCTTTGCCCCACGCCCCCGGGGCCCTCTGGTCCAAGCCGCCCGCGCAATCCCGAGGCAGCGATTGGCTATACGAGGTCTTCACTCCGCCGGTCATCATCTACAATCGGGTCGCGCAGTCGTTTGAGGTCGCATCACCGCACGCTCCCGCCAAGCCGGTGGCTGCGGAGCCCGGGTTGCAGCTGCTGTCGGTGAAAATAGAACCCTATCGACTGCAGCTGGTCGGGTACTTTGGCAAACCGGGTGATTACCAGGCGGCCTTCGCCACTCCGCATTCATCGGAGACCATACTGGCGCGTCCGGGCCACCGTTTTGAAACTCTGGCCCTGACCTTAAAGAGCTTTGATGTGCGCAAAGTTGCGATTGAGGGCGGCGCCCAGGGGCCGGTCTACGAGGTCGCGGCCTTGGCGGTGCTACAGGATGAGATTGCGGGCACCGAGGTAGTACTCGACAGCCGGACGCGAAAGCTCACTGACACGCCGCTGGCGGTTTTCAATAGGGTGGGCGAGACGGATGGGGCGCGCGAATTGCACGAGGGTGACACTTTCTCCTGCGATGAGGCCGTCTATCGCGTCGAGCGCATTCAACTAAATCCCGTCGAGGTGGTCATTGCCCGGACGTCAACCAGCCTGACCGTGCCTGAGATGCGGTCCTTGCGCCCGGTGGGCCAGGTCACCGGAAAAGAGGCACTCTCCAAGCCCCTTGCCCCGAAACCGACCACCGACGTGGCCGCAGCCAATCCATGATTTCCGACCTATGAAATCTCCTGTTCGCATTCACGTCCTAGTTTGGTTTCTGGCCCTCGGGCGAGCCGTGGCTGCACACGAGACTGGCACTCCTGAGACGGACATTTTCTCCAAGCGCATCGCCGGCGAACGCGCGAGCACCACCGTGCAGTTGATCGATGATGTCGACCAAGCCTGGCGACGACCGGCAATCAACGGTGAGACAGCACAAGGGCCGGCGGAAGCGACGACGTCGTCACCCCTATCGACCAAGCTCGATGCCATTGTGCTGCCGAGCGTCAATTTCAGCGGGATGGAACTGAGCCGGGTTGTGAACACCCTGAGCCTGGTCTCGCAGGAGTTTGACCACACGGGCCAGGAACCAAAAGGCGTTAACCTCGTTCTCGTCGACCAGGCAGGCACCAATCCCATCGTCAATCTCACCCTGCGCAACCTGTCGCTGAAACGGGTGCTCGATTTCATCACCGATGCGGTCGGCTACCAATATGAGGTCCAGGCCGACGCTGTTGTCGTGCGGCCGGGTGGGGTGCAGGCCGCGTTGGATACCCGGTTCTTCCCCGTCTCGCGTTCGACGGTGCTGCGCATGACCGGTAAAGCGGCGACGCAGAGCAGCGGAACGACGGCCCCACCAGCCAATGTTGACAGCGAGGGACAGGCGATCCGCGCTTTTCTGCAGTTGGCCGGCGTCAACTTCGAGAGCGTGCCGGGCAGCAGCCTCGCGTTTGATGGTTCGCAGCTCATTGCCACGCAGACCCCGCGCAATTTGGAGCGCATCCGCAACATCCTCCTCCGCTATCACGAGGTACGGCAGGTGGAGATTGAAGCCAAGTTCATGGAAGTTCAGCAGGGTGCCCTCGAGGAACTCGGGGTACAATGGAACCTCGCCACTAAGGCCACACAGCACAGTGGCTCGCAAGCGGCTTACACCACAGGCAACGGAGTCACCCGGACATTGGCCGATGCGTTCCGGAACGCGACCACCGCACAGCAAATATCCATTGCGGGAGATGGCCAGCCGCCCGGCGGTTTGAATCTGCCCGCGTCCGCCCCGAGCATACCCGGGGGCGTGTTGCTGGCCTCATCGGCCGCACCCTTGGCCAGTATTACGGGCATAATCGGTGAGTTTGATGTGAACGCTATCGTGCGGGCCCTCGCGCAGAAGAGCGGCACCGAGTTGTTGAGTGCGCCGAAGCTCACCGTGCTCTCGGGTAATCAGGCAACCATCACGGTGGCGCAGGAATTGCGATATCCGCAGAGTTATGGGCAAATTCAGAGTCAGGTCGGCACCGGAAGCCTATCGGGTGGCGGTTCTGCCGGCGTCTCAATCACATCGGGTACACCACAGGATTTCACGACGCGCAATGTCGGGGTTGAACTCAGAGTCACTCCTACGGTGGAGGAAGATGTTCATAGCATCAGTCTCGACCTGAATCCGAAGGTCACAGAGTTCGAAGGGTTCGTGGAATACGGCGGTCCAAGCATCGCCATCTCGGGTGGCACGACCGTCACGGTGCCTCCGGGCTTCTACCAGCCGATCTTCGCTGTGCGCGAAGTGACAACCAAGGTCACAATCTGGGATGGGGCGACGCTCATTATGGGCGGCCTTACCCGCGAGGACGTGAAAAAGATAAACGATAAGATCCCCGTTCTGGGGAGCGTACCGATCATCGGACGCCTGTTCCGGAGCAAGGGCGAGAGCACGCAGAAGCGAAACCTGCTCATTTTCGTGACGGCCAATCTGGTGAACCCCGGCGGTTCACTGCGGAATCTGGCGTCACGGACCGCCAATCGGGAGTCACAAATCCAGACCCAGTCTTCCGTCCCCCCTCCAAGTCAGGATCAACTCAGGGCCACAAAAAGGTGATTTATGTGTATTCATATACTTAGTATTCCCGCCCGAGAAAATGGTTTCGTGAGATGTCAGCTTGGACTGACGATTGGCCACTCCCGGAAAGTCTTTTGGCCGGCGTTCAAGCTTAGCACGCGGGTTCATTATCTGATCTGGGCATTGATGGGTCTGGCACCCGCAGCACACGCCCAGCTAACGGCGGGCACGGCCATCACTCGACATGCCCCCACGCTTAACGGATCGATCGAGGGCTCCATCCAGCAGACGACCCCCGAGAACGTGACGCTCAATGGCGGCGTGAACATGACGGGGGATTTGCTCGTGCCGGGGATCCCGACGGTGCAACTCAACGGCACCGCGATCTACGGTGGAACCCTCGATGGCATCGGCACGGCCATACCCACCAACTACACCGTCAAGCTCAACGGTAGCGCTACGCTCCGTCACGTGGTGCGCCGAACCAATGCCATCGACTTGCCGGTGGTGGCCGCACCGCCGTCACCCGCAGGTATCCGTAGCGTGACGCTGAACAGCTCCACCGATTCGCCGGGTAATTTCGGCACGCTGAAAAACCTCACGCTGACCAGCAATATTGGTCAAGTCATGGTGCCGCCGGGCACCTACGGCAATCTTAGTGCCGGAGCCGGCAGCGGTTTCACTCTCGGTGTGGTTGGGGCAACGACACCGTCCATCTATAATTTCCAAAGCCTGGCGCTGAATAGCAACAGCTCGTTCCAAGTTGTCGGGCCGGTCGTTGTCACCTTGATTGGTGATCTGTCGGCCAGCGCTACGATGGGCTCGGCCGCTCATCCTGAATGGCTGAAATTGCGCCTCGCCAATGGCGGTCTGACGATCGCCGGTCAGCGCATCGTATATGCCCTGCTGGAGGCGCCGAATGGCACGTTGACCATGAACGGCGGCAGCCAGTTCATCGGGACGGTCGCATCTGACCGGCTGACCGTCAACGGCAGCGCCATCCTGCGCGTCCTGTCACCGCCATCAACGAACCAATCGCCCACGATCAATCTCACTGCGCCGACCGAAGGCACGAGCTACACCGCTCCCGCGGCTTTTAGCCTTTCCGCGACTGCTGCCGATGCCGATGGCACGATCGCCAAAGTGGAGTTCTATGAGGGCACGACCAAACTGGGGGAAGATGTATCGGCCCCCTATTCATTTTCGGTGAGCGGGCGAGGAGCGGGCAGTTACACCTACTCCGCCCAGGCCACCGATGATCTCGGTGCGACCGGCAATTCCTCTGCAATTACTGTGACGGTGACCAGCCCCAACCGGCCGCCGGTAGTCACCTTGACTGCACCGGCCGACGGAGCGCTCTACACCGCGCCCGTGACCCTTACTCTCACTGCCACTGCCACGGATGCGGACGGCACTGTGGCGAAGGTCGAGTTCTACCAAGGCACGACGAAAATTGGGGATGACTTTACCGCCCCCTACGCGTGCACCACAGGCAGTCTCGCGCCGGGCACCTACGAGTTCAGTGCAAGGGCTTTCGATAACGTGGGCGCAGTTGGGACTTCGCCCGTGACAACCGTGACGGCGATCGCCCCCAACCAAGCTCCGGCGGTGGCACTCACAGCGCCGTCGAACGGAACCAGCTTCGTCGCTCCGGCGAACTTAACGTTGGAGGCCACCGCGACTGACCCCGATGGCATCGTCGCCAAGGTCCAGTTCTATCAAGGCGCTATATTCCTCGGCGAGGACCTGGCCGCCCCGTTCACTTTTCCGCTCACACTCAATTCCCCCGGCAGCTACAATTATCTGGCCCGCGCCATCGACAATAGCGGCTCGGCCACAGATTCCGCCCCGGTCACGGTGACCATCACCGACAATCCTACGCCGGCTCTGCCTTATCTCGCCGGCTTTGAAGCCGCGGAGGGTTACACGCTCGGTCCCATCAGTGGCCAGAAAGGCTGGACCGCCAGCAGTTCATCGGTGGTCACCAATGCCGACTTCTCCTCCGGCGCACAGTCTGTGCTGTTACCCGGGAACACGCCTCCGCTGGTGCTGGCCCATGCTTTTGCCGCGCACCCCGGCCAGGCTGTGGTCTTCGTCGATCTCTTCACGTTGCCCCAGGCGGCGGTCGATGTGGCCTCATCCGCGCGGCTTGCGACCCTTAACACCACCCAGGTGGCTTTCGTGCGTGCCGGCGCCACAGGAGTGTTTTATGCGTTCAATGGCGACGGGGCGGGCGGCGGTTCCTGGCAGGCGTCTCTTGCCAGCGTTCCGGTTGATGCGGCGGGGTTCGCCACCCACTGGGTGCGCGTGACGATGCGCGTCGATTACATGGCGCAGAAGTGGGACCTCTATGTCGGAGGCAAATTGGCCGCCGCCGACTTGGGCCTGGCGCAAAATAGCCAGACGGCCATCGGCTCATTTACCCTCACTGGGCAGGCTGCCGCCCCCACGCTCATGGACGAGTTCCTCGCTGCATTCGACAATCCGATCTTTGTCGACGCCGACAAGGACGGCATGGACGACGCTTGGGAGGTTGCTCACGGCCTTAACCCCGCACTCAACGACCGCAACGGCGACTTGGATGGCGATGGTCTCACCAACATCCAGGAATATCTGCGCGGAACCAATCCCAACTCCGCTGACACCGATGGCGACGGGCTCTCCGATGCGCAGGAGCTCGCCCTCGGCACCAATCCCACCAATGCTGACACCGACGGCGACGGGTTGCCGGACGGCTGGGAAAACCAGCACGGCCTCAACCCCCTGTCTGGTGCGGACGCCGCTCTCGATCCGGATGGCGATGGTCTGACGAATCTGCAGGAATACCAAGCCGGCTCCGACCCGGCGGATTTTTTCAACGCGGTCGCCCCATTGGTGACCTCGTTGAACAACGGTGGTCCGGGCCCGAATGACGAGCTGGTCCTTACGGTTCGAAAACCAGACGGCACCCCTTGGCCCAATGCGCCTGCGACCTTCCAGATTACTTCGGGCAACCGGCGGATTTCCGCCGTTCACGGTGGTCCGGATTATACGACCTTTATCGAGACGAGAGCCGACGCCAACGGCGTCGCCACCGTCTATCTCGAACCCATTCCGTAACCATGAAACAACTCAAAATTTCGATTATGGTCACGGCCATCGCGGGTTTCTGTGTTGCCCCGGCGCGCCTTTGCGCCGCGCCGGGTACTGCGACCGGCATGGCAGGCGGACAAACGGCCCCGTTCACCTTTCCCGACCTCCCGGTAATTCCCTCCGGTTTTATTATTCAGGCGCTGCCGCTTCCAACTGGCCAGGTTAGCCCTGACGTGGTTGCAATGAACGATGGCGGGCAAGTCCTGGGTGCCAGTTACTCCAGCAATTTCCAGTCATACTACGGTGTATTATGGACTGCCGGGCAACCACCCGTGACATTGCCGAGTTTAGGAACAGGCAAAACCACTGTTGCGTTGAGTTTGAATAACAGCGGGTCCGTGGTGGGATACAGTTATCCCACAACCGGTGCATATCATTCTTTTATTTGGACGAAAGAGACTGGGACTTCTGCCATACAGATTCCAGGATCTCCGCGATTTGACTTCGCGTTTGCCATAAACGATGTCGGGCTGGTCGCCGGTCATGCGGATCCCTTAGTGTATCTTTGGCAAGCTGGCTCAACCAGCTACAGCTATTTGCCAGTTCCTGGCGGATATGCAGTTTTTCGCGGTTCCGCAATGAACAGCGCCGGAAATATTGTTGGCGATATGATCACGGCATATCCCGCCCTAAAGCACTATCCATATATTTACTTGGGCGGCTCACCGGTGCGGCTTCAAGGCCTAGGAACTCCGCTATCCATAAATGCAAGTAATCAAGTTGTGGGGAACTTATCTGACGTTTACGGATCTTACGAGGGCGCTGCTTTTTGGGATGCGAACCAAACAATCAAGCAATTGGCCACGCCGGATGGCCTGTATCCATGGGCATTCCGGGCCAACTCCATAAACGATAATGGTGTGATTGTGGGGGGAAGTGAATATGGGATGGCCATGTATTGGCCTGACTCCACGAGCCGGGGCTTCGACCTCAATACGCTGCTCACTTCCGATCAGCGCGCCTCGTGGACTTTGACCGAAGCTGTCGCAATCAACCGTTGGGGACAAATCGCGGGGCTTGGCACCTATCAAGGCCAGGAAACAGCGTTTATCATGACTCCACTTCCGCAGCTGGCTGTGGACGCCAACCGTGATGGCACCATCAAGCTCGCCAGCGAGGACGCCTCTGATGTCAGTACGGTCAGCAATCCGTTCCGATTCTGGATGAACGAGGGAGTGGATGGACCCGGATCAGACGGAGAGGAAACGGCTGAACCCGGCAGCTTCGCCACAACCCATGATTATCAAAGTAACCGTATCAACTGCAAACGGGATCTTGAGGATTGGACGCGACTCAAACTTTCCATCCCGGTTTCCATCGCGACGGGGTTGCCGATCCTAGCCTTAAATGATCCACAAAGCGGTCTCGTTGCGCAGTTGGAGTGGAGCACGGCAACGCTCCAGCAGACGGGGACGTCTATAGCGGGGCTCAAGTTCGTTGCGGCAATTGATGACACAAAAAACTATTTAATTGATCCAGTTGTCGCAGACCGGCAGATCGCAGCGGAGCAAGGCAATGTCATTGGCCAAGTTGATGCAGGCGGTTCCAAATGTAATATCACTGCTGCGCTCTGGAAGACCGCGTCCACAGGTGCACTGGAGGCAGACTTGCTATTTGAAGGCATGGCATCGGGTCAGGGCCAATTGGTCGTGGCCATTTACAAAAACGGCTTACGGCTCGGCGAGTCTCGTCCAGTTAATGTCGAGATCCGACATATGCAGGATTTGTATGAACACTGGACTGCCAACGCGACTGATACCGACCTGCGCGGGGCCGACATTTCGCCGACTGCAGTTCACCCGTTAGGCGCGCATCCGGCTCCTTTTGAGTTTTCGGCGGCCAATTGCGGTCTCTCGCTCCCGTCTGATCCGGAGGGAAACGATTACATCCTCTTTGTTCACGGCTGGCGCATGAAGCCCTACGAGCGCCGTGTCTTTGCCGAGACAGCCGCCAAGCGCCTTTACCAGCTTGGCTACCGGGGCAAATTCGGCTTTTTCAGCTGGCCCACGGAGTGGGTTAATCTTGAGGTCTGGTATGCGGCGGTTGTGAACGGCCTCGCCGACCCGCACAATTATGACCGCAGCGAGGTGGTGGCCCGTCGCTCGGGAAATGGTCCGTTCGCCGATCTCCTGAAAAACCTGCGGAATAAATATGGTGCCGATCATATTCACATCTTCGCGCACAGCATGGGTAATGTCGTCGTGAGCGAGGCACTCCGAGCCCAGGTGGCTGGCGACCAAGTTGCCGCCCAATATGTCGCATGTCAGTCGGCGGAGGTTGCCTCGGCCTATGAGAACTTTGTGCGCCATGCTGATGGTAGCCTCAACACGGACGACCCTTCAGCCGATTCCTCACTCGGTGGTCCAGACCGCTACACTTATAGCGCGCCCATCGCGCGCGAGTCTGCCAATACGGGGCTCACTGCGGGAGATAATTACCACAAGGGCGTGGCCAGTCATCTGAGTGTGATGGCTAATTTCTTCAACGGGGGTGATTCGGCGCTTTCAACATGGTATCTTAACCAGCGGTTGAAACCAGACCACAGCATCTGGCCCAGTGACACCGCCTACAGTTACGGCACGGTGTCGGTTTCCCTCAGCGATCCTCCCTTGATCCGGGATCGCTATCAGGAAGACCGGGCCGGATTTACCGGATCAAACCAGAAACATGAGATCCATTGGGATGCATTGGATGTGGTCGAGCGTTTTCGCATCTTGGGTCATATCGTCCAGGCTCGCTCCCAGGCGACCGGCGCGACCGCAAGGGTGCAAGGTGAATTTAAGGGACCGGAAACTGATCTTGCGGGAGCGGATTACTTATTCAAAAACATTCATAGTGCAGAGTTTTTGGGTGATACGACAAAAGTCAGAAAATATTATCAGAAGCTGATGTTCACATTTAGACTCACGAAATATGAAACCGACTAAGGCACGAAATCTCATCTTATTCGCCTTGCTCCTGATCGGATGCTTCATTGGAGGCATCTACCTCTCAGTGTATTTGACCAGGGAACCAAAAAAGGGTGACGCTGGGATTAACCATAGCCAAGCAGCCGGAGGTTCGGAGAAAAATCGATTTGCGATTGCCGCCAAATTTAAGGAAGCAAAACGGCTCGCGGCCCTGACCCAAACCATGCAACGGGCGCGGGACATTGGCCTGAGTTTGAATGCGCCTCTGGAATTTTACGGACGAGTGGTCGACCAATATGACAAGCCAGTGCCGGGCGTATCCGTGACGCTGGAATATAATTACTTCAGCGCCGTGGTCTTGGCCGCCTATGATGCCCACAATTCTGAGGAGAAGCGAATAACTGATGGGAATGGAGAATTCAACTTCAGTGGGAAAGAAGGGATAACACTTTCTGTAAGTCTGGAGCCGATGAAGGGCATTCGTTTCTACCGAAGTGGTTGGTCGCATAATTTCAGTGCTAACAAGGATTCCAGTATAAACATGTCACCCACTAGCAAGGATAAGCCCTTTGTGTTTCATGCCTATCGGTTGGGGCAGCCGGCGAATGTGAAGCAAGGGTTCATTCAGGAATTTCTATTGCCGGATAGTCGAACGTATCAGATCAAGTTAGCGGAGGAGAAAATATCTGAAGATGGAGTTGGCGACCTCAAGGTTTCCGTCTGGCAAAAAGGCGTCTATGGGGAAAGGGGCACCTCGTGGGGTATCAGTATTGAGAGCGGGTCTAATTTTTGGTTTCAACAAGCGGATGCCCCATTTCTCTATTGGGCGCCTAGCGATGGCTATCAATCATCTTGGAGCTTTTCTTGGGCCGACGGGGAGAAAAACTATAGCGATGCGCGTGATTTCAAGTTCTGGGTAAAACAGGGAGACCATTATGGGTCATTGAGCGTGGAATGTGGAACATTCTTCAAACAGCGATTTCGCCTCATAGTTCGTCCAGTCATGAACCTTAAGGCCGGTGACCCGAACCTGCAGCCAGTGCTGCCCGACTGGCCGCCGAAAGATGCCGCGGCGGGAAAATAGTGGGACGTAGATCGTGCCCAGCAGGGCGAAACAAAAGAGCCAGCGGCAGGCGGCGTTATGGTTTACCTATGATGAAAAAACTAACCCGCAAACGCGACTCACCTTCGCCCCGGATCATACCCCGTCGGCATGAAATCCACTGGGATGCGCCGGATGTGACCGAGCGTTACCGCATTCTCGCGCACATTATCGAAGCCCGATCCCGGGCGACGGGCGCAACCGAGGGTATCCAAGGTGAGTTCCATGGCCCTGAAGCAGACCTCTCGGACCCAATTTACGCATTTGGACATATCCACAGCGCAGAGTTTCTTGGCGACGCGATCACTGCTCGGAAATATTATCAGAAACTGATGAACACTTTTGATCTCAACCGTTATGAAAAAAACTAACTTACGACGCCGATTCTTTCTCTCTCTTCTCCTTCTCGGGTGCTTTATTGGCGGAGTGTACCTTTCGGTCTATTTTCGGAGCAAATCAGAAGAAAACGGGGCCAATCCTGAGGTCATCAACGCGCAATCTTCAAGAAAGTTTTCTACGGCTTCAACGGCCCCCACCGGTCTACACGATCCCCGGCGTATTGCCGCTTTGACCAAAAGCATGCAGAAGGCGCGGGACATCGGACTGAGTTTGAACGCACCCATGGAGTTTTATGGTCGCGTGGTCGATCAATTCGGCAAGCCGGTGCCCGGAGTGAGCGCGAAGTTGAGATATGTTTATTACAACGCCGTCGTCCTTGCGACTTATGAACCGCACAACGCTGAAGAAAAACGAGTGACTGACGGGAACGGCGAGTTCTCCTTTAGTGGCAAGGAAGGTGTAACACTTACCGTCACCCTGGAACCACAGACGGGCCTGCGCTTCGGTGATAACGGCTATTGGTCTCACAATTTTCAGTCTGCCAAGAAATCCGGCGTGACGATGCAGCCGACGACCAAAGAGCACCCCTTCATTTTTCCGGCTTACCGACTGGGGCAGCCGGCGAAGGTGAAGGATGGATTTATTGAAGCCTACCTGATCCCCGATAAGCGAGCCTATCAGATTCACTTGGCTAAAGGAAAAATTACTGAAGATGGGGTGGGTGATCTTAGCGTTTCTGTCTGGCAAGCAGGCGTGTATGGCAAAAGCGGCACCTCTTGGGGCATAAGCATTAAAGGAGGCAGCGACCTTCAGTTTCAGTCCACTGAAGACTCTATTCTTTATTGGGCACCAAGCGAGGGCTATCAGGCGTCCTGGGGTTTTTCCTGGGTGGACGGAGAGAAAGGCTATAGCCGCGGGCGGAATTTTAAATTTTGGTTCAAGGAAGCCGGTTCCTATGGTTGGCTGAGAATAGAATGCACAGCCCATTTTAAAGACGAATTTCAGCTGCTGGTATTCTCCTCACTGAACCAAAAGCCCGGCGACCAAAACCTGCAGCCTGTTCTCGCCGACTGGCCGCCGAAAGATGCCGCGGCGGGAAAATAGTGGGACGTGGATCGTTCCCAGTAGGGCGAAACAAAAGAACCAGCGGCAGGCGGTGCTATGGTTTACCTAGGTGCGAGCCAAAATGGTCAGGCTAGGGTTGCCCTGATTTGACGGACAGTGGTGGAAAATTGGTTTACGAAATGGGGACAACCGGTTTGCGTTGGCGTATGGCGAAATGGCTGCTGGTCGATGGGTACAACATGGCCTTCCGGGCGTTCTACGGGATGCCTGAGCTCACGCGCGCTGACGGGTTTCCCACCGGGGCCCTGCACGGCTGGGTGAAGACCATGTGGAAGCTGCAGGACCAGGAGAAGCCCGACGGGATGCTGGTGTTCTTCGACCTGGGTGGATCGACGCACCGTCTGGCACTTCACCCAGAATACAAGGCGCAGCGCAAGGAAACGCCCGAGCCCCTGGAGAAGCAGATTCCCCTGATCAAGGACCTCACCCGGGCGATGGGTCTCGTCGGCATCGAGCTCGAGGGCATCGAGTCGGACGACTTGCTGGCCTCACACGCCCGGATGCTCGCCAATGCGGGGCATGAAGTGCTCATCGTCAGCGCCGACAAGGATTTTGCGCAATGCGTCAGCGAGCGGATCAAGATCCTGCTGCCACCGCCAACGGCGAATCCCAAGCTCGGCTGGCGCATGCTGGATAACGCCGGGGTGCGGGAAAAGTTCGGGGTGCCGCCAGAGCGGATTGCCGAATACCTCGCGCTCATCGGCGACACGTCGGACAACATTCCGGGCATCGACGGCGTCGGACCCAAGACGGCAGTCAAATGGTTCGAGGAATTCAAGACACTGGAGGGAATCATCGCGGGCGCCGCGGGCCTGAAACCCGACCGTTTTCGTGAGGTCGTGGCAAAGGATGCGGCCCGGCTGCGAATGAACCTTGAACTGACCACCTTGCATCCGCAGATGCCCCTGCCTCACCTGGGACCGGGTGAACCGCAGACCGCGAAACTATTTCAATTGCTTGAGTCGCTCGAGATGAAGTCGTCGCTGGCCGAAGCACGGACACGCTATTCGGGACAGGCGGAGTTGTTCTGACGGCGAATGTCTGGGTGCGGGAGGGGCTTGCCGCCCCGACTGGATGCAAGCTGCGGCTGCGCAACGTCGGGGCGCAAAGTCCCTCCTGCATTCGAGCGGTGGAAAGGGTGGAACCTGGTCGCTGGACGGGTTCGCAGGATACGCCGATAAGAAACGCGTCCGGAGGCCGCGTTCCACCTAGGTCAGCTGCGCCGATCTGCTCACTCCCCCGGCGGCTCGAAGATGTAGCCGATGCCGTGAACGGTCTTGAAGCAGTCGAGGGAGATGCCGTTCTTGTCGAAGGCGGCGCGCACCTTTACGATATACTGGTCCAGTGAACGGCTGCGAATATCGGCGTGGATGCCCCAAACAGAGTGGATGAGTTCCTTTCGCGTGATCACGATTTTCCGGTGGGTGTGGAGATAGGCCAGAATGCCCAGCTCCTTGCGGCCGGTCTTGAACACCGTGCCGTTGGGAAACTCGATCTCGAGCCGCTCAGGATGGATCTTGGTGCCGAGGAACTCGAAAGGACCGTCAGTCGTGCGCAGGTTCTTGGTGACGTTGTGGTCGGTATGTGACTCGGTGCGGCGCAGGACGGCGCGGATGCGGGCGACGACCTCGGTGTAGCTGAAAGGCTTGGTTATGTAGTCGTCGCCGCCGAGGTTGAGGCCTTGGACTTTCGCCTCGTCATGGGTGTTGGCGGTGAGAAAAATAACCGGGACGTTGATGTCCTCCGCTTTGAGCTGTTTGACGAGGTCGAATCCGTTTCCATCCGGCAGGTTGACATCGAGCAGAACCAGGTTGGCGAAATTATGCTGCAGGAAGCGAAGGGCGGGGGCGACTCGCGGATAAACCTGAACATTCATACCGGCCTCCTCCAGATGCTGGGCAATGATGGAGGTGAGTTCGACTTCGTCTTCGACTACGACGATGAGGGGGCGGGGTTCGGCGCACATGGGCAGGAGGGGGTGACAGGCATGTTTTTACAATTCACACGGCCATTGTCAAAGCCTACTTAAGCCTATCTCCAGGCTGAGAATTCTTGTCATTCAGAGCGTCCAGACCTTCCCTCCTCCCCATGAAGGTCACTTTGGGACTGCTCCAGCACGCCTGCACGAGTCAACCGGCCGAAAATCTGCGTAAAACTCTCGCCCTGACCGAGCTCGCGGCGAAACGGGGGGCTAAAATCATCTGCACCCAGGAGCTTTTCCGCTCGCAGTATTTCTGCCAGAGTGAGGACCACGCGAACTTCAAGCTGGCCGAGTCCATCCCCGGTCCGAGCACGGCGGCTTTCCAGAAATTGGCAAAAAAACACCGGGTCGTGATCGTCGCCTCCCTGTTTGAGAAACGCGCGGGTGGCCTCTATCACAACACGGCTGTCATCATCGATGCAGACGGCAAGCTGCTGGGTATTTACCGCAAGATGCACATCCCGGACGACCCGCTGTACTACGAGAAATTCTACTTCACGCCGGGCGACACGGGGTTCCGGGCCTGGCAGACCAAGTACGGCAAGATCGGCGTGCTCATCTGCTGGGATCAGTGGTATCCCGAGGGCGCGCGGCTGACGGCCCTGCAGGGAGCGGAGATTCTGTTCTATCCGACAGCGATTGGCTGGCACCCGAAGGAGAAGAAGAAATATGGGGCGAAACAACACGGTGCGTGGGAGACGATCCAGCGTTCACACGGCGTGGCCAACGGTTGCTTTGTGGCTGTGACCAATCGGATCGGCACGGAAAAGCCCGTGGGAGGTGCGGGCATCGAATTCTGGGGCCAGAGTTTCGTCTCCGGTACCAGTGGTGAGATCCTGGCCAAGGCCAGCGCGGATTCGGAGGAGACACTTCTCGTGTCAGCGGACCTGGGCAGCGTGGACACCACGCGCACGCACTGGCCGTTTCTGCGCGACCGGCGGATCGACGCCTACGGTGACATTACGAAAAGGTATATCGATTGAAGGTGGAACCCGACCTCCGGGCGGGTTCAAAAAAACACGCGCATCCAAAGGCCGCGCTCCACCCCGATGCCAACGCTTACGCCGACCAAAACTCCTGTCACGCTGGGCTTCCGCATGCCGGCCGAATGGGAGCCGCAGGACGCGATCTGGTTGTCGTGGCCGCACAATCGCGCTACCTGGCCAGGGCAGTTTCGGTCGATTCCATATGTGTTCGCCGAGATCGTGAAACAGATCAGTCGGTTCGAGGCGGTGCGGATCAATTGCGCCGCTAGCCTCCAGACCCGGGCGCAACGACTTTGCGCGCAGGCCGGGGCACACATGGCGCGGGTCACCTTCTACAATCACCCGACGAACGATGCGTGGTGCCGTGACCACGGGCCGATCTTCGTCAAGCACGACCGCACGGGTGAGGTCGCGGTGACCGACTGGGTGCACAACGCCTGGGGGGGCAAGTATCCGCCCTATGACCTCGACAACAAGATTCCACCGAGTACCGCCCGAAAACTGAAACTGCGGCGCTTCGAGAGCAATATGGTGCTCGAGGGTGGATCCATCGATGTCAACGGCCGCGGTCTGCTGCTGACGAGTGAGCAATGTCTCCTGAACCCAAACCGCAACCCGGCCCTGTCACGCGAACAGATCGAAGAGAACCTGAGGGAATATCTCGGCGTGAAGCAGGTGCTCTGGCTGGGCGAGGGGATTGTGGGCGACGATACCGACGGGCACATCGATGACATGACGCGCTTCTTCAAGCCGGATGGTGTCGTGACTTGTGTGGAGTCGAAGCGACGGGACCCGAATCACAAAGTTCTGGCCGCAAACCTGGAGCGGCTGCGGGGATTTCGCACGCCAGCCGGCGGCAAGTTCGAGATTGTCGAGTTGCCGATGCCAGAACAGTTTGGCTTTCGGAGGCAGCGCGTCCCGGCGAGCTATGCGAATTTCCTGGTAATCAACGGGGCGGTGCTCGCGCCGCAGTTCCGACAGAAGGAACGCGATGCGCGGGCGCGGGTCATACTCGGCGATTGCTTTCCGGGTCGCGAAGTCGTTCCCATTGACTGCTATCATCTGATCTGGGGACTCGGCACCCTGCATTGCATTTCCCAACAACAACCGCTTTGACCGCCATGCGAATCCGCCACCTTTACGTTTTCCTTGCCTGCGCCTTTTTGGCCGGCTGCGAATCCATGCCCGAAGGAGTCGCCTCCGTGCCGCCGCAGGTTCAGGTGGTAGAGGGAAGTCCTGAAAAGGTGTATCATGCCGCCGAGCTGGCCTTCAAGCGGCTCGACTTTGTCTTAACGCACTCAGCCATGGGTCGGGTGGAGGCCGCGAGCGCCATCCACAAGAGCGAGACATTCGGAAATTCGCGGCAACTGGTCGCCAAGTTGGCCATTCATGAAGGGGATCCAGGCAAATCAGAGGTCGAACTTTGGGTTTCGGAGGAGACCTCGAGTCAGTCGATGGGAGGTACCCGCCGGGAACCATTGAGGGAGAACGGTTTCTTTGGGCTATATTTTGCTATGCTGCAGCAGGTTTTGCAGGAACAGTCTGCGGACAAGCCATTGGATAAAAAGTGATTTTGCTCTTGCCGGGGGCGGAGGGATAAGGGACTTTGACCATTCCGCGGCGTTCTTATGTCAAGCCGGTGTTGCCGCGACACTTCCACCGGTTTGTCCGACAGTCCAACCCTCAACCAACGGATCCACAAGGATCCACGCCGGAAGCCGGACGCTTTGAAGTATGCGGCCGTCGTTCCGACACCACAGTCAATATGAGTTCGCTAATGCAAGAATTGCTCGCCCAGAGCACCTTCGACAAATTGAAGGCCGGTACCATCGTCTCGGGCGTCATCACAGAAATCCGTGCCAATGAAGTCGTCGTCGATATCGGCGGTAAAGCGGAAGGCGTCATCCCCGCCAACGAGTTTTCCGATCTCGGTGAACTCCAGATCGGTTCCACCATCGAGGTCATCTTGGAGAAGCTCGAGGACAAGGAGGGCAACCCCATCCTCTCCTACGAGCAGGCCCAGCAGAAGAAAAACTGGGAGAATATTCTCAGCAAGTGCCAGGAGGGTGCCATCATCCCCGGCCGCGTTAAGGCCAAGGTCAAGGGCGGCCTGATCGTCTCGATCGGCGTCGACTCTTTCCTGCCGGCGTCGCACATCGACATCCAGCCCCCGAAGAACCTCGATCAATACGTCGGCCAGACCTATGATTTCAAGGTTCTCAAGATCAACCACGACCGGAAGAACATCGTTCTTTCCCGCCGCGAGCTCATTGAGGAACAGCGCGTCAACAAGCGCAGAGACCTGCTCGAGAAACTGCAACCCGGCCAGGTCCGCAAGGGCGTGGTCAAGAACATCACCGACTTCGGCGCATTCATCGACCTCGACGGCATGGACGGCTTGCTGCACATCACCGACATGAGCTGGGGCCGCATCGGCCACCCGTCCGAGCTGCTGAAGCAGGGCGAGGAGATCGAGGTGATGATCATCGACATCAACCGCGAGAAAGAGCGCGTTTCCCTCGGCCTCAAGCAGACCAAGAACAATCCCTGGGACAACATCGACCACAAGTTTCCCGTCGGCTCCAAGATCCACGGCAAGGTCGTCAATCTCGTGCCGTACGGCGCCTTCATCGAGCTCGAGCCGGGCGTCGAGGGCCTCGTCCACATCACCGAGATGTCCTGGACCAAGCGCATCACCAAGCCCTCCGAGCTGCTCAAGGTCGGTCAGGAGCTTGATGCGGTTGTTCTCGGCATCCAGAAGGAAGAGCAGAAGATTTCGCTCGGTCTCCGCCAGCTGGAGCCGAACCCGTGGGATATGGTTCGCCACAACTACCCGGTGGGCGCCCGCGTCCGCGGCAAGGTCCGCAACATGACCACCTATGGCGCCTTCGTCGAACTCGAGGAAGGCATCGACGGCATGGTGCATGTCTCCGACATGTCCTGGACCCGCAAGATCAACCACCCGTCCGAGATGCTCAAGAAGGGCGACGAGGTGGATGCCATCGTCCTCGACGTCGATCCATCGCAGCAGCGCATCAGCCTCGGCATGAAGCAGCTCGCGACCGATCCGTGGACCGACATCGACAGCTTCTTCCGCATCGGCGATGTCGTCCCCGGCGTGATCTCCAAGATCACCACCTTCGGCGCCTTCATCGAGTTGAAGGACGGCATCGACGGCCTCGTCCACATCTCGCAGATCCAGGAAGAGCGCGTCGACAAGATCAAGGACGTGCTCAAGCCTGGCCAGGAAGTGCAGGCCCGCGTCATCAAGATCGACCGCGAGCAGCGTCGCATCGGTCTGTCGATCAAGGCCGCCAACTACTCGGCAGAACAGCTCGCGCAGGAAACCGCGACCTACGAGCAGTTCTCCAAGAGCACCGGCGCCTCCGACATGACAAACCTCGGCGATATCTTCGACGAGGCGTCCAAGAAGGAATAAGGCTTAATTCCAAAACAAGGATTCGAAGGCGCTCCACCCCGGGTGGAGCGCCTTTTTCTTGCCGTTCGCCGGCCGCGCCGGTGGGCTGGTGGCGATTTACCCCAACCCCCCCGCTGTTCCCCATGAGAAAACTCCTTGCCCTTGTCCTTGGCCTGACCGTCTCGGCCTATGCCCAGAAATTCGAAGGCCTCGTTCTCACGCCCCCCATGGGCTTCAACACCTGGAACACCTTCTCCAGCAAGATTGACGAGTTCATGATCAGGGAGACCGCCGAGGCCATGATCAAAAACGGCATGCGGGACGCCGGTTACAATTACATCGTACTCGACGACACCTGGTCCGCGATGGAGCGCGACGCGCAGGGCAACCTGCAGGCTCATCCCGTCAAGTTTCCCAGCGGGATGAAAGCGCTAGGTGACTATCTGCACGAGCGCGGCTTCAAGTTCGGCATCTACAACTGCGCTGGCACCAAGACGTGCGGTGGCTATCCCGGCGGCTGGGGCCACGAATTTCAGGATGCACTCAAATACGCGGAGTGGGGCGTGGACTACCTCAAGTATGACTGGTGCAATGCGGGCGACTCCAACCCCAAGGACGCATACACCCGCATGCGCGACGCCCTGTACGCGGCCAAGCGGCCCATCGTCTTCAGCATCTGCGAGTGGGGTGGTTCCAAGCCTTGGGAATGGGCCAAGGATGTCGGTCATCTCTGGCGCACCACGGGCGACATCATGGACTGCTACGATTGCAAACAGCGCTGGGAGCAGGGCTGGAAGGTCATCCTTGATCTCCAGTATTCCCAAGTCCAGCCCGCCGACGGCCAGAACAACGGCATCGGCAAGTATGCCGGCCCGGGCCACTGGAACGATCCCGACATGCTGGAGGTCGGCAACGAAGGCCTGACCCTGGCCGAATCCCGCGCGCATTTCAGCTTCTGGTGCATTCTCGCCGCGCCGCTTATCGCCGGCAATGACGTCCGCAAGATGTCACCCGAAATCACCGCCATCCTTACCGATAAGGAAGCCATTGCCATTGACCAGGATTCCCTGGGCAAGGAAGGCTGGCGGTTCCGGGCCGAACCCAACTATGAAATCTGGGTGCGCGAGCTTGCCGGCGGCGATTGGGCGGTAGCGGTGCTCAACTGCAGCAAGACGGCGGCCGACGTGGAGATTGATTTCAAGCACGGCTGGTGGTTCCTCGGCGGCGAGTGCTCGGTCCGTGACATCTGGGACAAGAAAAACGTCGGGACCACGAAGCAAGTCTTCAAGAAGCACCTCGACTCGCACGACGTCGCCTTCTTGAGGTTGAACCCGCTGAACGCTGCGAAAAAATAGCCACTCCCGTCCCGTCATTCTGAGCGCAGCGAAGGATCCAAGGAAGGGGTGCGAGTCACGCCTCGCGCTTGGATTCTTCACTGCGCTCAGAATGACGATCCCTGCATAGAAATAAAAACGCGCGACCGTGTGGTCGCGCGTTTCGCTGTTAAACTTTCTGGGGGCTCAATTGGCCGATTCAGCGTGCTGGGCAACGAAGCCACGGATGGTTTCGGCTCGTTCCTCCGCGTTCCGCTCTTCCTCGACCTCATCAGCCGTGCGGATCTTGTTATGACTCTGCATCTGCCGGCGGATTTTTCCCAAGGCGAGATACTCCAACTGCCGGATACGTTCACGCGTCACCTTGAACTTCTTGCCGACTTCCTCGAGCGTCAGCTCCTTCTCGCCATCCAGGCCAAAGCGCAGCTTGATGATGCTGGCTTCGCGAGGGTCGAGGGAGTTGACCATGGCACTGAGGTCGGCCCGGAGATTTTTGTCGCCAAGTCCCTCGTAGGGGCTGACGGCTGCCTCGTCGCCGACCAAGTCGCCGAGCGTGGCGGAGTCGTTGTCCTCGCCGACCGGGGCGTCAAGGGAGGCCGGGCGCACGCTGACCGTCTTGAGCAGGGCGACCTTGGCGGTCGGGATCTGCAACTCGGCAGCGATCTCCTCGTTTTCCGGCTCGCGGCCCAGCTCGTCGGTGAGCTTGGTGATCATCTTCCGCATGCGGGAGATCTTGTCGACGAGGTGGACAGGCAGGCGGATGGTCTTGGACTGGTTGGCCAAGGCGCGCTTCATCGACTGCTTGATCCACCACGCGGCGTAGGTGGAGAGCTTGCCACCCTTGGCCGGGTCGAAGCGCTCGACGGCCTTGATGAGGCCGAGGTTGCCCTCGCTGATGAGGTCCATCAAGGGCAGGCCCATCTGGTTATAGTCGTAGGCGATCTTCACGACGAGGCGCAGGTTGGCCTTGATCATGTGGTCGCGGGCCGCCTTGTCGCCGCGCTTGATGCGGGCGGCGAGTTTGATCTCCTCTTGAATGGTCAGGAGCGGGGTCTGGCGAATCTCGTTGAGATAGAGCTGAAGGTTGGAGCGCTCGTCGCGACGGTCGACGGGCGAGGCTTGGTCGAATTGCGAGGGAGCGGCCGTGGCGGTGGTGATTTCAGGACGGAGAGTGAGGCCTTCGTCGGGCGAGGGGATAGAGACAGGGGCTGAGGCGCGATCCGCAGGCATCGCGACTGCTACCGTCGTGGTGCGGAGCGTCTTTTTGCGAGTGGGCATATTGGGTAGTGGTCTGACGAGTGAGACAGCTGAAGGTTACGTCGTGACTCTTTGCATTTTAGATGCCTGAACGCGGGAGAAAATTCCCGCATACTGTGTTACGACACTTTATACGCGGCATTGTGCCGTCGGGATGCCCTAACTGGATAGACGGTCGGCCAGAGTGATGGCCTTAAACAGGGCCGAAGCCTTGTTAATAGTCTCTTGATACTCGGCCGCTGGCACCGAGTCGGCAACGATCCCGGCTCCGGCCTGGATATGCACTTTCCCGGCTTTAACCAATGCCGTCCTGAGGGTTATGCAGGAATCCAGATTGCCGTTGTAACTAAAATAGCCGAGTGCGCCGGCGTAGCTGCCGCGCTGGGTGCCCTCTTTCTCGGTGATTAATTGCATGGCGCGAATTTTCGGGGCGCCGCTGACCGTGCCGGCGGGAAAAGTGGCACGCATGAGGTCAAAAGCGGAGCGTTCTGGCGCAAGTTGTCCCTCCACCTGTGACACAATGTGCATCACGTGCGAGTAGCGCTCGATGACCATAAACTCGGGGACCTTGACCGAGCCGTAAGCGCTGACTCGGCCGATATCGTTGCGGGCGAGGTCCACGAGCATGAGGTGTTCAGCGCGTTCCTTCTCGTCGGCCAGCAGTTCCTTTTCCAACGCGACATCCTCGGCGGTAGTCTTGCCCCGCGGCCGGGTGCCGGCGATGGGACGGATCTCGACCTTGCGGCCGGTGAGGCGCACGTGGACTTCGGGCGAGGCGCCGACCAGGGCGAAGTCCCCCGTATCGAGCAGAAACATGTAGGGCGAGGGATTGACCGTGCGCAAGGCGCGATAGAGGTCGAGCGGGGTCTTGGCGAATTGCCGGCTGAAGCGCTGCGACAGGACGATTTGGAAGATGTCGCCGGCGCGGATATATTCCTTGGAATCCTCGACCATCTTCTCAAAAGCGGCCTTCGTGAAATTACCGGCTGGGACTTGCACGGCGCCGGTGTCGCCCAGAGTTGCCGAGGTGAGGGGACTGGGTTTATCCAAGGCGGCCTGAATGCGTCGGAGTTCGGAGCAGGCTGCGTCGTAGGCTGCGCCAGCATCGGAGCCGACGTGGGCGTTCACAATCAGACGCAATGTCTGATGCGCCCGGTCAAAGGCCAATACCGAGTCGCACAGCATGAACCACATCACGGGCACGCCGAGTTCGTCCTTGGCGGCGAGCAGAACGGTGGGTTCGACGCTGTGAATGAATTCATAGCCCAGGTAGCCCACCGCACCGCCCGTGAAAGGTGGGAGGCCGGGCACCTCGACGGGGTGATAGCCGGCTAGTTCAGCTTCCAGCAACTTCAGCGGGTCGCCATCTCCAGCCGCGGCGGTAATGATCTTGCGGGGGTTGCAACCGATGAAGCTGTATCGTGAGACGTTTTCCCCGCCTTCGACTGATTCGAGTAGGAAGGCCGGTCCATGGCCCCTTAACTTGGCAAAGGCGGAGACGGGGGTTTCAAGATCGGCCAGCAGGTCGGTATAGACGGGGACAACGTTCCCCTTCCGACTTAGCTGCAGGAAGGCTTCGCGGGAAGGGGAGAATTGCATGGCTACTCGACGGTAACCGATTTGGCCAGATTTCGAGGTTTATCGACATCCCGATTCAGCTCCACGGCGATATAGTAGCTCAAAAGCTGGACCGGCACAGTAGCCACGATCGGCAGTACCGCCTCGTGGCATTCGGGGATGAGGATGACTTCATCGGCGAGACCGGCAGGCAGATCGCATTTCTCAGTGGCGATGGCGATGATTTTGCCTTTCCGCGCTTTGATCTCCTGCATGGAGGAGACGACCTTGTTGAACATCTCACCGGAAGGGACAAGGAAGACCGACGGGCACTGTTCGCTGATCAGCGCGATCGGGCCGTGCTTCATCTCGGCGGCGGGGTAGCCCTCCGCATGGATGTAGGAAATTTCCTTCAGCTTCAGCGCGCCCTCGAGGGCCACGGGGAAAAGGGACAGTCGACCGAGGAACAGGAAGTCGTGGTAGTGAGCATAACGCTTGGCGATGCCCTTGAGCTGTGGGGCCAGTTCGAGGGTCTTGCGCACGAGGTCGGGTGCGCCTTTGAGGGCGTGCACATAGTCTACCCCGTCGTTGAAGCTCATGTCTCGCATCCGGCCGACGTAGAGCGCCAGCATGGCGCCAAGCAGGAGCTGGGAGGTGAAGGCCTTGGTCGAGGCGACGCCTATCTCCGGGCCGACATGCTGGTACACGCCGCCATCGGCCTCCCGGGCGATGGAGGAGCCGACGACATTGTTGACCGCGAGAACCTTGTATCCCTTGCGCTTGGCCTCCCGCATGGCGGCGAGGGTGTCGATCGTTTCGCCGGACTGGCTCAGGGTAAAGAACAGGGCGTTCTTGCTGAGTGGTGTGTTCCGGTAGCGGAATTCAGAGGCGTAATCCACCTCGACCGGCACCCGGGCGAAGCGCTCTATGAGATGCTCGGCGACGAGACACGCGTGCCAGGCACTGCCACAGGCCAGGAAATGAAACCGGTCGATCTGGCGGAAGTCCACCGCCGAGATGTTCAGGCCGCCGAACTGAGCGGTGCTGCCGTCTTCAGAGAAACGGCCGCGCATGGAGTTTTCCAGCGCTGCCGGCTGTTCGAAAATCTCCTTCTCCATGAAGTGGGCGTGGGTGCCCAACTCTGCGTCCTCTATCCGCCAAGTCACCTTGTCGATGACCGGGGAGACATCCTCCGAATCGAGCGTGCTGATGGAAAAGCTTTTTGCCGTGATGTGGACGATTTCGCCGTCCTTGAGATAAACCACGTTCTGGGTGCGGCTGATGATGGCAGACACGTCGCTGGCCAGCATGTATTCCCCGTCGCCGACCCCGAGAATGAGGGGTGAGCCCTTGCGGGCGGCGACAATTTCGGCCGGGCAGTCACCACACATCACGGCGATACCGTAGGTGCCTTCGACGTGCCGCAGGGTTTTGCGGACAGACTCGACGAAGCGACTACCCTCGCTCGTGGCCGGTTCCTTCTGGTAGTGGTAGGCGATCAGGTTGCCGAGCACCTCGGTGTCCGTCTCGGACTGGAAGGTGTAGCCCTTCGTCAGGAGGAATTTCTTGATGCTGGCATAGTTCTCGATGACGCCGTTGTGGATCAGGGCGATCTTCTGGTCGCTGCTGATGTGGGGGTGGGCGTTGGCGTCGGTGACCCCGCCGTGGGTGGCCCACCGGGTGTGACCGATGCCGGTGGTGCCGGGCATTTTCTGGGCGGAAGTGGACTTGATCAGGCCCGCCACTCGACCGATCTTCTTGGCCAGATCGAAGCGGGATCCCGTGAGGGTGGCCACGCCAGCGGAGTCATAGCCCCGATATTCGAGCCGTTTGAGCCCTTCCAAGATGATGGCTGAAGCCTTTTGTTTGCCGATATAGCCGACGATTCCGCACATAAGTATAAGTGGTTTTAGCTGGAGATTTCTGGGTGGCTTCAAATCATACCGCAAGGAATTAGAACACTATACTTTATGGCGGAACCGAAACGAGTCTTATCAGTCATCATGGGCGGCGGTCGCGGCACGCGGCTCTATCCGCTGACCAAAGAGCGTTGCAAGCCGGCGGTGCCGCTGGCCGGCAAATACCGGCTGGTCGATATCCCGATCAGCAATTGTCTCAATTCCGGCTACAATCGCATCTATCTGCTGACCCAATTCCTGACGGCCTCGCTGCACCGACACATCAACAAAAGCTTTCATTTCGATCCGTTCGGCGCCGGCTTCATCGATCTGCTATCCGCCGAACAGACCAACCTCAGTACCTCGTGGTATGAGGGCACAGCCGACGCGGTACGGCGCAATCTCGAGCACTTCGACGCCCATGCGCACGACCTCATCCTGATCCTCTCGGGTGACCAGCTTTACCGGATGGATTTCCGCAAGATCATCGACCAGCATGTGGCCACGGGCGCCGATGTCACTATCGCGGCCATTCCATTCCCCGTTTCCAAGCTCGAGGGACTCGGACTAATGCGCGTGAACGACGACCAGTCCATCAAGGAGTTCGTCGAGAAGCCCAAGGATCCGGCGATCATCGCTAGCCTCACGATCAGCGCGGCGCTGGAAAGCAAACTCGAGCCTTGCGCCGAGAAGCGCTGTCTCGCCTCGATGGGCATCTACGTGTTCAGCCGGTCGGTCCTGCGCGAATCGCTGGCGAACAACATGAAGGATTTCGGCAAGGAGGTCATCCCGGCCCTGCTCGGCAAGGCGAAGCTCTTCAGCTACATCTTCGAGGGCTACTGGGAGGATATCGGGACTGTGCGCGCCTTCTTCGAGGCCAACCTCGCGCTGGCCCAGCCGCTGCCGCCGTTCAATTTCTTCGACCGCAACGCCCCGATCTACACCCACCCGCGCTACCTGCCGGCGTCCAAGATCAACCGCTGCAACATCGACCACGTGGTCATCGGCGACGGCTGCCTCGTCACCGACTCGACCCTCAAGCACAGTGTCATTGGCATCCGGTCCATCCTCGGAGAGAACTCGCATTTTGAAGATGTCGTGATGATGGGCGCAGATTATTACCAGACCAAGCAAGAGATGCAGGCCGACAAGGACAAGGGCCGGCCGCGTATCGGTGTCGGCCTCAATTGCCGCATCAAGCGCACGATCATCGACAAGAACGCGCGGATCGGCGACAACGTCTCTTTATCCCCCGAGGGCAAGGCCGACGGCGACTATCCCCACGATGTGGTTATCCGTGACGGCATCCTCTGCGTCTGCAAGGGCGCGGTGATCCCGTCAGGTTTCGCCCTTTGAGCTACGCCGCGACGTAATGGCCACGACGGCCAGGCCGCCGGCGGCGAGGAAGAGCGAATAAAACATGCCGCGGCTGAGCCCGAGGATGAGGGCAGCATCGGGCTCACGGAATACCTCGCCAGCAATGCGCACCAGCGCGTAGGCGATGAGGAATTCGCCGGATATCCGACCCGGACTGCGCCGGGTGACGTCGCTTTTCCAGAACCGCCATTGGATGAAGGCAAATAGCAGAAGGCCCTCGAGCGTGGCTTCATAGAGCTGGGACGGATGGCGGGGCAGGGAGCCCCCGCCCGTTTGCTCGAATATCATGGCCCATGGCACGTCACTCGGCTTGCCCCAGAGTTCGCCGTTGAGGAAATTGGCGATCCGCCCGAAGCCCAGGCCGGCCGGCACGGTGGTCACGACTACGTCAGTGACCACCAAAAAGGGCAGCTTGCGGCTGTGAGTGAACCACCACGCGGCGACAATTACGCCGATAAAGCCCCCATGGCTGGCCATGCCGCCCTTCCACACCTGAAAGAAGGCCCACGGTGGATGGAAAAGGTCCTCCGGATGGTAAAGCAGGAAATGCCCGAGCCGCCCCCCGGCCATCACGCCCACCACGAGGAACATCATCAGATCCATGATCTGCTCGGTTTTGACCGGCGAGCGGCCGGCGCGGTAATAACGGTTCAGCAACCAGTATGCCGCGACGAAACCCAGCAGATACGACAGGCCGTAGTAGCGGATACCCACATTTTCGCTGAAGCGGATCAGGAAGGGGTGGGGCGTGTGCACCCAATAAGCAATCGATGGCCAGCCAAGCATAGGGCAGGGTAGGTGAATCCCTGAGAAATTGAACACAATATCTTTCTTCTCGGATTTAGCCGCATAATGACCTGGGCCAGGGACACTGTTTCCTTGCCCGGCTTGCACGGCGTGGATTTTGTTGGGGTATGAGCGCGCTCCAGACCACTCCCCTCAACGGGTTTCACCGTCGGCACGGCGGTCGCATGGTGGACTTCGCCGGCTGGGACATGCCGGTCCAATACAAGAGCATCCTCGACGAGCACAAGGCCGTGCGGACGCGGGCGGGGATGTTTGACGTGAGCCATATGGGCGAAGCTGACGTAAAGGGGCCCGAGGCCTTGAAGTTCCTCCAGCACCTCGTGACCAATGACTGCAGCAAGCTTTTCCCGGGGCGCATCCTCTACACCGTTATGTGCTATCCGCATGGTGGCGTGGTGGACGACCTGCTCGTCTACCTGCGCGGGGCGGACGACTACTTCCTTTGCATCAATGCTGGCAATATCACGAAGGACATCGCGTGGATGCAGGAGCAGGCAAAGGGATTCAACTGCACCGTGACCGACCGTTCTGCCGACTACGGCCAGCTCGCCATCCAAGGTCCGAAGGCCATCGAGATCGTGCAGACGCTGACGAAGTCTGCGTTGATCGGCATCAAATATTATCACTTCGCTGACGGCGAGGTCGCGGGTGTGAAGTGCCTCATCAGCCGCACAGGCTACACGGGCGAGGACGGAGTGGAGCTCTACTGCGCGGCGGGCGACACCGAACGCCTCGCCGAGGCCGTGCTCGCGGCCGGCACGCCGCTGGGCCTCGAACTCACTGGCCTCGGCGCGCGTGACTCGCTGCGCCTGGAGGCCGGGTTTCCGCTCTACGGCCACGAGATCACCGACCAGATCAATCCCATCGCGGCCGGACTCGGCTGGGTGGTGAAGTTCGACAAGGGGTTGTTCATCGGTTCTGACGTGCTTAGGTCCGAGAAGGAGAAAGGCCCGGCGAAGAAGATCGTGTTCTTCAAGACTGGTGACCGCCGCATCGTGCGGGCAGGATCGGCGGTGCTGAATGCGGCCGGCCAGGAAGTGGGATCCGTGGTCTCTGGCACCCTGTCCCCCATGCTTAACGAAGCGATCGGGTCGGCTCTGGTCTCCGCCCAGTCGGCCGCGGACTCGCTGCAGGTGGACATCCGGGGCACAAAATTGAATTTGCAACTCGTCAAGCCGCCCTTCGTCCCGCTAAAGAAATCATGATTGTAGGTCGGGCTTTAGGCCCGACATCGCACGACGTCGGGCCTAAAGCCCGACCTACACCCCAGCCTTTATATTTCCCATGAGCAACGTTCCCGCCGATCTGAAATACGCCAAGTCCCACGAATGGTTGAAAGCCGCCGCCGATGGCACGGCGCTGATCGGCATCAGCGACTATGCGCAAAACAGCCTGGGTGACATCACCTTCATCCAACTCCCGAAGGTCGGTGCGGTGCTCCAGGCCGGCGAAACCTTCGGGGTGGTCGAGTCGGTCAAGGCCGCCTCGGATGTGTATGCGCCCGTGGCCGGAACGGTGTTGGAAGTGAACAAGGTGCTCGAAGCCAACCCGGAGAAGGTCAATGGCGCGCCCTACACCGATGGCTGGATGCTCAAACTCAAGCTGACGAACCCCGCCGATGCCGCGGCGCTGCTTTCTGCGGGTGACTACGGGAAGCTCATCGAGTGATTTCCATCCACCCATGAGCTGGCGCGGGCGTTTTTCGGAATCGTGGCGCATCTGGCTCCTGGTCAGCCTGCTGGCTTTGCCGCTCGCCCCGCTGTTCGCCGACGACCTTTCCGCCGCGCGAAACGAACTGATGCTGCGGCAACAGCGCTACGGGGATAATCATCCTGCCGTGGTTGACCAGGAACTTCGGGTAAAGGTACTGGTGCAACTGTCGCAAGAAGTCCCTGACGAGCCATCGGTGCTGCGCCTCGCGCAGGTCGAACTGGCCGTCATGCTGACCCATTACCCCGAGAATCATCCCAGGCTGCGGGGCCAGGTGGCGCGCGTGAAGCGGATGCAGGAAAAGCTGGCCGCGGATCCGGCCATGCCGCCTGAACTGCTCGCGGCCTGGGGAGAACTGGCGGTGGTCTACGATCGTTACGGTGATCGTAACTCCCGCGCCACGGCCGCGCGGGCTCGGGTACACGCGCTTGAGAAGCATCTGTCGGCGCCGGGCGATGAGTCGCGTGAATTGCGTTTGGCCCGCGTCGAGTTGGATGTGCTTATGGCCCGGTATGGACCCGCCCACCCCAAGGTGGTTGAGGCGCAAAAAAAGGTGACGGCCCTCAGCGAGGGCGCGTCACCGGATGCCGCGAAATAACGCGGCGTGCAGTTTTCCGGTTTAAGCCTTGCCGGCTTTGGTGGCCTTCTGGCGGGCGGCGTTGCCCAGAATCCGCTTGCGGAGACGCAGGCTCTTCGGCGTCACCTCCACCAGTTCGTCGGCGGCGATATATTCAATGGCGCGCTCCAAGGAAAGCTTCGCCGCCGGGGTGAGGCCGGTGGCGACACCGGAACCCTGTGAACGGAAATTGGTGAGCTGTTTGGCGCGGACCGCATTGCAGGCGATATCCTCGTTGCGGGGATTCTCACCGACCAGCATGCCTTCATAGACCTGCTCGCCGGGATTGACGAAGAGCTTGCCGCGCTCTTGCACCATCACGAGGGCGTAGGCGGTCGTTTCACCCGCCTCGGTCGCGATGATCGTGCCAGTGATGCGGGTGAGCACCTCGCCGGCATAGGGGCCGTATTCCTTGAAAAGATGGCTCAGCACACCGCGGCCGCTGGTCGCGTTGACGACGTCGATTTCCATGCCGATCAGGCCGCGCGTGGTGATGGTGGCCTCGAGCATGGTGGAGTGGGGGAGCTTCTCCATGTTGGTCAGCCGACCCTTGCGGTTGGCCAGGTTCTGCATGATCGAGCCGACGCACTCGTCAGGCACCTCGATCCAGACGGTCTCGTAGGGTTCCAGACGCTCGCCGTCGGGACCTTTTTTCTCAATCACAGTCGGGCGGGAGACGAGGAGCTCGAAACCCTCGCGGCGCATCGTCTCGACGAGCACGGCCACCTGCATGGCGCCACGGGCCTTGACGTTGAAGATGCCGGCTTTGTCGGTGTCCTCGATGTAGATCGAGACGTTGGTCTTCAGCTCGCGGAACAGGCGCTCGCGGAGCTGGCGGGAGGTGACAAGCTTGCCTTCCTGGCCGACGAGCGGGCCGTCATTGACGCAGAACTGCATCTCGAGGGTCGGCGGGTCGATCTGGGTGAACGGGAGGGCGTGGCCGTTCTCCTCGGCCGTGAGGGTGTCGCCGATGTCGACGTCCTCGAAACCGGACAGGCCGACGATGTTGCCGGCGACGGCCGACTCGGTCTCGCGAGTGCCGAGGCCGGTAAACTCGAAGACCTTGGTGATCTTGGCACGGACGCGCTTGCCGTCGGAGTGACGGACGATGAAGACGGTGTCGCCGATGTTGGCGGTGCCGCCGAGGATTTTGCCGACGGCGATGCGGCCGACGTAGTCGCTCCAGTCAATGTTGGAGACGAGCATGTGGAAAGGCTCGGATGGCTTCGCAAACGGCGGCGGGACGTGGTCGAGGATGGTCTGGAAGAGCGGGGCCATGTCTTTCTTCTCCTCGCCGAGGTGAAACATCATGTAGCCGTCGCGACCGGACCCGTAGACGACCGGGGCGTCGAACTGTTCCTCGGTGGCGTTGAGCTCCATGAGGAGTTCGAGCACTTTGTCGTACATCTTGGCCGGCTCCGCATTCTCGCGGTCGATCTTGTTGATGACGATGACGACCTTGAGGCCGTGGGCGAGGGCCTTGCGGAGGACGAAGCGGGTCTGGGCCTGGGGACCGTCATAGGCGTCCACCACCAGCAGCACGCCGTCGACCATGCGGAGGGCGCGTTCGACCTCGCCGCCAAAGTCAGCGTGGCCGGGGGTGTCGACAATGTTGACAATCTTGTCCTGCCAATGGACGGAAGTGTTCTTGGCCTTGATCGTGATCCCCTTTTCTTTCTCAAGGTCCATGGAGTCCATGGCGCGTTCCTCGACACGCTGGTTGGCGCGGTAGACGCCACCTTCTTTGAGAAGTTTGTCCACGAGCGTAGTTTTGCCGTGGTCAACGTGGGCGATAATGGCGATATTGCGGATGTTCTGGTTCATGTTCGGGCGGACCTGTTTAAAATGGGAAAACGGTCACGGTGCTGCCCGGTTTGAGCCTTGGCAAGAAGGAACCTTGGTTCAATCAATCACCCGGTTGTCCGGCGGGATTGTTTCCCAGTGTTTCTCCCTAAATCACTCTGAATCAGCGCGCCGGGCCCAAACTGGGGCAGGTGGTTCCGGGCCGAAGTTCGACCCGGCGCACTGAAAAGTGTCATCTACAAAAGATAAAGGCCCGGGCACCTTGCGATGCCCGGGCCAAAATCGGGGGTGGGTGCTCGCCACGCACTCTTCCCCATTCGCACAACATTGGGCGCCTCGCTTTCGCGGGCCGTGTGCTTCCCGACGCTACTCATCGCGGCATGCGATGCTGTCGGTCTCATAGCGGGACCGTCCCGGCCTTTTCAGCTCCGGAATTTTTCGAGTGAGGCCTCTGCGCCCGGTTCGGTTCCATCTGCCGATGGGGAACTCGCCGGACGGGTGTTGGCACGCCTGCAACAGTGCATTTCGCGCCAGCACCTTGCCACGGGGACGGCCCCGGCTTTTGGCCGGGCGTTGGCCCCATGTAACGGGTCTGACCTCTTACCTCTCAGGTTGCTTTCGATTTGCAGTTGGGTGACGCGGTTTTACGCGCCGCCCCAATTAGGAGGTTTTGCGAGCTTTGCCAGACTCGCCCGCTCCCCGCCGCGCTGCATCCCTTTCGCGCCCCGCCTTTTGGGCCGGGCCTTTTGGTGGGGTGGACCCACCGGAACACTGCGCTGCGTCCTGGTCATACAGTAGCAACCACAACCCTCTGGGTAACTGCATCGGTGCAAGGTCCGAAACTGACCTTGGACCTGACTCGACTCGAACGCGGTTTCTAAAGTCGCGCCTCGTCGCACAGCTCCTTTGTCGCAATACTGGATCGGCTGCGACGCCGTCCAGAGGAACTGGTGATATTTGCCTGCCTGCGGCTCGCGCCGCTGAGGGGAAGACGACACCAATTATCGCCCTCCTTTCCCCGGTTGCCCGGGATTATCCCAATCGCGCTCTCGTCGGGTTTTTCATGCCGCCGCGCTGCGACTGTTCTATCAAGGAACAGTGAAAAAGATGCGCCGCCTCGCGGCAAAGGGAAGGGTTTCTTCCTCCCATCTTATTCACTCGCCTCCCGCCATAAGTTTGCCTGAACGCTGGTGAATAACTTGTGCCCATCCGCTTGCTCCCTGGTTGTTCACAGGTTGGAGGGGCCCCGCCCAATTGCGGCCTTGCTGCGGCGTCGCGGACGGCAGACAAAATAGCATGCTACCCTGGCTTTTTCGTCCGTGCTTTGGCGCGATTCTTCTTGGCCTGGTTCCAGCCGTTGGGCGGGCCTTGACGGCCTCGGGTGAAGTCCATGTCTGGGAGACCCAGGAGATAATTTTTCAAGCGTCACGGGACTACGCCAATCCCTATGCCGAGGTGGATTCCTGGATCGAGCTGGAGGGGCCGGGCTTTGCGAAACGCGTTTATGGATTTTGGGACGGAGGGCGCACATTCCGGGTTCGCTTCGTTGCCCCCGCGCCGGGTGAGTGGCACTGGCGGTCTGGATCAAACCAGCCGATGGACACCGGTCTCAACGGTGGTGCGGGCAGGTTGAAGGCCATTGACTGGACCGAGGCCGAGAAGGTCGAGAATCCCAACCGTCGCGGTTTCGTTCGCGCTTCCGCCCACGGCCACGCCTTGAGCTACGCGGACGGCACCCCGTTTTTTCTCGTCGGCGACACCTGGCTCGCGGCCTCGACGTGGCGGCTGCCCTGGAGCGGGGCGCCGGCGACGCCCGGCTATGTGCCCGCTAGTGGCATCAGCTTCGAGGAGGCCGTTGGCTACCGGAAGCGGCAGGGCTACAATTCGGTGAGCTTCATTTCCGCCTTCCCCAACTGGGCTGCCGACCACCACGGCGCCACTTTTGCCAACGCCGACGGTGTTTACCTGCGCAACGCTTGGGAGAAATTCGGCCACTGGGCGCCCAATGCCACGGTCTCCACCGCCGACGGAGCCACCACCACGGCTAAGGACATGTCCGACGAGGAGGGCAACCGGCCTTTTGAAATGATGGTTGGTCGGGACGACGGCCTCGCGAATTTCGACCGCCTCAACCCGGCTTATTTCCGCAGCCTCGATCGCAAGATGCGCCACCTCGCCGACGAAGGCTTCGTGCCGTTTCTGGAGACGGTGAGGCGCGACAACTGTCCATCATGGAAGGCGTATTTCGACTTCAATACCTCTTACCCGCGTTTCGTCGAATACCTCATCGCCCGGTACGGCGCCTACAACCTCGTCTTCAGCGGCATCCATCTCGATTGGATTCCGAAGAACTACAGCCTCACGGCGGACGAGTTCAACGCGGCCCTCACGCACCATCTGAAGACCTACGGGCCGCTGCCGTTTGGCCAGCCTTACACGACGCTGATCGACAGCTCAACGTACCGGACCTTCGGTCACGGGGACAAGGTCCCTTGGCTCACCATGCACACGGTCGGCAACAAGCCGCGCAATCACGCCATCTATGGCCCGATGGAGGAGATCTTCCGCCTCACTCCCGCCTATCCGGCCGCCAATCTCGAGCCATACTACACCGGGTGGACTCATTCCAACAACCGCGTCGGCGGGGAGACACCGCCCGAGAATTCCGATCGTGATAACTATTTTTCACGCGCGATGATGTACGGTTCCGTGCTCTCGGGTGGACTTGCGGGTCACGTGCACGGCACTGCCGCCTATGACATGACCAGCACGGGCGAGCCAGCCGGCTGGCGTCCGTACATCTGGACGGCGATGCGCTATCAGTCCGGCGCGCAAATGCAGCATCTCAAGGCCTTCGTGTTGGCCGAGGGCTCCCGCTACCAGGAGCTCGAACTTGCCTCCGCCGATGTTTCCACGCGTAACCCCGCCAACCTACGCGACGAAGGGCTCGACGGCTGGGCCTTCATGATGCGCTCGGCGGGTCGCGATTTTGCCCTGCTTTACTTTGAGAATAAGGCTGGGACCGCGCGGCTCGCCGGTTTCACCGCCAACGGCCGCTACCGCTGGACGTGGTTCAACCCGCGCGCAGGCATTTGGAGCAATGCACTCGATGTCACCGCCGATGCTAACGGCAGCATCGGTGCGCCGGCCTTTCCCGTCGCCGAGCCTGGCATCATCAACGATTGGGCCGCCAAGTTGGTTTCGGTTCCGCGATAGGTCGCCTCTACGCTGGCTGACAGCCTTTCCTTGCGAAAGCAGCCGGGATGGTCTGTATCTCACGCCCCCATGCCCGCGCCGCGCGAACTGCCCATCTACGAACTCGAGGACCGCATCATCGCGGCCGTGCGGGGGCAGGGGCGTCTCATTGTTCAGGCGCCGACCGGTTCGGGCAAATCCACGCAGGTGCCCCAGATGCTCCTCAACCACAGTCTGCTGGGGCAGGGTGAGGTCGTCGTGCTCCAACCGCGCCGGCTGGCGGCGCGCATGCTCGCGAAGCGCGTCGCCGAGGAGGTCGGTACCCAGCTGGGCGACGTGGTCGGCTACCAGATTCGGCTGGATTCCCGGGTGTCCAAGGCCACGCGCATCCGCTTCGTCACCGAGGGCATTTTGCTCCGGCAGATGTCCTTTGACCCGACGTTGCGCGGCATCAGCGCAATAATTTTCGATGAGTTTCATGAGCGCCATCTCTACGGCGACATCTCGCTGGCCCGCGCGCTCCAGATCCAGCAATCGAAACGTCCGGATCTGAAGCTGGTTGTAATGTCCGCTACTCTCGACGCGGTGCAGCTCAAGAACTACCTCGCGCCTTGCGAGGTGCTGACGTCGCAAGGCCGGACTTTTCCCGTGCAGGTTGAATACTTGCCGAAGGTCGTCGATTTCGAGCACGACCCGGTCTGGGTCGTCGCCACCCGCGAGTGCGAGCGGATCGCGGCCCAGACCAACGGCGACATCCTCGTCTTCATGCCCGGCGCCCACGAGATCAACCGCACGGTGCAGGATGTGCAGGGCTCGCATGCCCTGCGCGGCTTCGTCTGCTACCCGTTGCACGGGGAACTGCCCCCGGAGCAGCAGGACCGGGCCGTGGCCCGCTATGAGACGCGCAAGATCATCGTTTCGACCAATGTCGCCGAAACTTCACTGACCATCGACGGCGTGACGGTGGTGGTGGATTGCGGTTTGGCCCGGGTGGCGCGCTATGATCCGCACCGCGGGATCAACACTCTGCTCATTGAGAAAATCAGCGTGGCCTCGTCCGACCAGCGGGCCGGCCGGGCCGGGCGCACGGCGCCGGGTATCTGCGTCCGGCTCTGGACGGAGCGCGAGCACGCTCAGCGTCCGCTGCAGGAGTTGCCCGAGGTCAAGCGCCTCGACCTCGCCGAAGTGGTGCTGACGCTCAAGGCCGCCGGCATCGACGACATCGCGAACTTTCCGTGGTTGGAAAAGCCAGAGCCCAAGGCGCTCGAGCGCGCGGAGACGCTGCTGGAGGACCTGGGGGCGGTGCATCGGCCTGTAGGGGCCTCGCTTGACGACGCCCAAGGGCGCGCACCAGGCGCGCACCTACACCTGAAGATCACCGAACTTGGCCGCCGCATGCTGCGCTTCCCGATGCACCCGCGTTACGCCCGGATGTTCCTCGCGGCGCAAGACTTTGGGTGCGTTCGTTCCGTGGCGCTGATGGCCGCCCTGACCCAGGGGCGGAATTTTCTCCTGCGCAACGTGGACAAGCGCACGCAGGAGACGCGCGACGATCTCTTTGGTGAAGAACACGAGTCCGATTTCTTCCTGCTGATGCGGGCATGGCGCTACGCCGACAAGGCCAACTACAACCCCGACGCCTGCCGCCGGCTGGGCATCCATGCGCAGGGCGTGCGGCAGGTCGGGCCGTTGTTCGAGCAATTCCTTGAGATCGCCGCGGCCGAAAAGCTGGACGTCGCCGAGAAGCGCATCGACGGCGTGGCGGTGCGGAAGTGCGTGCTGGTGGGGTTCAGTGACCACCTGGCCCGGCGGCTGGACCAGGGGACATTGCGTTGCGAGCTGGTGCACAACCGCAAGGGCGTCCTCGCGCGCGAGAGTTGCATCGACCAGGCCCCGCTGCTCGTAGCGGCGGAAATCACCGAGATCGAAAGTCGCGGCGAGGTGAACACGCTGCTCAACCTCTGCACTGCGATTGAGGAGCCGTGGCTCAAGGAGCTATTTCCCGAGGACTTTGCGGACGCGGGCGGCGTGACCTACGACGTAACGGCTCGCCGCGTGCTGGCGCGCAAGGAGCGCCGGTTCCGCGACCTCGTGCTCGAGTCCAAGCAGACCGCCGAGGAGCCGCCCGAGGGCGAGGCCGCCGTCTTGCTGGCCCGCGAGGTCATGGCGGGTAACATCGTGCTGACCGAATGGAACGAGGCCGTGGAGCAGTGGATCGTTCGCGTGAACTGCCTGGCCAAGTGGTGGCCGGAGTTGGAGGTCAACCCGATCACCGACGCCGACCGGGCCACATTGATCGAGCAGATCTGCTACGGCAGCTACGGTGCCCGTGAGTTGAAGGACAAGCCCGTGATGCCCGTCCTGCGCGACTGGCTGTTGGCCGAGCAGCTGGCGGTATTGGACGACTACCTGCCCGAGCGTCTTGTCATGGCCAACGGCCGCAAGGCGCGCTTGACCTACACCAAGGACGGTCCACCGGTCCTTAGCGCCCGCATCCAGGAGCTGTATGGCGTGAATTCCACGTTTTCACTCGGCCGGGGCCGGGTGCCAGTCAAAATCGAGGTGTTGGCGCCCAACCAGCGCCCGATCCAGGTGACCGACGACCTGAGCAATTTCTGGCGCGAGCAATATCCCAAGATCAAGACCGAGCTGTCACGGCGCTATCCCCGGCATGAGTGGCGCTAGGGACGCCAGCAAAATCTCCCGTACTGCTTCTGCTCGGAAATGAGGGAGGGGGATTCATTCGCTGTGGGTCCAATACCCCGAAGCGTGCTTCAGCTTGGTCGGGAGGTAGGAGCCTGCTTGCAGGCGATTTTGCGGTCGGACCGGTGGCGGGCGTTCCGAATCGCCTGCCCCACGGCAGGCTCTGGGCCCTGAGCTTGTCGAACGGGCAAGCAGGCTCGTACAAGAAACGGCCAGAAACAGCGGCCTGCGGGTCTAATCAATGCCTCGGGGCTTGCCCCGAGGATCTTTAGAGCGCGCCCAGTCGGGGCGCATTAAGCATCGAAGACGTCCGCTACCGCGGTGGCGGCGGTTCGCCGGTCGTTTGGATCAGCCGCTTCGGCACCCACTTCATGACGTGGAAGGCGTATCGGCCGTGTTGCTTGCGGTCCCAGAAAGGAGCGCAGTAGGGAAAGAAGAGAATTTCGCCCACTGGCTTGTAGTGCGCCTCGACCGCCTTGGCATAGCGCTCCCGGTCATAGCACCACGCCGCCTGGCCGGGAAAATTCTGGTAGGCAAGGTAGATGGCGGCAAATTCACTGGCATTGATGCGGGCGTTGATCGCCTCGGCGCGCAGCAGGAGCTTGCCCCGCACGGCGCGGTAGGCCGGGGGTGTGGCCGGGCCGAGCCAGTCGAGCGCCTGCAAGATGCTGGCCGTCTGCCCATGTTCGAACAATTCGAGGTTGGGATGGATCGCGGTGAAAGGTTCGAAGAGCGGCTCGGCGAGCAGCGGCCCGTTGAGCTCGGCGACATTTCGCTCGAGCGAGGCCCAGTGATCGTTGCCCGGCAGAGGCGGGAGCTGCCAGCCGAGGACCAGGAGGTTGACGAGCAGCAGGACGCGTCCGCCCCGCGGCATTGGCCCGATCCGCCGCGCCGCGACGATGACCAAGGGCAGCAAAAGCAGGTGATAATAGTATACGAGGTAGTTGCCCGCATGCCAGCCGAGCTTCCCCAGCAGCACGACCGCGGCCCAAAATGCCGCCCAATCCCACAAATCAACCTCGGGGCTGATGAGGGCCCGGCCAGCCACCAGGGAAAACGCCCGGCGTCGCGGCCAACCCCAGAGTGCGAGTCCCACCAGGCCGCAGGTGAGCAGGATGAATTCGGCCGCCTGATCGCGCCACACCGTAAAGCTGGGCGTCGTCGCGGCCCAATGAACGACAAACGTGGAGAGAAAATAGTCCGGGGCGAAGTGGTCCAGCAGGGCGGCGCAAAGCCACCCGGTCAGCAGGGATATTCCGAGGAAGCTCAGCGCCTTGGCGCGCGGGGCGAAGAAAAGAAGGTGCGAAGCCACCGCGAGCCAGCCAAACGCCGCGTAAAGTTTGGTCAGTCCGCCCAGCACCGAGAGCAAAAGGCAGCAGGCCAGTGCAGGCCAGGAGCCGCGGCGCCCGGCGACGAGGGCGCCGAAGCACAGCGCGGCCGCGAGCAAGTCGGCCGAGGCCGCGAGTGAATGGCTGCTGACATTGAGGACATAGACGATGACGAGGGCGCCCGCGGTCTCGAGGCGGCCTACGCCCTCACGGAGGAGCGACCAGCCCAGCAGGCCGAGTGTCAGGAAGAGCGCCACGCTGTTCGCCCAGCGATGAGCGAGGTAGGGGTTGGCAATCAAAGTGGTGAACGGTCGGACGTAAAACGCATAGCCCGGCCCGTAAACATTGCCGCAGGTTTGTAAGTTGTCGCCGGCGTAGGCGTTCATCCCGGCGGTGATCTCCACGAAGCCGGGCTCATCCTGCGTGATGGGGTGCGGAATCTGAAGTACCGCCCAGTGCAACGCGCCGTAATACCCCACCACCAGGACCATGGCCAGAACCAGCCCGAAACGGAGGCCATTGATCATGGCGGGCAGAGTGACGCGCCCATGTTCTGGCGCAAGTGATTCTGCCCTGAAGCTGTCCGGTGTCTGTGTCCGTCTGTTATGACAGCAGGGCCCACATAATTTCTCTTCCGCCTCGGCACAATAACTGCGTATTTCCTGACTCAATGCCCACCAACAAGGCCCTTGACCAACTCAGCGACCTACGGGCGGAAATTCGGAGTTTGGGAGCCACGCTGGGCCGCACCATCGCGATGCTTGAAGGCGAGAAGACCTTCGCGACGGTCGAGGCGTTGCGGACGCTGGCCAAGAGCAGCCGGACCGGGGACGTCGCCGCTGCCCGCAACCTGGCGCAGACGGTCGGTCGGCTGACGGCAGCTGAGGCCTTCAACCAGGCGATGGCCTTCACTCTCTATTTCGAGCTGGTCAATCTGGCCGAGGAGAATTTCCGCATCCGCCTGCTGCGCGAACGCACTCACCGCCACCACCGTGCCCTTGCCGCCGGGCAGGCGAGCGAGCCGCAACGCGAGTCCATTGAGGCCGCCATCATCGAGCTGAAACAAGCGGGGGTATCCAAGCAGAAGATGCAGAAGCTGGTCCGCCAGCTCGCCATCGAACTGGTCTTCACGGCGCATCCGACCGAATCCAAGCGGCGCACCATGCTCGAGAAGCTGGCCACCCTTGGCGGCATCCTGCGCAGCCATACCCTGGAGGAAATCCAGCATGTCCCGGATGACATCCGGCGCGAGATCGTCTCGCTCTGGCTGACCGACCGCAGCCGGACCGAACGGCCAGAGGTGACCGATGAAGCCCGCACCGGGCTGTGGTATTTCGATCGGACGCTCTACCAGCTGCTGCCACGGTTACATGCCGACCTGCAGGAATCCCTGAACCGCCATTATCCCGGCGTGCGTGCGCCCAACCGCTGGCTGTCCTTCGGCTCGTGGATCGGCGGCGACCGGGACGGCAACCCGGGCGTGACGGCCGGGGTCACGGCGCAGGTCCTGCGCATGAATCGCCGGATGGCGATCAAGAAAGTCAGCGACGTCCTCTACAATCTCGCCGGATCACTGACTGTTTCCGACCGGCGCGCGCGCTTCGCCCCGGTCATCCGCCGGATGGCCGAGGAATGCCGCGCGTCGTCGGATGTGATGGCGAAGGTCGGGGCGCGCTATCCGCGCGAACCGTACCGGCTTATTCTAAGCAGCCTGCGGGAACGGTTGCTGGCCCAGGCCGATGTCGATTTGCTCGAACTGGCGGAGGCCGACCGGCCGCTGGCCCAGACCGGAACCGTGCGAGACATCCTGCTGCAGATTGAGGCCGACCTCCTGCGGGACCGGGCGGCCCCATTGGCCAGTGGCGAGCTGCGAGAGGCGCTGACCTGTGTCGATGTATTTGGGCTGGGCATGGCCCGGCTGGACCTTCGGCAACATTCCGGGCCTCATGCCCGGGCGATCGCCGAGCTCCTGGGGCAGCCGGACTACGAGCAGCTGGGCGAGGGGAGAAAACAGGAATTGCTTTCCGCCACGCTGAGGACCGCCGCGGTGCTGCCCGCCGGGCGCGTGGCAAGTCTTTCCGCCGAGACCCGCAATATTCTCGAACCGCTGCGGCTGGCCGTCCAGGCGCAGCGTCAATACGGGGCTGACGCTTTGGGCATCTACATCATCAGCATGACCAACGAGGTCTCGGACGTGCTGGAAGTGATCCTGCTGCAAGCCCTCGCCGGGGTGCACCTGCCGATCGCGCCGTTGTTTGAGACCCTCGACGATCTCAACCGCGCCCCCGCCATCTTGGGGGCGCTTTTCACCCATCCGGCCTACGCGCCGGAGCTGTTGCGCAACCACCGGCACCAGCATGTCATGCTGGGCTACTCGGACAGCAACAAGGACTGTGGCTACCTCACCGCCAATTGGGCACTGTTCCAGGCGCAGGACGCGATCATGCGGGTCTGCCGCCAGTATAAAATGCGAGTCACGCTCTTCCACGGTCGCGGCGGCAGCATCGCGCGTGGCGGCGGACCAGCCGCCAAGGCGATCCTGGCCCAGCCGGTCGGGCTCAAGGACGGCGGCATCCGCGTGACGGAGCAAGGCGAGGTGCTCTCGACCCGTTATCATGACCCCGATCTGGCACATCGCGTGTTGGAGCAGATGGCCTATGGCGTGTTGCGGGGGACCCACGAGGCCCAGCTTGGTTCGCGTCGCGCGCCGGCCCGCTGGCTTAACGCCATGGAGCAGATGAGCGTCGCCGCCCTGGCGGCCTACCGGGCGTGTGTGCACGACGACCCGGAGTTCCTCACGTTCTGGCGGCAAGCCACGCCAATCGACGAGATCAGCGAACTCAACTTCGGGTCGCGCCCCACCTACCGGCGCAAGGGGAGCATGAGTGTGGGCGACTTGCGGGCGATCCCTTGGGTGTTCTCGTGGATGCAGAGTCGTTTCAATTTCCCCGGATGGTACGGCCTCGGTAGCGGCCTGCAAGCGATTCTCAGCCAGGGTTCCTCGGGAGTGAAAATTCTGCACGAGATGTATCAGGGCTGGCCGTTCTTCCAGACCATGATCGACAACGCCCAGCTCACGCTGTGCAAGGCCGACATGTCCATTGCCCGGGTCTACGCCGGCTTGGTCGAGGACGAGGGCATCCGCGAGCGCGCGCTGACGCGCATCCTCGACGAGTTCAAGCTGACCGAGAAGGCGATGCTCGCCGTGACCGGCCAGGCGCAGTTGCTGGAGAACGAGCCGGTGCTCGCGCGCTCGATCAAGCTCCGCAATCCCTACGTCGACCCGCTCAACTACCTGCAGGTCGAGATGATCAAGCGTCGCCGCGCTCCTCGCGTGAAGAAGGCCGACCGCGAGGGTATCCGCACAGTGCTGGAGCTGACCGTCAACGGCATCGCCGGCGGGTTGAAAAACACGGGGTGAAACTGTAATGTCTCCAGGTTTGCGGGGAGCGATCTTGCCTCACGCGGTCAATCTGGCACGTTTCTTTTGGTGAGGCTGCTCTATCTCGACTACAATTGCTTTCAGCGGTGCTTTGACGACCAGCGACAGAGTCGAATCCGGCGCGAAGCAGTAGCCTGCGCAGCGATCTTTGCCTGGGCACTGGCCGGGCAACCTGAACTCGTCTGGTCGTTCATGCACGATGATGAGAATTCGTTTTGTCCATTCCCCGCCCGGCGGGTGGAGATTATTCGCCTGGGGCGTGCCTGCTCGATCCGGGTGAGTCCGGTGGAAGCAATCAGAGTCCAGGCCCATGAACTGCAACGCGCGGGCCGGCTCTCCGCGAAAGATGCCTTGCATGTGGCCTGTGCCTTGCACGCCAAGGCTGATTGGTTCCTGACCTGCGACGATCAACTAATCAAGGGGGCCGGGCGGTTGAATCTGGGTTTGCATGTCAGCAATCCGGTGGCTTACGTAGCAGCACAAGCAATCCAGCCGTGACCAGAATTTCCAAAGATGCCGATATTGCCACGCGAGGGATCAAAGCCTTGGCGCGTAGCTTGGGCACGGTCCGGGCCCATCGTTTCCTGACTTTGCTGCGGCCGCGCCCGACCGATTATGTGCAGGTCTCCAAGCGGATCTACGCCAAGCAGGGCGTCGACGAGATCTTCGAGCGTAGCCAGAAACGCGCCCGACAGAGGTAAGGGGAGGCCCGGAGCTGACCGTCAATGGCCTCGCCGGCGGGTTGAAGAACACGGGGTGAGGAGCGGACAGTTCTCCCGTGGTCCATCATCCTGAGCGCAGCGAAGCAGCGGTGTCAGCTGACAAGGGTAAAGTTGGTGTCTTTGAGCATGCGATTGAGTACGACGATGAGTTTGCGCATGACGGCGAGCAGGCAGACGTTGGCGGGTTTGCCCGCCGCGCGGAGCCGTTGGTAGAACGGTGCGAGGACCGGGTTATGCTGGGAGGCGCTGACGGCGGCCATGTACAGGACGTTGCGGACCTCAACGCGGCCACCCCGGGCATGGCGGGGTTGGGAGCTCTCGCCACTGTCATGAGCAAAGGGCGCCACCCCGACCAAAGCGGCGATGCGTTTGTCGTCCTCCTCGCCCAGTTCGGGCAGGTAGGCCAGCAGGGTTGTCGCCAACACCGGACCGACCCCTTGCAGTTGCTGCATCCGCTCGGACTTGGCCCGCAGCGCGGGATGCGCGCGCAGGTGCTGTGCGACCAGCTCATCGGCCTTCGCCAAGGCCCCCTGCTGTTGTTCGTGCTGGATCTGCAACAGCGCCTGCAGGGTCGCCCCGGCGGTCTCGAGCCGGTTGCCCGTTTGCGTCGCCTGTTCCACCAACTGCCGGCGGTAGTCCAGCAGCTCCCGCAAGGCGGTCACCTCGGGCAGCGGCGGCTTCTCCACTCGCGGATGCATGCTGCAGGCGTAGCGGTAGATTACCCCCAGATCAATCTTGTCAGTCTTCGCCAGCGTGCCCTCCGCCCGCGCAAAGTGGCGCACCCGTCCGGGCTGCAGCCGACAGACCGGTACCTGCGCTTGGTGCAGCTGCGCGAGCAACCGGCGTTCATAGCCTCCGGTCGCTTCGCACACCACCCGCACTCCCGGCAGCGGCTCGATGGCGGTGATCAGCGTGGCGATGCCCGCTGCCGTATTGGGGACATGCCGGCACTTCTGGCCGGCTATCTCGCAGTCCAGTCTTGCCTTGGAGATATCCAGGCTGACGTAGCTCACAGGTTCGGTCGACTCTACCTTGTTATGCGAGTTCATGACTCTTTCAGCGGTTCGAGGTTTGACCAGGTGCAAGACCGCGATCGGGCTTCGCTCCGGGCTCCCAGGCCCAAGGATCCAGCGATCTGTCGGTCTTGCCGCCCACCGTACGGCCAGTACGGCGGGCGCCCTGGCGGGCGGCCGCCAGCTAAGCCTTTCCGGCCAGCTTGGCAACTCCCCAACCCGGGCCGCGCTCCTCCGACGAGCTTCATCGCCCATTCTCGGAGCCCGGCCCGGGGCAAACCCTTCTCAACTTTCATCGGGCAAGACATACAAGGACCCAAGGGGTAGGCGCAGGTGGCATCCCCTGCTTGGATTCTTCGCGGCGCTCACAATGACGGGAAGGGATTTTGAACGCCTGCGATGAGTAGAGCCTGCGATCAGCAGGCCCTAGAATCTGTCGCGGAGACGATCAGTCGGAGCGGACTAAAAAGGACTCACCTTTGGTGAATCCCATTAGCGGTTAATTCGATCCTCACCGCTTCCTCTTCCCGTTCTGCTCGATGTTGAGGTAGGTCTTGGCGAGCATCTGGGATTCGTAGAACTCGACGAGGCGCACGCCCTCGCGGGGCTTGATGAGGTCCTTCTTCGTGGCGTGGTCGATCTGCTGCTTGATCTTCCGGCAGAGCTCCTCCCACTGGTATTGCACGCCCTCGATGACGTCGGAGATGCGCGAGCCGGCGAGGGCTTCCTCGATGTAGTAGCCGTTGGGCTCGTCGTCCTCGAGGAAGACGTGGACCTCGTTGACGCGGCCAAAGAGGTTGTGCAGGTCGCCCATGATGTCCTGGTAGGCGCCGGTCAGGTAGATGCCGAGGAAGTACGGCTCGCCGGCCTTGAGCGGGTGGAGCGTGATGTAGTCCTTCACGTCCTGCAGGTCGATGAAGGTGTCGACCTTGCCGTCGGAGTCGCAGGTGATGTCCACGAGCACGGCGTTGACCGTGGGCTTTTCCTTGAGCCGGTGGAGCGGAGTGATGGGGAAGAGCTGCTTGAGCGCCCAGCTGTCGAGGAGGGACTGGAAGACCGAAAAATTGCAGACGTACTGGTCGGCGAGGAGCTTCTTGAGGTCGTGGAGTTCCTCGGGCTGGTAGCCGGACTTGGTGCCCTCCTTGTCGATCTGCTCGCAGATCTGCCAGAAAATCTGCTCGGCCGCGGCACGGTTCTCGAGGTCGAGGTAGCCGAGATTGAAGAGCGAGAAGGCTTCCTCCTTTTTCTGGAGCGCATCGTGGAAGCGCTCGAGGCGGCCGAGCTTGGCCTTGTTTTTCAGGAGGATGGCGAGGTCGTCCACGACCTTGTGGCGGGACTTGGGCTGGTGCTGCTTGCCGAGGGACTCGTGCTTGTTGATGCGCTCGAAGACCTCGACGACGAGCATGGAGTGGGGCGCGGCGACGGCGCGGCCGGACTCGGTGACGATGTCGGGCACGGTGACGCCCGAGGCGTCGCAGATCTCGCGGATGTTGAAGACGACGTCGCGGGCGTATTCGCCCAGCGTGTAGTTCATCGACGAGTCGAAGTTCGTGCGCGAGCCGTCATAGTCGATGCCGAGCCCGCCGCCGACGTCGAGGTAGCCCATGGGGAAGCCCATCTTGGCGAGCTGGCAGTAGAAGCGCGCAGCCTCGGTGACGGCGGCCTTGATTGTGATGATGTTGGGCACCTGCGAGCCGATGTGAAAATGGACGAGCCGGAGGCTCTTTTGCATCTTGGCGGCGCGGAGCTTCTCGACGGCAAAGAGGATCTCGGCGGTGTTGAGGCCGAACTTGGCGTTGTCGCCGGTGGAGGAGGACCACTTGCCCTCGCCGCGGGTCTGGAGTTTCACGCGGAAGCCGATCAGGGGCTTCACGCCGGTTTCCTTGGAAATCTCAATGATGCTGTCTACCTCGGACAGCTGCTCGATGACGATGATGATGCGCTTGCCCAGCTTGCGACCGAGGAGAGCAAGCCGCATGTAGTCCTTGTCCTTATAGCCGTTGCAGATGATGAGGCGCTGGGAGCCTTCGTGCATGGCCAGGGCGATCATGAGCTCGGGCTTGGAGCCGGCCTCGAGACCGAAGTTGAAGTCCTTGCCGGCCGAGATGATCTCGTCGACGACTTCGCGGAGCTGGTTGACCTTGATGGGGAAGACGCCGCGGTACTCGCCCTTGTATTTTTCGTCCTTGATCGCCTTGTGGAAGACCTGGTTCAGCAGGGTGACGCGATGCCGGAGGGTGTCCTGCATGCGGATGACGAGGGGGGCCTTGAGGCCCATGCTGGTGGCCTCCTCGATGACGTCCATGAGGCGGATGGTGCGGCCGTCGGACAGGGGCTGGACCTGCACAAAGCCCTCGGAATCCACGGAGAAGTGATTGGCGCCCCAGCGCTTGAAACCATAGTGTTCCTCGGACTGGGCGGCGGACCAGTTTGATGCGGATTTGGTCTTCAAATTGACGGAACGGGAAAGGGCGGGGGTTAGGCTTGCTTTTTGGAATTCAGGCAGGCTTATTCGCCCTTTTCAAATTTTTCAAAACACCCGCAGACGCAATGACTAAGTTACATGTTCTCCTCGCCCAAGCCGCCGCGCCCGCCCCCGGCGGCAACCCGCTGCTGATGATCGTCCCCTACGCCCTGCTGTTTGTGGCGATGTATTTCCTGATGATCGCCCCCCAGCGCAAGAAGCAGAAGGAGCACGAGAAAATGCTGGCCGCGCTTGGCGCTGGTGACGAGGTCGTCACCGCCGGAGGCATCTATGGCGTCATCACCAATGTGAAGGACGATCGTTTCGTCGTCCGGATCGGTGAAAACAACGCCAAGGTCGAGGTCGGCAAAAGCTTCATCACCACCGTGGTGAAGAAATCCGACGCCGCCTGAGTGCGCCCCGCGTCGTGCCGGCTGGCCCCGCCGTGCTACCCCTTTAACAACCAACATCCATGCTTCGTCAAAACTACTGGAAATTGATCCTGTCCGCGGTCGTCGTGCTGTGGGCGGTGCTCGAACTCATCCCGCTAAAGGACCAACCCTTCGGCGACTACGTCAAATCCGAGGCCTCCGCCAAGAACGTCCAATTTGCCACCTTGATGACCAAGGTCAACGACCGTATCGCGGCCGCCCGGGCGCAAGGCCGGGAACTCAGCACTTATGTTGCCCTTAAGCAGATCGGTCGCGAGGAGCAGCTCGATCTCTCCGAGTACTTCCCCCAAATCCGGCTCGAGGACAAACTGAAGAATAAGGACAAGCGGAATGACATCCTCCTCGGCGAACTTTTGCGCCGTTCAAAAGGCAGTGTGCAACTTGGCCTGGATCTCAAGGGGGGCATCGCCATCACCCTGGAAATGGATCCGACCGCCGCCGCCGCCCTCACCGACCGGGACCGCGAGGAAAAGCTGAAGAAGGCCGTCGAGATCATCGACAGCCGCATCAACAGCCTCGGCGTGACAGAACCTTTGATCCGACCGGTCGGGACGACCCGGATTGAAATCCAGCTCCCCGGCGCTTCAACCCGGGAGAATCCGGAGATCCAGACCGCCGCGACCCGGCCGGCGCGCCTCGACTTCCGCATCGTTCATCCGCTGGCGACACCCCAGACGAGCGCGCCGCCGCCCGGGTACCAGCCGATGACCTACACCCAGGAAGGCCGGACCGGTGAAAGCTTTTCCGAGGAACTCTACATCAAGCAAATCCCCGAGATGACGGGCGCGGCCATCGAGAAGTCCTATGCGACCCGCGACGATTATGGCCGCTTCAAGATCCTCATGCACTTCACCAAGGAGGGCAGCCGGCAGTTCGCCCAGGTGACCAAGGCCATCGCTGACGAGGGCCAGCGCACCGGCCGCCGGGCCCGCCTGGCCATCGTGCTCGACGGCAAGCTCGAATCCGCCCCGGGCGTCGAGAAGGAGATCGTGAGCGATTCCGCCGAAATTTCCGGTCAGTTTTCCCAGCGCGAAGCGGAGAACCTGGCCAGCGTGCTCAACAACCCCCTCGATACCCCGCTGCAAATCAAGGAGCAATATGAGATCGGGCCCTCCCTGGCCACCGATGCCGTCAATAGCGGCGTGAAGGCCGCGCTGATCGGCACTGCTGCGGTTTGCGCGTTTATGATCACCTTTTACGCGACTGGCGGTCTCGTGGCCGTCATCTCGCTCGCGGTCAACATTCTCATCATCATGGCCGTGATGGCCAGCTTCCACGCGACCATGACCTTGCCCGGCCTTGCCGGCATCGTGCTGACCATCGGCATGGCGGTCGACGCAAACATCCTGATCTTCGAGCGCATGCGCGAGGAGCTCGCCGAGGGCAAGAGCCTTGTCAGCGCCAACCGCGGCGGTTTCTGGAAGGCGCTCACAACGATCCTGGACGCCCACTTTGTGCAGCTCATCATCTGTGCAATCATGATCAAGGTCGGCACCGGCCCGATCAAGGGCTTCGGCTTCACCTTGCTGACTGGCGTCTGCGCCACCCTGTTCTCCGTCCTGATCACGGGTCACTTCCTCATGGAGTGGCTGATCGAGTCCGCTGTGCTCAAGAAAATGACGATGCGTCGGATGTTGAAGGACCTCAATGTCGACTTCATCAAATATGGCAAACCCGCCGCCATCGGATCGGTGCTGCTGGTGGCCGTCGGCCTCGCGGTGGTCTTCTACAAGGGCGATCGCATCTATGGCATTGATTTCGCCGGCGGCGATATGATCACCGCCAACTTCACCCAGAAGATCGACATCGCCGGCATTCGCCAGATCGCCCAGGCCAACGGGACCGGCGAGGTGAACCCCAGTTACCCCAGCGACCTCGCCACCGGCAAGGAGCAGCTCAAGCTCGAGACCGCCTTTGGCAAGTCCAAGGCTCTCTTTGAGGCCCTGCAGAAGGCCTATCCGAACGCCGGGCTCACGAGCACCGGCACGACCCAGATCGGTGCCTCGATTGGTGGTGAGATCAAGTGGAACGCCGTCAAGTCGGTCGGGCTTTCCATGGCGGTCATCCTCATCTACATCGCCTTCCGATTTGAGTTTGGTTTCGGCATCGGTGCCATGGCCTCCACGTTGCACGACATCCTGATGAACATCGGCATTTACGTGCTCTGTGGCTACCAGTTCACCGCCCCCATGGTGGCGGCCATCCTCTGCGTCGCGGGCTACTCGATCAACGAGACCGTCGTCGTCTTCGACCGTATCCGCGAGGAATTGAAGCTGAATCCCACTGGCACCCTCCGCGACGTCATCAATAACGCCATCCGCAAGGTTTTCGCCCGTACGATCATGACGGCAACCACCACCTTCCTCGCGGCTCTGGCGCTCTTCCTTTTCGGCGGCGGCCAGCTCCACGGCATCGCCTTCACCTTCCTCGTCGGCATCGTAACGTCGACTTTCTCGGCCATCTTCATCGCCTCCCAGGTCTTCTACTGGTGGCACAAGGGTGACCGGAAACACGTCGAAGCCCACCAGGACATCGCGCCCAAGTACGAGTGGGCCGGCTCTTCGCGCGCATCGGAATAACCTCTCTTGTCATTGCGAGAAGCGGAGCGACGAAGCAATCCAGCTGGCTAGATTGCCAAGTTCGGCTCCGCCTCACTCGCAATGACAGAAAAAGCCATGCGCTGGAACTACACCCCGGTCCACGCAGACAGCGTGGCCGCCCTTGCGCGAAACCTGGGCACGTCACCTGTCGTGGCCGAGCTGCTGCTGCGCACCGGGGTACCTGAGGCCGCCGCTGCCCGCTTTCTAGCCCCAACCTTGGCTGCCATTGGAGACCCGTTCCTGCTGATCAACCTGGAGCAGGCGGCCGACCGGCTGCGGCAGGCGATCAGCCGCAAGGAAAAGGTTGTTGTGCTCGGCGACTACGACGTGGACGGGGTATGCAGTACTGCGATCCTGGTCGGGCTCCTGCGGCGGCTGGGACTGGAACCCGCCTACATCGTACCCCGCCGGGCGGATGAGGGTTACGGCCTGACTCGGACCTCGATCGAGCGGGCGCTGGAAGCAGGCCAGCCAGACTTGTTCATCGCACTGGACTGCGGGACCAACTCCAGCGCCGAGGTCGCGCTGTTGCGGTCACGCGGCGTGGACGTGATCATCGTTGATCACCACCGTTCCACTGAGCCCCCAGCCACCCAGGCCATCCTCATCAACCCGCATGTGCACCCGACCGTGGAGGATGGTGACTGGCGCTTCCTCTGCACGGTGGGGCTGGTCTTCAAGCTGGCCCACGGACTCCTGAAGAAGCTGCGGGCGGAAAATAACCCGGTCGCCCTCGCCATCGTGCTCAAGGAATACCTCGACCTGGTGGCCATGGGCACGATCGCGGACCTGGTGCCGTTGCACGGCGAGAACCGCATCTTCGCCCGCCACGGCCTGCGGATGCTGGCCGAAACCCGGCGGCCGGGCCTGCTAGCTCTCATGCAGGTTTCCGGCCTCAAGAGCGAACAGGGCCTCGTGCCCACGGACATTTCCTTCCGGCTCGGGCCGCGCATCAACGCCAGCGGGCGGCTGGCCGACGCCGCGTTGTCGGTGGACCTCCTGTTGAGCAATGACCCGGCTTTCTGCGAACGGGCAGCCCGTCAACTTGACGACCTTAACCACGAGCGGCAGGACATCGAGCGGCAGATCACCGAGCGGGCCGAACGGTACGTCGAGGAGAATTTCAAGGCGGCGAGCGGGCTGGTCCTATTCGACGAGGACTGGCATCCCGGCGTGGTGGGTATTGTGGCCGGGCGCATCTCACGGAAATATAACCGCCCCGCAATCGTGCTCGGCAATGAGGGTGCGCTGGCCAAGGGCTCCGGCCGGGGCATCACTGGCTCAAACCTCGTTGAGATACTCAGTGCCTGCGCCGGCTGTCTCGAAAGCTGGGGCGGCCACCCAATGGCGGTCGGCGTCTCGCTCACCAAGCTCAGGCTGGAGGAATTTCGGAAGATGTTCGACGAGGTCATCCGCAGCCGCAGCGATCGTGGGGACGCCCAGCCCGGACTCGAACTCTCCGGCTGGCTCGAGGCCACCGCGGTCAACGAGAGTTTAATGGGCGAGTTGGAGCAGTTGCACCCGTTCGGCATGGGTCATCCCGAGCCGGTCTTCGGCGTGCGTGGCCTGCGGCTGCGCAATCGGCCCGATGTGTTCAAGGAACTGCATTTCCGCTTCACCGGTGAGGATGCGGTTGGCCGCCGCATCAGCGGCGTGGCGTGGAAAATGGCCGATCGGCTTCCGCCGGTCGGAGCGCCATTAGAACTGGCGGTGCAGCTCAACTGGAATTTCTACAACGGCCGGCGGTCCCTCCAGATGGAGCTGCTGGATTGGCGTCCGGCCGGCGCCTAAGGACCCGGCACCCGCCAAGGAAAAACGCGCGGGCAGACCGCGCGTTTTTGGAAAATGGTGCGGGCATAGGGAGTCGAACCCCAAACCTCCAGATTCGTAGTCTGGCGCTCTATCCAGTTGAGCTATGCCCGCACGAGAGAACGGCGAATAAGCGAATTTCCCGGAATGACAGCAAGCAGAATATTGACGGAGGTGGACCTCTTCTTAATGCCATTGCGAGGAGCGTTTTAGCGACGAAGCAATCCAGTCGAATCGATCGCCACGGCGCGCGGTGCGCACCGCGCGATGACAAACCTGCACCTCAGTCCGGCAGGCGTTTGACGCGGATGTTGCGGTAGCGGACGATGCTCTTGGGATCGTGGCCCTGCAGGGCGAATGTCCCGGAGCCGAGCTTGCGCGCGAAGTCCTTGCCGGGCTGTGCGCCGGGCGGCTCCTTGTATTGGACGACGGTCTTGCCATCGACTTTCACGGTGACGGTGTTGCCTTCCACGATAATGGTCTGGGTCCACCACTTGTTGTCCTCGGCGGTCGCGAAGCCGACGCTGGCGATGTCGTACACGCTGCCGGTCTTCTTCCAGTCGGACTGGGTGTTGTTGACCTGAGCCTCGAAGCCCGCCTTGGGCCAGCCGGTTTCCTGGTAGGCGGTGTGGAAATAGATGCCGCCATTGGCGCCGGGCTCGGTCATGATCTCGGCCTTGAACTCGAAGTTTTTAAAGGGCTGCCCGTCGCCCATGTAGAAGAGGTGGCACCGTGCGCCGCGGGAGACGAAGGCGCCGTCCTCGATTTTCCAGGTGGCAGGATTCTCGGTCGCTGGTTTCCAGCCGGTGAAGGTCTTGCCATCCATCAAGGCGACAAAGCCCTCCTCAGTATCGGCGGCGAAAACCGCGGGACTGAGGCAGGCGAGAGGGAGCAACAGGCGGAGGAGGGAGCGGGGGGACATGGGTTTTTTGGGGGGGTGGGAAAACCACGGAACACACAGAACAGACGGAAGCAAGACATCGGTTGGCTGGAATGGTTGATGTAGGTCGGGCTTTACGCCCGACAGTCCGTCAAACCGTCGGGGATAAACCCCGACCTACAAATACCCACACCAGCAGCCTGCTCAGCTTACAACGTTGCCGCCGACCACAACCAACTCGACCGGATTGCCGCCAAGTTCGTAAGCGAGCTGTCGCTCATCCTTGTGGCGGAGAAGCAGCAGGTCGGCCCGCTGGCCCACCGCGATGGTGCCGCGATCAGTGAGGCCGAGCACGGCGGCGGCATTGATCGTGGAGGCTACAATGGCCTCGGCGGGAGTCAGTCCGCAGAAGCGGACCGCGAGAGCGATGGCGAGGGGGAGCGAGTGGCTGGGCGAGGTACCGGGATTGCAGTTCGTGGCCAGCGCCAGCGCGCCGCCTTGCTCGATGAACAGACGCGCCCGCATGAATCGCTGGTCGGTGTGCAGGCCCGTGCTGGGCAGGATGACACCGAGGGTCGGCGATTGGGCGAGCAGAATTAAATCCTTCTTGGTCGCAGCCTCGAGGTGGTCGACGCTGCGGGCGTGCATTCGCACCGCCTCGGGAATCATGCCGAGGGAGGTGAACTGGTCGGCATGCACGCGGATGGGGTGGTGCTTGCGGGCTTTCTCGAAAAATTTCACGCAAGTGTCGACCGACCAGGCACCCTCCTCGCAATAGGCGTCCACCGTGATATCGGGGAACTCGCGCGAAACCTCGGGCAACATGTCCTTCACGACCATGCGAGCATATTCATCGAGGTCGCCTTCGAAGGCATGGCCCAGCAGAGCCGTGGCCACGACCGTACCCGGCCACTCCGCGGCGGCGCGGCGGATGGCGCGCAGCATCTTCATCTCGGCCTCGGTATTGAGGCCGTAGCCACTCTTCACCTCCACGGTGGTCGTGCCCTCGTGCAGCATGGCCCCGAGTCGGTCGCGCAAGCTGGCGGCGAGCTGCTTCTGGGTCGCCTCACGCACGGCCTTGACGGTGGCGTGGATGCCGCCGCCCTGCTTGAGAATCTCCGGGTAGGGCACGCCGCGGAGCTTCATCTCCCATTCGCCCAGCCGGTCGCCCGCCCAACAGGCGTGGGTGTGGCAGTCGACAAAGCCTGGCAGGAGCACGCGACCTTGGGCTTCAATGACCTCAGCATCGGCGGGAGCGTCCACCCTGGGACCGACCGCGATGATTTTCCCGTCCGCGACGAGCACGTCGCCCGTTGGGATGACGCCAAGTTCGGACAGTTCCTTACCCCGTCGCGGGCGATTCGGGGCCGCCTGCCCCGCGCCCGTCGAAGGGGCAAGGGTGAGGATGCGGGCATTGCGAATAAGAAGGGGCACGGGATTGGTTAGGGTTGAGCCGTGGAAGCCACGGAACGGGGGAGGGATTCCAAGCAAGTTGACCGAGGATTGCACGGAGTAATTCCGCATCGCGGGAGGGCCGGGCTCACGCCCGGCGTTGGATCATGTAGGGGCCGAGCTTGCTCGGTCCAGCAGGCGTGGCAGCTCAAGGACCGGCCCCTACGAAGTGTCGGACGGGAGCCCGACTCCCCAAGTAAAGATCCTCGGGGCAAGCCCCGAGGCATTTGATCAAACCCGTCAGACCTCTGATTCCCTTCGTTTTTTTGTAGGAGCCTGCTTGCAGGCGATTCTGCGTTGGGCCGCCAGCCGGATCGCCTGCAAGCAGGCTCCTACATCCCGACCAAGCCGGAGCAAGCTTCCGGGCATTGGACCCACCACGAGTAAAGATCCTCGGGGCAAGCTCCGAGGCATTCCGCCCAAGTCCCCTGGTTTTGTGGGAGCGACCTTGGTCGCGATTCGTTTACCAAACATCGCGTGCAAGCACGCTCCCACATGCCCAGTCCAAGCCGGAGCAAGCTCTAGGGTATTTGACCCACAGGGAATAAAAAAGGCCCGCCGAAGGGCGGACCGAAGGGAACGAAGAGGCCGGCCGGGCTCAGATGGCCTTGGGCAGTTCGACGTCGGCGAATTCGATCGCGTGTGGGTGGTTGCGCTTGCCCTTGTGCTGGCCGTGGCGCTTGTGCAGGACGTGGTCGATCTTGTCCACGAGCAGATCCACGGATTTGTGCATTTCCTCGGACTCGGCGATGCAATTGATATTGGGGCCGCGAACCTCGACATGGGCCTTGGCGACAAACTTGTGGGCATGATCGTGGCGGCGGTCACATTCCAGCTCGATGCGGATCCCTACGATATGGGCCTCGTGACGAAACAAACAATCCACCTTCTCCGCCACGTAGCTTTTCAGCGACGGGGTGAGTTCGAGGTGGATGCCGGTCACGATGACTTCGTGGGGATGGTTGTTTTTGTTCATGGTATTTCCTTCGGGTTAATGACGCAAAAAAGCGGAGCCAGTGGCGGGAGGAGAGGAATAAGCTTTGGCAGTGCTGGTCGTCCGGCGGACCGACCCGAGCGTCACTGATTTAAACAGCTTCATTCGACTGAGGTAAGGTCTACCGGCTTGGGTTCGCTTTGCAAATCTTCTCGGCTTCAGCGCGCGGGAAAATTATTGAACGCTCCTGCATGATCCATGCCACTGAGCCCCTGCCACCGGATGAAGCCCCGATGGTCCACCCCGACGAACTCCCCAAGTGGGTGATCCTGAGCGATGAGCGGCTGCTGGTGATCGACAAGCCGGGCTGGTTGGTGGTGCACCCATCGAAAAACGGTCCGTGGTCGAGCCTGGCGGGTGCGGTACGGGAAGGGTTGGGCATGGCGACCATCCGCTTTGTATATCGGCTCGATCGAGAAACCTCTGGAGTGATTATTCTGGCCAAGGATGAGTCGACGGGCACACGGCTCGGGAAGGCGGTCCTTAAGCGACGGATCGGCAAGGCCTACGTGGCGTTGCTGGAGGGAGAGCTGCCCGGATCGGTGGAGGTGAATCAACCCTTGGGACCGGACCCCACCACGAACGTTACGGTTAAATCGCGGGTCGTGGAAGCCGGTACGGTGGGCGCGCAGGAGGCGCATACAGCTTTCCATCCGCTGGCGGCACGGAATGGCTATACGCTGGTGGGCGTCGAGTTGAACACCGGCCGTAAGCATCAGATCCGGGCCCATGCGGAATGGCTCAACCACCGGGTCGTGGGTGACAAGCTCTACGGTCCCGACCCGACACTCTATCTGGAGTTTGCCACCCAAGGCTGGACGACCCGGCACTCGGCGCTGCTGGCGACCACACGGCAGGCGCTGCATTGTGCCGCGATCGACCTCCGCCCGGCCGGGATGGATTACCTGCTCCGCGCTCCGTGGCCGCAGGATCTGGCACGGTTCGCTGAACGCCGGATGCAACTGCCGGCGAGCGAGGCGCAGGCTTTGATCGATGCGTTCGTGACGGAGAAGCTGGGTGGTAGGGACGGACCGCTGGGCCGTCCGTAATTCGCGGCGCGCCCAGCGGTCGCGCCCTACCGTAGAAATGCTTCCACCGCCGCTCTGACCACCGCGCATTGGGTCGCGATCCGCTGTTCGAGGGGTTGGGCCGAGGGGGTTTCGATCGTGTAGTTGAGCGTGCAATGCTGGTACGCCAGGTAAAGCGCTTCGGGCCAGGTGCCGCGCAGCAGCGGGTCGCTGACTGGCCGGATGAGGCCCGCCTCGGAAATGTTCCGTCCATCGATGATAGTGGCGGTTTCGATGGGACCGTGGGCACGGGCGGCGTCGAGCATGCGATGGGCGAGGGTGGGGTGGTTATCTAGGTTCAGCTCGTAGAGATAAAATCCCTTCGACTCCCAGTCCTCATGCCCGCAGAGAACGAGGTCGAAGCGTCCTTGGCGCTGCAGCCAGGCCTGGTGCGCGCGGACCTCGGCGGTCTGGAGCGACTTGTAATCGCGGTTGAGGTCGATCCGGGCGAAGTTCTCGCGAGTGCGGGAGAGGAAGCCAGTGGGATTGAGCAGCGGGCAGAGCGTCCAAGTGCAGCGGTCGTCGAAGAATCCGGCCTCGAGCAGGTCCAGCAAGGCCCAAGGCGGGGCCGGCTCGTCGCCATGAATGCCGGTGGATAGATAGATTCGCGGACGCGGCCCCGTGGCGGGTTTGGTCGCCGCGATCAGGGGATGACCGTGGATCTCGCCGAAGGTCTCGACTTGGAAACCAGCCTGTACGGCGGCGGCCGAGAACCGTGGGATAAATACCGCAGGATCCAGAGGGAGGAGGGATGACATTATATTGCTTGTCGTTAGGTTGCGCCGAGGACCACGGATAACAAGCCAAGCAGCCAGAGGTTTGGCCACAAAGAGGCACAAATAATGTTTTGTCCTGCTATTGAAATCTGCCGCGCGCCGATAGGCGCCTTGGGAGCTTCACTCGCCCTCGGATGCTTGTGACTTTTTGTGGCCAAAACTGCCTTGGGTTCGCGGCGGCCAAGCGATAGCAATGCGGCACCGGCTCAGGCTTTGACAGTACCCGGGCCTTCCGCCTAGCTGACCGTTCTCTCATGTCCAACGTCCGCGTTCGTTTCGCCCCCAGTCCCACCGGCTTCTTCCACATCGGGAGCGCCCGCACGGCCCTGTTCAACTGGCTCTATGCCCGGCACACCGGTGGCACGTTTATTCTGCGGATCGAGGACACCGACCAGGCACGCAACAGCGAGGCGTTCCTCAAGCTCATCTACGACAGCCTGACCTGGCTGGGCATGGATTGGGACGAGGGCCCGAATCCCAGCGGGGTGGGCGAGCGCGGCTCGTACGGTCCCTATCGCCAGAGCCAGCGCGGCGCGATCTACCAGCGCTACAAGCAACAGCTGCTCGACAGCGGTCGGGCCTACGAGAAGGACGGCGCCGTCTGGTTCAAGCTGCTCGGTGAGCGCTACAAGGTGTTCGACGACCACCGGAAGAAGGAAGTCGAGAAGGTGAAGACCTCGCCCGTCGTCATCGACGACCAGATCCGCGGTCGGGTCGAGCGGCAGGAGGACGAGGACTTCGTGATCTTCCGCTCCGACGGCAACCCGGTGTTTCATTTCGTGAACGTGGTGGATGACATCGAGATGAAGGTCTCACACATCATCCGCGGCGAGGACCACCTGTCCAACACCAGCAAGCACGTGCGACTCTACGAGGGATTCGGCGTCACCGCGCCGGTCTTCGCCCACATCCCACTGATCCTGAAATCGCCCGAGATGGGTCAGGGCAAGATGAGCAAGCGCGACAAAGGCGCCCTCATCGAGGAATACCAAAAGCGTGGTTTCGACCCTCAAGCATTAGTAAACTATCTGGCATTGCTTGGCTGGAATCCGGGTGATGATCGCGAAAAGATGCCGATTGCGGACATTGTGAAGCTCTTCGACCTACCTGGCATAAATCAGAGCAATGCTAAGTTTGATGGTAAGAAACTTGAGCACGTGAATATGCTCTACACGCTTCAACAGAACTCGACGCAGTTCGCTTCAGGGAGTGCAGCTTACTTTAAGCAACAGGGACTGGAGACCGTGTTGCTAGATCAGCCCTATTTCAACGAGGTCGTCTTATTGGCCCAGCCTAAGATTAAGGCTATCGGCGAACTTCCGGCCTATACTTCCTATTTCTTTCGGGATCCCGTCATCGATTCCAAGGTGAAGGACAAGGTCATGGCCAAGGGCGAGCCCAAGGTCCGGCTGGCCGAGTTGATCGCCGCCTTGCCGGCGATGGATTTCTCCAGCGATACGGCCATCGAGGCCGGCATAAAGTCGTTGGCCGAGGGCAAGGGCCTTGGCTTCGGCGACTACCAGGCCGTCGCGCGCCTGGCGGTGTCCGGCACCAACGCCGGTCCGAGCATCACCAGCATGTTCCGCGTGCTGGGCAAAGACCGGGTGCTGGCGCGCTTGCAGAAATTTCTGGCCAGCGCGTAACTCCTGATTCTCGTTGGCGTCATCTTCCTAACATGAAAAAGTTCCTCATACTCCTTTCCATCGTCCTGGCGGTTGCGACCACGGGACTGTTCGCCGCTGATACTGTCACCACTCCTCCCGCCGCTACCGATTCTGCCCCCGGGACTGATGCGCCGGCCAAAACAGGCAAGCACCGGAAACACCAAAAGCAGGGCAAAAAGACCCACCGGAAGCATCATCACAAGAAGTCAGGCGAGACACCCCCGGCAGCTGCGCCCACACCTCCGGCCCAGTAAGCTCTTTCCAACGGTTCGACTCTCACCCCACGCGGATGCAGCGTGGGGTTTTTATTTGGAGGCGGGACTACCAGTCCCGCCTCCACCGGCCCGTCACTTCGCCCAGGTGTCCTTGAGCGTGATGGTGCGGTTAAAAATCAATCGCGGCCCGCCGACGAGCAGCGGCCCCACAGGGGAGTCCTTATCGAGCGCGAAGTACCCGAGGCGTTCGAACTGGAAGCGGTCGCCATGAGTCGCGGTCGCGAGTGATGGCTCCAGCTTGGCGGTGACAACCTCCAGCGACTTTGGATTCACGACCTTGAGAAAATCCTCCTCGGCGGCCGGCTCGGGGACGGTGAACAGCCGGTCGTAGAGCCGCACCTCCGCGTCGATGCAACCAGTGGCGCTGACCCAGTGGATCGTGCCCTTGACCTTCTTGTCGGCGTTGCTCTGGCCCGTGCGCGTGTCGAGCTGGGCGGTGCAGCGGATCTCGGTGATGGCCCCACTGGTGTCCTTCACGAGTTCGTCGCACTTGATGATGCAGGCGTATTTAAGCCGCACCTCGCCGCCCGGCTTCAGGCGGAAATACTTGGGCGGTGGCATCTCGGCGAAGTCGTCCGTCTCAATGAACACCTCGCGCGTCAGCGCCAGCGGGCGCGTCGTCGGATTTTCGTCCTGCGGATTGTTGGTCGCGGTGCAGGCCACGGGCTCGCCAGCGGGAATGTTGGTGAGGACGAGCTTGATCGGCCGGAGGACGCCCAGGCGGCGCTGGGCCGCGGCATTGAGCTCGGTACGAATGGCGTTCTCGAAGACGGCAATCTCGGTGACGGAGTCGAACTTGGTGACCCCGACGCTGGTGACAAAGGTGCGGAGGGCGCTGGCCGGAATGCCGCGGCGGCGGAGACCGGAGAGCGTGGGCATGCGCGGGTCGTCCCACCCGGTAACGACCTTTTCGGTGACGAGGGTCAGGAGCTTGCGCTTCGAGACGAGGGTGTAGCCGAGGTTGAGCTTGGCGAATTCGTACTGGTGCGGCAGGGCGCGCGGCAGGCCGAGGCTCTCCAGCACCCAGTCGTAGAGCGGGCGGTGGTCGACGAACTCGAGCGTGCAGATGGAGTGGGTGATGCCCTCGAGATAGTCGCTCAGGCAGTGGGCATAATCGTAGAGCGGGTAGAGGCACCATTTGTCACCGGCGTGGTGATGGGCGACGTGGCGGATGCGGTAAAGCAGTGGATCGCGCAGCCACATGTTGGGCGAAGCCATGTCAATCTTGCTGCGCAGCGAGCGGGCGCCGTCGGGGAATTCGCCGGCCTTCATCCGCGTGAACAGATCGAGGTTCTCGGCCACGCTGCGGTTGCGGAACGGGCTCTCCTGGCCGGGCCGGTCGGGCGCGCCACGGTATTTCTCGGTGTCCTCTGGGCTCAGGTCGCAGACGTACGCCTTGCCGCGTTTGATGAGTTCGACGGCGTAGGCGTAAAGCTGGTCGAAGTAATCCGAGGCGAAGAAGGGCTCGACGAACGCCGGGACGGTGGAGTCGGGGCTCGGCACCTGAAACGCAGCGAGATAATAGTCCGGTTGGCCGTTGCTGGTAATTGCGACCGGATGGGCACCTTTGGTTTTGAAACCGAGGCAGTGGTCGGCCCAGCCGGCGATGAGCCACTGGACGTCGCGGGTGATGGACTCGACATACTCGAGGTCTTCCTTGACCGGGTTGGTATCGTCGAAGCGGAGGTTGCACTGGCCTTGGTGCTCGCGGGCGATGCCGAAGTTCAGGCAGATGGACTTGGCGTGGCCGATGTGCAGGTAGCCGTTGGGCTCGGGCGGGAAGCGGGTGACGATCTTGGCGTAGCGCTGCTCGGCGACGTGGCCGGCGACGATGTCGCGGATAAAGTCACTGGGTGCGGCGGGCGCGGGTGAGTCGGGCTTTTCAGGCATTCCGGCCAAGGAAGGGGAATTCGTCAGCCCGTGGCAATGGCGCAGTTGGCGAGTGTGTCCGGAGAGTAGGAGCCTGCTTGCAGGCGATACAACGTGGTCCGTTGGCGGGTGTTCCGGATCGCCTGCAAGCAGGCTCCTACATTGCAGCCCCGTTTCGTGCCACTCAGCTCCGTTTGCCGAAGGGCGGGCCGGACTTGGAGGGAGAAACGCCCTCGCTGTGCATTTCCTTCAGCAGGTCGGTGAGGTAGGGAATGAGCTGCTTCTTGCGGCTGACGACGCCGTTGAGTTCGAAGATCTCGTCCTGCTCGACGTGGGGATAGGAAATGCGACGGATAAACTCGGCATCGCCCTTGACAAGCATCAGCGAGTTCTGGGTGTTGATGTCGGTGACGAGCAGGGCGGCAAAGGTCAGTTTCTCCGTGGCGCGGAGGTCGGCGAGGGCCTGCGCGAGGGCCTTGGCGTGCGGCCAGAAGTTGTCGAAGCCGAGTTCCTCTACCTGCGAGACGGCAAAGCGCACGCCCTCCTCGTCGTCGTAGACCTTGAAGTCGGAACGGACGACCCGGTCCGCCGGACTGGCGAGGATGACGGAGCCCGAGCTGAAGATGAGCTGGCCGAGGGCCTGGGCCTTGATGGCGGCGTGGGTCTGCAGCCAGTTGAGCACCTCGGCGTCCTTGGCGGTGGAAGTCGGGCTTTGGAGCAACAGGGTGTCGGAGATGAGGCCGGACATCATCACGCCAGCCAGGTCGGCGGCGGGAACGAGGCCGTGCCGACGGAACAGATCTGCGATGATCGTGCAGGTTGAACCGACGGGCTCATTGATGAAGAGGATGGGCTGCGAGGTCGTCATTGGCGCGAGTCGGTGGTGGTCGATGATCTCGGTGATGATGACCTCGTCGGCGCCGGGCACGGCTTGGGTGAGCTCATTGTGATCCACGAGCACGAGGCGGGTGGGCACGGGCTTGAGCAGATCGGACTTGGTGAGAATGCCCTGGAGGAGGTTGTCCTCACCGGTGACCATCATGGCGTGGGAGGAAAGCTGGGAGAACTTGCGCCGGACATCGGCGATGCGGGCCTCGGCATTCAGCGCGGTGAACTTGCGGTCGACGAGGCGCTCGATGGTGGAGGCGGTGCGGACGAACCACGCCGTGGTGGCGGTATCGTGCGGGCTGGAGATGACACTGACGCCGCGCTCCTTCGCCAGCTTGGCGATGGCCGGATCGACCGGGAGGTTGCCGCTGATGATGAGGGCGCGGATGCCGATCTCGATGGAGCGTTGCTGGATGTCGCGCCGGTCGCCGACGATGATGAGCGACTGGCCCGGCGGGATCTGCTCCTTCTCGGATATCTTCCAGAAAGTGCCGACATCCATGGCCCCGATGCGGACGAAGAGGTCCTCCAGCCGGTTTTCGTCGACCGTGTGGAGCACCGAAGCCTGGAGGGAGCTGACGATGCGGGCGAGGCTGGTGCGGACCTGGCGCATGGCCCGAGGTTCGTCGATGCGCGGGATGAAGAAATGGCCGAGCTGCGCGAGCGTCACCGAGCCGACCGCACGCTGTTGGACCGAGACCACGGGCAGGTAGGTGATGCCGTGCCGGTCGATGAGCTTGAGGGCCTCGGCACAAGTAACGTCCTCCTGCACGGCGAGGGGCTGCCGCACCATCATATCGCGGACGCGGGGAAAAACATCACTGAGGTAATGCGGCAGCGGGGTGTGGAAGCGTTCCAGGATCGCGTCAATGCGGGCGTTGGAGTTGCCGCACCGGGCGGCGACGTAGCCGGATTCCCCGCGCGCTTCCTTGAATGCAGCGTAGGCGATAGCCGAGCAGATGGAGTCGGCGTCAGGATTGCGATGGCCGATGACGTAGGTGGGATTCGCGGTTGCCATGGAGCGGGTGCAGCCTACGGCGGTGACCGGAGGGGGGAAGAAAAAAGCCCGGCGCGGGAAAACGCCGGGCGAGTCAGTGGGCCAATGGATGGGTCCTATTAGGGCGCCTGACCGGGGGTGCCCGCCAGCGAGCCGACCGTCGGGCCCCCGCTCGGTGTCGTGGCATAGATTTTGGCGGCGAGGGGGATGGCTTGGCGGATGGAAGCACCTTTTGTCCCGTTGCTGAGGGTCAACTGACGTTCGACATCGGTCACGTCGGCGAAGAACTGGACGTTGCCGCCGAGGTAGGCGATGTGCCCGCCCTTGTCCTTGTAGACGCCACTGCCTTGGTCCCACTGGCCGCTTACCTGCAACCCGCGGGTGAAGGCCACGGGAGTGGAGGGCGCGTCGCCCATGCGCAGGCCGCCGACGAATTCAAAGCTCAAGGTTCGGCCGGCGAAGTCGCTGTTGAGCGTCGTGCGGTTGGCCGGATCGACAATGGCAGCAGGGTAGGCGCCGGTAAAGTAAGGGTCGTTCTTGGCGAAGAAAAACGTGGGGTCGCTCACGATGCCGCGCTGCGCCAGGATGCCGGCCCAAGCGTAGGGACCCGAGCCAAGGCCGGGATACAGCGCGGCGATGGCCCCGGGGTCAGGGAGGCGGTCGTTGTTGTCCGCGGCATAGATGCTGGCAGCCTTGACGACCTCGCGAAGGTTGCTGGCATCGACGGTTCGCTGGGCAGTCTCGCGAACCTTGCCGACGGTGGGAAAAATGAGCGCCGCGAGAATGCCAATGATGGCAATGACCGTGAGCAGCTCAATGAGGGTGAAGCCGGTATGACCGGACGGGATAGTGCGCAATTTCATAGGAGTTGAGGATTGCGGCCCGTCAGGCGGAACAGTTCGCCGTCGGAACGGCAAATACAAGCGCATTCTCTATTCCCGGACTGGACAACAGCGGCGACTTTGGTGAGATGGCCCGATCATGGTTGTTTATTTCGATGGCAAGTATGTCGATTCCAGCGAGGCGAAGGTCTCGGTCTTCGATCACGGTCTGCTTTACGGCGACGGGATTTTTGAGGGCATCCGCATCTACGGCGGCAACGTCTACCGCCTGGACGATCACTTGGAACGGTTCGAGATGTCCGCCCGGGCGATCATGCTCACGCTACCGCTGACCCGCGCCCAGTTGGCCGAGGCCGTGTGCGAGACCTGCCGCCGGAACAATCTGAACGACGGCTACATCCGCCTCGTCGTCACGCGCGGTGTGGGCGACCTGGGCCTGGCCCCGTGGTCCTGCGCGAACCCGACCACTTTCGTCATCGCCAGCAAGATCACGCTCTACCCGCAGGAATACTACGACAACGGCCTGGCCATCGTCACCGTGCCCACCCGTCGGATCGCGCCGGACGCGCTGCCGCCGACTGTCAAGTCGCTCAATTACCTCAACAACATCCTCGCCAAGATCGAGGCCAAGCAGGCCGGCGCGCTCGAGGCCATCATGCTCAATGCCCAGGGCTATGTCGCCGAGTGCACCGCCGACAACGTGTTCGTCGTGCAAAAGGGCGAGATCATCACCCCGGCCGCTTCCGCCGGCGCGCTCAAGGGCATCACTCGCGCCACGGTCTTCGACATCGCCAAGGAACTTGGCATTCCCATGCGCGAGGCCGACCTGACGCGCTACGACGTCTGGTGCGCCGACGAATGTTTTCTCACGGGCACGGGCGCCGAGGTCATCCCCGTGGTCAAGCTCGACGGTCGGGTCATCGGTGCCGGCAAGCCCGGCCCGGTCACCGCCCGCGTGCTCGGCAGTTTCCGGAAACGCGTGTTGGTCGAAGGCACCCGGATCTGAGCTTTTGGAGGCGGGACTGGTTCATTTAATGTAGGTCGGGCTTTACGCCCGACAGCTCGTGCGATCCGTCGGGGATAAACCCCGACCTACAGCTGATGACTCCCAGCCTACGCGCTTGCCTCCCAGACTGTTCGCCAACAGGATTTCGGCAGGAAACCAGGGCCGGCCCCCGTCGTTTGCTTTTCGGGGATGGGGGCACTACTCTGGCATTCACAAAATACATGGCCAATTCACTCAAGTGCGACCTCTGCTCCAAGCCCGCTACTGTCCACCTCACCCAGATTGTTAACAGCAAGATACATAAGGTGGATTTGTGCGAGGCGTGCGCGCAGGCCAAAGGCGTGACGGATCCCAGCGGCTTTTCCCTCGCCGACATGCTCCTCAAGGCCTCGCTCAATCCTGAGCCGACGGGCGATGCCGGGAAATGCTCTGCGTGCGGTTTCACGACCCAGGATTTCAAGAAGAACGGTCGCTTCGGCTGCCCCTCCTGCTACGAACATTTCAGCAAGATGCTCGAGCCCATGCTCGACACCATGCACAAGGGCAGCAGCCACACAGGCAAGATTCCCCAGCGCGCCATCGCCCGCAAATCCCTGTACGAGCGCCTCACGCAGCTGGAGACCGAGCTCGATCAGGCGATCAAATCCGAGCGTTACGAGGATGCCGCGCGCTACCGCGATGAACTCACCCAGGTCCGCCAATCCACGAGCGGTAAACCACCGGCTGAAACATGAAGATCAACGAGCTCATCGATTCGCATTCCGAGCTGACGGACACCGCCGCCAGCAAGAGCGCCGTCGTACTCATGACCCGCATCCGGCTCGCCCGGAACCTGGCGGGCCAGCCCTTTCCTGGCTGGGCCAAGGAAGCGCAGAAACGAGACATCCGTGACCAATGCATGCAGGCGGTTGCCGCGCTGCCGCAGATGAAGCGGGGCCTCGCCATCCCGGTCGAGACCCTCGACGACTTGCAGAAACAGATCCTCGTCGAGCGCCACCTGATCAGCCGCGAGCTGTGTCACTCGAAGGCCGGCGCCGGCATCGTGATCAGCAAGGACCAATCTTGTGTCGTCATGGTCAACGAGGAGGACCATCTCCGGATCCAGGTGCTGCGGGCCGGCTTCCAGTTCAAGAAGGTCTGGAGCACCATCAACGCCCTCGACACCAATCTCGAGGAGCACATCGACTTCGCTTTTAATCCGCGGCTCGGGTATCTTTCCGCCTGCCCAACCAATCTCGGCACTGGCATCCGCGCCTCGGCCATGATGCACCTGCCCGCACTCGTCATTTCAGGCCAGATGGAAAAGGTCGTGCGCGCCGTCAACCAGTTGGGCATGGCCGTACGCGGTCTCTTCGGCGAGGGTTCGGACGCCAGCGGCAGCATCTTCCAGATCTCCAACCAGACCACCCTCGGCGAGAGCGAGGAGGGAATCATCAAGCACCTGCACGGCGTGCTGAACACGATCATCGAGCAGGAACTCAACGCCCGCCAGAAGCTCCTCGAGACCGACCCGAACAAGTTATCCGACAAGATCGGCCGCGCTTTCGGCATCCTGCAGAACGGCTACCTGCTCAACTCGGGTGAGGCCATGAACCTGTTGTCCCTCATCCGGCTGGGTATCGACCTCGACGTGTTCCCGGACACCCAGCGGGCTGTGGTGGACCGCCTTTTCATCGAGTGCCAGCCAGGCCACGTCCAACATGCGGCCAAGGGTGCCTTCGACCCCGCCCAGCGGGATGTGCTGCGCGCGGCCCGCCTGCGGTCTGAATTTGCCAAATTGACGCATCCAGACTTCACTCGCAGCATCAAGTAGCCGATTTACCTAAGTCACCACATGGAACCAATGAACAATTTTACACCCCGCGCGCAGCAAGTGCTGGCGCTTGCCCGCAAGGAAGCCGACCGCTTCCACCACAACTATGTCGGCACCGAGCACCTCCTGCTCGGCCTGATCAAGCTGGGGCAGGGCGTGGCGGTGAGTGTTCTTCAGAAAATGGGCATGGACCTCGAGACCGTCCGCGCCGAGGTGGAAAAGCAGGTTGGTATCGGCCAGGAATCCAAGACCCCGGTCGGCAGCATTCCTTACACGCCGCGCGTGAAGAAGGTCCTCGCGCTCGCCGGCAAGGAAGCGAAGGCCCTCAACCATAGTTACGTCGGCACCGAGCACATCCTGCTCGGCCTGCTCCGCGAGGGCGAGGGCGTGGCCGCCCGCGTGCTCAAGACTCTCGAAGTCGACATCGAGCGCACCCGCAACGAGATTCTTCGCGAACTCGATCCTCAGTTTTCCGCCGGCCAGGGCGCCGAGGGAACCACCGGTTCCGCTGGTGGCGGTGGCAGCGAGGAAGTTGCGCCCCGCGGCAGCGACGACAAGAAAGAGGTCAAGACTCCGGCCCTGAAGGCCTTTGGCCGCGACCTCACCGAGCTGGCCCGCAAGGGTGAGATGGACCCCGTCGTGGGCCGCAAAAACGAGATCAGCCGCGTCATCCAGATCCTCTGCCGCCGCACCAAGAACAACCCGGTGCTCGTCGGCGAGGCCGGCGTGGGCAAGACCGCCATTGTCGAGGGCCTTGCGCAGGAGATCGCCAAGGGCAACGTGCCCGAGATCCTCGCGGACAAGAAGGTCATCACCCTCGATCTCGCCCTCATGGTCGCCGGCACCAAATACCGCGGCCAGTTCGAGGAGCGCATCAAGGCCGTGATGGATGAAATCAAGCGCGCCAAGAACGTCATCATCTTCATCGACGAGCTTCACACCATCGTCGGCGCCGGCGCCGCCGAGGGCGCGATGGACGCCTCGAACATCTTCAAGCCGGCACTGAGCCGCGGCGAACTGCAGTGCATCGGTGCCACCACGCTCAACGAGTACCGCAAGTACATCGAGAAGGACAGCGCGCTGGACCGCCGCTTCCAGATGGTCAAGGTCGAGGCCCCCTCGGTCGACGACACCATTCTCATTCTCAAGGGCATTCGCAGCAAATACGAGGACCACCACAAGGCCACATTCACCGACCTCGCGCTCGAGACCGCCGCCAAGCTTTCCGACCGCTACATCACCGGCCGTTTCCTGCCCGACAAGGCCATCGATGTGATGGACGAGGCCGGTTCGCGCGCCCGCATCACCACGCTCAACCGCCCGCCGGAAATCGAGGCGATGGGCAAGGAGATCGAGGAGGTCTGCACCCGGAAGGAGCAGGCCATCGCGGCCCAGCATTTCGAGGAGGCGGCTAAATACCGCGACCAGGAAAAGCAACTCCGCCTCAAGCAGGAGGACCTTGTCGGGAACTGGAAGAAGACTCGGGACGAGAACCGTATCACCGTCGATGAGGAGCAGATGATCCGCGTCGTCGCGGAGTGGACCGGCATCCCGCTCAACCGCCTCGAGAAGAAGGAAAGCGAGCGCCTGCTCGCGCTCGAGGCTGAGCTGCAGAAATACATCGTCGGCCAGGATCCAGCCACCATCGCCATCGCCCGCGCCCTGCGCCGCTCGCGCGCCGACCTTAAGGATCCGCGCCGCCCGATCGGCTCGTTCATGTTCATGGGCCCGACCGGTGTCGGCAAAACCGAGCTCGCCAAGCAACTCGCCGCCCAGATGTTCGGCAACCAGGACGCGCTCATCCAGATCGACATGAGCGAATACATGGAGAAGTTCGCCGTCTCCCGCCTCGTCGGCTCGCCTCCGGGCTATGTCGGCTACGAGGAGGGTGGCCAGCTCACCGAAGCCGTCCGCCGCCGGCCGTATTCCGTCATCCTTTTCGACGAGATCGAGAAGGCGCACCCCGACGCGCTCCAGCTCCTGCTCCAGATCATGGAGGACGGGCGCCTGACCGATTCGCTGGCCCGCACCGTGGATTTCCGGAATACCATCATCATCATGACGACCAACGTCGGGGCGCAGCTCATCCAGCGCCAGACGACGATGGGCTTCGCCGCCGCTGGCGCGCCGGACTTCCAGGATGTGGAGAAATTGAAGGAGAAGGTTCTCGAGGAAGCCAAGCGCGTCTTCAAGCCCGAGTTCCTCAACCGCATCAACGACCTCGTGGTGTTCCGTCCGCTCGACAAGAACGACCTGCTCAAGATCGTCGAGATCGAGGCCGGCAAGGTCGTGAAGCGCCTCGCCGCCCGCAAGATCCAGATCGAGTTCTCGCCCGAGTCGAAGACGCTCCTCATCGAGAAGGGCTACGACGAGAAATACGGCGCGCGTCCCTTGCGTCGGGCCGTCGAGCATCTGCTCGAAGACCCGCTCGCCGAGGCCCTGCTCCGCGGCGAGGTCAAGGAGGGCGAACCCATCCTCGTCGTCCGCAAGGGCGACAAGCTGGAGTTCCAGGTCAAGTCCCCCACGACCGAGAGCGGCGTGACGTCCTGATCGGTTTCACTCGTGTGGGTCGAAGCCCGAACGTCGATTCGGCTTGTAGGAGCTTGCTTGCAAGCGATGCCTAACGGCGGCGTGCCCCAATTTGCCTTGTCGTCGCGCGGCCTGAGCCGGGATCATGTAATTGAATTGGATAGAACGTGGCCGCGGGGACAAGCCGAGCGTAGGGGGTCAGGTTGTGGGGTGTGGGGATCGCCGTGTTGATTACGGATAAATTACGGCCCGGGCCTCGCCGGTGATCGCCTGTGCCGCACGCTGGCGCCATGCCCCGCCCCCTTCGCCTCGAATCCGAAAACGCCTCCTACCATGTCATCAACCGCGGCAACTACCGCGGCCCTGTGTTTGCGGCGGCCGACACCAAACGCGCCTTTCTCCACTGCCTCGACGAGGCCTGCCAAAGGACCGGATGGCTCCTGCATGCGTGGGCGCTCATGTCCAACCACTTTCACCTCGCCGTCACCACCCCGCAGGCAAACCTCGCCGCCGGCATGCACTGGCTGCAGTGCACCTTCGCGATGCGGTTCAATCACTACCGTCAGGCGCATGGTCATCTCTTCCAAGGGAGATTCAAAAGCATCGCAATCGAGGACGGCGATCCGTTGGCCTCGGTCTGTCACTACATCCACCTCAACCCGGTGCGCGCCGGGCTGTGTTCCGCAGACACCCTCGGATTGTACCCGTGGGCCAGCGTGGCATGGATCCACCAGCCCAAACTGCGTCCGGCCTGGTTTGATCCCCGGCCCGCGTTGCGCCACGCCGGAGCCCTCACCGACTCCTCCGCTGGGCACCGTAAATACGCCGAGTATCTCGGCTGGCTGGCTGAGGACCAACCTGAGCAAAAACGCCAGAAATTTGACCGCATGTCACGTGGCTGGGCCTTCGGCACGGCCGACTTCACCCGCAGCCTCCTAGAGGAGAACCGGACCTTGCGGGCCGGAAAATCGCAGCATTTCTCGGACATGCGCGCTGACTACGAATCACATTGGCACTCCGAACTGTTGAGGTTGCTGCGTCGCCTACGCCGCACTCCGGCCGATCTCGCAGCTGCCGGTAAGTCGGCTGAGTGGAAGGTGGCCATTGCCGCTGCTTTGAAGGCACGCACTACAGTGACCAATCCCTGGCTCGGGAAAAACTTATACCTCGGCAACCGCCATGAAATCGGACGCAAGGTCGCCGTCTGGGGTCGCTCAGGCAATCCCGCACTGGCTCGACAGCTGGGCATTGTCCCCACACCCCACAACCCGACCCCTTAGCCTCGACCCCTTAGCCTCGCGCGACCCCTTAGCCTCGCGCTTAGCCTCGCATCGACTTGGCGGGTGGGAGCGTGCTTGCACGCGATGTTTGTGAACGAATCGCGACCAAGGTCGCTCCCACAAAACCAAACCAGGCGCAATCCAACGGGGTCACGCAATCCAACGGGGTCAGGACGCGTATCCGGAGGTGGGGCTCTCTGCCGAGGAGCGCCGCTGGGCCGATACAAGATTAGATAACGCCGACAGCCTGGCGCCTTGCGCCCCGCTTGTCGGCGCAAGGTCATCTTTATGTCATTCCTTGGCGGGATCGGCGATCCCGCCCTACAGCTCACTCCGGGCCCTTCAGGTGCTGGTTGAAGAAATCGATGACGCGGAGTTCCTCGCGGTAGGTGATCAGGGGATTCTCCGCCCCGGCCATGTGGGTGCCGGTCATGGGGAGGATTTCGTAGGGCTTGCCCGCCATGAAGAGGGCGTCGGCCAGCTGCATGGTGTGCTGGAAGTAGACGTTGTCGTCGGTCAGGCCGTGCACGAGCAGCAGCGGGCGCTGGAGCTGATCGACGTAACTCAGGGCGCTGCTGACCTTGTAGGCTTCGGGATGCTCCTGCGGCAGACCGAGGTAGCGCTCAGTATAGTGGGTGTCGTAGTTTTCCCACGTGATGACCGGTGCCCCGGCGACACCGGCCTTGAAGACATCGGGTCGACGCAGGGTGGCCATGGCGCTGAAATAGCCGCCGAAAGACCAGCCGGTGACGCCGACGCGCGACAGGTCCATCTCTGGATATTGGGCCCCGAGTGCCTTCAGGCCCTCGACCTGGTCGTTCAACGCGATGTCGATGAAGTTGCCGCGGATGGCCCGTTCCCAATCACGGCCGCGATGAGGCGTGCCGCGGCCGTCGAGCCGGGCGACAATGTAGCCCTGGTCGGCCATCCACTGGTCGTGCAGATAACCGCGGAGACTGGCCGAGACCACGGTTATGGTCGGGCCGGTATAGACGGAAAGGATGACCGGGTATTTCCGGTCCGGTTGGAAATTCCGCGGCCGGACAATCGCCGCGTAAAAGGACCGCGGGCCGCCGGCTGTTTGGGTGAACTCGACCATGGGCCAGGCCGGGGGATTCTCGGCGACGGACTTCAGTTCGCCCAGTTTCCGGCTGTCGACTGCCAGCACCTCGGTGCCGGTGCTGCCGTCGCGCAGATCGAAGGTGTGCAGCAGGACGCGGCCGTTTTCTGAAACTTGCAGGCCATGGGTGCCACTGGCCGGCGTTAGGTCGGTGCCCTTGCCGCCGGCGAGGGAAAATTTCCAGGCATGCGTCTCGCGGGGATCGGCGCTGCCCTTGACGTAGAGTACGCCGGTTTCCTCGTCGGCCTTCACGACGCCCCGGTAGCCGAAGCCGAGAGGGGTCAGCTCACGCAAGAGGCGTCCGTCGGCATCGCGCAATTCGACCTGCCAGTCACCGCGTGATTCGGTGGTCCACAGGAATTGCCGACCTCCTTTCAGCCAGAGGGGCATGAAGGCCATGTCGTCGAGGTCGAGCCAGGCCGGATCGGACTCCTGAAGGAGTTCACGGGTTTCCCCGGTGGCAGGATCGGCCGCAAGGAGCATCTGATGCTGCTGGGCACGGTCCTGTACAAGGATGCTCAGCGGGGCACCCGTCTCCTTCCAGACGACGCGAGTGAGGTAGGGATACTTGGCGGAGTCCCATTTAATCCAACGGGTCTCGCCGCCGCTGCGGGCGATGACGCCGAGACGCACGACGGCGTTGGTCGATCCGGCCTTGGGGTAGGCGAACTTTGTCGGGACAGTCTCGGGATGGAGCGGATCGCCGATGTAGCGCGTCTCCACGCCGGATTCGTCGGTCTCCTGATAGGCCAGCCACGCGGAATCGGGCGACCACCAGTAGCCTTCGAAGCGGGCCATCTCCTCCTGGGCGACAAACTCCGCCGTGGCGTGAGTGAGCGTCTCGGAGGCGCCCGTGGTCAAGACGCGGTCCGTCAGGCCGGCCAGGTCAATCAGGTGCAATTCGCCCGCCTGGACGGCGGCCACGGCGGTGCTGTCAGGCGAGAAGCGCGGGTCGATCCAGTTTTTGCCCGGCAGCTCGGTCACGTGCAGGTCAGCGCGGTTCACGACGTAGAGCTTGCCGGAAAGAGTCACGAGCAGGCGCTGGCCGTCCTTGGTCAGGTCGAAACGGGTGAAGCCGCGGGCGGTGACGTGCGCCCGTTCCCGCCGGGCCTTTTCCTCGGCGGTCAGCTTTTCCTCACCGTTGCCCAGGATCTGCGCCGGGGTGATGAGCTCGCGCTCCTTGCCGGTCGCCAGGTCCAGCTCGTAGAGTCGGAGCACGCGGTCGCGCGCGCCGCCGCGGAGAAAGAGCACGGCGCTGCCGTCGGGCGTGAGGTGGGGCGCCACCGGCCGGCCGAGCGTGTAACTGCGCGTCTCCGCGATGTTGCGAAAGTATGTGAGGTTGGGGTTTTCATCCGCGGGCAGGCAGCAGGCGAACGACAAAAGAGCCACGGCTTGGCTAAGGCGAAAGTGCCGGAGGGATTTCAGCATTCCGGCATTCAATACGGCTGGGCTCACGAGTCCATGCGGAAGGAGTGCGGGGATGAAGCCGGCTCTGCGCTCGAAGCCGAGGTTTGAGCCATCAAATGATGGCATGGCCGGTTTGTGTCGACTGAACTGATTCTTGGATTCTTCGCTGCGCTCAGAATGACACGTTTTGAGAAATAATCCTCGTTCCGTCATCCTGAGCGCAGCGAAGGATCCAAGTTCAATCCGATTCGAAACAGCTAAAGTATTATTTTATCCACTCAGCGGAGCTTGTGCGCTGTCTCGAGTTCGCCGAGCGCCCGCGTCTGGAGCGGGCCGGATTGAAATTGGGCGACCCAGTTGGTCGCACCCGCCGGGTCGCGCAGGGCCCACTGGTGCACCACCCCGATCACGGCGTCGTCCCGCAAGGCTCCGGCGTTCATATGGTCCAGCACGAGGGCTGCCGCTTCCGTCGGTTCGCTTTGGGCCCGGACCCATGCGATCCGGGACAGCAACCGGTCCCGGTTGGGGCCCGTGGACTGGGTCACGATCCAGGCCATGGCCTCGCGAGGATTCTCCTCGGTCCAGAGTTGGGTGAGGTGCTCGAGACTGCCGTCGGCAGTACCGACGCCGAGGAGTTGCGCGAGCTCGATCGCTCCGGGTGGATCGGTCTGGGCGACCTGCGCCGTCGCGGTCGTCGACGCGTTTCCCCGGTCGGCGTTGTTTAGCAGCGAAGTGAGCCAGGTGACAGCGCCGCCGATGTCTGCGGCCGACCAGAGTCGGATGACCTCGTGCAGAAGTTCTTCCCGCAGGGCGCCCGGCTCCCAGGCCAGCGCGAGATGACCGGCGGCAGAGGGGTCGCTCGCGACCAGCGCGGGCAGCAGTACATTGATGGCTCGATCCTTTTCGGTCACCGTGCCGCTGCGGAGGGCGTGCGCTATTTCATCTACGGGTGTCATCGTCGAGGCCGTCGGCGGGACAATGCGTGACGGGGTGTTGCCCGTTGCCTTTGGGTCGGGTGGGGTGGCCGCGAGTAGTTTCAGGATCACGGCACTGGACAGAGGCTGAAGCGCAGGTTCGCGGTGGCGATAAATGATCAAGCCGGTGATGACGCCGGCGAGCAAGACGGCTGGAAGCAGACGTTTCATTCCGGTGAAAAAAAGCGGGGATTCGGCCCGTTCGACGGATTCGACGGGCTCACCGTTGACAAGTTTGGGGCCGGCGATCCTGCATTACAGAATCAGCCTGCGCGTTGACGAAGGCGGGCAAGAGCGGCGACCCCGAGGAAGGTGAGGAAGCCGAGGCTGGGTGCGCCGCCTCCTCCGCCACCACCACTGCTGGGCTGGGGCGTCGGCGTCGGCGCAGGCGCAGCGGAGGTCGTGGCCGAGGCGTTCGCTGTGTAGTCGCTGTTTCCGCTGGCGTTGCTCGCACGCACCCGGAAGAAATAAGCGGTGGAGGCCGTCAGCCCGGTGGCGCTGTAGGTCGTGGTGTTGGCCGCGAGCGCGCCAGCCACTTCCGTCCACGGGCCGCCGGACGCGGTGGCTTGCTCGACCTTGTAAGCGGTTTCGCTGGTGGCGTTGTCAGTCCAGGCGAGGTTGATCTGCGTGGCGGACGCGGCCGTGGCGGTGATATTGGTGGGCACTGAGGGGATGGCTGGCAGGGTGCCGGTCACGTAGCCCTTGAGCCAGGTCATGGCGAGGCGTTCGGTGCCGTTGCTGTTGAGGATACCCGTGCCGGCGCGCCAGGTTTGGCCCTCGATATAGCCCCAGAGCGTGACGCCCTTGACGGCTGCGTGGGTCCAGATGGCAGGAAAAATCTCCTGATACTTGGCGGCCTGGGCAAGTTCACTCAACGGGGTGCCACCAATGTCGAGCTCAGTGATGTAGAGATCGAGGCCGGTCGCCGCATAGGCGTCGAGGCAGGTGGTCATCTGCGCGGCGCTCATGTTGTCGAGATTGAAGTAGTGGGCCTGGATGCCGATGCCATCGATGAGGCCGCGCGTCTTGAGGAGATTGATAATGGTGAGCATCTGACCGCGGGCATTGGCGTCGTTCTCCGTGCCATATTCGTTGATGAAAAGCTTGGCATTGGGGAATTTCGCCCGGGCGAGCTGGAAGGAAGTGATGACCCAATCCCAACCGGTGGTGCCATCGCCGCCGAGTCCGGCCTTGAGGGCGGCCGGCATGGGCGTCTTCACGGGCTCATTGACGACGTCAATGGCCCAGACATCGGGATAGCGGGCAGCGAGGAGGGTCATCCACTCCTCGACTTCCGCGCGGGCCTCGCTCGCGGTCAGGCCCGTGATCCAGGTTGGATATTGGGCGCCCCAGACCAAGGTGTGCTCCTTGAATTTGATATTATTGGCCTTGGCGTAGTTGTAAGCGGTGTCCAGCTGCGTCCAATTCATGGTGTTGCGCGTGGCCTCCACGGAACCCCACTTGCCGGCGTTCTCGGGTGTGACCTGGTTCCAGTAGGTGCCGAAGCTGGTGGGCACGCTGCCGGGAATGATGTTGCCGAGGAACTTGTCCTTGCCGGCGGCGATCTGGGCCTGGGCGTCGGCGGCGAACGCCATTGCGCTCAAGGCAACGGCCAAGTGGATGTACAAAGGGCGAAGGAGTCGGATGCGATTCATGAGGGGTTGGGTCAAGGCGTTGGCCGCCCGAGGGCGAACTCGCCAATGTTTAGTCGATTTAGCTCACATTGGGCGCCTCTTCAAGGAGGCGGACGTTCTAATACAAGAATGCCTGGTGCTGCGAGCTCCGGCGGCTCAGGCGCATCCCAACACGCTGCCCTGCCAGGCTGAAAAACAGGAAATATCGCAAAAAAGCTCCTCGCCATGAACCTTTTCCTCCTTGTCGGCGTCTAAGAGGCCGCTTCAACTCCCTCACACCTCCTATGCTCGAAGTTTTTAAAGGCGCCGGCCTGCTCATCTATCCGCTCGGACTTTGCTCTCTTATCGCCATCTACATCCTCTGTGAGCGGCTTTATGCCCTCCGTCAGGACGCCGTGCTGCCGAACGACTTGGTCGACGCCATCGTGGAGGGAAAACCTCAACCCGGTGGCCGCCATTCCGTGCTGGCCCGGGTCGTGGACTTTGCGAACACCCACAAGACCGACCCCGAGGCGGTCAAGGCATTTGCCCGGCTCGAACTCAACCGCATGGAGCGGGGCATCCCGTACCTGGAGGTCATTTACGCCGCCGCGCCCCTCATCGGCCTGACCGGCACCGTGACCGGCCTGTTGCAGGTGTTCTCGCAAATTTCGCCCGAGACGGGGCTGCCCGATCCCGCGGCCTTCACCAAGGGCGTGGCCTTGGCACTCTCGGCCACGGTCATCGGTCTCTCGATCGCGATCCCTTCTCTGGTCGGTGCTGGTTTCCTGCAGCGGAAGGTGGAAAACTACGCCGCCCGGATCGACCTGCTCCTGGAGCGCATTCTCGCCACCCACGGCAAATCATGAGCGGGCTCTACGTCAAGAAGCGCAAGCGGCCCGAGCTGAATCTCGTGCCCTTGATCGATGTGCTCGTGATGCTGATTTTTTTCGCTTTCGTCACGATGCAGTTTCGATCCGTCACGACCATGAACCTCACCCTGCCGAAGGCGGAGACGGCAGGTAAGAGCGAGTTGAAGGAATCGTTCACCATCAGCGTATCCAAGGAGGGAAAAATGGAAGTGAACGGCCGGCCCGCGACGATGGCGAACCTGGAGCAGCTCGCCGATGAGATTGGTCGCGTCAGCAAGGACATCACCGTTCTCGTCCGGTCGGACGAGACCGCGGAACTGCGCTACGCCCTGCAGGCGATGGATATTTGCCGCAAGCACGGGTTGAACAAGATCCGGCTGCAAACCCGCTGACGCGGGAAGTTGAGAGGTGAGAGTTGAGGAATTCCCTGTAGGTCGGGGTTTATCCCCGACGTGAGACTCATGTGTCGGGCGTAAAGCCCGACCTACAACAAACCTGCCTGACTCATTTTCTGGATTAGTGTCCGTTAGTGTGAATTAGTGGTGCCGGCATGAAGACCATCCTCATCACCGGGGTCACGCGGGGCTTGGGCCGGGCCCTGGCCGAGTGGTATATCGCCCACGGGCACACGGTCATCGGTTGTGGCCGCAGCGCGGAGATCCTGAACCTGCGCTTTACGCATCCGGCCCCCCACGATTTCACCTCGGTCGACGTGGCGGAGGAGAACAAGGTCGCGCTCTGGTCCGAGCACGTGCTGGCCCGACACGGGGCGCCGGATTTGCTGATCAACAACGCGGCGCTGATGAACACCCCCAAGCCGCTCTGGCAGGTGCCTGCTGCCGAGTTCAACCGCCTGATCGATGTCAACATCAAGGGCGTGGCCAATGTTATCCGGTATTTTGCCCCCGCGATGGTGGCGCGGAAGAGTGGCGTGATCGTCAACCTCAGCTCCGGCTGGGGCCGGAGCACGTCGCCCGAGGTGGCGCCGTACTGCGCTTCGAAATTTGCCATGGAGGGGCTGACCCAGGCTCTCGCGCAGGAACTGCCCGCGGGCATGGCGGCGGTACCGCTCAATCCCGGGGTGATTGACACCGACATGTTGCGGCAGGCCTGGGCCGACGGCGCTTCCAGTTATCCCAAAGCCGAGGCGTGGGCGAAGGTCGCCGCCCCGTTCATTCTGCAGCTCGGCCCGAAGGACAACGGCAAATCGCTCAGCGTGTCGGCGCTCGAGGGCTGAGGGGACATGTGTTGGCGCGGCAGCGCCGGTAGGGACGGACCGCCGGGCCGTCCGCGATGGGCAAACGGCGCGCCCAGCGGTCACGCCCTACCTCAACCCCATAAAAAAGCCCGGCCGATTCGGCCGGGCGAAAAGTCGCAGGCAGGCGTGACCGGGATCTATTTCAGTTCCTTCCGCACCCATTCGGTGAGCAGGGCCTTGTCATAGAACAGCGGCTGGTCCCGGTCGACCAATCCGAGGTTGTTCATGAAATTCAGGTCAGTGAGCTTGCGCTCCCCTTCCGTGATGACCTTGCGGTCCGCGTCGAGCAGCCGGAAGAAGAGAACCATGCGCGGAATATAGATGTCCTTGATGACGCGCACATCCATCAGCTTGGGATTGGAGGGAATGAAATCGCCGGCCAGGTCGATGTCGGTGATGGTGACTTCCAGTTTTTGGCCGGGGGCGAGCTGCCGGGCCGCCACTTTCTGCAGGTGCTCGGACAGCGTATCGAGATAATATTGGTCGGTGCCGCCATTGAAATGGGCGGCGGCATCGGTGAATTTATCGGGTTCGTTGAATTTCACTGTCACGGCTGACTGCTTCGCCTCGGCGGCAGTCAGGAGGGAACCGGCGGCGATGGCCGCGAAAAACATAAGGAGATGGCTGGATTTCATTGTGGGGAAAGAGACACGCGGCCTGGCGGTTTGTGCCAAGGCCCCGGGTGTTTTGTGCCGGGTCCTGGCATCGGGTAGGGCGGGGCGGCCCTGCCCCGCCGCGGCGCACCGGGCCGGTGCGCCCTACCTGACCGCTCAAAGCATCACGTGATGTGGCTCGACCTCGGCCTCGTAGTCCACTCCGGGCACACCGAAACCGAACATCTTCAGGAATTCAGAGCGGTAACCCTTGATGTCCGTCAGTTGCTCCAAGTTTTCAGTCGTGACCTTCGGCCAGATTTCCGAGATGGCGTCTTGGATCTCGGGACGCATTTCCCAGTCGTCCACGCGTACGCGACCTTCGGCATCGAACTTGGGTTGGACGCCGTTGTAGAGCTGGGTGGCAAAGAGGCGCTGGATCTGTTCCACGCATCCCTCATGGGTGCCCTTGGCCTTCATGACCTTGTAGAGAATTGAAATGTAGAGCGGTACGACCGGAATGGCCGAGCTGGCTTGGGTGACAAGCGCCTTGTTGACGGAGATGAAGGCCCGGCCATTGCCGTGGGCTTTGAGTTTGGTGTCGATCGCCTTGGCCGCGCGTTCCAGGTCAATCTTGGCCCGGCCGATGGTGCCGTCCTTGTAGATGGGCCAAGTGTGGATGGGGCCGATATAGGAGTAGGAGATGGCGGTGGCGCCGCGGGCCAGCAGCTTGGCGTCGAGCAGGGCTTGGATCCACATTTCCCAGTCTTCGCCGCCCATGACAGCGAGGGTATCAGCAATGCCCGTCTCGTCGGCCGGCTGGATGGTGACCTCGCTCACGATGCCCTTGTCGGTGTCGACGGTCTTGTTGGTGTAGGGGGCACCGATAGGCTGGAGGGTGGACTTATGCACCGCGCCGGTCTTGGGATGGACGCGCCGGGGCGAGGCGAGGGAGTAGACCACGAGATCAATCTGGCCGAGGTCGCGGGCGATGATCTCCAGCGCCTGTTTCTTGATGTCGTCGGAAAAGGCGTCGCCGTTGAGATTGGCGGCATAGAGACCGGCGGCGCGGGCTGCCTTGGAGAAGGCGATGGTATTATACCAGCCGGGCGTCGCCGGGCGCCCCTCCTCAGAGGGGCGTTCATAGAAGATACCCAGGGTGGCGGCGCCGGACCCAAAGGCCGCCGTGATACGCGAGGACAGGCCGAAACCGGTGGAGGCACCGATGACGAGCACCTTCTTCGGGCCCTGCTTGATCGGACCCTTGGCTTTGACGTAGTCAATCTGCTGCTGGATATGGGCAGAACAACCGGTGGGGTGGGCGGTCACGCAGACAAAGCCGCGGACCTTCGGTTTGATGATCATTGCCCGGAAATTCTTACGCCGCCGCCCCGCCTGACAAGAGCCAAGTTACGAGGAGGAAAATAATGCTCGCCAACGCGCCTCGGGCGGCTGGGGCCGGGTGAGTCCGGGGCCACACTCGAGGTGATTGGTGAATCCAGCCGCGGTCCAGGCGCGTATTGCAATCATCCATGTCCTCCCTCGCCATCATCGGCACCGGAATCTCAGGTCTCGGCTGCGCCCACTTTCTGCACCGGCACTTTGACATCACCCTTTTCGAGCAAAACGCCCATGCGGGTGGACATACGAACACGGTGACTGTACCCGAGACCGGCACCGGCCGCCCTGTGGCAATTGACACCGGGTTCATGGTTTTCAACTACGAGACCTATCCCCAGCTGACGCGCCTCTTCGGCGAATTGCAGGTTCCGGTAAGGAAAACGGACATGTCGTTCAGCGTGCGCCACGAGGACACTGGTCTCGAATTCTGTGGCTCGTCGCTCAACCACCTTTTCGCGCAACGCCGCAATCTCCTCCGGCCTTCCTTCTACCGGATGCTGTGGGCCATCGACCGGTTCAACCGGGAGGCAATCGCCGCGCTGGCGGACCCGGCCATCGATTCGCTCACGCTGGCCGACTACGTGCGCGCCCGGGGCTACGGCGGGGACTTTCTTGATCTCTACCTCGTGCCGATGAGCAGCGCCGTTTGGTCCACGCCGCCGGAGAAAATGCTCCAGTTTCCTGTCCGCACGCTCCTGCGTTTCTTTCACAACCATGGCTTTCTCGGTCTCAGCACCCAGCACCAGTGGTGGACGGTGGACGGCGGTGCGCAGGAATATGTCCGGCGCATGATGTCGCCCTGGGTTGACCGCATCCGCACCGGCGCCCGCGTCATCCGCGTCAGCCGCAGTCCCATCGGTGTGCTGGTCACCACGGCCGACGACATCGCGCAGCGCTTCGACAAGGTCATCATGGCTGCACACGGCCACGAATCGCTCGCGCTGCTCGCCGACGCCACCGCCGACGAGTCCCGCCTGCTCCGGGAGTTTCAGTACCAGCCCAACATCGCCACGTTGCACACCGACGCCTCCGTCATGCCCCGCACCAAGCTTGCCTGGTCGGCGTGGAATTACTCGCTGGCCCGTGATGCCGCTGGGCGCATCTCGCCCGCGACGATCTACTGGATGAACCGGTTGCAAGGCGTCTCGGATCGGGAGAACTACTTTGTCTCGATCAATGGCTCCGACCGCATCGCCCCGAAGCGCGTCCTCAAGACCATCGCTTACGAGCACCCGCTGTTCACCCTGGGCGCGGTCCGGGCCCAGGCAGAAATTCCCCGGTTGAACGAAACTGCTACGGGCGCCACCGAGACCTATTATTGCGGGGCATGGACGCGCTACGGTTTTCACGAAGACGGCATGCTCTCCGCCGTGAATCTCTCGCGCCAGCTCCTCGGCCGCGATCCGTGGGGGCCTGATCCCGAGGCTGGGGCTGATCGCCGAACGATTTTGGGCAATATTTCTGCATCTCACACCTTGGCTCACTCGTAACTCCCGGCAGTGAACTCCTGCCTGTATGAGTGCCGCGTCATGCACGCCCGGTTCGCGCCCAAGGCGCACCGGTTCGACTACCGTATTTTCCTGTTTGCCCTCGACCTGGATGAGCTGGACATGCTCCACCGCAAACTGCGTCTCTTCTCCCATGGTTGGCGGAATCTGTACTCGTTCCGCGACGACGACTTTCTGCCCACGCACGAGCGGGTATTTAATGGTAGGGGGCGACCACTGGGCGCGCCGCCTGGATTTGCCGTGGGCCCGGCGGAACCACCCGACCAAAGTCTCAAATCGCGCGTCGTCGGCCATCTCGCCTCCCACGGCATCGACCTGACGGGTGGACGCGTGATCCTGGTCACACTGCCGCGTATCCTTGGTTATCTCTTCAATCCGGTCTCGTTCTATTTCTGCTATGACCACCGGGGCGCCCCGCTCGCCGCCCTGGCCGAGGTCACGAACACCTTCAAGGAGATGAAGCCGTATATGCTCGGGCCGGAAACACGGCGCGACGGCGTGTTTTCCCTCCGCGTGCCGAAACATTTCTATGTCTCGCCGTTCAGCGAGGTGGATGTGGCTTTTGATTTCAAGCTGCGGACACCAGGTGAGCGACTGTCCGTCCAGATCGACGACTATGTCGGCGCCGCGCGCACGCTCACGAGCACGCTGACGGGTCCGCGCGAGCCGCTCACCGACGGGCGACTGGCGTGGTTCACTCTCAAGTATCCGCTGCTCACCCTCCGCATCATTGGCCTCATTCACTGGCACGCCTTTCAGCTCTGGTTGAAAAACGTCCCGTGGTTCGCCAAGTCCGCCCGCGGCGCCGACCAGCGCGACCTCTATCGGCCGCACGCCAGCATCGCGTCCGCTCCCGCGCCACTTTCCGGCATCAAACCCACGCTCGTTTCCACCTCTCACAAAGCATGAGCACCTCCACGACTCGCTCCGCCGTCGCCCCCCTGACCCTTCCACGCTGCGTTTCCTTCGCCGAGCGCCACGTGCTCGCTGCGTTCGCCGGGCTACCGCTCGGCCGGCTCATCTTGGAGCTGCCTGACGGCACTTCCCGGATATTCGGCGATGCTGCAGCGGCCGCCGTTGAGGTGGCCCCGGGGGTAGTCAACCGTGCCACGATCCGCGTGCTCCGCCCGGCCTTTTTCAAGAAATGCCTCCTGAACGGTGACATCGGCTTCGCCGAGTCCTACATTGACGGCGATTGGGAGACGACCGACCTGACGGCCGTGGTGGGCTGGTTCGTGCTCAATTACCGGCACGCACCCACGCTTTCGGGTTCGAGCCGCGCGCAGCTGTTCGCGTTGAACGTCCTGCGGGCCTTTGATCGGCTCGGGCATCTCCTGCGCCCTAACAACCGAGCTACGGCCCGACGCAATATTGCCGACCATTACGACCTCTCGAATGATTTCTTCGCCCTCTGGCTCGATGAATCGATGACGTATTCCTCTGCCAGATGGGAGCGGCGCGATGCCTCCCTCGCCGAGGCCCAGATCGCCAAGAACGACGTCCTTTGCCGCCACCTACGGCTGCAGCCCACCGACCACGTCCTCGAGATCGGCACGGGGTGGGGCGGTTGGAGCCTGCGCGCCGCTCAGAAATATGGTTGCCGCGTCACCACCGTGACTATTTCGCAGCAGCAGCGCGACCTGGCGGTGAAGCGCATTGCCGCCGCCGGGCTCGCGGACCGCATTGAGGTTCGCTTGCAGGACTACCGGGACATTACCGGGCAGTTCGACAAGATCGTCTCCATCGAGATGCTGGAGGCCGTCGGCCACAAGTATCTCCCGGACTACGCCGCCGCCTGTGCCCGCCTGCTCAAGCCTGACGGTCTGCTCGCCCTGCAATATATCACGGTGCCTGACGACCGCTACGAGGCCTTGCGCGGCGGCGTGGATTTTATCCAGAAGCACATCTTCCCGGGCTCGCTCCTGCTTTCGGTCAACCGGCTCAACCACCTGCTCAGCGAGCAGGGCGGCTTCGTCCTGCAGGCGTTCGACAGCTTCGGCAGCGATTACTCGCGCACGCTCCGGTGTTGGCGCGACAGCTTCGAGGCCAGGCTCGATCAAGTGCGCGCGCTGGGCTTTGACGACCGATTCATTCGCAAGTGGCGTTACTATTTGGGCTACTGCGAGGCGGCCTTCGCACTTCGGCATATCTCGGTCGTGCACACGCTGCATTCGCGGGCGAACAACTTGTCACTCCAATAACCACTTTCTGTCACTTTGAGCGCAGCGAAAAATCAACGAATAGGGCCGCGCTGTTCGCCATCGTGGATTCTTCGCTGCGCGCACGATGACGGTGACGATGGTTTGAGCTCAAATCGCCCATGATCCTCTTCCTCCGCCTCCTCTTCGTGGTCGTCATCGGCTCGATGCTGTGCGTCACGAGCTGGGCGAGCATGCATCAGTCGCTCGGCGCCTTCGCCCGCAGCGCGACCTTCCGCGACCCGTGGGTGATCGCCACGCTTTTCGATGCCTACTGGGCGTTCATCACGTTTTTTGCCTGGGTGGCCTGGAAGGAGCAGTCGTTGGCCGCCCGCGTGCTCTGGTTTGTGTCCATCATCCTGCTCGGCAACATGGCGATGTCGGCCTACATGCTCGCTCAGCTGTTCGCCGTGCCGGTTGTCGGTCCGCTAGCCGAGGTCTTCATCCGCCGCCAGCCGGGCAAGGTTGCGTTGCCCGCAGCTCTGACGGTGGCTTCGATCGTCATCTACCTTCTCGCGTGAACCAGACCGGATCGTTCTGGCAGCGCCGGGTGCGTGTTCCGCTTCTCGCGTTGTTGACCCAGGGCATCACGCCCGATCAGGTCGCGCTCACGCTTGGGGTCGGCGGGGTCTGCTCGCTGTTTCCCTTTCTCGGGTTTACCTCGTTGCTCAACCTCGGTGCTGGACTCTGGCTGCGCCTGAACCAGCCGATCCTGCAAACGCTCAACCAGGTCCTCGGTCCCGTCCAGCTGGTCATGATCCTCGGCTATGTGCGATTGGGGGAGTGGCTGTGGCGGGTGCAGGGTGACCGGTTCACGATTGGCGAGATGCTGCGTACCTTCCGCGAGGCCAGCCTCGGCGCCTTTCTCCAGCGCTTTGGCTGGGCGGGGCTCCATGCCTTCACGGCCTGGGCGCTGACGAGTCCTTTGTTGCTGGCCGCGGTGTATTACCTCACGCGCCTTGCGTTGCGGCGACTGGCATCCAAGACGGCCGTCCGGGCGTAATCTTTTTCATGTCCGCCTTGCTCCTCCTCGTCACTGCTTTCACCGGGCTCTGCGTTACTTTTGTCGGGCTGTTTCTGCTGTGCCGCCGGCTGGACAACTACGGCTTTGTGGACGTGGCCTGGTCCTATGCCTTCGCTCTGCTGGCCGGTTTCTATGCGCTGGGCGGTTCCGGTTGGCTGCCGCGACGGGGCATTCTGGCCACCATGGCGGTGCTGTGGAGCCTGCGATTGGGTACTCACCTGTTGCGCCGCGTCGCCGGGCACCATCCGGTCGAAGACGGCCGCTATGTGCAGTTGAGGAAGGATTGGGCGTGTAACTTCGGCCCCAAAATGTTCGGGTTTTTCCAACTGCAGGCGGCTTCCGTCGCATTGCTGGGCGTACCCTTCCTGCTGCCGGTGACCAATGCCGTCACCGTTCTACATCCACTGGAGATCGCGGGCACCGCCCTGTGGTTTCTTGCCCTTTCAGGCGAGTCGCTAGCCGACGCCCAGCTGGCTGCCTTCAAGCGCGATCCGGGGAACAAGGGTCGGGTCTGCGACGCGGGCCTGTGGCGCTTCAGCCGCCACCCCAATTACTTTTTCGAGTGGCTCATCTGGGTCGCGTATTTCCTTTTCGCACTGGGCACGCCGTGGGGCTGGCTCGCGGTGATCGGTCCGGCGAGCATTCTTTTCCTACTGCTGAACGTCACCGGCATCCCGCTCACCGAGCAGCAGGCCGAGCGTTCCAAGGGCGACGCCTATCGCCGCTACCAGGCCACAACCAGTGCCTTCCTGCCCTGGTTTCCAAAGAAACTTCCATGATCGACACCCTCCTCGAGAAAAACTTGCTCCCCGACTGGCTGATTCGCTTCGGCATCCGGCGCCTGCTTCGCCAGCGCCTGCGCGAGATCGATCAGCCGGACCCCGCCGCACACGTGACGCAGTTCGCCGAGTCGCTCCGGGCGATGCCCATCGCGATCAACACGGCCGAGTCCAAGGAACAGCACTACGAAGTACCCACGGCGTTCTACCAACGCTGCCTCGGTCCGCGGTTGAAATACTCCTCCGGCTTCTACGACGGTGGCACCGAGACGCTCGCCCTGGCTGAAGATCGGATGCTCACGCTCACGTGCGAGCGGGCTCGCCTCACCGACGGCCAGTCGATCCTCGAACTGGGTTGCGGCTGGGGCTCCCTGACCCTTTGGATGGCGGAGAAATATCCGCGGGCCCGCGTCACCGGTGTCTCGCACTCCCGGACCCAGCGCGAGCATATCCTGGCCGAAGCAGACCGGCGCGGCCTGACCAACGTCGAGATCATCACCTGCGACATGAACGGGTTTGACATTACACCCTGTCGTTTCGATCGCGTGGTGTCGGTCGAAATGTTCGAACACATGAAGAACTGGCCCCGACTCATCACCAATATCAGCCGCTGGCTGAAACCCGATGGCCTGTTTTTCGCCCACGTTTTCACGCACGCACACTCCGCCTATCATTTCGAGGTGCGGGACGAGAGCGACTGGATGAGCAAATATTTCTTCACCGGCGGCATGATGCCCGCCCACGAGCTGTTCCCGCAGTTCCAGGACGATCTGAGACTGGTGCAGGATTGGAAGATCAACGGCCGGCACTATGCGCAGACAGCCGAGCACTGGCTGCAGAACATGGACGCCCACCGGGCGGAGATCATGCCGCTGTTTGTCCAGACCTACGGGACCGGCGCGGCCTCGAAATGGTGGGCCTATTGGCGGGTCTTCTACCTCGCGTGCGCCGAGCTGTGGTGGTTTCGTTCCGGGGAGGAGTGGCTGGTCAGTCACTACCTCTTTCGCAAGCCGTGAGATTTTTTCTCCGACTAGTGTTGATTGCCGCTCTGGCCGCGGGGTTGCGGGCTGCCCCGGTTGATGACCTGGTGCGCAAGGCGCAAGCCGCTGAGGCTAGACTGGATTCGGCGGGCGCGCTGATCCACTTTCAGCAGGCGGATGCTGCGAAGCCCAATGACGCTGCAATCCTCTTCAAGATCGCCAAGCAATACTCCGACTTGGTGCCCGACCAGGCGACGGACGCCGGCAAGAGGGAGTTCGCCCAGCATGGGCTCGACTACGCGCAACGGGCCTACGCCTTGGAGCCCACCAACGCCGTCTACACGCTGTCGCTCGCCATCTGCCACGGGCATCTCGCCACGGTCTGCGACGTCCGGACCAAGGTGGAATATTCGCGCCTTATCAAGGAAGAGGCTGAGCGTTCGCTGCAGCTCGATCCGAACTACGCCTGGGCGCACCATGTGCTGGGCCGCTGGCATTACGAGGTGGCATCGCTCGGGATGACGGCCCGCTTTTTCGCGCGGTTGCTCTACGGCGGGATCTCGCCGGCGTCGCTTGAGGAGGGTATAACCCAGCTTCGACGCTCCACCGAACTGGAACCCGGGGAACTCAATCATTGGATCGACGTTGGCTTCGCCTACGCCGCCGCCGGTCGGAAGGATGACGCGCGCGCCAGCTGGAAGCACGGGCTCGCCATGTCCGACCGCAGCAAACACGACGCCACGTCGAAACGGCGGGCGCGCGAGGCGCTGACGGGGTTGGAGTGAGGTGGATGTGGGCGCGGCTTTATGCCCCGACTGCATTGGAAATACTGCAACCAGTCGGGGCGTTAAGTCCCCCCAAGTTCGAACGGCGGAGATCCGTTCAGATCGGCGGCACCTTGCCGAGCAGGACAATCGGGCCCTCGGCCTTCGGTACGCCGCCCTTCTTCTCGAGGCTGATGGCGAAGGCGGCGACGCTCTTGATGGGCTTGTTGCCTTTGAAGGTGAGCACGACATGGCCGTCGGCCCCGGGCTTGAACACGCCGCCGTCGACCGGATTGGGATAGGCCGGGTCAACCACCCAGAGCTGATAGTCCTGATTTTCGCGAACAGCCGGGAGTTTGTCGACGGTGAGCAAGCCGGTCTCCCGGCTGGGATCCCAGACCGCGATGGCCTGAGCTTCCGGCGTGTTGCCGGCGAGCGAGGCGAGTGCGGTGACCTTGAGTCGGGTGAGATCCTGTTGTTCGTGCAGCTGGTGGCCCAGGTCGTTGATCATGCCCTCGGCGAGCAGGGAACGCTCCTTGAGCTGCGCTTGGGCGGCCTGATAGGCGATCTCGGCCAGCTTCCGTTCCGTGCGCAGCGCATCGTTCTCGGATTGCAGCGAGAGATTGTGGGAGGCCAGCCAGGTCGCAGCGATCATCAGCGCCGCCGCCATGGCCCACGGGGCGATGCGCCACAGCGGGAAACCCACGACGGGCGCCTCGGCCGGTGCGGCCGCGGCACTTCGGCCGGGCTCAGTGCAGGCTTCGAGAATGCGGTTTTTCAGGCCGGCAGGTGGCACCACCGTCGGCGCGGCGAGGGTAAGTTGCACCGCGGTGTCATCCAGCAAAGTGATCAGCGCGGCCAGCTCCGCATTGCCCGCCAGTTCGCCGGCCAAAGCGCGCTGCTCCGCATCCTCGAGCAGACCGAGGGCGTGCAGGGTGGCCAGTTCCTCTTGGCGTTCGGTGATCATAACCGGGCGGGAAGCCGGTCCTTGAGCCGGAGGAGGCCGCGACGGATGCGGGCCTTGATGGTGCCGAGGGGTTCGCTGAGCTTCGCGGCGATTTCCTGCTGGGTGAGACCGCTGAAGTAGGCCAACTCGATGGCCTGGCGCTGGTCGGGCGCGAGTTCGGCCAGGGCGCTGCGGACTGCGGCGGATTTCTCGCGCAGCCAGAGTGATCCCGCGGAATCCTCTTCGCCGCCCAAGGCGGACGGTTGCAGCTCGGGGGCCGCATTGCCCAGGAGTTCGCCGCGACGCTTGCGCATGCGGATGCGGTCGATGGCGCGGTTGCGCGTGAGCGTGGCCATCCAGGAAAAGACGCTGCCGCGGCCGGACTCATAGGTCGCGGCGCTCCGCCAGACTTGCAGGAAGATGTCCTGCACCAGATCCTGCGCCTCACCGTTGTCGCCGAGCATGCGGAAGGCGAGGGAGTAGAGCGGGCCGGCCAGCTGGTCGTAGAGGCCTGCGAGGGCGTTTCTCTCTCCGCGGGCCATCGCTGCCAGCAGCGCCCTTTGCGCGGCGTGGCGGTTGTCGTCGGACGGTTGTGATGCGTTGCCCATGGTCACGCGGCCGGTCCGGGAGGTGTCCCCCCGGGGCGCGCACAATCCGCAGAAGCCAAGCGATAAGACACTGACCAGTAGCATTGCATCGGGTTATACGGGCGGAGAGGGATAATGGATGCGAAGGTCGTGAATTTGACGGACTTGGCAATGCCCATTGGGCGGGTTCAAAACAGCAGCAAGCCGAGGACGCCGAGTGCGATAAGCAGGGCCAGCAGGCCGAGCAGGAGGCGTTCATGCTTGGTGACAGCGAAGAGCACGTTCAGAGACCGACTTGGTCGAGGTTGGCGAGGATTTCGCGCAAGAGCGGTTCGCCGGCAAGATCGTTCCAGGGGCGGTTGCTCGAAATACGGATGAAATACTGGCTGCCCTGGCGGCGGAAGCCATATTGCACGGCGCTGCGCAGAAGTGCGGGCAGGGAATACGGATCCCGATGGTCGATGACCCGGCCGTCAAAGATGTGCCAGAACCAGACATGCTGGGTAGAACCGTTTTCCGAACGGAACACCCGGTATTCTCCCGGCGAATATTCCGGCCCGATGGACTGGGTGTGACCCGCCGAGGCCGGTTGGGCGATCCAACCGGAGCCCGGCCAGCACGCATCGGGCGTGTGCGAAGCGACCCGGCTGACCGACGCTTGCCCGGCCGGCCAGTAGGCGACGTAGACCGTCAGGGCTACCGGCTCGGCGCCCCCCGTGGAACGCAGATAAGTCCGCTGCAGCAGATGGGTGGTCTGCAGGACGCTGGAAAACTGATACAGGTCAGTGGGTGTCTTCACCTGCCAGCCCGAAGCCTCCGCCGGCAGCATGGTGGTGAGAGACGGAACCACGGCGGCGGGCGAGACGGATGGCCGCGAGTTCAGAAAGAAAAAAGCCGCGAGCGATAGCGTGAGGCCGGTGCCCGTCCAGAAGAGTCGATAGGGCCAGGCCGGGGCCGCGGTCGGCTCGGCAGTGGCCGGAGGAACTGGCGGTGGTGTGTCCTTGGATTCGAGGAGAATGGCCAGGCCGGCGAGGAGGGCGGCCGTCACGCCGAGGATGGCGAATCCCGTGGCATCGTGCCACGGGCCGGTGATGTCGACATTGTCGTTGGTGAGCAGGGTAAGCACGAGGGAGCGCAGAAAATTCATCGTCAGGGCCAGGGCGGGCGCGACCAGGATCAGCAGCACCCGGCGACCGGGGCGGCGCACCTGCCAGGCGGCGAAAAAAAACCCGGCGAAGATACAGGAGATGAGGCTGCGGACGCCGCTGCAGGCCTCCTCGACGCCCACCGTGGTGCGGGCCAGCTCGATCACGTTGCCGTGCTGACGGGCCGGCACGGCAAGAAACTGGAGGATGTTCATGACTCCGTTTGTCACCCAGCCTTGCAGGCCGAGGGTCAGGCGGGTGTAGGTTCCGTTCGGCACCGGCGCCACGAGCACCCAGAGGAAAATGGCGGTCAGGTTGATCCAGTTGAACGGCAGGACGCGGAGGCGCGCGTCGGCCAGGATGAGCAGGCCGCCGAGGAGGAAGCAGGCGAGGGTGCCGGCGAGCAGGAAGAGTACGAGCGCATGGGACCAGGCCAGCGACGCAGCAAAGAGCCCGGCGAGACCGAACAGAGCGAATCCGCCCGCCAACACCAGGCCCAGCGCGAGCAGAGCAGGTGTACCCGGCTGCACCCAGCGCAGCGGTCCCAAGCGGCGGCTTTCCCCCAACAGCAGGGCAAAGACGAGGGGGGCGAAAAATCCGTGCGACAAGTCCGGATTGTGCCGCCACTCCGGCCAGAGATGGATGCAATAGGCGGCGATCAAGCCGACTAGGCCAACTCCGATGGCCAGAGCACCGGCTGGCGGCCGGCCCGGACGCAGGGGCAAGGCAGCTGGACTAAACAGGTTCATCGTGCGGACGGCGCGGTCGGTCGCTGGTAGATGGCGTAGAAAACTTCCACCGGCAACGGCAGGAGGGGCAAGATGCGGGCCATCTGCTCATTCGCTGTGCGGGATTTCAAGACAGCACCAACCCCTCGCAAGGTCTTGGAGTCGGAACCCGTGAACCGGCTGATAACACTGGCGAGCTTTTCCGCCCGGAGGTTTTCCCTCCCGAGCACCGCGGCCAGATATGAAGCCTGGAACAGCGGCAAGGTCTCGTTGCTCACCGCCGGTCCGTCCTGCATGAAGTGATCGAGAAAGCGGGGAAGCAGGTCGGGAGCCGGCTGCTCCACGAGAGAGGCGCAAAACAGCGCGACCAGACGCGGTGTCAGGGGGCGGTTCAGCAGGGTGTCATACTCGGGTTCCAGCAATGACGTCCACTTCTGCGCCCGGTAGACCCGGAGGCGGAGAAAGGCCGCCTCATCCGCCGGCAGGCGGTTGCCATAGGCCAGGAGCACCTGGCCGGCCTGTTCCGGCCGACCGAGGCGCAGCAACCGGTCGACCTGATAATAAGGGATGTACGCGCTCGCGGGCCGGGTCTGGACCCGATTGAGGCGGGGAATGGCCTGATCGGCCCGGCTTTCCAGTAGGAGCTGCTCGAGTCCGATGATGTCGATGCACCAGTTGGGCAGGCCATGTTCGTTTTTCAGGAGCGGGCGGAGAACTTCCTTGTCGCCAGTTTGGCGCGCGGAGAAAAGCAGAGCGTGCAACCAGGCTTCACGCCGGCCGGAATCTTCACTGAGCATGGAAATGGCGAGGGGCTTGAGTTGGGCGTAGTCGCCCTGGGCCAGCAGCGGTCGAACCCAGGCCGCGGCGGTGGTCGTCCGCTGCTCCGGCACGTCTTGCATCAGGCGCCGATAGATATGGTCGGCCACCGAGGGCTGGCCGGCGATCTCGACCAGGCTGGCGAGGGTGAGGCCCGCGCTGTAATTCCGGGGATTCAGCTCGCAGACCCGCTGCAGCGAGAGAATCGCGGCCATGAAATCACCGTGGGCGAGGGCTTGTTGGGCGCGGGCCGTGAGGAGATTCTCCTGCGAATGGCGCAGATCGGCCCAATGCGGCGGCCAGATCACCGTCCAGTAGCTGACCGGGTAGTGCGCGGTGCGCATCGCGGCGAACACGGCCACCGACCCCAGCAGGTAGAGCGACAATAGGGCCGCACCAACATAGCCCGCGGTGCGACCCCAGAAAGGCCGCACGCGCTCGGCATCCACGCTGCAGCGCCAACCGTCCTTGGTCTGGGTCAGCAGCGGGCAAACTCTTTTGAATCGCGCGGGATTCCGCCAGTGCACCACGGCCTCGCAGCGCGAGTCCAGGGCGTGGCCTGAATCGCTGAAGTTCTGGCAGGGGCAGGAATCGCGGTGCGCGCCGTTCAGGCGGAACCACGATTTGCGGGCGTTCCAATAGAACAGCGCCCACCAGAAACGGAAAAAATCGGCAATCCATCCAGTCACCCCGGCAGGCTATGGTTTCGGACTCCCGCGGCAATGTGCAATTGGACGGGGGTTTGCCTGGAGTAGTTTGTCCTGGCGACAAGCACGCGCCGCGGGTGCCGAAGCCAGCCATCTGACTGGATCGCCACGCCCGGCGGCACCGGGCTCGCGATGACAGGACCACCTAACCCCCGTCCGGAGGTTTGACCTGCCAAAATTCCTGTGCAATTCTCCGGAAAACTCCCGCCATGAAAATCTCACTTCGCACCGTTCTCGCCGGGGCCGTTTCGCTGGCCTGCCTGCTCGCCGTCCACGCCGCGCCGATCGTTGGCCAGGTTGCGCCGGATTTTTCTCTCACCGACCTCAACGGCCAGAAGCAGTCGCTCTCCGCTTATAAGGGCAGGACCGTCGTCCTGGAGTGGGTCAACCCTGAGTGCCCGTTCGTGCAGAAGCACTATCAGGGCAGCGGCAACATGCCCGCCACCCAGAAGCTGGCGCAGGCCGAGGACGTGGTGTGGCTTTCCATCAACTCCGGGTATCCCGGCTCGGAGGGGGATTTTGCGCCCGCCGACATCGTCGCCTGGCAGAAAAATACCGGGGCTGCTCCCACGGCTTATTGTCGCGACCCGGACGGCAAGGTCGGCCGGCTCTATGATGCCCGGCACACGCCCACGCTGTTCGTGGTGAACCCTGAGGGTAAGCTGGTCTACGCCGGAGGGATCGATGACATTAATTCGGCCAACCCGGCCGACATTGCCCGGGCGCACAATTATGTGAAGGCCGCGCTGGCCGACCTCAAGGCGGGCAAGCCGGTGGCCAAGCCGACGACCCGGGCCTATGGTTGCGCGGTGAAGTATTGATCCCCATGGGTAGGGCGGGACCGCTGGGCCCGCCGCGATCGGTGTCAAACCCAACGGCGCGCTCAGCGGTCACGCCCTACCAGCCTATCCTCACATCTTCGTCGTGAAGAGCTCGGGGTGGAGCGTGCCTTCGGCCACTCGCGTGACCGGGCCGGTCATGCGAATGGAAAAGTTGTCGCCGATCTCGATGCCGATCTGCCCGCCGGGCATGTGCACGGTGACGGAGCGGTCCACGAGACCGAGCTTGTGGGCCACGGCGGCGGAGGCGCTGGAGCTGCTGCCGGAGGCGAGGGTGTACCCGGCGCCGCGCTCCCAGATCTCGATCCGGATGTTGGCGCGGTCGATCACCTGGAGGAATTGGACATTGGTCTTGCGCGGGAAGTTCGCGTGGGTCTCAAGGTGCGGGCCGTACTGGTGCGCCAGCTCGGGCGTAACGGCCGGGAGCGGAATCACGCAGTGCGGGTTGCCGATCGTGGCGGCGCAGTAAGTGAACTCGCGGTCGAGAATCTTGATCTTTTCATTGATGACCTCGCGGGCCGGGCCCACGACCGGGATCTTGTCGCTGCTGAAGCTGACGTGGCCCATGTCGACCGTGAGCTGCTGGCCGCCGGGTTGGATGACGACGTTCACCACGCCACCGGGGGTGTCGACGGTGAAAGGGGCGGGGCCGACCTTCTGCTGATCGTAGAGGTAGCGGGAGAAGATGCGCAGGCCGTTGCCGGATTTTTCGGCCTCGGAGCCGTCGGGATTGAAAATGCGCAGGCCGAACTGCGCGCGAGTGGTCGGGAGCGGGCCCCAGAGGATGCCGTCGGAGCCGACACCGAAATTGCGGTGGCAGATGACGCGGATTTGATCGGTGGTCGGGACGGTCCAGGAGGGAAAATCCGCCGGGTTCATCACGATGTAGTCATTGCCGAGGGCGTGGTATTTGTGGAAGCGCATGGTTGCAGAGGACAGAAAGCAGAGAACAGAAGTCAGAAGGGTTAAACCACGGAATACGTGTAACACACGAAAAAACTCCTGTACTGGAGTTCAAAACGGCGGGGTGAACCCACCCGGCAACTATCTGACCGCCTGCCCCCGGCAATCGGGCCGGACTCTACTTCTGCGCGCTTCGCTTCACCACCCAGTCGATCGTGGCGGAGTCGTTGTCGAGGTTACGCCAGACAAGGGTGAGGAACTCGGCGGGATGGATGTCGTGCGCGCGGAAGAACTGTCGGTCGCCGCCGCAGGAGTACATCAGCGAAGACGGCAGTTCGCCGCGGAGCTTGGCTTTCGCCTTCGGGACGAGGCGCGGCAGCCACTCGATGCCTTTCACGGCGTCGGTCTTGCCGGGCATCTTCGCGACGTCGAGGACGGCCGCGGAGGCCTTGCCCTGTTGGACGTTGAGGTAGTAGTCACGGCGGACCGTCTCGATGGCGAGGGCGCGGTCGTAGCCCGGCTCGCCATAGCCCTGGTGGTCCTCGGCGTAGTCGAACATGGCCTGGACGCTGAGACCGTTGGCGGCGAGGAAGGTCTTCTCGTCGGCCGTGAAGTATTTGGCCTGGTCGGTCTGTCCGGCAGCGTAGGTTTTCACGGCCTTGTCGTAGAGGGCGTGGAATTTATCGGCGAAGTCGTAGTGTTTCATAAAATGATTTGGCCACAAAAGGCGCAGAAGGCGCAAAAGCAAACAGAGGAAACAGAAGTTGCCCGCTAATGACGCTAATTAATCGAATTCCTGAAATGCAGCCCGCAGGAACGCGGATCTCCGACTCCCGGCTCGAAAATGGTTCAACAGTCAAACCTAGGCGGGGTTCGGAGACTCCGTCCTACAGCAGCTGCATGGTGTTTCGCGTTCATTGGTGTGATTCGCGGGCAACCAGTCTGGGTTTTGTGCCTTCTGCGCCTTTTGTGGCTATCCCTTCTTACGCACCTTGAACCCGATCAGCTGGCGCTGGCCGAGCACGAGGGCGAGTCAGCAGGCAGGGGTTCAGTTGCGGCCGACGATGGTGAAGTCCGTGATCGGATCGCCGGGGGCTTGGCGGAGTACATTGAACAATTCTACAAGCGACCGGTAGCGCAGGAGTTCAGCTTCAAGCGCCGCGTACTGCGTGGGTGACAGCACCGTCCGGGCCTGCGCCAGCGCCTGGGTCGAATCGATGGACTCCCGACCGGGCTGTCGGGTCCGTATCGGCTCGTTCAGATTCAGTCCCGGGGACGCGGCCTGGGCGCCGTTGCGGTAGGTCTCGCTGGCCTCGGCCAGGATTTGCGTGAGTTGCCCAGCCTGGGTCGGGCTGATGGGGTCGCCCGAAAAAACCAGCGAGGCCGCCAATCCGCTCACATACTCGCGCGCCGGGATCTTGCGCTCGAATTCAAGTAACTGTTGGTAGCCGGCCTCACCAAGCATCTCGCGCTCGGACCCCTGCGTCGCGTCTTCCGATTGGCGCCGCATGGCCTGCACCGCCGGGTCGGCGTCCGTCAAACTGCGTGCGCGCATGGTGGAATTCAGGTCCATGGCGTTTTCCGCCTCCGCCAGCTTGATGTCCAGGAATCGCCCGGCCTGGTCGGGCGGGAGGCCGAGCTCCGCCACGAACGGGCCGTAGGCCATCCCCAAGTCCCGGCGCTTCACCGCGAGATAGCGCGACTGTAATTCGGGGTTCTTTTCCAGCACGACATCCCGCCACGGTGTTCGGGCGATGGCTTCGGCCGTGGCCGCCAGCTTCGGATCCAGCACCGGAATTTTGGCTTGTCCCGATTGGGCGGCTGTCGGCGAGGCAGGCTTCGCCACCCGCATCGCTTGCAGGCTGCGCTGTTCCGCATCAGCCGCGTTAATCCGCTCCTGGTCGAGTGCCAGTTGATGGGCGAGTTCCGCCTGCCGTGGCGCCAGTTTGGCCAGCGAAGTTTGGGCGCCGGCCGCCGAACGCGCTTGGAGCCAAGCCACGGTGGCGAAGGCCAGGCCGGCCGTCACCGTCGCTGCGAGGATGTAGATGCGGTGTTTCATGGGTCAGTATCCCGGCGGAATCCCGGCGGCGGCCCGGGCGTCCTTCACGGCTTGATTGATTTGCTGTCGCATGGCTTGGTCGAAAAGGGTCTTGTCGCGCAGGGCGGCCAGCGCCGCCAGCTGTGGTGCGGGCAGGACGCTGCTGGCCGCAGCGAGGGTCTTGTCCCAATCCAAGGTCGCAAGATTGACGCCCCGGCCGCCGGCAAATTCCGGGCTGTTTTGGCCGACAATTTCGGTCAAGCGATTGGCCTGCTCGGGCGTGAGTGGGGTGGCGGAAAAATAGTCACTCCGCGCGATTTGTTCCGCCAGCCGCCTGGTCCCACCCCGCAGGTTCCGGGTTTGTTCTTCATATTGGGCAAAGCCGGCCGGGCCCAGCAGCCCATGGATCTGATCCTCGATCTGCCGGCGGGTCAGGTCACCGACGTTGACCTCGGCGTAGGGCACCTGGCTTGAGGTATCCCAACGCACTCCGGCCTCGAGTTGCATGGCCAGCGCGCGAAACTGCTCGATTTGCGCGGGAGTCAGATTGAGCCGCCGAAGCAGTTCGCCGTAGAGGAGCGTCACCCGGTGCGAAGCATAATTCGTAATCAGCGTCGTGGTTTCCGGATGAGCTTGGGCAAAGTTCCGCCCAATCCTGATCGGGTCGGGTTTGGTCTTTGGCGCCTCCGTTTCGGACGCGGCGCGGGCTTCCGTGACCGCCTGGCGCAAGCTGGCCAGTTTGCCTTCTGCCTCGGACGCGCGCTGCCCGGAGCGGGTTACCTGGTCTGCCAGCCCGGCGAGGGTGCGCTGGGCGGCCGCCAGCGATCCACCCGTCGCACGGGCTTGGCGCGTTTCATGGACACTGAACCCGATCGCGAGCGCGAGGGCGACCCCGGCCGCGACGATAGTTTTGGAGGTGCTCATAAGCTGGATCAGGTCGAACGCCGGGCCGGCGATACTGGCCGAGTGGAGCGCGGCGCTGGTGACGGTCCCGGCGATGCCGGCCGGCGCGGCGGTGGCGGCCTGGCTGGTGAGCATCATGCCCAGTGCCGCGCAGGTTGACGTGGCGCCGCGGCGCGCCAGCAGGACGCGGAGTTTATCCACCGCCCGGTCGACGCGCATGCGCGCGGCATCCTCCTTGAGGTTGAGCGTTCGGCCGATTTCGGCAAACGACCGGCGGGCGAAGAAGCGGAGGAGGATGGCTTCACGGTCCTGCTGGCCGAGCTGGTCCATCACTTCATCCAGCAAGGGCCGCAGCTGATCCCATGCGGGCGGGGGTGAAGCGGAATCGAGTTCATGCATGGCGTGGGCCTCCTGTTCGCGAACCCGGCGGCGGTGCTCGCTGCGGATAAAATCAACGGCAACATTCCGGGTGGTCGCGTACAGCCAGCCGGGCAGGACGTGGCAATGCACCAGCGCGGGCGCCTGGCGGGCCAGTGCGGTGAAAACCAGCTGGGTCACGTCGGCGGCCGCATGGGCATCGCCCGCGAGACGGCGCAGCGCGGCGGAATAAACCAGCGGCACGTGCCGTTGGACCAGTTCGGCAAAGGCGCCCTCGGATTCTTCCTCGGTATAGCGGCGGAGCAGTTCAGCGTCTTCGGACATGGCGTTTCGCACTATGGTCGGCGCCGGGACGAAAACCGAACAAAGAAAATTACGTCAGACCATCCCGGCACGGATGAACCCGGACGGTCAGGGAATGGCCACAAAAGGCACAAAAAGCGCAAAAGCAACCAAGGCAGGGTTACCACTAATGAACACTAATTGACGCTAATCTGAACCACGGCCCGCAGGGAGGCATTCTGCACTAATTCGCTGACACTATCGGAACTTTAATCGCTGACAGGTTTGGTTTGGAGCAATGATCGATAGAGATGGGGAGGGTTAAGGGAGGGGGCTTTGCTCCCTCCCTTGTCGGATGGGATTGAGGTGGGGTGCAGCTTGATGAGCCCGAGGGACAGCGAGTCGAAGTCGACGTGGAAGGTAGTCGGTCCGATGGGCCGCAAGCCGACGCGGAACCCGGCAAAAGTTCGGCCGATGCCGTAGCGATGACGGCGGAAGACAATCTCCCCTCTGCCTTTGACGACATGGACCGGCCAATGGGCGGGATAGCGCGGCGTGTGCAAACGTGGCAGCGGTCCAGGCCTGGATTGTAGTCGCGTCGCCACCGCTCCAGCTCTCGCTGCTGCTGACGAAGGCTATCCATCACCTTCACCTCTGCTCTGATCATCGCGAGCACCAAACGGTGCCGCTGTCCCAACTCTGTGTTTTCTTTCCATGGCATCCCGACACTTAAAGGTGTCAGCGATTTTAGTGCAGAGATTGTCAGCGATTATAGTGCACTATGCCGGGACGCGGGCCCTCCCCAGTTGAATTTGGTTTCGCGGAATTCGCGTGATTCGCGGGCAACCTGTCTGGATTTTGTGTCTTTTGTGGCTATTCCCACTTACGGCACCGTGAAGTCGATCAATCTCCGTTGGCGGTCGACCTTCTCCACGATGACCTCGATCTTATGGCCGAGTTCGAACTTGCGCTTCGTCTTGCGACCGATGAAGGCCGTGCCCTCGCCGTTGAGGACGTAGAAATCGTCCTTGAGCGACGACACCGGCACCATGCCGAAGGCCCCGGCCTCAGACAGCTCGATAAAGAACCCGTGGTTGCGGACATCGGTGATGATCGCATTGAAGACGGTCTTCTTCTTCCGCTCCGCCTCGCGGTCGAAATACTCCATGAGCTTCACCTTGACGGAGTCGCGCTCGGCCTCGGTGCTGTTGATCTCGGTGAGGCTGAGATGCTCGGCGAGCTGGTCGATGTGCACGGCGCGGTAACCGGGCTGTTTCGCCAGCCAGGTTCCGAGGACACGGTGAACGACGAGGTCGGAGTAGCGGCGGATCGGCGACGTGAAATGCGTATAGTCCTTCTTGTTGAGCCCGTAGTGCCCATCGGGCGTAGCGCGATAGCAGGCCTTGCGCATCGAACGGAGCAGCTGCGTGCGGAGGATGAAGCCCTGTGGGTGATGCTTCAACTGGGCGAGGAGGCGCACGACTTCCTCGCGATGCATGAGATCGCCGGTCTTGACCTGGAAGGTGGTAAGGAATTGCCGGAGGTCGGCGAGCTTGGCCTCGTCGGGATCGTCGTGGACCCGATAGAGTGAGGGCAGGCGGTTCGTGCGGGTGAGGCGGGCGACGGCCTCGTTGGCGAGGAGCATGAACTCCTCGATGAGTTGGTGGCTCTCGTCGTTTTCGATTTTCTCGATGCGGTCGGCGTAGCCTTCGGCATCGACGAAAATCTTGGTCTCGGGCATGTCGAGGTCGAGCGAGCCGCCGGCCATGCGCTCCTTGCGGAGTTTGCTGCCGAGGGTCCAGAGCTGGCGGACCCATTTCTGAAGGTCGGTCAGCTCGGCCTGGGAAAGTTCATTGAGGGCGCGGCCGGTGGAGCCGGTCTGGTGTGCGCCGGGGAGGGGGAGCTTGCGGATCTTCGCAGGGTCGTCCTCGAACATCAGCGCGTAGGCCTGCTTGTATGTGAGGCGCTTGCGGCTGCGGATGACCGTATTGGCGAAGTCGACGGACTTGATCGCGCCCGCGCGGGTAAAGGTGAAGATCGCGGCCTTGGTCAGGCGGTCCTTGGCTTCGACGAGCGAGCAGAGGCCGTTGGAAAGTTTCTCCGGTAGCATGGGCACAACGGTGCCGACGAGATAGGTGGAATTGCCACGCTGCTGCGCCTCGCGGTCGAGGGCAGTGCCGGGGTACACGTAATGGCTGACATCGGCGATGTGCACGCCGACGCGGATCTCGCCGTTGTCGAGGTATTCGACGGAAAGCGCGTCGTCGAAATCCTTGGCGTCGTCCGGGTCGATGGTGAAGGTCGGCACGGCGCGATAGTCGCGACGGCCCTCGAGGTCGCCCGGTTGGACCTCGGGCGGGATCGCGGCGGCCTCGCGGACAACCGGGTCGGGGAACGAGGTTGCGAGGTTGTATTTGTGGAAGATGGCGGCGAGCTCAGCGCGAGGCTCGAAGGCCCGGCCGAGGCGCTGCGTGATGACGCCGTCGGGGTTGAGGTGTCGCTCCTTCCATTCGTTGAGCTGGACGATGACCTTGTCGCCGACAACAGCCGGGGGCGTGAGGCGGGCCTTAACTGGGTCGGCGACGATAATGTCGTGTCCGATACGCGGGTCGTCGGGCATGACATAGAAGTAGGAGTTGCCGCGCTGGAGCGTGCCCGTGAGCGTGGCGGCGCCGCGCTCGAGGATCTTGATGACGCGCCCGGCTTGTTCGCCGGGCTTGAGGAAATGCGGAAAGTCGCGCTCCTTGGGTGAGCGCAGTCGGACGACGACCTTGTCGCCCTGCAAGGCCACACCGGTGTCCTCGCCGGCAATGAAGATGGCGGGCTTGCGCGGCTCGGTGGCGCGGACCTCGGGCGCGACCATGGCCGAGCCCTTCTGGCGGAAGTTGATCGTGCCGGTGACGAGGTCGGCCTCGCGCGGCAGACAGAGGCGATCTTTTTTGATCAGCGTGATCCGGCCGGAGCGGACGAGTTCGGCGACCTCGGTGTTGAAGGCGCGGCGCTGCTTGGGATTGAGCCGCCACTCCTTGATGATGGCGTCAGCGGGAGCGGGGACATAGTTCCGGCGGGAAAGATGGGCGAACAGGCGTTCGGAAATATTCATGAGAGGTTAGGCGGACGACGGATGTGGACCACACACCCCGCCCTGTCGGGCACCCCTCTTCATAGAGGGGACTTCGGCTGCTTGAGTTTGACTCCCCTCTATGAAGAGGGGTGGCACGCCCTGTCGGGCCGTAGGCTTGGCGAAGGCTGAAGTGACGGGGTGTGTTGAACGGGTTGAGTGAGAATAATCGCATCCTAGGCGATGACGGCTCAGACTGCAACGCAACGACCCGGGATTTTCTGGTCGCACCGTGCGGCCCGGCCTGTAGGGTTGCAACATGCGAATTGCCCATGCCGCCAGCGAACTGTTTCCCTATCTCAAGACGGGCGGACTGGCTGACATGGTCGCGGCTCTCACCGGCGCGCTCGTGGACCAGGGGCACGAGATCGCGATCTTCCTGCCCGGCTACCGTTCCGTGCTCGACGGCCCGGCCGCCAAGGGCGCCAAGCTCACCCACCGGCTGAAGATCGAGATGGGCGATGCTTTTCTGGCAGGCGATGTCCTCACCCTCACGCCCCGCCCGGGCCTGCGGCTTCATCTGGTCTGCCGCGAGGAATATTTTGACCGCAAGCTGCCGTACTGGACGGGCGAGCGCGACTACGACGACAACGACGCGCGGTTCATTTTCTTCCAGAAGGCCGTCGCCGAGTTGCTGCGCCTCACCGACTTCAAAGCTGACATCGTGCACTGCCACGACTGGCAGACGGGCATGCTGCCGTTGTTCCTGCGCGATGCGGAGCGACGTTACGGCGTGACGCTCGCCCTCAAGACGGTTTTCACGATCCACAACATCGCCTACCAGGGCATCTTCCCCCGAAAATCCTTCGCGCTGTCCAATCTGCCCGAGGACCTGATGAGCATCGATGGCTTGGAGTACTACGACCAGATGTGCATGATGAAGGCCGGCATCGTCTTCGCCGATCTCGTGACGACCGTCAGCCCGCGCTACGCGCAAGAGATCCAGACCCCGCTGTTCGGCAACGGCATGGACGGCGTGATCGCCACGCGCATCGAGGATTTGCACGGCATCATCAATGGCATCGACACGGCGGTGTGGAATCCGGCGGTGGACGCCAGCCTGCCGGCGCGCTACAGCGTCGAGAACATCGCGGGCAAGGCGCTTTGCCGGGCCAAGCTCTTGCAGGAATTCGGTTGGGACCAGAAGTTCAAGGGACCCATTTTCGGCATGGTCTGCCGGTTCACCGTCAGCAAGGGCCTCGACCTGGTGCTGGGGGCGGCGGAGTTTTTCGCCCAACACGACTGCCGCCTCGTGGTGCTGGGCGGCGGCGACAAAAAATACGAAGAAGCTATGCGCGCCCTCGCGGCTGCGCACCCGGATAAGATCGCCGTCAGCGTGCGGCACGACGAGGCCACAAGCCACCTCGTGGAGGCGGGCGCGGATTTCTTTCTCATGCCCTCGCTCTTCGAGCCCTGCGGGCTGAACCAGATGTACAGCCAGGCTTACGGCACCATCCCGCTGGTCAGCAAGGTCGGCGGGCTGGTCGACACCGTGATCGAAGCCACCCGACCAGCCGAGGCCGGCACGGGCATCATGTTTCCGCCTACACAGGAAGGATTCAACGCGGGCCTAAAGCAGGCCTTGGCGTTGTATGCGGACAAAACCGGCTATGCGGCGGTGCAGCGGCGCGCCATGCAACGGGATTTCTCATGGAAGACGGCGGTCGCGGCCTACGAGAAGCTCTACAGCGAAGTGCTGTGAGGGTGGACGATTCCGTTTCCTCCGACTGTAGGGGCGTGGCTCGGCCACGCCCGGGCGCGCACAAGGCGCGCGCCTACACGAAGGGTTGCGCTGTAGGGCGGGATCGCCGAATCCCGCCTCGAACGCAGCGCGGAAATCGCATGCAGGCGGGATTCGGCGATCCCGTCCTACAGCCATGACGCCCACCATCGTCTGGTTCCGACAGGATTTGCGCGTACAGGACAATTCCGCGTTAGCTGCCGCGATCACGCGTGGCGGGCCAGTGGTGCCGGTCTTCATTCTCGATGAGGCGGGGGAGGGTCGCTGGCCCATCGGCGGAGCCGCACGGTGGTGGTTGCATCATTCGCTGTCGGCGCTCGATGTCTCGTTCCGCGAACGCGGCTCCCGGCTCGTGCTGGCCCGGGGAGAGAGTGGGGCGGTGCTGCGCGGGCTGATCAAGTCCACCGGCGCCGCGGCCGTTTACTGGAACCGGCGCTACGAACCGGCGGTGATCGCCCGCGACAAGACACTGAAGGCTGGCCTCGCCGAGGCGGCCGTCGAGGCGAAGAGTTTCAACGCCGCGCTGCTATTCGAACCGCACACGGTGCAGAACAAGGCTGGCAGGCCGTTCCAGGTGTTCACGCCTTACTGGAAGCATTGTCAGACGCTGACGGTGGAGGCGCCGATAAAATTACCGGCCGGACCGATCGCCGCACCCGCGAAGTGGCCCAAGTCGCTCGCCCTCGACGAACTCGCCCTGCTGCCCACGCTCAAGTGGGACGCCGGATTCGCCGCGATGTGGCAGCCGGGCGAAGCGGGTGCGCTGAAGCGCCTGAAGAAATTCATCGCGGGTCCGTTGGCGGGCTACGCGGAGCAGCGCAATCTGCCCGACATCGAGGGGACGTCCGCGCTGTCGCCGCATTTGCATTTCGGGGACATCGGGCCGCGTCAAATCTGGGCCGCCGTGCGGGCGTTGTCGAAGGATAGCGGTGTGTTCCCCGCGAACCGCGGTGCGCAGGTGTTTCTAACCGAGGTGGGCTGGCGGGAGTTTGCGCATCATCTGCTGTATCATTTTCCTTCCACGCCGGAGCAGCCGTTACGGACAGACTTTGCTGCCTTCCCGTGGCGGAAGGATCCGCAGCAACTGCGCGCGTGGCAGCGGGGCTTGACCGGCTATCCGATCGTGGATGCCGGAATGCGTCAGCTGTGGGCGACCGGCTGGATGCACAACCGCGTGCGGATGATCGTGGCTTCGTTTCTGGTGAAGCACCTGCGGCTGTCCTGGCAGGAAGGCGCGGGGTGGTTTTGGGACACACTCGTCGACGCCGATCTGGCTAGCAACACGCTCGGCTGGCAGTGGAGCGCGGGCTGCGGGGCGGACGCCGCGCCGTATTTCCGCATCTTCAACCCGATTCTGCAGGGCGGGAAGTTCGACCCGACGGGTGCGTATGTCCGCCGCTGGGTTCCGGAACTCGCGAAACTGCCGGTCGAGTTCATCCATCAACCTTGGGAAGCCCCGATGGATGTGCTGGCCGGGGCCGGGCTGGCTTTGGGCCGGGACTATCCGCACCCCATCGTGGACCACGGGGAAGCCCGGCTGGCGGCCTTGGCGGCGTTGAAGTCCATGCGGGGTAGGGTGGAAGAGACCTGACAGAATTTGCCCGCCAATCACGCGAACCACACGAAATGAGAGGCTTCTGAACCGGGGATTGATCCCAATTCGTATATTTCGCGTGATTAGCGGGCAGCTTCCGAGGTCAGAAGATTCTTCAAATCGGGGCTTTTCAAACGAGTCTCCGAAACTATGGTGGGCCGCTTATATGCAGAGAACATTCGTCATCTTTAAGCCGGACTGCATGGCCCAGCGCCATGTCGGCAACGTGCTTAACCGCTTTGAGAGCGCGGGTTTCACCATTGTCGGCTGCAAGCTGGCCAAGCTGACCCCGGCCAAGCTGCGTGAGCACTACGCCCATGTCGCCGACAAACCCTTTTACCCGGAGATCGAGGCCTTCATGAGCTCGCGCCCGGTCATCATGATGGCGCTGGAAGGCGACGGCATCGTCCAGAAGGTGCGCGACCTCCTCGGGCCCACGGACTCCCGCAAGGCGGCCAAGGGCACGATCCGCGGCGACTTCGGAACCGAGATGATGAAGAACGTGGTCCACGCCTCCGACAGCGACGAGAACGCGAAGGCCGAGCTGGCCCGCTTCTTCAAGCCCGAGGAGCTGCTCGGCTGAATCGACCGAGGCATTTTAGCCACAAAAAACACGAAAAGGGTTCGGGTTGGATCGTGACTTTTCCGAGCGACTATAGACGCCTGCTAGTTCCACTTGCTGACCGGTTTTTGTGTTCTTTGTGGCAAACAGTGCCCTTGGCTGGGTAGTTCATCTCCGCTCTTGACGGCCCGCCGTTCGGTGCGCTTTTTTGTTCTTTCGTTTTTCCGCCCCCATCGTCTAGCGGCTAGGACAGATGATTCTCATTCATCAAACCGCGGTTCGATTCCGCGTGGGGGCACCACTCTAAAATATCGTAGGTCTTGGGAGCGTTTGCAATTGGCGAGCTAGCAAAGCGCTACGCGCCAGAGTGGGGAAACAGTATTGCGTACGTCCCGTTTGCATTAGTACCCCGTGAGGGCCCGCTCTGAAAATCGCCCGATCAATCGCGATTTGCCAGCCATGGGGGCAAATCCGCTGTAGCCTGCTTTCACGATGCTGCGACCCTAACCATACCAACGTCAGATAGCTCAGCCAGTGACACAGGGGCAGTGCCCGCCGTCAATCAGCGCGACCGACGGAGGCGACCGGCATGGGTGGCACCCGCACGAACGTCCACAGGATAAATGCCCCCACCAGGTCCAGCAGGCCCACGACCACGAAAAACGGCTCGTAGCCGATCCGGGCCAGCAAGCCGCCGACAAGCAGATTGAAAACCAGCACCCCGGCGTTCGTGCAGGTGCCGATCATGCCGGTAACAGTGGCGACTTCATTCCGATTGAACAAGTCCGTCGACATCGTGAGCACCGTGACCGACACCGTTTGCTGGGCAAACCCACCGATGCACAGGAGCCCGATCGCGGCGTACGGGCTCGTGACAAATCCTACGAACGCCATGCTCGTCATAAGCAACGCCCCGACGGTGACCGCGCACCTGCGCGCGTTGATCAGGCCGACGCCCCGCTTTTGCAACGCCAGCACCAGGAAACCGCCGAACAGGCAGCCGAGGTCGGCGGCGAGAAACGGCAGCCAGGCGGTCATGGCGATTTCCTTCAAATTGAAATGACGCACCGAACTGAGATAGAGCGGGACCCAGAACGTGAGGATGCTCCAAGTGGGGTCGGTGAGGGACTTCGGCAGGGCGATGCCCCAGAAATTCCGCTGGCGGATGATTTTCCAAATGGACGGACGGGTGGCGTCGCCGCGCAGGTGCTTTTCCTGGCCGGCGGCGATGCTGGTCCGTTCCTGCTCGGACAATGCCGGGTGTTTCGCGGGCGAATGGTAAAGCAACAGCCACAGGCCCACCCAACCGAGGCCGAGCACGCCGGTGATCACAAACGCCGACTGCCAGTTATAGTAGAGGATAGCCAGCGCGACGAGCGGCGGCGCCAGCATGGAACCGAAGGTTGCCCCGATGTTGAACACCCCCGTGGCCAGCCCGCGTTCCTTGCTGGGAAACCACTCGGCGATCGTCTTCATCCCGCCTGGGTTCGACGAACCTTCCGCGAGACCGAGGAAACCGCGCAGCCAGGCGAAGTGCTGCCAGGTATGCCCCAGGCCGTGCGCCATGCTGATCAGCGACCAGGCGATGGTAAAGATCGCAAAACCCGCCTTCAGGCCGATCACATCGAACACATAGCCGCAGACCGGCTGCAGCATGATCCCCGCCTGGAAGGCGTTCAGGATCCACGAATATTCCTGCGGGGTGATGTGCAGTTCCGTCAGGAGCGTCGGGGCGGCGTTGGCCAGCGTGCTGCGCGTGAGATAATTGATGACCGCCCCCAGCGTGAGGAGTCCTACCAGCCACCAGCGCAAACCTCGGACTTTGGGAAATGGCATGGGGCAGGGGTTAACTGGGGTGATGGGCGCGACCCCCGTCCGCGGCGTTGCTGGACCGGGCGCATGGCTGGTAGCTGTGCCAGAGCGAAGTGATGGTGATCGCCGCGCGCAGCGCGTCAATCCCCACGCCCGCCGGCAGGCGCGCAGTTACAGTGTAGTCTTCACCTGCCGTCAGGTCGAACCAGTTGTCGGAAAGCCAGACTGGCATCCCGCCAAACCCGAGCGCGACGGCGGGCGCGAGGGAAACACTGCGGAGGGTGATCTCTGCCCCTCCGCCGGCGGCCGCGCGGATCTCCGCCGTGATCCGGGGATCCACGAAGTCAATGAAGCGCGGGACCGTGAAAAAGGCGGTTTGTACCGACAGTCGGGCCCCGTTCACGTCGAGCAGTTCGGCGCGCAGGTAAATCTGCTCGCGGGTCCATTCCTCCCCCGCCTCGGCGCACGCGCACTCCGCCTGTCGCACCACCTGGCGGGACGCCAGCGCCACCTCGCGGGCGTGCTCGGTCCCGACGATCCGTCCGTCCAGAGTGCGCAACGACCAGCGCAGCCGGGCGGCGCGGGGCTGAGGGGCGTCGTGGATGGTGAAGATTTCGTAGCAGGTGAGGTGGTTGAAAATTTCGTTGTAGCGGCCGATTTCCACGCCGGCCTCCGTGCGGAGATACACGAGGCTCGGGGCGAAGAACCGGCGGGCCTCGTGGTGCAGCGCCTTCCAGTGGCCGCCATATTCGATGGAACTCCACGAGGCGACCGGCCAGCAGTCGTTGATCTGCCAGTAGAGCGCGCCCATCGTCCGGGGCATGCGGTGCCGGAAGTGCTCGACGCCCACCTTCATGCAATACGCCTGGTTGAGCTGTGAGAGATAGGCGAGGTTGGCGTAGCCGTCGACGTAACGGTAGCGCTGTGCCATGTAGTGGAGCATCGTCGCATTGCCGCCGCCGTTCTTCTGGTGGTTCTCCATCACCAGGGAGAACACGTTCAGGGACTCCGGCGGGCAAAAAGTGGCGGCGAGCCCGGCCGAGGCGTAGGACTGCATGCCGAACTCCGAGCAGAAGCGGGTGGTGAGTTTTTCGTAGGCCTTCACCGGTGCCCGCGCATGCCACACCTCCCAGAAGTGGGTGTCCCCCGCTCCCTCATGGTTGGCGTCGGCCGAATATTCCTCCGGGGTCCACGGTGACGAGGGCCAGTAAGGCGTGGCCGGATCGAACGCCGCCACCACCTCGGGCAGAACCCCGTGAAAGACCCGCTGGTAGTCGGCCCACTTCGCGGGATCGCGGCGCAGCTCCGCGATGTAGATGTCCATCATCACAATCTCATTGTTCCCGCACCAGAGCGCGAGGCAGGCGTGGTGCCGGAGGCGGCGGACCTGGTGCTCCGCCTCCCGGCGCACCAGCTCGCAATACTCCGGGACGCCCGGATAGATCGCACAGGCGAACATGAAGTCCTGCCAGACCAGCAGGCCGAGTTCATCGCAGGTGTCGTAGAAGTCCCGGGCCTCGTAGATGCCGCCACCCCAAACGCGAAGCATGTTCATGTGCACGTCGGCCGCCGCCTGCAGCCGCTCACGGTAGCCCTGCGGCGCGCACTCCGTGACGAACGCGTGGTCGGGAATCCAGTTTGCGCCCTTCGCGAAGACCGGCCGCCCGTTCACGCGGAAATAGAACGATTCGCCCGCGGTGTCTTTCTCCCGGACCAACTCGATGGTCCGCAGGCCCACCCGCCGGGTCCACTCGTCGCGCACCACCCCGTCGGGTCCGAGCAACTGCAAGGTGACCGTGTAGAGGGGTTGCGCCCCTTGCCCGTTCGGCCACCACAGCTGAGGGTCGGGAATGGCGACGGCGAGCGCGTCCGGCAACGGGGCGCTCTCCGCGACGGTCCGGCCGTCCAGCGCGACGGAGAGCACCAGGCGTTCGCCGCCGCCTGGGCGATCGAGTGCCGCGGTGGCGTGCAGCACCACCGTGTGATCGGGCTGATGGTCCTGGCGGAGGTGAACCTGGTCGAGCCGTGCGCCATCCCAGGACTCGAGCCACACCGGCTGCCAGATGCCGCAGGTGACAAAGCGCGGGCCCCAATCCCAGCCATACTGGCATTGTTCCTTGCGAATGCGGGAGCGCCCGCCCACAGGATCATTGCGTTCCCGGAAAGGCTGCCACGATGCCCGGTCGCGCAGGTAATCGAGCGTATTATGGAAAATCACCTCCAGCAGATTGCCGGCCGGCTGCAGCAGGGAACGGACGTCCCACCGATGCGACACAAACATGTTTTCCGTCCGGCCGAGGAGCTGGCCGTTGAGCCTGACCTCGGCAAGCGTATCGAGCCCACCAAAGACCAGGTCGACGTGCGCCCGGTCCCGGGCGTCCGCCGGGACGTCAAACCGCGCGCGGTAGCGCCACTCGCGGCGCTCGATCCATTGCAGCCCGGCTTCGTTACGCCCATAAAACGGATCGGGAATCAGATCGTGCCGCTGAAGATCCGTGTGGATGCAGCCCGGCACGCGGGCGGGAAACCAAGCATCGCGGTCCGCATGGTAAAACTCAATGCCGGTGGATGACAGCGCGTGGCGGGAAAGCATGGAAATGTTCAAACAGAAAGAAACCGCCCCTGCGCACGAACACGGGTGGCCGCGCGCAGAGGATCCGGTATGGCGGTGGCAAGCGGCCACCGCCGGTTGGCCCTCTTAGAACGTGAAGGTATTGGTGAGATAGAACAGCCGGGATTCGGCCAGGCGGGCGCCGCCGATCGTGCCATCAGGCTGGGCATAGACCGGAATCAGTTTGTCACCGATGTTGGCGTTCTTCACGTTGAGTTGGGCGCGCCATCCGATGCGGTCGGTCAGCCGGTGCTCGTAACCAAGCCAGAAATCAATGTTGGTCTCGGTCGGGCCATAATAGGGCGCCTTGACATTAAACTGCGCGACCCCGTTGACCAATTGCACGGGGAAGCCGATTGCCACTTTGTCCTGCCAGCGGACACCGCCGCCCACGCTGAAACCCTTCAGCATTCCGCTCGCGAAGGTGTAATTCGTGATCGCGTTCCACCGCCACTTGCGGACTTCCTGGGCGGGACCGCCGCTCTGGTTCTTGAAGGTCTCATAAGGGATGATGATGTTGGCCCTGGCGTAGTCGCGCAGGGTCGCGCCGCCGGCGCCTTCCCGTTCCAGATCGCCTGCGGGACCTTCCCAGATCACGCGCCGGGTGGCGATCCACTCATCGAGGTCTTTGCCAATGTTGCTGCGAACCGCATCCTGTTTCGAGGCATTGATCGAGATGCGCCAGTTCGGGGTGGGATTGTAGGTCAGCTCGTATTCCATGCCGGTCGAAACGGTGTCCGCCAGCTCGATGCCGCCGCCCGGCCGGTTGTTGAAGGTGGTGAAGCCGTCCAGGGTGGGGGTGCGCGCGAAGGCCCAGCCCTGCTGGAAGAGCGTGGAAGGCAGGTTGGCATTCCAGGCAGCGACTGCGGCCGGGTGATTGATGATATTGTAGGCCCGGGAGGCGGAATCCCAATAGCCGGCTTCAACGTCACCGGGGTAGAACCGGTTCAAGATGACGACGCTGTCATTCTGCACGGCCGACTCATATTTATTCACCCGGAGGATGAATTTGTCATCCAGCACGGAGATAAGGAAACCGTAGTCTTTGGTTTGGCCTGAGAGCGACGGCTGGTTCCGCCCATAGACATCCGTGCGGCCGGCTCCGGCCTGGAAGTTGTCGGACTTGTTCCAAAACAAGTCGAAGTTCAGGCCGGCCGGCAGATGCTGGCTGATGGACCTGGGGGTGTGGACGACGACACCATAGCTCAAGGTTTCGCCTTCGACATTCGTCGTCGGGATCTTCGGCACCACAAACAGGGGGCTGTCCGGCAGAGCGTGGGCGGTGACCGGATTGGTCGGGGGCGGGCCCGAATTGTAGGCTTTGGCTGCGTCCTCGCGCCAGCCCATGGTGGGGACGATGACGCCGTCGAGCATTTGTCCCTGCCAGACGAAAGCGCGCGACGTAATGTCCGTCCGCTCTTTCCGGGAGCTGGGACTCCACATATAGCCCGGGCCGTCATAGTAGCGGGAGACGATGCTGAAGGGGGTGGTGACAAACCCGCCCGCGCCGCTGTTGACGGACGGATTCCAGTAGGACCCCTGCAGGCCGCCCCGGGGCTCCTGGAGAACCTTGATATTCGAGATGTTCGCGCCAGCGAGCTGCGGGCGGGTGAGCAGGCTGTCACCCAGATAGTGGAGGCCCACAATGAAGCTCAGGCCGGCATTGGGCAGGCCGGTCGCCGCATTGGTGCCCAGCAGCGCCGCACTGTGCTGACCGCTGGCGACGTAGCCACGCCATTTGCGAAAATCCTTATACACCGACTGCTTGGTGTAGAGCCCGGTGAACGTATTGCGGCCGATTAACCGGGAGAGAAAGGACTCCCGCATGTGCTTCCGGGCATCGAAGATCCCATAGACGGTCGCGCGAAAGGACTCGCGCGTGTTCCGATCCGAGGCGTTGTCCAGCGAGTCGGACGAAATATAGGGGCGGCCGAGGTTGGGGTTGGGCAGGCCGTTGATCAGCGTGGTGTTCATGTCAACCGCCAGAGCCTGGCCGTCACTGAAGCCGGTGGTCGCGGCGTCCGCCGTGCTGTAGTAATACTGCCGGTCAACCCCGAGTTCGAAACCGACGTTGCCGTCCAGTAGGGTCTGCTCGAGGGTGAAGATCGTCGCATTGAATTTCTGGTGCTCCGACTTGTTCGGGCCATCGATCAGCAAATCGAAGAAATTGAACACGGTCGGGTCCAGCAGCTCCTGGCTCTTGTAGAAACCGGGGAAGGCCGTGGCGCCCCAGGCGGTGGAGGCAGCCGGACTTTGACTGCGGGAGCCGATGGCGACCCACTCGAGGCGCGGCAAGGCCGGGCTGTTGGACGCGGTGTTGCGGCCCAGCTGCACATAGGGGGTGATACCGGTGCCACCCTGGACGTCTGAGTTGGGGTTGGCCCACATTGCCGCGACCACATTGCCACCGCCGCGCGGCGGACTGCCGAGGATCGGATAGAGCGCACGATTGGCCGCAACATTCGCCGGGTCGACAGTGAGTTTGTTCAGGCCGCTGGTGTTGAACCAAGGGCTGATTTGATCCTGCAACGGGCGGATGCGAGGGCGGTTGGCACTGATATCACCATACTCATAACTGCCTTTCAGCATGGTATGGGCACTGGGAAACTTCAGCCATTTCGGCTCATACTTGGCCGCGAGATAAAGGCGTTTTTCTATTTCGAAAGCCGGTTTTTGCCGGAATATCGTGTCGCCGTAAAGAGTGTCCACCCGGATCGCCAATTCCTTGGGGATAATCTGCAGATTAATATCAGACGTCGTCCGGTTGCTGCCATATTGATCCATGCGGAGGCTGACTTCCAGGGAGTTCTTGTAGAGCGCCTGATTCAGGACGTTGTTGATGATGCCACCGGGGCTGCCCAGGCCGAAGAGGAGCGAATTGGGTCCGCGCTGGATATCGACGCGTCCGGTATTGTAGGTGTTGAAGGGGATATCGGTCAGGAACAAATCACGGGTGAGATCAGCCGCCGTCAGGCCGCGGATGCGGGTCTGGGTCTGGGGGCGGTAGCGGGTCAACTCATAGTCGGCATAGGCGGTGATGGACGCACCCGACATGCTTCCGCCCAGGCCACCGGCTTCGGCATTCGTCGCATAGACGAGGGTCGATTCCGCACTGGTGGCGCCGGTATCTTTGAAAAACTCCTCCGTTAGCACGGTGATAGCGGAGCCGGTATCGCGCAGGCTGGTGTTGATCCGGGTGCCCGCGAGCGTGCTCGCCGCCCGATAGCCCTTGTCGCCTTCGCCAGTGACGGTAAAGGGCGAGAGCTCGATGGTTTCTTCCGCTTCCTTCCGGACGGGACTCCGGCTGGCGGGGGTGGTGCCCGGAGCGGATTGGGCGTTGGTTGCTTGAGCCCCGAGGGGCAAAGCCGGCAGCAAAAGAAGGCCGGCGAGGAGGGGAAGGCAGGTGGTTCTCATATACTGGTTCTGATTTGGGCAAAACTCCGTCCCGCTTCATTCCGGCTGTTCCGGAAAGTGCGCGAGGCGTTTGGGGTGGGGGGAACAGACTTGCCGGGTGTTTGCGCCGGCCGGGGCCGGCGCAAGCAAAGGATCGTCTGGAGGGCAAAGCCCGCGGGGGCGGGCGGGTTTTTAACTCTCCCAGTCTAGCAAAAAACCCCGGCGCCAGAAAATGCCCTGTTTCGCCAAGAGATATCTATTTCGGCAACGCGCGGAAGGCCGTCGGAGGCTGGCCCATGAACCGGCGGAACACCCGTGAAAAATGATATTGGTTCTGGAAACCGAGCCGGTAGCTGATGGCCTTCACGGGCAGGGAGGTGATCTGCAACAACTGTGCGGCATAGTCCATCTTGTGCGTCATGAACGCCTGCATCGGCGGCTTCTCCGTGATCTCGCGGCAGCGGGTGGTGAGCGTGCGCACGCTGACGCCCAACTGCGCCGCCACGCTTTCCGCATCGAGGGGCTTGTCGAGGTGGCCGTCGAACACGCGGCGCAACCGCTCGCTGAACGCCTGCTGTTCCGATCGGTGGAGCAACACCGAGGAAAGGCGGATGCGAGGCAGCGCCCTGATGATCCGCCAAAACAACTCGAGCAGCAGGGCATTTTCCAGATGAGCCACAAACGGGTCCGTCCGCGTGGCCTCGGTTTGCATGCCGTCGATGATGCTCCAGCATTCCGTATTCCGGCCGCGCAACACCTGCTGGTGCGGCGCGATGCCCGGCTGGAAAACAATGTCGATGCCGCGTTCGCCTCCGCCCCCGGCGAGTTCGAAGTTCAATGCGTGGTACACCAGGCCCTTCCGACCGTGGTCCTCGTGCCAGTCCCCCGGCTTGACCAGCAGGATTTCGCCCGCCTTCATCGTGAGCCGGACATCGTTCACCAGGCAGCGGTAGATGCCGCGCTTGGTGAAGATCAACTGGTAGTTGAAATGCTGGTGACGCGGAAAAACAAAATCATCGTTGATCGTCACCACATTGAGAAACCCGAGCACCGGACGGGCCACCTCGATCGAGGCCGCATCCGATCCCCGGTAGAAATAAAGGGGCTCGTAGGCGGTCTTCATGTATTGGCGAGGGATGTGTGGTGCTCGGGGGTGGGACTCGAACCCACACGCCTTACGGCATGGGCTTCAAAGACCCGCATGTCTGCCATTCCATCACCCGAGCGTTTCAATTTTCGATTCAGATTCCCGATTCTAGGTTGGGCGGCAAGCGCCGCGTTTGGATCCGCGAAAATAATGTCCAAAATTGGCTGGCCGACGGTCTCGATGTCAGGGCCGGGAACGAGAGCCCCGACAGCGGTGGCCGCGAACAGATCAGGCAGGCCCGATCGCGGCTTTCGCCAGAATCGTGGCGTTCACGACTCGTTCAATATCGAGCAGGGTTTTGACCTGGTCGTTTACCTTCGCCATGCCCAGCAGGCAGGAGGCGCCGAGGGACACGCCGAATTCCGGCGTCGGTTCAATCTGGCCGGCGGTCAGATTTACCACCTCTTCCACGCAGTCGACGATCAGCCCCATCGCGTTCGAGCCGTCGGCGACCGTGACGAGGCGCACGACCACGATGCAAGTGCGTTCGGTGTCCACCGCGCGGAGGCCGAACTTGAGCCGCAGATCGATGACCGGGATGACCCGGCCGCGCAGGTTGATGACCCCCTTCACGAAATCCGGCATATGCGGGACCGGAGTGATCTTCTGCAGGCGGATGATCTCACGTACCTTGAGGACGGCGATGCCGTAGGACTCGCCGGCGAGGGCAACGGTAAGATATTTGCCGGCCAGCGATGACGTGGCGGTGGTGATGCTCATGACGGGTTATTTGAAAAATTCATCGTGCTGGCGGCCGCCATTGCCCGCAATCAAGGTGGCCCCGCTCTGGCGCGCGGGCTTGGCAGAGATAACCGGCTTCCGGAGACCCGCCGCCGGGCTCGGCGCAGGGGTCTTCGCGGGCGAGACGATCTCGCTCCCACCCGGCTGTGACCCTCTCGAACCGGCACCATCCACCAATTGATGGAGCGTGCTGACCGACTCGCGCATCATCTCAGCCTGGGCGCTCAGCTCTTCGGAGGCGCTGGCGGTTTCCTCGGCGTTGGCTGCGCTGGACTGGGTGACCTTGTCCATCTGCGAAACCGCGGTCGTCACCTGGGTGATGCCCTCGTTCTGCTCGTTTGAGGCCGTCGCGATCCCGGCGATGAGGTCGTCGACCTTGCGGGCTTTCGTCACGATCTCGTCAAAGCTCTCGACCACCTTGGCGCTGATGATCACCCCGTGCTCACTGCGGGCGACCGAGTCCTCGATGCGGGTGGCGGTCTCCTTGGCGGATTGCGCGGAGCGCTGGGCGAGGTTGCGCACCTCCTCGGCGACGACGGCGAACCCGGCCCCGGCCTCGCCGGCCCGGGCGGCCTCGACGGCAGCGTTGAGCGCGAGAATATTCGTCTGGAAGGCGATCTCGTCGATCGTCTTCACGATCTTGGCGATGTTGGCGGACGAATCCTTGATGGCGTCCATGGCCGTCTTCATTTCCGCCATGCTGGCGGCCCCGGTCTCGGCGGCCTGGCGGGTTTGGGCGGAAAGATCCTTGGCCTGAGTGGCGGACTCGGCGTTGCGCTTTGTCATGCTGGAGATTTCCTCCAGCGAGGCGCTGGTCTCCTCGAGTGAGGCGGCCTGTTCGCTGGCGCCCTCGGCAAGAGACTGGCTGGAAGAGGACACTTGGACCGCGGCCGCCGCCGTATGGTCGGCGCCAGCGCTGAGCTCGGAAGTCGCGCGTTTGAGCACCTGCTTGATGGCCCGCACGGTGAACGCGGCGAAAGCTATGCCGACTACGAGGCCGGCGATGGCCGTGATGATGAGGATGCGGGTGGTGGACTTCACGGTGGTCGCGAGGCTGTCGCCCCGTGCGCTGCCGTTTTTCGCGTTGTAGTCGAGCAGGACGCCGGCCGCATCAGAATAGTGTTGGTAAAGTGGCTTGAGCTCCCGCGCCAGGAACGCCGCGGCCGCATCGTGGCTGGTCTCGACCAATTGCACGTATTTGGCGCGGGCCGCGCTGAATTCCTCGCGCGTCTTCTTGAGAACCTCGAAGTTCCTGCGGTCCTCGTCGGCGTTGATCGAACCCTCGTATTTCTTGATCGACTCGGTGATCAGGGCATTCCGTTCCTTGATCTCCGCGAGGATCGCCTGCCGTTCTTCCGGTGTCGTGGCGAGGAGCAGCGAGACGACACGGATTTGGTTTTCTCCCTGGTTGTTGTTGATCTCGCCCGCGTAGATCGCGCCGGGCAGTGAGTCGAAGGCGACGCTGTCACTGATCCGGTTGATGACGTTGAGGCGCAGGACGGCAAAGCCCCCCAAGCCGGCCAGGAGGAGACAGAGGAGGCCGGAGCCGAATGAGACGCGTTGACCGATGGTCCAGTTGTTCATGAGTATGTTGGATAATTGTTAAGAGCATTAACATCGGAGCGTACCCCGCCGCCTGAATCCCGAATGGCCGCATCCAGGTCAGGAAAATCCTTACTTCTGCAGGCTCCCCTTTTGCCTCGCCGCGTCCAAATCTCGGACCGGCGCACACCATCAACCGCGCCAAAAAAAACGGGCCAATGAAAAAAATTCTGCTAATCGACGACGATCCCTACGTGCGAACCTTCGTCCGCCACGCGCTGGGACGGGCGGGCTATGCCGTTACTGAGGCCGCCAACGGCAACGAAGGCCTCCAGCTCTACGCCTCACTGCGCCCTGACTGCGTGATTTGCGACCTGTTTATGCCCGAGAAAGAAGGCCTCGAATCGATCCGGGAAATGCGTCGCCACACTCATCGCGCCCCCATCCTCGCAATCTCCGGCGGCGCCGACGCGTATCAGCCCAACCTCCTGCGGGCGGCCAAGCTCTTGGGCGCCGACGTCGTCCTGCCCAAGCCGTTCTCGATCGAGGATCTCCTCGCGCAAGTCACCAGCCTTTGCCCCGGCGACGCCGCCGAAACGGCCGGCTAGTTTGCGGCTGGCGGAAGCCACGGACGCCTTGCAAGCTCGACCCATGTCGAACGACGGAGCCAGCCTGACCTTGTTCGTCGCCGATGATCACAAGATCGTCCGCGACGGCCTGTGCCTGCTGATCGCGCGCCAGCCGGGACTGCGCGTGGTCGGCGAGGCCGCCGACGGCCGGGCCCTGGTGGATGGGGTGCGGGCGTTGCAACCCGCCGTGGTGCTCACGGACATCGCCATGCCCGAGCTCAACGGGTTGGAGGCGGCGGCCCAGTTGCGGGCGGGTGGGTATGCCGGGATCATAGTCGTACTTTCCATGCGCAGCGAACGCCGCTCGGTGGCCCAGGCGCTCAACGCCGGTGTTAACGCCTACGTGCTGAAGGACCATGCCTTCGAGCAGGTGTTGACTGCGATCAGCGCGGCGCGGGCCGGCCAGACCTGGCTCAGTCCCCAGCTCCGCGGCCTGATGGAGCGCGGCGAGGTGCCCCTGCTCGCCGAATTGCTGAGCGCCCGAGAACGGGAGGTCCTGCAGTTGCTGGCCGAGGGCCACGGCACGAAGGAAGTTGCGTTCCGCCTGCAAGTGAGCCCGAAGACCGTGGAGACGCACCGCCTCAGTCTTTTTGCCAAGCTCAAGGTCAACGGGGTGGTCGACTTGGTCCACATCGCGATCAACGAGGGCCTGATCGATCCCTAGCCGGGTAGCGTCGGCGCCGGCGGGTGCAGGGAGGCCGTGACTCGCGCCACCAGATCCGCGATTCCGAAGGGCTTCGCCAGCATATCGATCCGGCCGAGTCGCTTCAGCTCCCCCGATTCCCCGCCGTCGATGCGCCCGGTCATGACCACGATCGGTAGCGCGGCCGACAGCTGCCGCGCCCGGCCCGCAAACTCGGTCCCCGTGAGGCCGGGCATCTGGTGGTCTACGAGCAGCAGGGCGTAACGGTCGGGCTGCGCGGCAAATTGCGTCCAAGCCTCCAGGGCGGAACCGAACACCTCCGGCACGTAGCCGGCGTCGGTCAGGACGCGCTTGGTCACGGCTGCGATCGAGGGCTCATCATCGATCACGAGCACGCGTTCCCCTTGGCCTCGAGCCGTGCTCCCGGCTTCCGGGACCAGGGTCGGCGTCGCTTCGCCCTCGACCGCCGGAAGCAGCACCTCGAAACGGGTGCCGCGGCCGGGTTCGCTTCGCACCCGGATGTATCCGCCGTGTTCCGCCACAATGTCCTGCACCACCGACAGGCCGAGCCCGGTGCCCACCCCGGCTTGCTTGGTCGTGAAGAACGGCTCGAAGATCCGGGCGGCAACCTCCGGGCTCATGCCACAGCCGGTGTCGGTCACCGACAGGCAGGCATAGCGCCCGACTTTGATCTGACGGGCGGTGGCGTCGGCGACGCCTTCGTCGGCGAGCTCCTCGGCCCGCAGGCCGATCTTGATCGTTCCGCCGCGTTCCCCGATGGCATGCGCGCCGTTGACGCAGAGATTCATGAGCACCTGCTGAACCTGGCCTCCGTCTGCCCGTACGGTGGGGGTGTTCTCTTCCAGCGCAAAGGAAAGCGATACTTGGTCGGGCAGGCCCGCGGTGATGAGCGGGGCGCTGTCGCGCACGAAGTTCGCCAGCCGCACGACGGCACGTTCGGTGTCGGGCATCCGGCGGGAAAAATCCAGGATGCGACGGACCAGGTCCCGGGCGCTGGTGGCGCCTTGGCGCGCCTGCCGGAGCATCGAGACCGCCTCATGGTCGGGCGGGAGCGTGGAGACGCCCAGGTCCACAAAACCATTGATCCCGGTCAGCAGATTGTTGAAGTCGTGCGCAATGCCGGCCGCCAGCGTGCCGAGGGTCTCCATCTTCTGCGCCTGCCGCAGTTTTTCCCGCAGGCGACCGGACTCCTCTACGGTGTGCACGAGATCGGTGATGTCTGCCATGACGCCAATGGTGGACTGCGGCTGGCCGGCGGCATCACGCTGGAGCACGGCTTGAATACTGATGTGCCGCAGTTCCCCGTTGGGTCGCCGGAAGCGTAGCTTGATATCGTAGCCACCCCCGCGCAAGAGCTGCTCGCGTGCGGCCACCAGCGTCGGACGGTCTTCCGGAATAACCGAGGCCAAAACCTCGTCCACGGACCGATGGCGGCCCGGGATTTCCTGCGCCAGTATTTCCGCTACACGGTCGTCCCATTCCGAGGCGCCAGTCAGCAGATCGCGGTGCCAGACGCCAAGGCGGGAGGCCTGCAGTGACAGCTTCAAGCGCTCGGTCGTGGCCTTGAGCGACTCCTCCGCCAACCGCTGTTCGGTGATGTCCAGTTCAATGCCGTGCCATTGAACCCGCCCGTCCAATAACCGCTGCGGCTGCGAGCAAAGTTGCCGCCAGCGCAGTTCGCCCGTGGGCAGCTGCATACGCACCACGATATTGAAGACGGACAGGGTGGTCATCGAGGTCAACTCTGCGGCCTCGAGCGCCTCCCGGTCCCCGGCCACCACCCGGCTGTAGAGGAGGTCCGGGTCCCGCAACACGGCCTCCACCGTGAGGCCGTGCAGCTGTGCGACCCCGGCGCTCATATAGAGAAAGCGCCGTCGGCCGTCGGGTTCGCGGACCAGCTGGTAAAGCAGGCAGTTCGGCAGGTTGTCGCTGACGACCCGGACCGTCGCCTGGGCATTGCGCAACGCCTCGACCATGCTGTTCATGGCCTGGGTGGCCTGCCCGATTTCATCACCAGAATGCGGCGGGATGTGCACGTCCAGGTCGCCGCGCTCGATAGCGGCAAAAGCCGCGGACATTTTCTCCACCGGCCGGCTAATCCGCCGCCCAATATATATGCCCACCCCGATGGCGGCGACGAATCCGGCGACGGCCGTGCCAAGCATCAGGTACTGTACTGTCTTCATGTCCTCCTGGCTGGCGACCGAGTCCTTTTTGGCCCGCGCCGCCACCGCGTCGTTGATGGCGGTGACCTCGGCCAGCAGGCCGGCGGCCTCCCGGGCGTGGCGCTCGGCGATCCGGCTCTGCGCCTGGGCGCGGGTGAGCGTCGCGGCATTGGGGTGCAGCCAGTTCGTGAAGGCGATATCCATCACCGCCTGATGCTCGGTCTGCCAGGTTCGCCAGGCCGGGACAAAGGCGCGCCATTTGACGCTCTCCTCGGGGGTCTGCGGGAGCGGTTCGTAGAGTTTCCAGCCCCGGTCCACGCGAACCCAGGCGCGCCTTTCCTGCTCCGCGAGTTCAGCCAGGGTGGCCTGGTCCACGCCCGGCACCAGTACGAGGCGCTCCGCCGCGCGGATGGCCGTCATGCCCTCGTTGATGGTATCGAGACCCTGAATGCTGGGCAAACGCACGGCACCGACTTCATAGAGTGCCGTGGCCAATTTTTCCACCTGCCAATAACCGATCGCCGCCACGACCAAGGTGATGATGGCCACGAGGGTAAAGCTCAGGGTTAGCTTGGTTTGTAATTTCATGAGGCAGTCTAAGCTAATCGGCGCAAGTCCAGTTGGGGCCCATGCCAAATCAGAAAAATTCTCCCGAGGCGATAGCGGGATTCCGGCCCCAAACCCCACGATCACGGGGGAGGATGGCGCGCAAGTGACGCGGGAAGTCAGCGCTTCACGAGCCGGCTGTTGGGTGTAATGCGGGGGCAGGAATTTCCTGACCGTCTGTGCGCGCCGCGCCATCAAGTCCGGGGACCTTCCGCCGATATTGAACCTTTCGGCGAACCAATCATGACCACCTTGGAAATAGCTAACTCCCCCTACTTCACTACCGTCCTCATGCGGACGGGCTTTTTTGCCGTCATCGTTCTGTTCGCTGGCTGCACTACCGTCACCCGCCCGATGGGGGTCACCTCACCGCCGCCGCCGCCGCCCGGGGGCTTGGCACCAATCGCTGCTTACGATGACTACGCCTGGGCGGTTGTCGTGCAGCACGAAGCCCGGGGAAAAGTTCTCGCTGTGATCGTGCCCTCGTCGTCCCAATCTTCCTTGGTGGTCCTGGCCCCTTTGAAAACGCAGGGTTTCGCCGCCAGCGGCGGCAATTGAGCGCCTACTACGGGGCCACGCCTTCTACGGGGTCAGGACGCGTATGAGGAGGTATGAGAGTACCCCGCCGTTGTCACTTGAACGCATCCCGGAGGATCAAGGCCAGACGGTGGCCGGCTAGTTTCACCCGGCGTTTTGCGTCCTTCAGGGCGGCTTTCCGGTAGCTGCTGCTCAGCTCCGCCTTGGTGCCGTCGGGCTTTTTAACCAGTTTGAAGTGGTAGCCGTGTTTCTTGGCCAGGGCGAACGATTCGTCGGCCCAGGTCGCGGGATTAGTGTTGTTGGGAGTGGAACCGAGGGAGACCCCGCCCAGCGAAGCCACGAAGCTGCTGGCAGTGGCAACGTCTGCCTGGAGGTCGTGGTGGCCGGCGGTGGTTCCGGGTAATCTGTCCCAGAAGGCGTGGAGTTCATCGATCCCATCAACGCCCCGGAGCGGCACGGAATTTCCGCCGTGGTCGCCATCGGGGTGCTGCCGGCTGACGGCTGACACAGCGTGCAACGGCTGGTGCAGGTCTCCGACCAGGTGGAACAGCCACATGAGGTCGTAGGCTTTTTCCTTCGCGTCTTCGTTTGAGCCGATCTGGCCTACCAGAACCTTGACTACGCCAACGGCGTTGACCGGCGCAGTGGTGGGAAGATTTCCCGCCGGTGGTGTGTCCGCCCAGAAGTAGGTGTTGTGAAAATGCCAGCCGCGATGCTTGAGTTTGTCGTGATAGTCGATCTTGGCCACCGCCGGCTTCTGGGTGTCGTAGGGATCGTCGGTGGATTCGGTGTAATGTGCGTCATTGCGAATGAGGTCGGGCCACGTTGCCGCGGCCATGAAGAAGGAGCGGTCGTCCGGGGAAGTTCGGAATCCGCTGTTGATCTGGCTCAGATCCTGGTGCTGCCGGAGGACGCCCAGAATCTTCGTTCGCTCAGTGGGGGTAAGTTCATCATAGGCGACGGCAGCCACTGCCATGTGGCCCGGGTTGGACCAGGCGAAGGCGAGGGCGGGCAGGGCGAAACACCACGTGAGTGCACCGAGGGATTTTTTCATTGGTGGGTGGGAGGATTGTCGACCAAGCAGGACTGACGACTTGGGCGGGATTTTCGACTATACAAATGCGCCTACATACTGATTTAGGTGAACCACCTGCCTTCGTCCCGCGGTCGCGGGGCTACGGCACGGCAAGCAATGGCACGAGGGCACAAAGATTCGCAAGCAGATGCCTCGCGCAGGAGGCGACGGGAACGAAGGTCGGGGCTGTTGGCTACTCGCTTACGACGCCTCCTTCACGAGACATGAATCCGACCTCGTAACCGACAGGACCAGTAGGCAATGGCGAGACTCTTGGACGTGTTGTTGCCGAATTGCCTCCCCAAGGCCCGGGCGACCGGTCAAGTTGCGCCATGGCCCAAATCGGCAAACGCAATCTGCTCACCGTCGTCCGCTCCGCGCAACCGGGGCTCTATCTCGATGGCGGGGCCCAGGGGGAAATCCTGCTGCCGGGGAAATATATTCCGACCGGAGCGACCGTGGGGGGCAAGGTCGACGTGTTTGTCTATCGCGACTCGGAGGACCGCCTCGTCGCCACGACCCAGCAGCCGTTGGCAACCGTGGGCGAGCTGGCATACCTACGGGTCGCGGCGATCAACCCGCGGGTCGGCGTGTTTCTCGATTGGGGACTGGAGAAGGATTTGCTTCTTCCGATGCGGGAGATGGACGGCCCGCTCAATCCCGGCGACCATGTGGTCGTGATGGTGGTGCTGGATGAGCGTACCAACCGGCTCATCGCCAGTGCGCGCTTCAACCGTCGACTGGATCAGACGCCGCCGCCCTATCACGAGGGTGAATCGGTCAGGTTGCTGGTGGCGAGCAAGAGCCCGCTGGGCTACAATCTTGTCGTCAACAATGCCCACCGTGGCCTGATCTACCACACCGATGTGACGGGCACGCTCAAGGTCGGCCAGCTGGTCGAGGGCTACATCCGCACCATCCGGCCGGACGGCAAACTCGACCTCGCACTCGGCCAGGCGGGTTACCGTCGCATCGGCCCGCTGATGGACCAGATCGTCGCGATGCTGGAGGCCAAGGGCGGACGCCTGCCCTACCACGACAACAGCCTGCCGGAGGAGATCCGCGAGGTTTTTGGCATGAGCAAGAAGGCCTTCAAGCAGGCGATCGGCGCACTCTTCAAGGAGCAACGGATTTATATTGAGCCCGATGGCATCCGGTTGGTGGAACCGGAGAAGAAACCAAAGCAGTAACCGCTAATTGGCGCTAATGATCGCTAATGGAGGGCACGGCAAGCAAAGGCGCGGAGACACAGAGATCCGGGCAGGTTGGCCACGAAAAACACTCCGCTCATTCGCATTATTCGCGTGATTAGCGGGCAAAAATCCTTTGTGCCTTCGTGACTTTGTGGTTCATATCACGTCCATGCCGAAACCTCGCTCGCCCGTCCAAGCCACCAACTCGTCCAGCCCGCGCAAGGTCGTCGTGCGGGAAGTGCCGATCGAGCTGTGTCAGTTCATCAAGTTCGGTGGCCTGACCGAGAGCGGCGGCGAGGCGAAGCAGCTGATCAGCGAGGGCGCCGTCCTCCTTAACGGCGTCGTCGAGACGCAGAAGCGCAAGAAGCTCGCCGTCGGCGACCAGGTGAAGGCCAACGGGCACACGATCATTGTTCAGCTGGGGTGAGAGGGTTTTCCATGGCGAACCAACACACCCCGTCGCTTCGCGCCACCCCTCTTCATAGAGGGGAATCAAGCCCAAGGTCCCCTCTATCAAGAGGGGTGCCCGTCAGGGCGGGGTGTGTGATTGGTGCATGCGTCCTGCCAAAAGCCCGCTGAGGTCAGCGCGCTCCATCTGCCATGACCTTTTCCTCCCTCGGCCTATCCGAACCCCTGCTGCGGGCCGTCGCGGAGCGGAACTACACCACGCCGACGCCGGTGCAGGTGGACGCCATCCCGGCCGTGTTGCGTGGCGGCGACGTCTGGGCCTCGGCGCAGACCGGCTCGGGTAAGACCGCGGCTTTTGCGCTTCCGATCTTGCAGCGCCTGGCCGCCGGACGCCGGGAGCGGGGGCGTTTTGTCCGCGCCCTGGTCCTCGCGCCCACCCGCGAGCTGGCGGCCCAGATCGGCGAGTCGTTCCGCCTTTACGGCCGTTGGCTGCCGGAGCCGATCAAGATCCTCGTCGTCTACGGCGGTGTCTCCATCAATCCCCAGATGATGGCCCTCGGCGGCGGCGCGGACGTTATCGTTGCCACACCCGGGCGCCTGCTCGACTTGATCGACCACAATGCCGTTTCGCTCGGTGCCGTCTCGACGCTCGTGCTGGACGAGGCCGACCGGTTGTTCGACCTCGGCTTTTCGGCCGAACTCAACCGCATCCTCGCGCTGCTGCCGGCGCGGAGGCAGAACCTGCTGTTCTCCGCCACGTTTCCGCCTGAGGTGGAGGCTCTCGCAACCGGGCTGCTGCGAGATCCGGTGCGAATCGAGGTCGCTGCCGCGACCACCACGACGCCCGACATCCTCCAGCGGGCCATCGAGGTTGCTCCGCCGCGTCGCACGCAACTTCTGCGGCATTTGATCGAGGAGAACAAATGGACGCGCGTCCTGGTCTTCGTCGCCACCAAATACGCCACGGAGCACGTCGCCGAGAAGCTGCGCAAAGCCGGCATCAGCGCCACGGCTTTCCACGGTGAACTCAGCCAGGGCGCACGGACGCAGGCCTTGGCGGCCTTCAAGGCCTCGCAGGTGCAAGTGCTGATCACCACCGACCTGGCGTCGCGGGGCATCGACATCGCGCAGATGCCCGTCGTCGTAAACTTCGACCTGCCGCGTTCCGCGACGGACTACACGCATCGCATCGGCCGGACCGGGCGGGCGGGGGAGAGCGGTCTCGCGGTGAATTTCATCAGCGCCAGCACGCATGCACATTTCCGTCTGATCGAGAAGCGCAACGGCTTCAGCCTGCTGCGCGAACAGCTTGAGGGCTTTGAGCCGGAGGAATTGGAGGTGCCAGCGGATCCGACTGGCGGCATCAAGGGAAAGCGTCCGAACAAGAAAGACAAGGCGCGCGCCGCGGCGGCGAAAGCGGCAGGGCAGGAGCCGCCCCCGCCGGCGGCGAAGGAAAAGAAGTTTTCGTGGCCGCGGGTGAGGTAGAGTGAGTTCGTTTCGACGTGTAGGAGCCTGTTTACAGGCGATTCGAAATTCCCGCCGCCGGACAACGTTCTGCATCGCTTGTAAACAAGCTCCTACAACCTGACCAACGCGCTGGGGTCAGCGCGTTCCACCTTCCCGCCAACTCAGGTTGACGCTCCGATTTCTTATTTGGGCGGGCCCGCTTGCACCGGGGATGGGCCGGGTAACCTTGGGCGGATCGGTCTGTCATATCCGCATACCTCTCACTCCGGATTGGACCAAGCGCCGGTCCAACACAATCCCACCGCCTGATGTACCCAACGTTGAATTCCCTGCTGCTCCGCGTCGCCCTCGTCCTCGCCACCGCCTGTCTGCTGCCAGCGGCCAGTGCTCAGATTGGTACGCGCTTTCCTTCGGAGAAGAAAGTGGTGGCGGATCCCGTCACCGGCGTGCCGCTGACCTTCCTAACGAGTACGCCGCATGGCGACTCGAAGATCTACCAGACGCACCACCAGTGGACGGCTGACGGCAAGTGGCTCATTTTCCGTTCCAATCGGGTGCGCGGCGAGGCCATGGCGGTCAACGAGGAGACCGGCAAGATGGTCCAGGTCTCCGAGGGCGGTTATTCCGGCATGCTGTGCCTGGCTGACCATTCCATGAGCCTGTATTTCCTGCGGATCCCGTTCGAGCGTCCGGCTCCGGCGATGGTGGGGGGTGAGCCGGCTTACGGTGCGCCGCCGTCGACAACGACGGAAACACCGCTGACGACCCCACCCGGCGTGCGTCCGGCGGGCGGCGCCGCCGGTCGTGGCCGGCAGACCGGGCCGGCCAAGATCATGAAGGTCGACTTGGGCAAACTCTTTGCCGACAGCGAAGCGGGCAAAGTGCAGCCCGCCTCCGCCTACGAAAAAATTTGCGGCACCATTCCGATGGAATGGGGCGCGGGCGGCGACATGGCGCTCGATTGCACGGAGGACTGGGCGTATTTCCGCGTAGGCAAGGAGGAGGCCGCCAAGCACCTGGTCGCTGACACCAAAGCCGAAGCCAACTATGGTCCACGAAACATGGGAGCCGGTCCGGCCGGGCTTGGCCGGATGAATCTCAAGACTGGCGAGGTCAACTTTGTCGTGGCCGTGCCGTTCCAGATTGGCCACGTGCAGACCAATCCCTGGATGCCGGGTGAAATTGTCTTCTGCTGGGAAACTGGGGGCAAGGCCCCGCAGCGCACCTGGACGGTGATGGGCGACGGCAGGGGCCTGCGTCCCCTGTTCCCCGAGGCGCCCTATGACTGGATCACCCACGAGGCGGTCGCCACCAAAGACACCGTCGCAATCGCGATCCTCGCTCATCGCAAGGTCAAGAGTCCCGGCGAGAACGCGCTGGAGAACGACGGCCCGGGGCAGGGCGATGCTTGGGGTGCAAACGGCACCGGTGAGCACCCGACCGGTATCGGCATCGTCAACCTGCGCACGCGCGAGATGCGCATCGCCGGCCAGGTCCCCATGGGCAACCCCGGCCGTTCCGTCTGGCACGTCGGCGGTTCACCCGACGGGCGCTGGGCGGTTGCCGACGATTTTCAATACCGGCTCTGGCTTTATGACCTCACCAGCGGCGAGAGCATCATGCTCGCTGACATGGGTCACATGACGGGAGCGGCGGACCACATCCACCCTACGTTCAACGCGGCCAGCACGAAGATCGAGATCCAGTCGGCGATGCTGTCGGAGGACAAGCGCGCCCTGAACATCGTTGTCGTGCCCGTGCCCGAGGCCTGGCTCAAGCGGACGTATCCGGTGAAGATCGTGCCGTGAGGGGAGTGGTGGGTATCTCCTAACGGACCAACACACCCCGATCCCGCGGGACGCGGGACCACCTCTCTTGCTAGGGTACGTTTTCAAAATGTCTTGTCATCGCGAGGCCCGCAGCAGCGGGCCGTGGCGATCCAGCTGGATTGCTTCGTCGTCCCGGGCGGGACTCCTCGCAATGACATTTTGAAGACGTACCATAGAGGGGACTCAACCAACGCTGACGAAGATCCCTCTAGGAAGAGGGGTGCCCTGCGGGGCGGGGTGTGTGGGGAATGTAGGGCCGGCGCTCGTCGCCGGGCCGAGGCATGCCGACAAGCGGCAGCCCTACAAAAATCAAAAAAACGCGCTCAGGTCACCGCGCTCTGTCCTCAATTCGCACCTCAATTATCCAGATCCACCACGCCCTGCGCGGTGCAAAGGGCGCTGAGTACGCGGTAATTGAGGCTGTCCTTGTCGTGAGCCGCCGGGTTCACCTTAAAGCCGGTCACAAGCGTCTTCATCACCTCGCTGTGGGAAGCGGCGTTGGGCGTGAGTTGGATGCGCTCCAACGCACGCGGCCCGTGGCCGATGAAGGCGGCTGACGCATTAAATAGGTGCCGGGCTTCGGCCTTGGTCTGCTGATTGCCACTGCGAACGGTGACTTCCATCAGTCCGTCTGGCGTTTGAAATTTAAAGGGCATTTGTGTCAGTCGGATTTCCATGGAATCAACATACGCACAATGACGCCGGGGGAAAGGTATTCCTTTGGGATTCGGTGTGGCTGTAGGAGGGGCTTGAAGGTGCAAACGGGAATAACCGACACGCCCCGTCGTTTCGCGCCACCCCTCTTCATAGAGGGGACTCAAACCATCGCAGCGAGAATCCCCTCTATGAAGAGGGGTGCCCGTCAGGGCGGGGTGTGTGGGGTATTGCGCCTCCAAAACAATACGGACAACTCTCGTCCGGCACATAGCGAGGATCCCCTTGCTCGGCCTCGATGAGGGGCATCTGGCAGGCGAAGCACATCACCGTGTTGGTCTCGCGCAGGGCCGGGTCCACGCCGACGCGCTTGTCGAAGACGAAGCATTCGCCTTCGTAGTGGGCGCCGCCGCATTCTTCGAAATACTTCAAAATGCCGCCGTCGAGTTGCAGCACCTGCTTGAAACCCATTTTCTCCATGTAAGGACCGGCCTTCTCACAACGGATGCCGCCTGTGCAAAACATGACGACGGGCTGTTCCTTTAGTGCTTCCGGCAACCGGTCCACGGCCGAGGGAAAGTCACGGAAGTTCTCGATGCCGGCAGGCGTCGCGCCTCGGAAGGTCCCCAGCCGCACCTCGTAGTCGTTGCGGGTGTCGAGCAGGGTGACCGGGCGGCCCTCGTCGAGCCACTGTTTGAGCAGGCGAGCGGGGAGCTTAGCCGTGGGCCGGCGCGCGGGATCGATGCCAGCCACACCGAACGCGATGATCTCCTTCTTGATTTTCACGAGCATCCGGTTGAAGGGCTGATCGTCGCTCACACTCTCCTTGGGCGTGAGGTCGGCGAGGCCCGGCAGACTGCGAATGACGGCGAGCAGCGCATCGACCGCAGCCCGTTCGCCCGCGATGAAGAAATTAATGCCCTCCGGGCTGAGTAGAATCGTGCCGCGTAGCCCGCCAGCGGCAGCCACGGCCTTGAGCTGGTCGCGCCACACCGGGAGATTGTCCAGCGGGGCGAACTTATAGGCGGAGAGGTTGATGAATCCAGGCATGCGCGGGTCAGGGCATGCAGGGCGGCCGGCGGCATGCTGGCAAGCGCGGGATTGGGGGTGGTGGAGCGCCCGCGTCTCTGCGGGCCGTGGATCACCCCCCGGCTCGCAGGGATGCGAGCCCTCCAAGGCGGGATGAGCGATCCCGCCAAAGGTGGTCGTCGATTCCACATCTACGACATGGCATCGGTGTGGAAACACAATCCAGCCCGCTATGCGTTTGACGCTGCTCCGCGCGCACCTCAAATCAGGGGCGTTGCGCCCGGTTGGCGCATTTGGCCAGAATCTCCTCGTCGTAGGTGTAGAGCTTGATGCCGAGGTCCTCGGCGAGGGCCAGATAGTGGCTGTCGTAGGCACTGCAGCCGGTGCGGCGGGAGGTCGCAAGGACAGTGGAAAGGGAAACCTGCCGGGTCGAATGGGCCAGCAGGGTCAGGGCCCGTTGGGCGTAGGCGTGACTGGCGTCGGGAGAAAGCTGTCCGGCGCGTTCATATTTGCGCAGTACGCTGGCAAACTCGGCCTGCCAGAGGCTGGGGGCCGCCCATTGCGGATCTCGTACCAGGAGGGCATCCACGGCCGCCGGATTATCGGCGCGGAGGATCAGCCGGACGATCACGTTGCAATCGGCCACGATCATTCGCGTCCCTCGCGGATGGCTGCTTTAAGCTCCCTCGCGGAAAGCCCGGCGGCGACGGGAAACTTTTCGCGGAGCTCCCGCAGGTCCGCCAGGAAACTACCGGCATCGAGCGGCTTGGAAAAATATTCGCGTTCCAGCGCTGCGATCGCCTCGGTATTGAGGCTCCGCCCATTGCGCCGGGCGGCCTCCTTCAACCGGAGGTGGAGGCGCTTGGGCACGGTTTTGAGGGTGATGTTCATGGCATCATTATGGTGCCGTATTGGTGCCATGACAAGTCTTCAGTAAAGATCCTCGGGGCAAGCCCCAATGCATTTCCGCCTCAGCGAGGTCGGCGATGGTGCGGATATCGGGGAAGAGAATCGCTGCCCTGGCGGATTTCGTTTCATCATTTCTTGTCGGATTTCAGCATCGGCGGCGATAATAGGTATAAATGGCCTTGTCCGACGACGAACTTCTCCGTCAATACGTCCGCGACGGTTCCAACCCTGCTTTTACAGAATTGGTCCGCCGGTATTTGGATGCGGTTTATTCGGCCGCGCTTCGTCAGGTAAGGTCAACCGCATTCGCCGAAGAAATCTCGCAATCAGTCTTCCTGGATCTGTCGCGAAGTGCAGCGAAACTAAATCCCGGCCAGCCACTCGTAGCCTGGCTTTATCTGGTTACCCGCCGTACCGCCGCCGATGTCATTCGCCGCGAATCGCGGCGACAAGCACGGGAACAAACGGCCACGGAAATTGCCGCCATGAATTCTAATCCTTCTGTTTGGGCCCAAGTTGAACCGTTGCTGGATGAAGCACTGGAAACTTTAAATGAGGAGGATCGGCAGGCGCTTTTACTGCGTTACATGGCCAACAAAAGTCTGCGCGAGGTGGGTGAGAATCTTGGCACTTCCGAGGATGCCGCGCAAAAGCGGGTTAGCCGGGCCCTCGAGCAATTGCGGTTGGTTTTCACCCGCCGAGGCATCGCCCTCACCGCCGCCGGCCTGGTCGCCGATCTTTCGGCCAATGCGGTCGTGGCCGCCCCGGCCGGGTTGGGCGCGGCCATTGCCTCCAGCGCGCTTCCCGCCGCTCTCCTGGCGCAGACCGCCAACACTCTCTCCATGACTGCCCTCAACAAATCCCTGATTGCAACCACCGCCGTGCTGATCGCCAGCCTGGTGTACGAAACCAACCTGCTGGGGAACGGGCGCAACCATCTGCAGGAATTCAGCGAGAAAATCTCCGACCAACAGAGCCAGGTGCAGCGGCTAACCGAGGAGAGGGATCGCGCCACTGCCGCCCAGGCCCGGATACACCAGGATTTGGAATCTGCCCGGGATCGCGGAAAAAAGGAGGATGCGGCCGATTCCGAGTTGGAGAAATGGCTGGGCAGGGTGGACCGACTCAAAGACCGGCTGGGGCGAATGCCGGAAAAGAACATTCCCGAAATGAGGTTTCTCACTTCCAACGACTGGCTGGCGGTCACTTTGAACAACGACCTGCAAACGGAGGCCAAGATAAGGTTGGCGCTCACTGATCTGAGGCGCATCGCCAAGCTTAAGCCCGAGATGCGCCAGAATCTGGGGAACGCCCTGAGAGACTATCGCGACGAGCACAATGGACGATCAGCTACGGAGATCGCGCAATTTCGTCCGTACCTAAAACCGTTGCTCGATGATGATATCCTCCAGCGTTACGAATTTGTTCCGGTGTCGGCTTCATTCTGGCCCGAAATGCCGGACACAAACGGCCCGCGCGTGCTGCATGAAAAGGCTGCGGTAGATGAGGACTTCGACGTTTTGGCTGAATATTCAGTCGGCGGACCGAACGTTCGCGTCGTCCTGGGCAACCTCGGCAAAGCGGTTCACGAAGCCACGATTGCGTTCGCAAAGGACCACAACGGACAGGAGCCGACCGCCGCAGCGCAGGTACTGCCATACGTAACGGGACCAGTCGATGAGGTGAAATTTAAGGAATACTGGGAGGCGCATTCGCGCCCAAGAATGCCTTGAGTGGTCCTTTGTAACTCACCTACGGACCATGACCGCGCTCACCAAAACCCTCGGCGTCACCGCGCTCTTGCTGGCAGTTGGTGCAGCTTTTCAACTTCACCTGCTGCATCGTCAGCGCGCCGAATCGCGCGAATTGACGCAAAAAACGGCGGCGCTGGATGTCAGAATCGGGCAAACTCGCGACCAGCGGGATCAGGCCCTGGCGGATCTCTCTTCCATGCAGAAGATGGTGGCGCCGGCACAAACTGAGTCAGGCAAACCTGTAGCCGGAAATTCCGAATTGGGCAGGTGGCTGGAGCGAGTGAATCACCTGGAACAAGCATTGAAGCAGACCCCAGACAGAGAAATTCCCGAGATGAAGTATTTGAGTTCGAATGACTGGCTTTCAGTCACCATGGGCAATTCCTTGGAAACCGACGCGAAGATTCGTGGCGCTCTCAGTAAACTGCGGGCGCTCGCCAAGGCCAAACCCCAGGTCGCAGCGAACCTATCGAAGGCCGTGGCGGCCTATATCAAATCGAATGACGGACGTCTTCCCGCCGACGCAGGTCAGCTCAAGCCCTACCTGAATCCGTCGCTCCCGGACGAGCTGCTTCGCCGGTATGAGGCGGCTCCCGAAATCGCAGGTGAAAACGACGCCAAGGGGTTGGTCCGCGACGGCATGCAATTTTTGGGCTCAGGCCGTGTCGTCCTTCAGGAAAAAGCACCAGTCGACGAGGATTATGATACGTGGATCGGCATTCTGGAAAAAGGTGGTTGGGCCACGCTGGGCGTCAGTCGATTGGGCAAGGCAGTAACCCAGGCAGAAAAGAGCTTTGCCTTGGCCAACCACGGACAAGACGCATCAACCCCCGAACAGCTGATCCCTTACCTGACCCTTCAGATCGATTCGGCGAAGCTTAACGAGTATTGGGAGGTCCACCGACGCTAGGGCGTGTCAGTAGAACACATTGCGGTCCAGGCTCCGGTATTGGATGGCCTCGAGTAGGTGCGGGGACTGGATGGACTCGGCCTCGGCGAGATCGGCGATGGTGCGGGCGACCTTGAGGATGCGGTCGTAGGCGCGCGCCGAGAGCGAGAGTTGCTCCATCGCCTGCTGCAGCAGGTCGCCGAGTTTGGCGTCGATGGCGCAGAAGCGTTTGATCTGCGAGGGGGCCATGCGGGAATTGGAGGTCAGCTTGGTGCCCCGGAAGCGGATAAGCTGGTGCTGGCGCGCCGTGTCGATGCGCTCGCGCATGGCACCGGACGATTCACCTCCCTGGTCGTTGCGCAACTCGGCGAAGGAGAGGGCGGGGGCCTCGACATGCAGGTCAATCCGGTCGAGGAGCGGGCCGCTGATGCGGGCCCGGTAACGTTGGATCTGCGAGGGCGAGCACCGGCACTCGTGCTTGGGATCGCCCAAGTAGCCGCAAGGACAGGGGTTCATCGCCGCCACGAGCATGAAATGACAGGGCAGGGTGACCTTGCCGGCGCTGCGAGAGATGGTCACGTGGCCGTCCTCCAATGGCTGGCGCAGGACCTCGAGCGCGGACCGCTGGAACTCAGGCAATTCGTCCAGGAACAGCACGCCGTGGTGTGCGAGGGAAATTTCCCCCGGGCCGGGAATGGTGCCACCACCGAGCAGGCCGACATCGGAGATCGTGTGGTGCGGGGCGCGGGCGGGTCGCTGGAAGAGCTGCAGGCCGCCCGGCATCGTCTGGCCGGCGGCAGAGTGAATGCGCAGGATCTCGAGGTATTCCTCCAGCGTGGGGAGCGGCATGATGCCGGGGATGCGGCGCGCGATCATGGATTTGCCGGAGCCGGGCGGCCCGATCATGAGCAGGTTGTGACCACCCGCGACGGCGATCTCGACCGCGCGGCGGACGGCGTGCTGGCCCTTGATCTCGGAGAAATCGGGTTCGTTCTCCGGCCGGGCGCTGGCCGACGTGCGGCGCGGGGGCCGCAGCGGAAACAGGGTCAGCTTGCCGCCCAGGAACTGGTGGGCCTGGTCGAGCGACGTGATCTCGTAGACCTCGATGCCCTCGACCAGCGCGGCCTCCTGGGCGGCGAGGGGCGGCAGCAAAATCGCCTTACGACCGCAGTCCCGGGCGAGGACCGCCATGGCGAGCCCACCCTTGATTGGGCGCGTGGCGCCGGAAAGGCTCAGCTCGCCCGCGATGAGGTAGCGGGCCAGCTGGTCGCAGGCAAGCTGGCCGGTCGCCACGAGGATACCGAGGGCAATGGGCAGGTCGTAGATCGCTCCTTCCTTCCGAAGGTCGCCCGGAGCGAGGTTGATGGTCGTGCGGGATTTCGGCATCCGCAGGCCGGAATTGCTCAGCGCGGAGAACACCCGGTTTTCGGATTCCTTCACGGCGGTGTCGGGCAGGCCGACGAGGATGAGGTCAGGGATGCCGGCTTCCCCGGTATTGACCTCGATTTGGACCGGAACGGCATCAATGCCCAGCAACGCGGCTGAGCCGATAGTGGCTAACATGGACAGGGGACTGAGTAAGAGGGTGGAGTTTAGCCCTCTCCCGACTGCAAGAGCCGATGGACCTCGGCCATGTTGGCCTCGACGGCCTGCAGATAAGGATTGGGTTGGCCCGCTGTCGTCAAATAGCGATACACGCCGCCCGCCTCGAAGTCGAGCATGGGGTGCACAAGATTCGTCCAGAAGCCCGGGGTCAGTTCCAGCAATTGCCGCAGGCTGCGGTAGGGTCGCTTCTCCAAAGGCGTCTGTTCAAACTCAAAGGCTTCGTAGAATTCCCGGTATAGCGCCGGCAGTTTTTCCACATAATCCGGGGCGCTCATCTGCGCCAGGTAGTCGGCGGTCAGCAGGGCAAAGGCCATGTGCCGGCCCTCCTCGGAGCGGAAAGCGATCTGGCTGATCTTGCTGCGCGGGCCGGTGCAGATAATGGATGCGCAAATGTCTTCCACTTCGGTGGCGGTAACGCCCATGCGGGGCAGGTAGTCGCGGGCAAACTCGCAGCTCCGCCGCTCATGAACGAAGGTGTACTTGGCCCCGGTGCCGCCGAGGTCACCGTTGATCTTAAGGTAGCCGCTGTCGTGGAGCAGGGCCGCCATGACTCCAAGTTCCCAGGTGCGGGCCGTGATCACCGGCCGGTCCACCGTGCGGCTGCGCCCGTGCAGGATATGAATGAGGCAAAGGGTGGCCTGCAGGGTGTGCTCAAAATTGTGGTACTGCATGTCAATGCTTTGGTACCCGGCGTAATTGCCCTCAAACATGTCCTGCACATCTTGAAACAAGCGGGCCACCAGAGGATGACTGGCCTCGGATCCGATGTCCGTGAAGGCGTCTTTTACCGCCTTGACCACGGCGGCGGTGTTTTTGGTGTCGATGGAGTGGGGTAAGACCATCCTCTCGTAGGAAATAGGGGTTGCCCCCCTCCATCAGCAAGCCCATTGTAACATCCATAGAAGAAATGGTTAACAGCACCAACCTGCTCGTTGGGCTGACAGGCGGGATGGGATGTGGAAAGTCAACGGCCGCCGCCCTGTTTGCCGAACGCGGATTCCGCCGTCTCGACGCCGACCAGGTCGTCCGCGACGAGCTCCTCCCGAGACCTGAGGTCGCCCTCGCGATCCGGGCCCGGCTCGGCCCCGCCATGCTGACCGGGAGCGGCGAGATTCGTCGCGACAAGATCGCCGAGCAGGTCTTTGCCGACCCGGGTGCGCTGGCCTGGTTGGAGGAACTGCTGCATCCGCTCCTGCTGGCCCGCTGGCGGGAGATCTTTGCCGCTGCGTCGGGCGTGGCCTTCATAGTGGAGGTACCGCTGCTCTTCGAAAAAGGCCTGGAGAATTGGTTTGATTTCACCGTCTGCGTGACCACAGACTCCGCGACACAATTGAGGCGGCTGGAGCTGCGTGGCGTTCCCCCGGAACAGGCCCGCCAGCGCTTGGTCAAGCAACTGCCACTGGCCCGAAAATGCGAGCTGGCAGACCATGTTCTCCTGAACGACGGTTCACCCGAATTTCTCCGAGAACAGGTCAATGCCCTGGCTGATCGCCTCATGCAATCCCACCCCCCCGGGCCCAACGCCCGCTCTCATGTCAGTCCCTCCTAAATCCGCCGAGGATACCAGCAAACCAGACGACTCCTCAACCGGGTCTTCCGCCACCAAGCGCCCCGCGCGCTCCCGCCTTATCCGTGGTGGCAAAAAACCCCTTAAGGTTTCCGCCGTCAAGGAGACCGAGTATCGCGAGGCCCCGGCGCCCAAATCCGCGCCCCCGGAGCCGCGTCCCGCTCCGGAACCGGTTCGCGTGGAAGCACCCGCTCCGGCCCCCGAACCTCCGCCCCACGCTCCGGCCGCGGAGTCTCCAGGTTCATCCGGTGGTTACGACCAGGCCGCAGCCCCGCAGGGCGGCGGTCAGGGAAACTATGATGAAGGCGGTGGTGGCAACGCCGGCGGTTATCAGCAGCACGGCGGCGGCGGTGGCAAATGGAACCGACGCCAGCGCGGGAAGAATTTCCAAGGTGGTGGCGGCGGCAAGTGGGGCAAACCCAACTTCCAGCCCAGCGGCAACAAACCGCCGCAACCCCTCCCGCCGAAGGAAGTCGTCATCTACGGCGACCTGCCCGATCCGGCCCGCTTCCCCACCATTGAATCAGTCGACCAGGTCGCCGACGAGATCGCCTCCGGCAAGGAGGAGCCCATCTGGCTCAACGAACTCTACGCGCTCAAGCTCGCCGAGCTCACCGTCTTCGCCCGGAAAATGGGCGCCAAGTTCGAGGGCGCGCCCAACCGCAAGCAACTCATGACGCAGGTGTTCCTCGCCGTCGCCGAGCAGAAAATCCCGCTCATGGATCGTGGCTACGTCGATGTCACCGATCGCGGCTTCGGTTTCATCGTCCACGAGGACGTGAACTACCGGCTCTATCCGGAGGACGCCTTTTTGCCCGACATCTTCGCCCGGCATTTCGGCCTCAAGCGCGGCCACTACGTCGAGGTGCAGTGCCAGGCCCCTTCCGGCAGCGAGCGTTGCCCGACCGTCGTAGCCATCAAGCACGTCATGGGCATCAAGCCCGCCGAGATTTCGAAAGTCGTGCCCTTCGAGGAGCTCACGCCCTATTACCCGCTCAAGCGCATCTGGCTTGAGGTCCAGGGTCTCAAGGACGTCTCGATGCGCATGGTGGACATCATCACGCCGATCGGCTTCGGCCAGCGCGGCCTCATCGTCGCCCCGCCCCGCACCGGCAAGACCATCCTGATGCAAAACATGGCGAACTCCATCGCGGAGAATTCGCCCGAAGCGAAGCTTATCATCCTGCTGGTGGACGAGCGTCCCGAGGAGGTCACGGACTTCAAGCGCCACTGCAAGGGCGAGGTGGTCAGCTCGACCTTTGATGAGGCGCCGGAAAGCCACATCCATTGCGCCGAGATGGTCATCGAGAAGGCCCGCCGGCTTGTCGAGCAGGGCGAGCATGTGATCATCCTGCTGGATTCCATCACCCGCCTGGCCCGCGCCTACAACGCGCTCGCCGGCAACAGCGGCAAGATCATGTCGGGCGGCCTCGAGGCCAACGCCCTGCAGAAGCCCAAGCGATTCTTCGGCTCGGCCCGCAACATCGAGGGTGCCGGCAGCCTTACCATCATCGGCACGGCGCTGGTTGATACCGGCAGCCGCATGGACGAGATCATCTTTGAGGAGTTCAAAGGCACCGGCAACATGGAGCTGCACCTCGACCGCGATCTCGTTAACAAGCGCATCTTCCCCGCGCTCAACATCGACAAGAGCGGCACGCGCAAGGAAGAGCTCATCTACCATCCCGACGAATTGCTCAAGATCTACTCTCTGCGCCGCGCCATGCAGGGTGTGCCCGCCGCGGACTCGATCGACATGCTCATCCAGCGACTCAAGAAGACCAAGACGAACACTGAATTCCTCCTGAGCCTCAACCGCTGATCCTGCTCCTTCATCTCCGGGCCAATCGAAGGGCGGAAACAGTTCACACGAGTGACAACCGCCGAAGAACCTCTCCTGCAGATTGCCCGCCAACGCGGTCTGCTGCCGCCTGGGGCCGGCTGGCCTACCGTCGGGATGGAACGCGCCGCGTTGGGCAGGGCGGTAGCGAAAGAGTTCGGTCTGCCATGGGTAGAGCTCGGCGACTGCGCGATCCCGCAAGACGTCCTTGATGCGTTGCCCCGCAACTTTGTGCTGGATCGGGCGGTGATCCCGTTCGCCCGGAAAGATGGGATATTGCAGGTGGCCGTATCCGATCCGATGGCGATCGACCTGATGGACAGCCTGGCCTACGTCGCCGGGTCGCCTGTCGGCGCGGTGCTCGCCACCGCCGCCGATATCCGGCAGGCGTTGGACCGCGCCTACGGTTGGGAACTTTCAGAGCCGACGGGCGGACTCCCCGGAACGGAAGCTTCATCAGGGGTGACCGTCAGCCCGGAGGAACGCGATGCGCCGGTCATCCGGCTCGTCCAGGAAGTCATCGCCGAGGCGATCCGGCGCCGGGCTTCGGACATCCATTTGGAGCCGCTGGCCCAGCGTTTCCGCGTGCGACACCGGGTCGACGGGGTGTTGCATGAAGTGCAGGCGCCGGCCCGGCGCCTCCAGCTCCCGGTTATTTCCCGTTTGAAGATCATGGCCGGTCTCAGCATCGCGGAGAAGCGCGTGCCGCAGGATGGCCGCATCCAGGTGCGGGTCGATGACCGCAACCTCGACCTGCGCGTTTCCTCGCTGCCCACGGTGCATGGCGAGAGCATTGTCATGCGGGTCCTCGACGCGGAGAGCCTGAAGCTCGGGATGCCCGAACTGGGTTTCCTGCCGGATGACCAGGCGGTGTTTGAGCGGCAGATCGCGTCGCCCGACGGCATCATGCTCGTCACGGGCCCGACCGGTTCCGGCAAGACCTCGACGCTCTACGCGAGCCTGCATCATCTCAACCGGTCCGATCGCAAGATCATCACGGTGGAGGATCCGGTCGAGTACCAGATCACTGGCATCAACCAGGTGCCGGTTAATCCCGGCATCGGCATGACCTTTGCGGCGGCGCTCCGCGCGATGCTCCGGCAGGCGCCGAATATCATCATGGTGGGCGAAATCCGCGACCGGGAAACGGCCGAGATCGCGCTCAACGCTTCGCTGACCGGCCACATGGTCTTCAGCACCCTGCACACCAACGACGCCCCCTCGGCGGTAACCCGTTTGATCGACATCGGGGTCAAACCCTTCCTCGTGGCCGCCGCCCTGCGCTCCGTGGTGGCGCAAAGGCTGGTCCGGCGCATTTGCCAGGATTGCCGGAAATCCTACATCCCCTCCGTCCGGGAGCGGCACGCGCTCGGCCTCGATCCCGCCCGGCTGGCGGGGGCGGACTTTGCCCACGGGGCGGGTTGCGCCGCGTGCCGCGGCACCGGTTATCGCGGCCGGTTGGGAATCTTTGAAATCTTTCTCGTCCACGACGGGATTCGCGGTATGATTTACGACAACATTACCGCCGCCCGCTTGCGCCACCAGGCCCGGGCGGATGGCATGCGCACCATGAGAGAAGACGGCCTACGCAAAGTTCTCGCCGGGCTCACCACAATCGAAGAGGTTGCGTCCGTGACCGTCGGCGACCAGGTTTGACCCAATCCCTTTAACCCACCCACCGCATGAGCTATGAAATGAACGATCTCCTCGAGCTGGTCGTCGACCAGAAGAGTTCCGACCTCCACCTGCAGGTCGGCGTGCCGCCCTGCCTGCGCCTGCGCGGCAGCATGACCCCCATCGACGGCCCGGAGCTGCGCCCCGAGGACACGGAGCAGCTCATGCTCTCCATCACGCCCGACAACCACATCCAGAACGTGAAGCTCAACGGCGGCACCGACTTTGGCTTCGCCTTCGGGGACAAGGCCCGTTTCCGCGTCAGCGTGCTCAAGGCGAAGGGCAACTACGGCCTCGTCCTCCGCCAGATTCCCAACCAGCTCTTCGACCTTCGCACCATCGGCATGCCCGACAAGATCAAGGAGCTGCTCTACCGCCAGCGCGGGCTGTTCCTCGTCACCGGCCCGACCGGCTCGGGGAAGTCCACGACGCTCGCCTCGATGATGAATTACATCAACGAAAACCGCGACGGTCACATCATCACCATCGAGGACCCGATCGAGTATTACCACCCGCACAAGAAGTGCGTCGTCACCCAACGCGAGGTCGGCTCCGACGTGCCGAGCTTCGCCGAAGCCATCAAGCGCGCCCTCCGCCAGGACCCCGACGTCATTCTCGTCGGTGAGTTGCGCGACCTCGAGACCATCGAGGCCGCCATCTCCGCCGCCGAGACGGGCCACTTGGTGTTCGGCACGCTGCACACCAACAGCGCTGCCAAGACCGTGGACCGCATCGTCGACGCCTTCCCGGCCAACATGAAGGAGATGATCCGCATGCAGCTATCGACGTCGATCATCGCCGTCATCTCCCAGACCCTCTGCAAGAAAAAGTCCGGCGGGCGCATCGCCGCCTACGAGATCATGGTCAACACCTCGTCCATCGCGTCGCTCATCCGCGACAACAAGACGTTCCGCATCCCGTCCGACATCCAGACCGGCGCCAACCTCGGCATGATCACGCTCGACACCCACCTGATGAGCCTGGTCAACCGCGAGATGATCGAGGCCGACGAGGCCCTCGAGAAATCGCAGGATCCGGTCGTGATGAAGGAAAAACTGCTGACCATGGGCTTCAAGCTGCGCGAACTCTAAAAATATCTTCCCCAGCTGCCGGGCCCGGCGGGATTCCTCATGTACGAGGGACACGACCAGGCCATTTACGATCTTCCCGCGGGGCAACAGCCCGGCGAATCCTTGATCGACGCCTCGCTGGGAGAGCTGGTGGCCCAGGCCCGGGCCACGCCGGACGACATCGCCCTCACGGATAACGACATTGAGCAGCTGGCGGGCCTGACCCCGATCATCCGCTTCGTTAATGTCGTCCTCGCCCAGGCCATTCGGGACCGGGCGTCGGACATCCATTTCGAGCCTTTCGAGCGGGAGTTCCGGATCCGCTATCGCATCGACGGCACCCTGCAGGACATGCCGTCGCCGCCCCGGTCGCTCGCGCGGCCGATCATCTCGCGGCTCAAGGTGGTCGGCGGCCTCAACATCGCCGAGCGTCGCCTGCCGCAGGATGGGCGCATCCGGCTCACTCTCGCCGGACGGGCCGTGGACCTGCGCGTCTCCACGTTGCCGACCCAGTTCGGCGAAAGCGTGGTGCTGCGCGTGCTTGACCAATCGGCGGTCCGCCTCGAATTGGGCCAGCTCGGGCTGCCCGAAACCGTCCGGTGCGGCGTGGAGGAGGTCATCCACCGGCCCAATGGTATTTTTCTCGTCACTGGTCCAACCGGCTCCGGCAAGACCACCACGCTGTATAGCTGCCTCAAGCTGCTCAACACCCCCGAGGCGAAGCTGCTCACCATCGAGGACCCCGTCGAATACGAGATCGACGGCGTCATGCAGGTGCCGGTGAATCTGGTGGCGGGGCTCACCTTCGCCGCGGCGCTGCGCAGTTTTCTCCGGCAGGATCCCGACATCGTCATGATCGGCGAGATCCGCGACCTGGAGTCGGCGCAGATCGGCCTTCAGGCCGCGCTCACCGGCCACCTCGTGCTGTCCACGCTGCACACGAACGATGCTCCGTCCGCGATCACGCGACTGGTGGACATGGGCATCGAGCCGTTTTTGCTGGCCTCGACGGTCGAGGCCGTGCTCGCCCAGCGCCTGTTGCGCGGCATTTGTCCATCGTGCCGCGTTGACTGGGAGCCGGACGCGGTCCTGCTACGCCAGCTCGGGCTTGATCCGGCGACGCGCGCAGGCCGGAGATTCTATCGCGGGACGGGTTGCGCGGCGTGCAACCAATCAGGTTACAAAGGACGGATTGGTCTTTATGAATTCCTGCGCATGACCGACGCCTTCCGTGAATTGATCATGGGAGGCGCCTCGCTGGTCGACCTTAAGCAACAGGCCCGGAAAGATGGCCTGATACCTTTGCGCGACGCCGGCCTCGCCGCGATCCTTGCCGGGGAAACAACCGTGGAAGAAGTGCTCAAATACACCTAAGCCGCGCCGCGCGCGGCAAAATAGAATGCCAAACTCCAAATGCCAAATACTTCGGATTCCGCCACGGGCGCCTGGCTTTGGACATTCGTTCTTCGGCATTCGTCATTCCCCATTTTCCTGCCATGCCTAAGTTCTCCTACATCGCTCTTGACTCTCGCGGTACCGAAAAAACCGGACTGCTCGACGCCCCCGATGTCCGGCAGGTCGCCGTGCTCCTCAAGGCACAGGGCCTTTTCCCAACCAATGTTGGATTACCTCCAAGCATCCAAGCAGCGAGGAAGACCTCTTTGCTGCTTGGCTCCTTCGTGTTCAAAATACCTTTTGTCCACGAAGTGCGCACGAGGGAGCTCGCCGTTTTCACCCGGCAGCTGGGCACACTGCTCCGGGCCGGCATGCCGCTGCTGCGCGGTCTCGAGGTGCTGGGCCGGCAGGAGAGGAACCCTCGATTCAGCCGCGTGGTCGCGGAGGTCGCTGCCAGCATCAAGTCCGGCGCCACGCTCTCCGAGGCGCTGCGACCTTATCCGCGAATCTTCGACCGGCTCTTCCTCAACATGATCAAGGCCGGCGAGGCGGGCGGCGTGTTGGACACGGTGCTCGATCGCCTGGCGCGTTTCCAGGAAAAGAGCCTGCAGGTCCGAGGCAAGGTGACGGCCGCACTGGTCTATCCGATCATCGTGCTCAGCGTCGCCGTGGCGATTCTCTGCGGTCTGTTGGTGTTCGTCGTGCCGAAATTCCAGCAGATCTTCGCCGACCTCCTCAAGGGCGCTCCGCTGCCGCCGTTGACCCAGGCCGTCCTGACCGCCAGCGATCTGGTCCGGCACAATCTGCCGGCGGCAGCTGCCTTGGCTTTTGGGTTGTGGCTGGCCGGCGGGTTTTTCCGGCGGACTCCGGCTGGCGCCCGTTGGGGCGACACGCTAGTCATTAAATTGCCGCTTTTCGGTGATCTTATTCTCCGGGCAGTCATTGCCCGTTTCAGCCGGACGCTGGGTACGCTGCTTTCCAGTGGTGTACCGATCCTGCCGGCCTTGCTCATCACCCGGGATACTTGCGGCAATGCACGCGTGGCCGAGGCCATCGCCCAGGTTCATGACCGGGTGCAGGAAGGCGCCCCGGTCGCCCGCTCCCTCGAGGCCATGGCTGTGTTCCCACCGATGCTGACGAGCATGGTCGACGTGGGGGAGCAATCCGGCCAGTTGTCCGCCATGCTCAATCAGGTGGCGGACATCTACGAGGGCGAGGTGGACAACGCCGTCGCCGGGCTCAGTGCCATGATTGAACCTCTTTTGATCCTCTTTCTCGCGCTCGTCGTCGGCACGATCGTGATTGCCCTGTTTTTGCCTATAATCCGTATCGTGCAGCTGCTGACCTAGCTTGGGTTAGGATGGGGCCGCTTGGTCTGCCGCGAATTGAATATGGCACGCTCAGCGGTCGCGTCCGACCTTTACCCTGCTTACTGTCCGATTGCACTGCACTGCCGGATCGACTGTTCTCTGTCTTCTGTCATCTGTTCTCTGCGCTTCCTCCCCAACCCCATGAAACCCGTCTCCCTGCTCGTCTCGTTCCTCCTCCTCGTGTCCGCTGCCCAAGCGGGCCACCGTTTCCTCTGCACCGATTCCTATGGTAACAAGATCGCCGTGGTGTCCGCGGAAGGCGTCGTCGAATGGGAGGTTTCGTACAAGCACCCGCAGGACTGTTGGGCCCTGCCCAATGGCAATTATCTCTTCTGTCATTCGCGCGGCGCCATCGAGATGACCCCGGCCAAGCAGATTGTGTGGGAGTACAAGTCCCCGGAACAGACTGAAATCCATGCCTGCCAGCCGCTGTCCGATGGGCGCGTGCTCGTGATGGAGAATGGCACCAGCCGGATTCTTGAGATCGGCCGCGACGGCCAGATTGCCAAGGAGATCAAGCTGCCGGTGCCGCCTGCCCCCATCAAACTGCACGACCAATTCCGCGGCGTGCGCAAGACCAGCGCCGGGCACTATCTCGTCTGCCGCAAGGGCGAGCACCGCGTTGAGGAACTCGACGGCGACGGCAAGGTGCTGCGTTCCATCGCCGTCCCCGGCGACGTACGTGGGGCAGTGCTGCTAGCCAATCGCAACCTGCTCATCACCTGTGGCGACGGCCACAAGGTCATCGAGGTGGACGAACACGACAAGGTCGTCTGGGAACTCAGCGAGCAAGACCTGCCCGGCAATACCCTGCGCCTGATGGCCGGGCTGCAGCGCCTGCCCAACGGGAATACCATTTTCTGCAATTATCTCGGGCACGGAAATATTGGCAAACAGCCGCATTTCTTCGAGGTCACGCCGGACAAGAAGGTGGTCTGGGAGTTTGCCGACCATGCGCATTTCAAGACCATCAACCAGATCCAGCTACTGGACCTGCCGGGCGACGCGACCAAGGGAGAAATTCTAAGATAAGGCACTCGGGCGTGTTTTCAAAACGTAGAAGAGATTAACCACTAACGCTTCGCCTAACGGCTGCGCTATATTGTGAGCTCCGACCCTGTTGCGGCCTGGCTGGCCGCCCAGGGTCCGTCCTGAGTTCTCGCGATGCGAAACTCAGGCGGATGATCGGCTCCACAGTGGGCTTCGGGGGTCGGCTAATCGCCGACGGACAATCGAGTTTTACTGCTCTTTGGGGCGATTAGCCGCTCCCCGGGAACCAAGATCGGAGCCGATTAGGCGAAGGGGATCTTAAAGCGCAGCCGTTAGGCGAAGGATAAGTGGCTAAACCTGATCGGTTCTTCTCTGCATCGGTATTCAGCGGTGGGACATAGTGGTTTTGAAGACTCACCCCCAGGTGAACCACAAAGACACAAAGGCACAGGTTTCAGAAAAGAATAGCCGGGGGATCGACTTTTGTGTCTCCATGCCTTTGTGCGTAACCTGCTTTGGTCTTGCGGTGTTTGCACTGGAAGGGCTTTCAATCGGTGCCCCAATGAATGAATTCGCTTGGTTCGCTTCCCGTTGCGGTGTTTCGCTCCTATTGGGCGGGCTGCTGGCCGGCCCGATGACCATGGGCGCTCCAAACGAATCCGTCCTGATGCCTGCGCCCGCGACCCTGAAAATGGGTTCCGGCCGCCTGGCCGTGACCGCCGGTTTCAGCGTCGCCTTCGCCGCTGCGCCCGATGCGCGGCTCATGGGCGCTCTGCGCCGGACCTTGCGGGCTATGGAGGAGAGGAGCGGCCTGACTTTTGCTCGCACCGCCGTCGGCGAATACACCCCGGCAGCGGACGCCGGTTCCGGCCAGCTCGTCATCGAGTGCGCTGCCCCCGGCGAGGTGATCCCGCAACTCGGCGAGAACGAATCCTACCTCCTGGAAATCAGCCCGACGCGCGCGTTGCTGCGTGCGCCTACAGCCCGCGGCGTCCTGCATGGGCTGGCTACCTTGCAGCAACTGATCCAGTCCGACGCGAGCGGCTGGTTCCTCCCCGTGGTGACGATCACCGACGAGCCGCGGTTTCCCTGGCGCGGACTGATGATTGACGTTTGCCGGCACTGGCAGCCGATGGACGTCATCAAACGCAATCTCGACGGCATGGCCCTCGTGAAGCTCAACGTCCTCCACCTGCACCTGACCGAGGACCAGGGGTTCCGCATCGAGAGCAAGACCTTTCCCAAACTGCATGAACTGGGTTCCGACGGGCACTATTTTACCCAGAACGAAATGCGCGAGCTCATCACCTACGCCGCGGCGCGGGGCATCCGGGTCGTGCCGGAGTTCGACATGCCAGGCCATGCGACGAGTTGGCTGGTGGGCCGCCCGGAGCTGGGCAGCGCGCCCGGACCCTATGCGATCGAGCGGAAGTGGGGCATTTTCAACCCCGTGCTCGATCCCACCAACGAGGAGGTCTACCGCGTGCTCGACGGCTTCCTCGGCGAGATGGCCGCGCTCTTCCCCGATCCTTACCTGCACATCGGCGGAGACGAGAACAACGGCAAGCATTGGTCGGCCAATGCGCACATCCAGCAGTTCATCAAGGAGCACAACCTCAAGGACAACGCCGGCCTCCACGCCTATTTCAACCAGCGGGTAAACGCTATTCTCCTCAAGCACGGCAAGAAGCTCGTCGGCTGGGACGAGATCCTGCACCCCGACCTGCCGGCCGGCAGCGTGGTCCACTCATGGCGCGGCCCGGAAGGAATCGCTGCCGCCACCAAGCAGGGCTTCCAAGTTCTGCTTTCGAATGGCTACTACATCGACCTGAACCATCCCGCCGCGAAGCACTACCTGAACGATCCCGCGCCCGCCACGGCAGCGTTGACCGCCGCCCAGCGCGCTCTCGTCCTCGGCGGCGAGGCCACGATGTGGGCCGAGTGGGTAACGCCCGAGCTGATCGACTCGCGTATCTGGCCGCGCACCGCCGCCATTGCCGAACGCCTCTGGTCGCCTGAAAACGTCCGGGATGTGCCTGACATGTATCGGCGGCTCGCGGTCGTCAGCCGCCGCCTCGAGGAGGCCGGGCTCTACCACGAGAGGTACATTGATCCCGCGCTTCGACGTCTCGCTGGGGACGGGGCCACGGTGAATGACCTCCGGGCTTTGCGCGCCTTCGTCGATCTGCTGGAGCCGGTGAAGGATTACAAGCGTGGGGGACAGCAACCGGGTGCGACCCAGTTCACACCGCTGGACGGCCTGGTGGATTGCGCCCGCCCGGACAGCGCCCCGTCTCGAGAATTTGCCTCAACGATCGACCAATTCCTCGCCACGCCACGCTCGGCCCCGGCGGCCCGGCGCGTGGAGACAATGCTCTCCGATTGGCGGGACACCGCGCAGTACCTGCTCGACCGGCTGCCGGCGCTTTCCCCGCGTCTGGCGGAGGCGCAGCCTTTGTTGCAGGCCCTGGCGGATGCGTCGTCGTATGGCACGATCGCAACCGCCGCGCTGCGCGACGGCCGGGAACTGTCCACCGAGGAGCAGCGCAAGGTTGCGGATGCCTTCAAGGGTGCCGCCGTGCCCCACGGAGCTGCGGAACTACCCGTCAGCAAAACCCTGCCGCGTCTGATCGGCGCTTCTCTTGCCCCATGACCCAAGCCCCCGCCAATTCGCCCCGCTCGGGCGGCAGCCAAGCCCTGTCAATCGGCATCATCGGTGCACTATTTTTTATCTTCGGCTTCGTTACCTGGCTGAACGGCACGCTGATTCCGTTTTTGAAACTGGCCTGCGATCTCCAGACCGATGCGCAGGCGCTGCTAGTGACGTTCGCCTTCTACATGGCCTACTTCTGCCTCGCGCTTCCGTCGTCCTTCATCCTGCAGCGCGTCGGGTTCAAGAACGGCATGTCGCTCGGCCTCGCCATCATGGCGCTCGGGGCGCTGCTGTTCGTGCCGGCGGCATCGAGCCGGAGCTTCGCCCTGTTTCTGACCGGACTTTTCGTGCAGGGCATGGGCCTCGCCCTGCTGCAGACGGCCTCCAATCCCTATATCTCCGTGATCGGGCCGCTGGAGAGCGCCGCCAGCCGCATCAGCATCATGGGCATCTGCAACAAGGTCGCGGGTGCCCTCAGTCCGCTCGTTCTCGGAGCCATCGTGCTGAAGGGCGCGAGCGAGACCGAAGCGCGCATCGCCGCCGCCACCTCTGCGGGGGAACGGGCGCTGCTGCTGCAGGAACTGTCGCAACGCGTGGTCGCGCCTTACGTCATGATGGCGGTCGTGCTCTTCCTGCTCGCGCTGGCTATTCGGTTTTCGCCGCTGCAGGACATCAACCCGGGCCTGGAGGACAGCGCTGAAAGCCCAGCCGGAGGACGGTCCAACATCTGGCAGTTTCCGCACCTGCTGCTCGGGGTGGTCTGCATCTTCGTTTATGTCGGCGTCGAGGTGATGGCGGGCGATGTGATCGGCCCTTATGCCAAATCCCTCGGCATGAGCCTCGACCAGACCAAGAGCCTGACCTCGTACACGCTTTGTTCGATGATTGCCGGTTACCTGATCGGGGTGTTCATGATTCCGAAATACCTGAAGCAGCAGACGGCCCTCGCGCTTTCGGCGGTTGCAGGCATCGCCCTGGCCGGCGCGGCCTTCGCGACGGGCGGACGCACGGCCGTCACCTGCATCGCGCTGCTCGGCTTGGCCAACTCTCTCATGTGGCCGGCGATTTTCCCGCTGGCGATCGACGGCCTCGGCCGTTTCACGAAAACCGGTTCCGCCCTCCTGATCATGGGCATCGCCGGCGGGGCGATCGTACCGCAGATCTACGGCCGGCTGGCTCTGAGCCTCGGATCACAGCCCGCCTTCTTCTGGTGCACGCTGCCGTGTTACGTGTTCATCCTGCACTATGCCCTGCGCGGGCATCGGGTGGGGCGGGGGGCCTGATCCACATACCCCGGCGCCATGCGCCACCCCTCGTCGTAGAGGGGAACTTCGCACCCGTGGGCTTGGTCCCCTCTATCAAGAGGGGTGCCCGGAGGGCGGGGTGTGTTCAGCTATCCGGCCCGCAGGGAGGCGGGCCCTCCAGCGGCCTCTGTTTCCTCGGTTGGCTTCTGCGCAAACTGTCTTGGGTTCACTTCACCGGCTTCGCCAGCAACAGCTGTGCGTTGAGACCGATGTGTTTATCAGAGAAGGAATCGCCCTCGTTGGCCTGGCGGAGGAGGCGTTGCACCATGCCCATCTTGGCGTCGAGGTCGTCGATCTTGGCGACGAAGACCGCTTCGGGCGTCGCGGCAATGACGGCCGCGCCCCACTCGAGTTCGCCCTGATGGCTGAGCACGATGTGCTCGAGGCGTTCGAGCAGGTCGGCGTTAAGCTTGGACTTGATGCCGGCCTTGCGCACGAGTTGGTAGCCGAGAACAACGTGGCCTTGCAAAATACCTTTGCGGCTGCGCGACGTGACGAGGTCGCCCTGGTATTCGATCACCTTGCCCGTGTCGTGCACGAGCACGCCCGCGAGAGCGAGATCGGCGTCCACCTCGGGGTAGAGTGGCAGGAGGGCGCGGCAGGCCCGGGCCATGTGCGTGGTGTGCTCCAGCAGGCCGTGGCGGTAGGCGTGGTGCATGGCGACGGCGGCGGGCGCGACGCGAAAGGATTCGCCGATGTCGTCGAACACGGCCTGCACCGTCGCGCGCAGCTCGGCCTGGCCGATTGCGGCGATGTGTTGCTGGAACTCGGTCCAGAGTGCGCCGCCGTCCTCGGGGGCGGTCTCGACGAGGTTCGACAGCAGGGGGGAGTCGGCGAGCTGGTCGAGGGTGAGGGCCTCGGCCCGCAGGAGTTTGGGCGAGAGCCGGTCCTGGAAATACTCGATGCGAAGCTCGGCCCGGACGATGCCGCCCTCCCTGAGAGAGGAGAACAGCTCGAAGGCCGGGCTGTCGCCGAAGACGTTCAGGTTGAAATTACCGGTCTTGTCGCCGACATCGACGGCGAGGAAGGGATTGCCATTCTTGGCCGTTTTGGGTGTGACGCGGCGGACGAGGAGCACGCTGGCACAGGTATCACCTCCATCCCGAGGCAGATTCTTGATGTCGCGGACGGTGATGGGAGTGGAGAGGTCGGCCATGGGGATCGGTGGTCAGATGACAGAAGTCAGAGGACAGAGTCAATTGGGTAGGGCGGGACCGCTGGCCCGCCGCGAATTGGTAACGGCGCGCCCAGCGGTCGCGCCCTACCTCCCATCTATGAGTTGAGGGTTTCGGCTGGGGCTGCCGGCTGCCGGCTGACCTCTGACTTCTGTCCTCTGTCGGCGCCGTCTGGTGCCGCTGCCTTCGGCTTTGGCGTGCCGACGAGCACGCCGAGGTGCTCCTGGATCTTCTGGAAAAACTCCACGTTCAGGTCACCGACCGGCACCTCGTAGAGCTGGTGCGAGGGCATATGCTCATAGATCTGGCGGGCGCCGTCCTCTGTCAGGCCGCGCAGCTTGATCAGCTTCTTACGTTCGAGCATGAGGGCGAGGAACTGGAGGAGGGGAGTGTTAAGAGCTGAGGGTTGAGCGTTGAGAGTCGAATCACCCGACGGCGTCGCCAAGGTCAGGAACAGGTTCTCGGCGGTGAGCTTGAGCGCCAGGGCGGAGTCCTCGTCGCGCCGCGGCTTGTAGGCCGTGACCCACCGGCAATAGACGAAAGCCCGTTCGACCGACTGGGGGCGATTCGCCCCCGCGCTAAAGTCGCCTTGGCTGAAGGCCGGACAGTCTTCGGATTCAAGCAGATCGTATCGGGCGAAGGCCGGTTTCGCCTCGCCGCCAGACCCTGAGCCGGCCTGCGGTGAGCGGGTCGAATCCGTCGCAGGGCGGACAAGATAACTGACGATGCGGTCGCCCTCGGCGAACTCGCGGTTACTGACGAAACACTTTGTGGCAATCGGGTGAAGATTCAGCTCCATGGACGTTTTCCTGTTTACCCCGGGGCCCGGTGAAGGCTAGCTAAAATGAAGTAGCGAGCATCGAGTAGTGAGTAGCGAGCATCCTACGTAACAAACTTCCGCAGCCTCTATGACTAGACTAAGAAAGAGATCAGCTCTGCGGGTGCTGGGGTCTCTCCCTACTCACCACGCGCTACTCACTGCTCGCTACTTCCGCTCATCCCCATGAGCGGCCGTCTCATCGCCGTCGGCGACATCCACGGGTGTCACAAGGAATTTGCCGACCTGCTCGACAAGCTCGACCTGAAGAAGGACGACCGCCTGATCCTGCTGGGCGACCTCATCAGCCGCGGACCCGACAGCGGCAAGGTCGTGGAACTGGCCCGGGAGCACGCCACGGCCTCGCTCATGGGCAACCATGAGTTGCGCCACCTCAACTACCGTCGCACCGACGACCCCAGCCACCTCAAGAAATACGACTACGCCACGATGGAGCAGCTCCGGGGCAGGGACTGGGATTATCTCGAGACCATGAAGCTCACCTACGAGGACGAGGAACTTGGCGTGGTCTTCGTTCATGGCGGCTTCCTGCCCGGCCGGCCCTGGCAGAAGCAGCCCGCGCGGGTCGTCACCCGCATCCAGGTGGTCGGCAAGGACGGCGAGCCGCACAAGCGTTCCGAGATGCCCGACGCCCCGCACTGGTCGACCCTGTGGGAAGGCCCGCCCTTCGTCGTCTACGGCCACACGCCGCGCGAGGACATCTCCCGCACCAAGTGGACGCTCGGCATCGACACCGCCTGTGTCCTCGGCGGCAGCCTCACGGCGTACGTCCTGCCCGAGAAAAAAATCGTGCAAGTCAAAGCCCGGGAAACCTATTTTAAGTCGTAGGTTGGGAGGGCCCGAGTCCCGGCGGACCGTGCCTTGGAAAGTCAGGGCCAGAGGTAGAAAAACACCAGGCCGGAGCCGATGGCATAGAGAGCGGCGTCGAGCAGATTCTTCGCTGTCACTGACCAAGGGCGCATCATCCAGATCGATTCCGAGACCGACCCGAAGCCATAGGCGATGAAAGTAACGGCCCCGACGAGTTTGGCCGCCGCCCGCGCCCGCTCAGGGTCCAGGCCGATCAGCTGCGCCACGATGAACGCCGCGACCACCGCGACCGCCAAGCTCCAAAGAAACCACAAGCCAAGATACTTGCCCATCTTGGGCGCGCCGGCCGACCCGAGCGTGATGTGTCCCACCGGGCCCTCCTGGTACTTCTTCACCATGGCATCGCTGGCCATGTCCTTCATGTCCTTGCAATAGGGCATCACATATCCGCCGGGGGCAGGATTGCCGGCCCGGATCGCGGCGCGCACGGCGTCCTCGTTGGCCAAACCGTGGTAATCGGCCGCATGCCATTTGACGACCATGTGGATGAGGGAACTGATCACGAACACGACCACTGCGCTGAGCAGGATCGGCAACCAAAGGGCGAGGAGGGAATTCATGGGGTGGGGAGGAGGGGAACGGGGAGGACAGAGAACGGAGGGACGTGAAACCTGAGGGCTGAAAGCTGAGTCCTGAGAATCTCACACAAAAAGCCCTCTGACTGAAGCCGGAAATATCGACGTGGGAGAGGTAATGGTTGAAATTGGCATTTGGTTCCTAATCCTAAGACTTCTTCAGCGCGGGCCGATGGCCTTGAGGCGGGCGGCTTCCATGCGCTCGATCTCGGCGGGCATTTCGTGCAGGCCGAGCTCGCGGATTATCGTTCCGATGCTGCGCGTCGGGTCGTCGGACCAGAACACGCCCGTGTCTTCGCGCGTCGAATAGCTGCCGCCGGCGAGAAACCGGTCCGTTAACGCCCGACCTTCGTGCAGGGTCTCGCTCCAGTGCAGAATCGCGAACGAGAGATCGATCTGGTGCACCACCACGCCGGGGGCGATCGTTTGCTGCGCGACCGTCCGGCCGATGGGATCGAACACCGAAGCGTTGTCCCGGGGCGCGCTGTTGACCACGTAGTACCGATGACGCAACGCCGCCGCCATCGGCCGAAGGTTCTGCGGCGAGGCGGACGGCAATGCCACGAGTTCCGCCCCTCCTGCCGCCAAGGCGGCCCACGCCTCAGGATAAGCCATGTCCCAACAGATGAGAATGCCCAGCCGGCCAAAGTCACAATCGAAGACCGGGTAGCCGCCTCCCGGGGTGACGCCACCCTCGAATCCGCCGTGTTCGTCGGCGATCGGGTGCACCTTCCTAAAAATTCCCGCGACGCGCCCAGTCCGATCCAGGAGAACCGCGGCATTGCTGAAGCGAACACCGGCGCCTTCCTCCTGCAGCGTCATCGGCACGATGAGCCACGTATGGTGTTCGCGCGCCTTGGCCCCAAGGGTCTCGAGCACCGGGCCGGTCAGGGACACGGCGCGCTCCGCTGCGGTGATGCCACTCTCGCGCAGGAGGGTAAACTCCGGGAACACCATCAGATCGAGCCCGTGGCTGGGATACTGCGTGGACGCCTGCCGGGCCGCGTCGTCAATCATCCCGCCGATTTTTGTCAGCCGCGCCTCCACGGGGCCGTTGATGTCGGCAACGGCCGAAGCGACGATGACCTTACGCGGCAGGGTGTCCGCCCGGCTCACAATCGCGGGACGTGGCACTGCGACCGACGTGGGCGTCGGTTCAGCCGCTCCCATCTGCGATGACATCAGCAGGACAACGCAGCACAGGAGCGGGCGGGCGCAGCGGATTTTCATGGGCGGAGGCTAGCACCACCCAGTCGCGGCGGAAGGCATTTCTCTGTGTCGCCGTATCGCGGCGGTTAATCAGTTTAGGGTTCGAAGCGACCTGGTCGCTTCCTGTCATTGACCAGTGGGCCCGGGAGTCCAAGTCTAGCGCCGCAGCCTTCGGGAAAGACGGTTTGTTTGCTGAATCTCATTCCTCCGGCCGTTTTCGAACCCCATCATCCTCATGAGCAAGTTCATCAGCCAGCTGTACCTGCGTTCCTATTCCGTTGGGGAGATCAAGCAGAAGGGAGGCTTCGCGCAGCTCTACGCTGTGACCCGCTCCTTTGCCTACGTCTCCGACAAGCTGGGTCGGATCATCACCGCGCCTCGCGGATTTGAAACCGACTTCGCCGGCATCCCGCGCGCGGCCTGGGAGTTTCTCGATCCGGAGGACCCTATCATCGCCTGGCCGTCGGTGATCCACGATTTCATGTATTCGTGCAAGGGCACGCTGCCCGACGGCTTCACCTACATTCGGGAGCAGGCCGATGCCGTGCTGCGCGAGGGCATGGAGGTGTGCGGCGCGAGCCCAATGGTCCGCAACTCGGTCTACCAGGCAGTCCGGGCTTTTGGTGGTAACCACTGGGGGTAGGGCGGGGAGCAGATGACAGAGGTCAGAGGATAGAAGTCAGCCCGAACCGACAGAAGATCTCATAGGACCCAACCGAGTTATCTCCCGGGAATTACTTTTCTGATCCGGTCTGTTTCATTCGTGCTATCCGTATAATCCGTGGGCAAGAATTCCCCATGCGTTCACCCCTTCTGTTTATTGCCCTGCTCACGGTGGCGGTGGCCGCGGAATCCCCTAAACTGGAGCCGATTTTCAACGGTCGCGATCTGAGCGGCTGGCATGCGACGGATCGAGACAAGTTCTGGCGGGTAGAGGACGGGGTTCTCATTGGCGAAAGCACAGGGCAGTTGAAGGAGAGCTACCTCTGGACAGACCGGGAATACGGCGACTTTGTCCTGGAGTTCGACGTCCGCTGGACGGGCGAGATCGACAGTGGGGTGGAGATGCGGAAACCCGACATTCAGCTCCAGCTCGGGGTGTCGCGCAGCCTCAAGCATGACATGACCGGCTCATTCTATGTGGACAGCAAGATCAAGTATCCCGAGGCGGGCCAAGCGAAGACCGCGGCTCAGCTCATGCATCCCGAGGGGCAGTGGAACACGTTTCGCCTCGAGGCCAAGGGAGCGGACTTCACGGTCTGGATCAACGGTCAGCCGGCGTCGCATTACACGGACGAAAAGTTTTCCGGGCCGGCGCCACTGGGTCTCCAGATCCATGGCGGGCTTAAAATGAAGGTGGAGTACCGAAACCTGCGTATCATGGTGCCCGGGTCGTCCGCGCCGTGCCCGTTCTGCGAGATCGCTGCCGGCCGCCGCCAGCAGGAGGGAATCGTGTACCGTGATGGCCAGGTGACAGCATTTCTCAGCCTGGGAGCCCGCAACCCCGGGCACATCCTGATCGTGCCGAACCAGCACGCGGAAACATTCATGACCGTGCCGGCTGATACGATGCATCACCTGACGGACGTGGCGCAGATCCTGATCGCCGCCCTCCAGCGCACCGATCTGCGGACGGAAGGATTCATGCTGCAGATGAATTCGGGTAAAGCGGCCGGGCAGGCGGTCTTCCATGCCCACCTGCACATCATCCCGAGGTTTGCGGGGGATGCCCCGACACCGCCCGCCGAGGGCAGCTCGGGACAGGCGGACGCCCCGCCACCGCCGAAGCGGCCGGGGGACCCTTTCCCGCTGACCGAGCTTGCGCCCGTGGCAGCGAAGATCCGCGCGGCGTTGGGGGTGGATCAGAAGACAGAGATCAGAGGACAGAGGACGGACCAGGCAAGCGCGTTAGGGATGACGCGCCCTGCCTTTGAACTTCCGGCCATAAACACCGAGGTTACCCTTCCGCGCATCAAGGAAATCTGCGAGCACTACGGGTTGCATGACCTGTGGCGGAAAATTGAGCGCGATCCGCCGGTGCGGCCCTTCAAAAGCGACGGCTGCACGGGCTGGTTCGACGACTGGAAGGGCGAAAGCCTTTACCCGGCCGGTTTCCTGCACGACCTGAAATATTGGGCGGGTTATCCCGGCGAGGATGTGGAGCGGCTGGCCGCGGATGCCGAGCTGATGCTTGACGTCGCACGGCTGTTAAAGTCGACGGCAATGGCTGAAACGATGTTCCACGGCGTGCGGCTCGGCGGCAGCGAGAAACTGAAGACGTCCTTTGCGTGGGGTTTTGGGCGGAGGCCGGTGGAGAAATGAGCGGGTAGGGCGCGACCGCTGGGCGCGACGGCCGTCGTTTGCGGCGGGCCCAGCGGTCCCGCCCTACCTTTAGATCCTCACGTCAGCTTGAAGCCGAGCCCCTCGAGTTCGTTCAAATGGAAGGGTGCGCTGGCAAGGACTTCCTGCAGCTTGGCGAGGGCCTCGGGCAATTTCGGCGTATTAAATAGTGAGGCGCCATCGTCGGAATCATGCACATGCACCGCCCAGGACCCCGTCACTTCGTCGCCGACATGAAAGATCGAGCCGTGGAGGTAGTTGCCCGGCAAACCCGGGTGCGGCCCGGTGCCGGGCACGAGGAAGAGCGTGTGCATCGGGTCATGGACCGTGGCATGGCCCGCCTTGGCGCGATGATGGACCGCCTTGCCGATCACCATCAGACGCAACTTGTCCGCCTTGGCGCGGAGATCGAGGGGCAGGGAATGCACGTAGCGGTCGTAGATGCTGGCGCTGCTTTCAAGCAGATCATCTGAAATCTCCCCGGCGATGAAGGCCTCCAGGTTGTTCGCGTGAAAGGATGGTAGCTGGATCAGCGAGCGGGCCGTGACATGCCCGCCCTTGTGATCGGCGCTGGTATAGACCTGTTGCGCGGCATAGAGCCGCCGGAGGGCGTCCTGATAAGCGGGGGTGGTGGGCACCGCGCCGATGGCGCTCTGGTCAATCTTATCCAGCACGGCGTGGTCAAACTCGGCATTGGGGTCGGACATAAAGGGAGACAGGAGAGAGGGGGCGGAAGACGAGAGACGGGAGACGGGAGAATGCGGGTTTGGTGGGGCGCTGCAAGCTATCCAAACAGGATTTACCACAAAGGCACAGAGACACAAAGCTCTCGGATCAATCCAGAGCGAGGGATATCACTTTGTGCCTTCGTGCCTCTCTGGTGAACACAAGGATTGGGTTGTTCCAATGCTACCGCGGGCGCTGCATCGATCCGGGCTCCTCGCCGGCTCGTAGCGAAATGGCCGCGCCTTCGCGGCCGAACTCGAGACACTCGAAAAGATTGCGGACACATTGGCCGAGGCGATCGTGGCCCAGTCGCTCGACCTCGACTTGATCCACGAACACGCGGCCGAGTTCAGCGGCCTGCAGGCGCACCCGGGCGGCCTTGTCGGGACGCGGGTTTTCATCGCTCTCGTAAAAGGGGTCGAGCAGGTCGACCAGCTGGGCGATGGTCGCAGCAGCGTCCGTGTGATCATGGCCGTCGCCATGCAGGATCGTGAGCAAGCGACGGGAGATGCGCCCCGCATGAGGGAGGTTCAGCCTGACGTCGAAAAAGGGACTGCTTTCCATGCGCCGGACACTGAATCCGGGCCAATTATTGAATCAACGATGAAAGATTCACGGGCGGGATCTTGCTTCTCCGGCTGTAGGAGGGGTTTTACGTCCCGACAGTAGCCGCGCTTGAGCCTCCTGCGAAAGCGTGGTTCTGCCACGTTGTCGCTATGCTCCAACGCAGCGACACCATCGGGGCGTTGGGCGCTCACGTCTTGTCAGCGGCTCCTGCACCGTCTTTTGTGCGGCGTCCCGCTCCAAGTGAATCATCCCAATAGCAGTCCCACGGTCACGCACCGCTTGTTCTCCACCGTCGCCCTGCTGGCCCTTTTTTTCCTGACGGTGGCTGCAGCGCACGCGCACGGTCTGGTCTTCACCAAGGTGGAGGCGATGTTTGCTGAGCCGGGTGTGGTTAACATAACCGTGGAATATGACCTGGGCCTCGTTCTGCCAAAACGGAACGGGTATTACGCTCTCACCGCCGCCCCCGCCGAAACGCAGCAGGCTGCCGTCACGCAGGCGTTGCCGGAGATCCGTGAGGCCCTCCAATTCTATGCGGGCGACCAGCCGTTGCGGCTGACACTGCAGAGCTTTACCATGCCCAAGCTTCCCGCCGCGGCTTTTCAGGATCCAGCGCAGGACCGGTCTACGGTGTTGCGCTTCACCGCCGCGCTGCCGACCAACGGAGGCCCGCTGGTGTTGGTGGTGCCCTACGGCGCGCGAGTGGACCACCCGGTGTTGTTTGCCGTCGGGACACCGGCCGCTGGCGTAATTTCCCGCGGTTGGGTCGAGGAGGGACCAAGCGAGCCTTTCGACTGGAAGACGCTCGCACCGCGTCCACCTTGGTGGCGTGATTTCGGCAAATACCTGCGGCTGGGTTTTACGCACATCGTACCCCAAGGGCTCGACCACATTCTCTTTGTCCTCGCGCTGTTCTTTCTTGGCCAGACCTGGCGCAAGCTCGTGGCCCAGACGACGATCTTCACCGTGGCGCACGCCACCACGCTGTTCCTGGCCCACTATGGTGTCATCAGCCTGCCCGGTCGCTATGTCGAACCGCTCATCGCCTTCTCCATCGCGTGCATCGCCTTGGAAAACATCTTTAGCCCCAAACTGGGACCAACGCGGCTCGTCCTGGTATTTGCGTTCGGGCTCGTCCATGGGCTGGGTTTTGCAGGCAGTCTGAGTGAGGTAAAGTTTCCGCGAGACCAATTCCTAATGGCCCTGCTGGGCTTTAACTTTGGTGTCGATTTCGGCCAGCTGTTCATCGTCGGTTTGGCGTTACTGGCGGTCGGGTGGTTCCGGGACAAGCCGTGGTTCCGGGTGAGAATCATGATCCCGTGCTGCCTGACGATCGCGGCGGTGGGGTTGTTCTGGACCGTGCAGCGGATTTTGGCCGGATAGGACAATTCAGGATTCACCGCAAAGGCACAAAGACACGGAGGAACGCCATCGACCAACTCCGACTTGATTCCGACCATTATGCCTTCGTGCCTTTGTGGTAAAAAACGGGAGGAGCAGTCGGTTGCTTTCAAAACTCTCCCCCGCATTGTAGCGATATGAATGAATCCCTTGCCATCGAATGTCCGCATTGTGGGGAGACTTTTTCCCTGGCTTTCGATGAGTCGGAGGGGAGCGCCGAGTTCATTGTGGACTGCGAGGTATGTTGCCGACCAATGACTGTCGCAGTCCGCGTGACTGAGGGAGAGATCGATGGATTGGAAGTCACGGAATGCTAGGCTGCTGTGACAGGGCCGAGACAGGGGAGGGGCACAACCCGTAGAGGAAAGTCGGGTAAGGCCCCATATTGGCGGAAGGCATCAAAGGTTATCCTTCACCCATGAATACTCTGCTTCTCATCATTGTGTTGCTTCTCCTGTTTGGCGGCGGCGGCTTTTATCTCGGCGGCCCGGTTTTTGGGGGCAGTGCGCTGGGTTTGATCCTGCTGATTTGTCTGGTCGTCTTTTTGACGGGCGGATTCCGGACCCGGACCTAAAGTATCCTCTTCGGCGGCCCGCATCCCTAACGCCCGGCCGTTGGGATTGAGAAGTCGCCCACACAAAGGGGCGTCACAGGCTGTCCAATCATTCATGACCGAAAATAATATCAGCGTCGTTGATCGGGTCAGACTCGCGGTCAGCAGCAGCTTGGGCGCGTTGGTCGTGATGCTGCTGGCTGGCTGCGTCGATTCGCCGCCGTGGGGCGGGTGGTCCCAGACGCCCACGAAGCAGGAGATCGCGGCGGTTCTGTTGGGTCCGACCACGTATATCTATATTTCAAACTACGAGATTTATCATAACCCCGGACGGGGCGAATATACCTTCTGGGACGGCCAGAAGTGGATGACGTCGAAAGAGCCTCCCCCGGAGGCTTCCGCGGAATTACTGCGGGCTTCGCCCGGCGTGGAGCTTGAGTTGGCCGATCATCCGGCAAAGACGCATGCTGCAGTGGTGCGCCGCTATCCGCGAGATTGGCATAGCCCGGATTCATTCGTTGCGGCGACGCAATGAGGCCGCCTTGCCTCGTCCCGGGTGGTGTCCCGGCACATTGCTGGACCAACCGCTCATGAAAAACCAACCGATCGTCATCAAGGGGAGGATCAACCTAAAGCATTTCGATCCCAGCTATTGCGGCCGGTGGGACAAGAAGGAAACCAAGGAGCGGATCGATAAACTCGGCCACCAGATTGGCGAGATGCAACAGTTGCTATACGCGAACTCCCGTCATGCCCTGCTCCTGATCTTTCAAGGCATGGACGCCAGCGGCAAGGATGGCTCGATCCGCACCGTCCTGCAATATGTCAATCCGGCCGGCGTGGAGACGGCGAATTTCAAGGTGCCGTCGGCAGAGGAGAGCGCGCACGATTTCCTCTGGCGAATCCATCACGCGGTGCCGCGGCAGGGCAACATCGGCGTCTTCAACCGCTCCCATTATGAGGCGGTGCTCGCCGAGCGGGTGCTGGGCCTGGTTCCCGCCAAGGTCTGGCGGGCGCGCTACGGGCAGATCGTGGATTTCGAGCGGATGCTGGTCGAGAATCGGGTGCTGGTCCTCAAATTCTTCCTGCATATCAGCCGGAAGGAGCAGGCGCGGCGCTTCGAGGAGCGACTGGCCAACCCCAAGAAGAATTGGAAGTTCTCCCATGCGGACCTCGCGACGCGCCAGCACTGGGGCGACTATGTCGGGGCGTATGAGGATATGCTGAATGCCACGAGTCACGCGGCGGCCCGCTGGCATCTCGTCCCGGCCGATCGCAACTGGTATCGGGTCTTTGTGGTGGCGGACACGGTGGTCCGTGCCCTGCGCGAGTTGAAGCTCAAATGGCCCAAGGCGGCCGAGGACCTTTCGAAAATCCGGATCAAATGAGGATGTCCTGCCTCCGTTACTTTGCCAGAATGTAACATTCGGGGCATTGCCCGTCGGTGCGAGATTCTCTCATCCTGCCGGGGCAACCTGCGAACCAGCTTTCCCATGACAACCAAACAATCCGCCCCGTCCACCACAGCCGGAAGCAAACTCCTCGCCCGGATCGCGGCGGTTCAAAAACAGGCCGACGCCGCCAAGCGCACTGCCAAATTGGCCAAGCTCGATGTGCGGACCGCCAAAGAGAAATTCAAGGCCGCCAAGCAGGCCGCCAAGAAGCTCCGCAAGGCGATCAAGGCCCTCAAAGCTGAACTCGCCGAAATAAAAACGAAGAAGCCCGCGCGTAAAGCTGCGCCCAGGAAGTCCACGGCAAAGCGATCGCGTCCGAGCCGGGCCGTCCCAGCGGTGACGGTTGCCGGGATGACGCCGGTGGCGCCCGAGAGTGTTCTGCCGGCCGGGCCGATTCAGTAAACCTCCGGCACGACCATCTTGGGATTGATCGGCTCCCGGCGATAATCGGGGCTGTGTTCGCGCGGCGGGAGTTTGACCGTCTTGTGCGGGACCTCGGTGTATTTCACCTGGGCAAGCAAGTGGTGGATGCAGTTGAGCCGGCACTTCTTCTTGTCCTTGCCTTGGACGACCCACCACGGGGCCTCGGGGATGTGGGAACGCTTGAACATGATTTCCTTGGCCTTGGTGTATTGTTCCCAGCGCTTGCGGGACTCAAGGTCCATTGGACTGAGTTTCCACTGCTTCAGCGGGTCGTTGATGCGGCAGCGGAACCGGAACTCCTGCTCCTCGTCGGGAATGGAAAACCAGTACTTGATCAGTTGGATGCCGGAGCGCGCGAGCATCTTCTCGAACTCCGGCACGGAGCGGAAGAACTCCTCGTATTCCTCGTCGGAGCAAAAGCCCATGACCCGCTCGACACCGGCCCGATTGTACCAGCTGCGGTCGAAGAGGACCATCTCGCCAGCGGCCGGCAGGTGAGCGACGTAGCGCTGGAAATACCACTGGGTTTTCTCGCGGCTGGAGGGGGCGGGCAACGCGGCCACGCGGGCGACGCGCGGATTCAGGCGCTGCGTGATGCGTTTGATGGTGCCGCCCTTCCCGGCGGCGTCACGTCCCTCGAACACGATGACCAGCCGGTGGCCGCTGTGCACGATCCAGTCGTGCATCTTCACCAATTCGCCCTGCAGGCGGAAGAGCTCCTTGAAATATTTGTTGCGGGCCGTGGCGGAGGAATCCTTTTCCACCGGGCGGGCCGGCTGGCCGGCCTCGACATGCTCCCAGTCCTCCCGCTCCATTTCGAGCTCCTCGTCATAGTCATCGATCAGCTCGTGGTGGACGCGCTTCATCAGCTCGTCGTCGTTCTTCGGGGATTCTTTGTCTTTGGGCGGCGCCATGGGAAAGGGCATGAAAACTGTTTGCCCGGTGGTAGCAAGCAGCCCGCGGGTTGGTCATTACCTCAGCTTCGGATTTAACACGCCCGTAACATGGGCAAACCGCTGCGGGCGGGCGTTTTTCGCCTCTAAACCGGGAGAGAGAACGGCCCACAAGAACTCGACACCGTTCGCCACCGCGGCACTTTCTTACCGACATGGGGAAAGCAAAGTTGCGATTGTCCAAGAAGGAATACCAGACGCGTGCCATCCGGCTCCGCGAGCAGCTGGTGCAGCTGCAGGTGGAATTGAAGCACGTGCCCTTCAAGGTCCTGCTGATTCTGGCGGGACCCGAGGGCGCCGGCCGCGGCAATCTCCTCCACACGCTCGCGGAGTGGCTCGACCCGCGCGGAGTAGAGACATTTTCCTACCACAATCCGACCGACAACGAGCAGTCCCATCCGCACCAATGGCGATTCTGGCGCAGCCTGCCGGGCCTCGGGCGGATTGGTCTTTACGCGGGCTCCTGGTATACCGAGACGCTGCGGGAGGAGGCGCAGGGCGGGCGGGCGTTGGGGCATGTCGCCCATGAAGCCGAGCGCATCCGGGACTTCGAGAAACTCCTGGCCGACGGCGGCACACTGATCGTCAAGGTCTGGCTGCAAATATCCAAAGAGGCGCAAGGTCGCCGGTTGCGCACCCTCCGGGCGGAACCGGCCACGGCGTGGCGGGTGACGGACGAGGATTGGCATCACCACCGCAATTACGCGCGGCTGGCCAGGACGGCCCGGCTGATCCGGGACATGACAGACCGGCCCGGGGCCGGGTGGAACCTGATTGATGCCGAGGACGAGCGCGCTCGGGATCTGGCAGTCGGCCGGCTCCTGCTCTCGCAATTCCGGCAGCAGCAACGTCGCATCGCCCGCCTGGAACGGGTCCGGGTCGTGAAGGCCGGGAAACCCCTGCGGCTGTCGGGACTGCGTCGCTTGCATGCGCTGCCCTTGGACCAGGATCTGTCAGAGAAGGATTACGACACTTTGCGTGAAAAATGGCTCGGGCGCCTCAACCGGGCTGTGCGCGCAGCGCTCGCGGCAGGTCGTTCCATCGCATTTGCCTTTGAGGGTTGGGACGCGGCCGGCAAGGGCGGCGCCATCCGCCGGCTGACGAGCGCCATCGACCCGCGGGATTACAATGTGGTTTCCGTAGCGAAGCCGACCGCCGAGGAGAAGCACGCCCACTATCTCTGGCGCTTCTGGCGGGATGTCCCGCGGGACGGTCGCATGACAATTTTTGACCGCTCCTGGTATGGTCGTGTCTTGGTCGAGCGAGTGGAGGGATTCTGCCGGCCGGACGAATGGAAGCGGGCCTATGCCGAGATCAACGCCTTTGAGCGGCAACTGACGGACCACGGCACGATCGTTCTGAAATACTGGCTGCACATCTCCCATGCCGAGCAGTTGCGCCGGTTCCGTGAGCGGGAAGCCGCGGCCCACAAGCGGCACAAGATGAATGAGGAGGACTGGCGCAATCGCAGAAAGCGAGCGGACTACGAGGTTGCCGTCGGTGACATGCTCGCCCTCACCGACCGGGAGAATGCGCCGTGGCACCTGATCCCGGCGGACAACAAGCGTTATGCCCGGCTCGAAGTCCTGCGCAGCGCCAGCCGCCAGATCGAGGCCGTGTTGGAAAGTTAGAAGGAAGAAGGATGAATTAGGAAACCAGCGGGAAGGAACTGGATCGTTTCTTCCTTCTTAATTCCTGATTCTTCCTTTCCTCAGGCTCCCGCCACAGTCAGGTCGGGGTCAAAGGCGACCGACAGACGGTAAACCTGGCCCGGGCGCATGATGAGCGGATGGTCGCGCACAAACATCTGCACATAATGCAGCTTGCCGAAGTTGGTCTTGTAGGCCGGGTCGGCACTGACGATCTCGGTCTCGGCCCAGTTGGCGTGAAAGTCGTCCTTGAGCACCGAGCAGCGGTGCCCGTGCGAGCCCAGCGCGGGTGAACTGCCCAGGCGGTATTTCGAGTGCGGAGCGCCGATGACCAGAGCCATTCGAAACTTGTCCAACTGGATCTGGTTCTTGACCGTATAGGCGAATTCGGCGGCGATCTTGCTGCCGGTGAAGGTCCACTGGACCTTCACACTGCCAATACCGCGCGCGAGTTCTTCCTTCGTGTTAATCAGTTCGGGTTGCTCGTAGCGGAAGTAGAACGAGTTTTTCTGGCCGAGGCCGGTGACGCATTTCTGGCCGTAGAAGGCGGGAAGGGTGACCTGGTCGCCAAACGTGAGCTCGGGCACCATGACCGGGAGGTAAATGTTATTGGGCCAGTCGAAGACGCCCGGACAGTGGGGGAACGGCAGGTTGTCGGCCGTGCAGTCGGTGCCCGAGCTCGCGAGCGGGAGCTGGATGTGCAGGCCGGACTCGGCATCGCGGTAGAGGAACAGGCCCTGTTCCTTGCGGTTGCTCTTGTCGTAGATGACGAAGCGGCCGGTAGTGCGGGTCGGCTCGGCCTTGACGTTATCAGGCATCGCCACGGTCTTGGCGAGTCGGGCCCACTGGCAGAGGTAGCGGGCGGCGTCGAAGTTCGCCATCCGGGTCGTGTGCGAGGTGTAGGCAGTGCGTTCCTCGTCGCGGATGTCGAGGAAGCCGTGCTCCTGGTCGAGGTAGGTCTGGAAGAAGTAATAGAACAGGCGGCGCAGGATATCGAAATACTTGTTCTTCTGGTCGTCGGCGATCCAGCCGTCGCGCAGGCCCTGCAGGATGATGGTGATGCAGTGCATCTGCCCGTAGGCGCCGGCCGAACGACCATAGGCCCAGCCGAGTCCGTCGGCGCGGACCAGGTCCGGCATCATCTTGATATATTTCTCGGCGTAGGTGCGGAGGGTGGGGAGCTTGCGCTCGCGCAGGGCGGAGTTGGCGTGGAGCTGCAGGGCCGAACGCGTGAAAACCAGGGCCCAGACGCCGTAAAGATTGAAATGTCCGCCGAAGCCCTTTTCGACGTCATCGAAAAAGCCGGCGGAGCTGGTCTGCTCGATGCGCTCGACCATCCGCTCGATGAGGCGGGAGGTCTCGTCCTTCTTGGACAGGCCGAGGCTGAACCGGCAGACGGCCTTGGCGATGTTGAAGGCCTGCCAGTAGTTGTCATAGTCGCTGCGGGTGAGGAGGAGCTTGTCGAGCCGCTGGCGGGTTTCCTCGACGAGGCGCTCCCACACGGGATTACGCTCCTTGGAGGGGCCGAAGGAGAGGAGACCGAGGGCGGCATAGGCGAGGCCGTTCTCATGGGCGGGTTCGGTGAAGGCTTGGGCGGTGATCGAGCGGGCGGCGAGATCGATCAGGTCGTAGCCCTTCAGCGTGGTTTCACCGGTGGCGCGGTAGTATTCCCCCAGAGCGAAGGCAACGTGGCCGGGTTCGTCGGAGCGCGGGGTTTCACCGGCAATGGGAGTGACGCTGCCGTCAGCGTTGATCGAGTCGAGGTTATGGGCCAGCATTGAGCGGGCCATATCGAGACATTGCTCGGAGAAGCTATTCATTCAGTGAACGGTCAGGTTGGCTGGAGAGGGTGCGGGCGGGCAAGAATGAAGTTACTTGACGATGAGTTTGATAAACTCGGCGTTGGTCTTGGTCTTGCCCAGGCGGGTGATCAGGGTGTCGGTCGCTTCCTCGATCTTGGTCTGGACCAGGGCGCGCCGGAAGAAATGGATGCCCTCAAGCGTCTTCGGGTCGAGCAGGAGCTCCTCCTTGCGGGTGCCCGAAGAGGCGACATTGATGGCCGGCCAGATGCGCATCTCGGCGGCCTTGCGGTCGAGGACGAGCTCCATGTTGCCGGTACCTTTGAATTCCTGGAAGATAACGTCGTCCATGCGTGAACCGGTTTCGACCAGGATGGACGCGATAATGGTTAGCGAGCCACCGTCCTCGGTGTTGCGCGCGGAAGCGAAGAGCTGGCGGGGTTTTTCCAAGGCGCGGACGTCAAGGCCGCCGGTGCCGGTGCGGCCGGAGTTCTTGGCGGTGTTGTGGGCGCGGGCGAGGCGGGTGAGCGAATCGATGAGGAGCACCACGGACTTGCCGGCCTCGACGAGGCGGCGGGCCCGCTCGATGCAGAGGTCGGACACGCGAAGGTGGTTCTCGACCGGGTCGTCGTTGGACGAGGCCCAGACCTCGCAGGGCACGCTGCGCTTGAAGTCGGTGACTTCCTCGGGGCGCTCGTCCACGAGGAGGATCATGACGTGGCACTCGGGGTGGTTTTCCAGGACGCCGAGGGCGATGTCGCGGAGGAAGGTCGTCTTGCCGGTGCGGGGCGGGGCGACGATGAGGCCGCGGGTACCCTTGCCGATGGGGCAGAGGAGATCGATGACGCGGTTGGTCATGCGGCCGTCCTTCATCTCAAGCTTGAGCTGCTTGTCCGGGGTGATGGTGACAAGATTGCCGAAGTCGATGCGACGGCGGCGCTCGTCGAAGTCCATGCCATCCACCTTCTCGATGAAACGGACCTTCGGGTTCGGGAAGCGGCCGTCGGGCGCCGCCATGGCGGTGATGATGCTGCCCTGCTGCAAGTGGAAGCGGCGGATCAGTTCGCGGGGGACGAAGGGATCGGTCGGCCGGCGTTTGCCATGGCGCGCGAGGTCGAGCAACTGGCCATTGCGGCTGTTGTCGATGTCGAGGATACCTTCGACGCGGATGGAGTTGTCCGGCTGGGCCGGGGCGGTGGTGGGGGTAGCCGACGTCTCCAAGGGAGCCGCCGGCGGATTTTCTTTATCCATACAAAAACGGAAATGAGTGGGACGTGCTGCCTAAGCTTGACCGTACAATCCGTCGGGGGCATTTCTGCTCAGTACTCAGCTTCAACCCCCAATAGACAGAGGAGAAACTTGTGACGGACCAAACGATAACCTCGGTATCTCGCGAGAGCCGGATTTTTAAACCATCGGCTGAATTCAAGAACCAAGCAAACCTTGGCAGCTTCGCCACTTACCGTAGGCTCTACGCCGAGTCTGTCAACGCTCCAGACAAATTCTGGGCAAAACAGGCCCGCGAACAGCTGGTCTGGCGCAAGCCTTTCAAGCAGACCCTGCAGTGGAAGCCACCGCATGCCAAGTGGTTCCTGGGTGGCAAGTTAAACGTATCCGAGAACTGTATCGACCGGCACCTCGGCACGGCCCGCGAAAACAAGGCGGCAATAATTTTCGAGGGCGAGCCAGGCGACGTCCGCACGATTACCTACAAGCAGCTGCATTTCCACGTCTGCCGGATGGCCCACATCTTGGAAAACATGGGCATTAAGGCCGGCGACCGCATCGCGATCTACCTGCCGATGATCCCCGAGGCCGTGATCGCCATGCTGGCCTGCGCCCGGATCGGAGCCGTGCACACAGTCATCTTTGGCGGCTTCAGCGCTGAGGCGATCAAGGATCGCGTCAATGACTGCCAGGCCAAGCTGGTCATCACTGCCGACGGCGGCTGGCGGCGCGGCAAGGTCATCGAGTTGAAGGCCAATGTGGACAAGGCGCTCGATGGCGCGCCGACCGTCCATTCCGTCCTCGTGGTCAAACGCTGCGGCAATGCCGTCAATATGCGCGAGGGCCGTGACGTCTGGTGGAGGGAGGCTTGGGAGGGTGCGCCGAACAAACATACAGCCAAGGCCTTCGATTCCGAGCACCCGCTTTTCATTCTCTACACCTCCGGCTCCACGGGCAAACCCAAGGGCGTGCTCCACACCAGCGCAGGCTACCTGCTCGGCGCCAAGCTCAGCTCGCACTACGTTTTCGATCTGAAGGAAAACGACCGCTATTTTTGCTCGGCTGACATCGGCTGGATCACCGGCCACAGCTACGTGGTCTACGGCCTGCTGTCGAACGGCTCCACGGTGTTCCTCTACGAGGGCGCGCCCAATCAGCCCGAGCCCGACCGCTTCTGGCAGATGATCGACCGCCACGGCCTGACCATCCTCTACACCGCGCCGACCGCGATCCGCGCCTTCATGCGCTGGGGCGACAACTACGTGCTGCGCCACCGCCTCGACTCGCTCCGCCTGCTCGGTTCCGTCGGCGAGCCCATCAACCCCGAGGCGTGGATGTGGTATCACACGATGATCGGCAAGAAACGTTGCCCGATCGTGGACACCTGGTGGCAAACCGAGACCGGCGCTATCATGATCACGCCGCTGCCTGGCGCCGTCCCGACCAAGCCCGGCTCGGCCACCCTGCCGTTCTTTGGGGTCGTCCCCCTGATTGTTGACGAGAAGGGCAACGAGGTCCCGCGCAACTCCGGCGGCAAGCTCGCCATCATGAAGCCTTGGCCCTCGATGCTCCGCACTCTTTGGGGCGACGACGAGCGTTTCAAGAAGGCCTACTTCAGCGAATTCCCCGGCAAACCCTCCATGTACTTTACGGGCGACGGCGCCCGGCAGGACAAGGATGGCTACTTCTGGATCGTCGGTCGCATTGACGACGTGCTCAACGTTTCAGGCCATCGCATCGGTACGGCCGAGATCGAGAGCGCACTCGTGTCGCATCCTGCCGTCGCCGAAGCCGCCGCGGTCGGCCGGCCCGACGAGCTTAAGGGCCAGGCGCTCGTGGTCTTCGTCTCGCTTAAGTCCACTCACACCGCCAGCGAGCAGTTGAAGGAAGATCTCCGCGCCCACGTGGGCAAGGAAATCGGTTCGCTCGCCAAACCCGACCAGGTTCGCTTCGCCGCGAGCCTGCCCAAGACTCGTTCCGGAAAAATCATGCGCCGCCTCCTCAAGGAGCTGGCTACGACGGGTACCGTCAAGGGCGACACCACCACGCTTGAGGACTTCTCCGTCATCGCTGCGTTGCAAGCCGACGACTAGCTGACCACACATATTGAAACCGCTGCGGGCCTGCCGGTTTCTCTTAACACCCCAAAGGCCCATGTTACGTTTCGACCAGCCCCAGACCTTCACAGGTCTGTCATCGCGAGGCCCGCAGCAGCGGGCCGTGGCCATCCAGCGAGCCTTTACCAATCCCGTTTGTCATCCTGAGCGCAGCGAAGCAGCGGTGTCAGCTGACAAGGGTAAAGTTGGTGTCTTTGAGCATGCGATTGAGTACGACGATGAGTTTGCGCATGACGGCGAGCAGGCAGACGTTGGCGGGTTTGC
>JANYDW010000033.1 GCA_025363455.1 Oleiharenicola sp. | reverse complement strand
ACCGTCATCGCCAACATCGGCACGGTCTGCGAGCGCAAAGGCCAGCATGTCTTCCTGCGCGCGATCGAGCATTTCAACCGGCAGGGCCACCGCGGCAAATTCCGGTTTGTCATGGTCGGCGCCCGGCCCGGCATCTACCTCGACCTGCTGAAGCGCGACCTCTCCCGGCTGGAACTGCCCAATGTGACGCTGGTGCCCGAGACCCGCGAGGTGTTCGACTTCTTCGTCGCGGCGGACCAGTTCGTTTGCACGAGCTACGAGGAATCGTTCCCGCGAGTGGTGATGGAGGCGATGGCCTTCCGCACGCCGATCGTTTCGACCGACGTGCACGGCATCGCCGAGATGATCGGCCAGCGCCAGCAAGGCTACCTGGTGGCGCCCGGCGACCACCTCGGTCTCTCGCGCATGATGTGGACCTGCCTGGCCAAGGAGCGCAGCGGAAAATCGCTCACGGCCACGGCGTATTCCAAGGCCCTGCGCTACTACGACCACCGCAAGGTGCTGCCCTTCCACGTCGCCCTCGCCCGCGAAGCCTGGCTCGCGCCGGTCTGAAACCGGAATCGCGAAATGGAATCGCTACACCCAGAAGGGTGTCTCGCGAAAGGTACGAACGAAGCGAAGGGATCAGGCAGGAAAAGACCGGAACCCGCCATTCCGTCATCCTGAGCGCATTCGGGGCATTGCAAGGCTATCCACTTCGTCCCCTTCGTACCCTTCGCGAGACACCACTTCGGTTCAAGGCGCGACGGTGGAGCTGTTCACCCGCGCAAGGACGGAAGACGCGCCGTCACCGTGTTCCACCACCAGCCCGAGCCAGCCACCCGGCTCGGCGGTCCAGACATGAAAATCCGCCGGCTTGTCGCGCGACACCCAGAGATACTCCAGAAGCTGCAAGCGCCCGCCCTTGTACCACATACTGCGCACCAGGGTCGGCCGGCCGGCACTTCCGGACGCAACCAGCCGGCCGCGGATTTCCCCGGACATATTTTCCGTGTGCAGCCACACTTCGCCCCCGGCCGGCAGTTCCAGTCCCTCCGTCCCGGACCGCCCACCGCGCACCACCAGCTGTTGCGGCCGCCACGTCACGCCGCCCAGCAGGCTCGCGGCCAATTCCGGGCTCGCCACCGACTCGGCCGGGACAGAAGGAAACAGGACCGGCGCGTCCGGCCCGGACTCGATCGCATGCGTGATCTCGATCTCGCGAAAACCGGCAAAGACTCCCGCAATCTGGTCCGCCCGCTGGGTGAGCAACATGATGGACTCGCCCGACGCATCGACTTCGAACGGCACGGAGAGCGACGCCTGGCCGGCCGGCAGTTCCACCCTGGTTGACCAGCGCACCGCCTCGGGAATCGCGCCGTGCACGATGGCCTTGAATTCCGCCGTTACCGCGCCGGCGCCGCCGCCGGGCAACCGCGCGAGGACGGCCACGCCGCGGAAGCGACGCACCGGTGTTTGCAGCAGCACCGATCCCTCCGGCCAGGCCGTGCCGAGCACGATGCGCCCGTCGGGGATCTGCCGGAACTCAAAAGGCCGCCGCTCGAAATGCAGGATGCGCCCGTCCAGGTTGCCCCCGAGCTTCGCCAGCATGTCCAGGCTGTCGGCCCGGTCGACGATGTTGGCGGCGCGCCAGGCCCAGCGCCGCACGGCTCCGCCCACCTGCTCCGGAGTGTAGGATTGTTTCAGCACGTTCAGCACCGGGTCGGGCCAGTTCTCGAAACCGACCGTGACATAAACCTCCTGATACGGCAGGCCAACCGCCAGCGCCGCGGTCAACCGCGCCACTTCCGCCGGACCATAGGTGGTGCCCCAGTGTATCCACAGCGGCTGGTCCTTGACCCGCACGGCCGGGTAGTAGCGGTCGAGCAATTCCAGGCCCGGGCCATAGAACACGGGCCGGCGACCCGCCGGGTCCGCAGGGGGCAACGTGCGCTCCAACATTTGCAAACTAAGCACGACATCAGGCGGCAGTCGCAGCCCGTGCAGGCTGGCAAAGGCCGGGCCCGCCGTCTCCGCCGGCACATATTCCGCCCGCGGGGCGTGCGAAAATCCAAATTGCGACCTCAACCCCCGCCAGGCATTCCACCAGGCCGCGCCGCCGAGCAGCAACGCCGGCACGATGAGTCCGGCCACCCAAACCGGCCGTCGCGCGTCGGCGCCGAAGCCCAGCCATACGCTGCAAACCAGCACGAGCCACGCGCCCACACCCACCGACGCGATCTCGACGTTCGTGACCAACAGGGCCGCGCCTGCCGCGCCCGTGAGCCCGACGGCACCAAGCAGCAGCCAGCGGTCACCGGGACTCCGGTCTCTCCCCGCCAAGCCCAAACCGCAACCCGCCAGAGCCACGAGGGACAAGCCGAGCCCCACGAGGCCGGCCGGCCGCAGCGCCTGGTCACCGTAATAATCGTGAATCGGTTCGAATAAAAAACGCCGGGAGAAAATATCCCACAGGAGTCCACTCCGGTCGCGCGCCGCGAGCAGTACGACACTGTCCAGCCACTGTTGCAGCGTAGCCCCGGTCCAGGCCAGCTCGGCCGCCACCGGCAGGACCGCGCCGACCGCGATGATCCCGGTAACGGTCGCGCCCACCCGGCTCCACGCGGCCTGCCGCAGCAAGCCGGCGCGCAGCGCCCACGCCACGGAAACCACCAGAGCGACGGCCTGGAAATTAAGCTTGTTGATGCCGCCGACGAAAAGCCCCGCCGCCGCCAGCACGTGCCAGGGCCACGTCGCGCGCCGCACCACCGGGGCGCTGGCCGCGGACCACGTCGCGACCGCCAGGCACAGGAGGCCGAGCGCATTGTGCACGAGGATCGTGTGCTGGGAGGCGCCGGCCACCGTCACGGAAGTCGCGACGATCACCGCCGCCCACGCCGGCCAGCGTCGTGCCAGGAGCAGCGCCAGGCCGGCCGTTGACAGCACGATCAGCGCCGCGCCACCGAGGGTGAGACCGCCGTAGGTGCCGCCGCCGAGTCGCTCGATCAGGCTGTTCAGGCCGAGAAACCCTGCCTGCATCGGAGACTTGAAGTCGACATATGGCCGCTCGCCGGCGGCGATGCGCGCGTTGGCCTTCAGGACGACGCCGTAGTCATACAGATCGCGCAGATAGCTGTGATTCCGCCACCATGGCAGCAACGCCAGAACGATCGCCACGGCCAGCAGCAACCAGAACACGGGGGTAAGGCGCCGGGGAATAGCAGTCATGCAGCGGGTGAAATTGCTGCAGAGGCACCGGACGGAGCAAGCCTGCAACGGTTCGCGTCTAGGGGGCGAGCGTGGAGCTGTTCACCCGCACCAGCACGGGCGCCACACCCTCCTCGTGGTCCACCAAGAATCCGATCCAGCCGCCCGGCTCGGCGGTCCAGACGTGAAAGGTGAAGGGTTGGTCAGCCGGCACCAGGCCTTGCTGCATGATTTGCAGTCGCCCGCCCTTGTACCACACTACGCGCACCAAGGGTGGCCGGCCCGCCGGTCCGGCGCGGAGGATTTCTCCCTTGATCTCTCCCGCCATGTTTTCCGTGTGCAGCCAAAGCTCGCCGCCGGCCGGCAGCTCCAGGCCCCCGGCCGCCGCGTTGCCGCTCCCGCGCACGATCAGCTGCTGGGGCCGCCAGGCCACCGACCCGAACAGGCTGGCCGCCAGCGCGGGCGTCACCGGCATGTCAGCCGGGCCGCCCCGGCGGCGCATCCGTGGCACTCCGGCGGACTCCACCGCGTGGGTGATTTCCAGTTCGCGAAAACCGCCGAGCGAAACGACCGGTTTTCCCGCCGGCTGGGAAACCCACAGCAGCAACGGGCGGCCCCCGGCATCGGCCTCGAACGGCAAGCTTACGGACTGCCGGCCGGCCGGCAGCTCGAGGTGCGCCGACCAACGCACTTCCTCCGGGATCGAACCATGGATGGTGGCCTTGAAGTCGGCATACAGCGGCCGATTGCCCGCCGCTGGCAACCTTTCCAACACGGCCGTGCCCCGGATGCGGTAGGTGGGGGCGCGCAACAACATGTTGCCGACCTGAAGGGTGGTGCCGAGGAGCAATTTTCCGTCCACGCCCTGCCGGGGCCACAGCGGATCGCGGTCGAAGTGCAGCACCTGGCCGTCGACGTTTCCGTCCAACCGGGCCTGGGCGGCGAAGCTGTCATCCAGATTCACATAATCCTTGTCCCGGCGAAACCAGCGGATGATCGCGGGCCCGATGTGGTCCCGGGCATACCCCGCCTCAAGCCGGGCGCGTATTTCCGGAGGCCAGGAATCAAACGCCTCGACGACCAACACCGCGCGGCCGCGCCCCTCCCCTAGTTTTTCGCCGAGGTGCGCGAGGTTGGCCGGACTGTAGGTCGTGTTCCAGTGGCCCCACAACGGCTGTCCCTTTTCCCAAGGACCGGGAAGGAAGCGCTGCAGGAACTCCAGGCCCGGCCCATAAAACACCGGCCGCACCCCGTCCTCGAAATCGTTTTCGGGCAGCGACTGTTCCACCACTTCGAGGCTGTGCATGAACTCGGGCGGCAGGCGCAGGCCCGACAAGCGGGCAAAGGCGGGCCCGGCGCTTTCCGCCGGCCGGTAGGCCGACCGGGGCGCGTCCGAGAAGCCAAATTGCGAGCGCTGGCCCTGCCAGGCGGACCACCAGGCCGCTCCGCCGAGCGCCACGGCGGGCACGATCACGCCCCCGATGAAAACCGCGCGCCGGCCGGCCGGCACAAACCCGAGCCACAAACTGACCGCGAGAACCAGCCAGGCGCTAAGGCCGATGCTGGCGATCTCGTAATTGGTCGCCAGCAGCGCAGCGCCCGCGGTGGCGGCGAATATCACCGCCAGCGGCAGCAGCCAGCGATCCAGACGCGCCGGACCGGCCGGCGCTGTCCGGTCCGGCCAGCAACCCGCCAGTGCGGCCAGCGAGAGCCATCCGCCGACCAGACCCACCTGATGCAACAGAAGCGGGCCATAGTAATCATGGATCGGCCGGAGCAGGAAATCCACGGACAGAATCTTCCGCAGGATTTCCAGGCGGGACCCGGCGGCTAGTTGGACGACGTTGGCCAGCCACAGCGACAAGGAGGCCCCGGTCCAGGTCATTTCACCGGCCACCGGCAGCACCACGCCCGCCAGAAGAATGGCCAGGGCAGTGGAGGCCACCCGGCCCCACCCGGCCTGACGCAACAGTCCCGCGCGCAACGCCCAGGCCAGCGCCACCGCCACTGCGACCAAATGGAAGTTCAGCTTGTTTAGGCCGCCTAGCAGCAGCCCCGCCAGCATGACCGCATGCCAAAGCCAGCTTGCGCGCCGCAGGACCGGCGCGCAGGCGGCCGCCCAGGCGACGGCCGCCAGACAGGAAACACCGAGGGAGTTGTGCCAGAGGATCGTGTGTTGCGAAGCACCGGCCACCGTCACGGCTCCACCGACCGTCACAGCCGCCCACCACGGCCAGCGCCGGGCCAGCATCAAGATCAGCAGCAGGGCCGTCCCCACGATCAAGCCCGCGCCACCCAGGGTGAGCGCAAAGTAGGTGCCCCCGCCCGCCCGCTCGATCAGCCAGTTCAGACCGAGGAAGCCGGCCTGGATCGGCGTCGTGAAGTCAACATACGGCCGCTCGCCCAAGTCCAGGTGGCCGTTGGCCGCCAGTACGAGACCGTAGTCATACAGGTCACGCAGGTAGGAGTGGTTCCGCCACCACGGCAGCAAAGCCAGCAGCACCATGCAGGTGATCGCGCACCAGAGGGAAAGGGAAAGACGCCGGGGAGATTCGGTCATCGCGCCAGCACGGTGGCCGAGACGGCGGACTTCGTGCAAGCCATCTCGCGGGCTGCGGGGCCCGCATCGGCAATGCGGCCACTGCTGCGGAAAAAAACTTCTGCCGCCGAGTTTGCTTTGCATGTCGGGGTCGAGCTTCTAGCTTGGGCCGGCCATCAACCATGCAATCCGCCTCAGAAGCACGCACCCCTCTCCCTGCTGGACTTTCGTTGGTGGTGCCCGTCTACAACAGCGGCAGTATCCTCCCCCGCTTTGTGGCCCGGCTTCAACCAGTGCTGCACGGGCTCGGCCGGCCCCACGAGCTGATCCTCGTGAACGACGGCAGCATGGACGACAGCTGGGAAGCAGTGCGCCGGCTCGCCGCGGCGCAGCCTTGGATCCGGGGCGTCCGGCTCATGCGCAATTATGGCCAGCACAATGCGCTGCTCGCCGGGATCCGCGCCGCCCGGTACGACACGGTGGTGACGATGGACGACGACCTCCAGCATCCGCCGGAAGAACTGCCGAAGCTGCTGGCCGCCTTTGTCCCCGGCCTCGACGTGGTCTATGGCACGCCCGAGCAACTGCAGCACGGCCTGCTGCGGGACCTCAGCTCCGCGGTGACGAAAATCGTGCTCAAGGGCGCCATGGGGGCGCAAACCGCGCGGCTCGTCAGTGCGTGGCGGGTGTTCCGCACGGACCTGCGCGCCGGATTCGCCAGCTATAACAGCCCGTTCGTGAACATGGACGTCCTGCTCACATGGAGCGCCCACCGCTTCGCGGCCGTGGCGGTGCGGCACGAGCGACGCGAAAGCGGCAATTCAAACTACACCGTCGCCAAGCTCATCCGCCATACGCTGAACATGATGACGGGCTTTTCCGTGCTTCCCCTGCAACTGGCCAGCATCGTGGGCTTCGCGTTCACGCTCTTCGGCATGGGCGTGCTGGCCTATGTCGTGGGCCGTTACGTCCTGTTCGGGAGCACCGTGGCGGGCTTTCCCTTCCTGGCCTCGATCATCGCGATCTTCTCCGGCGCCCAGCTCTTCGCCCTGGGAATCATCGGCGAATATCTCGCCCTCATCCATTTTCGCACCATGAGCCGGCCGGCCTACACCGTGGCCGAAACCGCCGCCCAGGAAACCCATGAGCACGCCTGAACGAGAGGACGCCCCCGGGGTGTTCCTCCCTTGGGATTCGGAATTCTTCGGTTTCCGCATCGGCCGCATGAAGGCAAGCCGGCTGACGCCCGACGCCTTGCGCGCGGTGCTGGCCTGGGCCACGGCCGAGAAACTTCGCTGCGTCTATTTCTCGGCAGACGCGGAGTGCGCGGAGACGCTCGCGCTCGCCCACACCGGCGGATTCCAGTTCGTTGACCTGCGCGTTGACCTCGCGATCCCGATGCCCAGCGCGGGAGCACCGCCGGCCGCCCCGGGCTTCCGGCCGGCCACGACCGCAGATCTCCCCGCTCTGGAGGCCATCAGCCGCGTCGCCCATCGCGACACCCGGTTCTTCAAGGACACGCAGTTCTCAGCGACCCGGGCGGCGGACCTGTATGCCGAGTGGATCCAGCGCGACTTCAGGGTCCACCGCGTATTCACGGTCCCGGGCAATGCCGGCTATGTCACCTGCCAGGTTGATTCCGCCACGGGCACCGGCCGCATTGGGCTCATTGCCGTTGCCGAGTCGGAGCGAGGGCGTGGCCTCGGCCACGGCCTCGTGGGCGGTGCGCTGCGGTACTTGGGCGAATCGGGCTGCCGTGAAGTGCGTGTCGCCACCCAGGCTTCCAATGTGGCCGCCCAGCGCCTCTATCAGGCGTTCGGCTTTCGCACGGCCGAAGCCTCGGCCACCTATCATCGCTGGTTCTGAGCCATGGCCCAACCGCCCATCCCCTTTAATCACTCGGCCGTGGTCGGTGCCGAATACGACTATATTCGCGAAGCGATGAGCAGTGGCCAGATCGCCGGGGACCGCACGTTTTCGCGCAAGTGCCAGGCCATGCTGGAGGAGGTCCTCGGGGTCCGGCGGACCCTCGTGACCACGTCCTGCACCCATGCCCTCGAAATGGCGGCGCTCCTGCTCGACATTCAGCCGGGGGACGAAGTGATCGTGCCTTCCTTCACTTTCGTGTCGACGGCCAACGCGTTCGCCCTCCGCGGCGCACGGCTCGTGTTCGGTGATGTGCGGGCCGACACGCTGAATCTTGACGAGTCCAAGCTGCCGGCGTTGATCACGCCGCGCACCCGGGCGATCGTCCCCGTCCACTATGCCGGAGTAGGCTGCGAGATGGACGCGATCAGCGCCCTGGCTGGCCGCCACAGCCTGGCCGTGGTCGAGGACAACGCCCACGGACTCTTTGGCAAATACCGGGGCCGCTGGCTGGGCACTTTCGGAAGCTTTGCCACCCAAAGTTTCCATGAGACAAAGAATATTACGTGCGGCGAGGGCGGAGCGCTTCTGGTCAACGACCCGCGTTACGTGGAACGAGCCGAGATCATCCGCGAGAAAGGCACCAACCGCACGCGGTTCTTCCGGGGCGAGGTGGACAAATATTCCTGGGTGGACCTCGGCAGCAGCTACGTGATGAGCGACGTGCTCGCGGCCTTCCTGTTCGGCCAGCTGGAAAAATGGCGGGAAGTGCAGGCGAAGCGCCGCACCTTGTGGGATCGGTACGAGGCCGCGCTGGCCGCTTGGGCGGCGAAACTGGGCGCCCGCCCGCCTATTGTGCCCGCCCATTGCGAGCAGGCCTACCACATGTACTACCTCCTCCTGCCCAACCTCGCGATGCGCACCGCCTTGATCGCCCACTTGAAATCCCGCGGGGTGATGGCGGTGTTCCATTATCAGCCGCTACACCTGTCCGAGTTTGCCCGGCGTTGGGGTGGCCGGCCCGGAGACTGCCCGGTCACCGAATCGGCCAGTGACCGCTTGCTGCGCCTGCCGTTGTTTTTCTCGATGACCGAAGACCAGCAGAAGCACGTGATTGAATCGGTCACGACGTTTCGCTCGTAATCCCCTCAAGCCATTGCCCGGGCATGTTGCGACATTTCACAAAATTCCAGACCGCGGCATTCTGGTGCACATGTGCGTATGTGTTTTTGGTTCATGGCCAGCTTTGGACCCCGGACACGGCGTTTGCATCTGATACGGCCGGACACGTGCAGTACGTCTTGAATCCCGGGCAAGCTGAGTTGTCGGGTTACTCATTGCTTCACACGATATGCGGCTTGATTTTCGGGCTATTCAGTTTGGCGGCGCCGGATCACTTCATGGTCGCTGCCGGGGTAATGATGGTGCTGCTGGCCGGGGCGTTCTATCACTCACTGATGTTGGTGCACGGCTATTGGACGAAAAAATATCCCCTGGTCAACCGGTTCAAGATTTCGGCACTCACGATCACAGTTTTCGTGGTTTCGATGCTCCTTTTGATGCCCTGGCTACATGCGGCTTATCTCGGAGTGTTTACCGGCAACCCCTGGCATAATCCTACCTATACTTTTGCCCGGGTTTTTGCGATCTTGGCCTTCCTCGGTTTCCTGAAACTGACGGAGCCGGGCGCTCCAAGTGCCGCTAACCCGGTAGCCTGGCATCTGATCCTGGCCGCGGCCGCGATCTTGTCGGCCTGGAGCAAGCCTTCGTTCATGATAACGCTCGGCCCGACCTTCGGGCTGGTGGCGGTGCTGGCGGCGTGGCGCGGGCAGCTGACGTGGAAACAGGTTTGGTGGCTCGGGGCCTGCCTCGTGCCGACGGTGGTGGCCGTGGTTATTATTCGCCATAACATTTACCAGGGTCCCGCGGTCACCAATTCCGTGGTGTTGCGGCCCGGCGAGGCCTGGGGCCACTATACCCCCAGCTATACCATGTCGGTGGCGCTCGCGGCAGGCTTTCCCCTCTATGTTGTGGCGGTCAGGTGGCGCACGCTTTCCCACGCCCTGTTTGCGGGGACGGTGCATTGGGTGATTGCCTCGTTAGTTTTCTACCTTCTGGCCGAAGATGGCACCCGGGCCCTGCACGCCAACTTCGCCTGGTGCTATATGGGCGGGCTGTTTTTCTTTTTCCTCTTTGCGATCGAGGAGTGGTTTTTACGTCCTTCGAGCGAAAACCGCTGGCTGCGTTGGCCGGGTATGTTGCTGTTTGCGGCCCACCTGCTGTCGGGTGCGCGATATCTCATCAGCCTGCTCGTTGGCGGCCCCTACCTGTAATTGGGACGGCGGCGGCACTGGCTCGAAACCGGACGACGCCGGAGCAACCTCGTCCAAACCGGTATGCAACCCGCCCAGGGAGATGCGGTGCGCACGCTCACACCTTGCGTCGAGGAATGTGCGCGGGGCGCCGAAATTGAGATGCGTCGCGCCTATTTCTCGCCGGTTGACTTCAAGAACCAAACCAACTGAAACCAACGGCGCGCAAGTCTGCACGTCAGGGGCAATCCCGCGTGCCTCACTACGCTGAACCCACCTTGTGGATGCCTCTTTCCCAAACGACAATCCAGTCCCGCATTAAGATCGGAGCCCTCGGCATTGCCGTCAGTCTCATCGCCCTCCTCCCGTGGTGGCGCAACCATGACTTCCTGCGTGATTTCTACGACTATGGGTTGTTTATCAACGTCAACGCCCGCCTCGCCGAGGGGCAGCGCCCTTATGCGGATTTCACGACGCCGGCGCAGACCGCGGCCTTTCTGCTGAACTCCGCCGCGGAATCCCTCGGTGGCGGCACCTACCTCGGGCTGACCCGTGGGGCCGCGGCGCTGATCGTCGTGGGTTGCTTGGGCCTCACGTTCGTGCTGGCGCGGCGGTTCAACGCGTGGGTCGCCGCGTTGTTGGCGCTGGCCATTGTCGCGGGCAGCGCGGCGCAGCACACGATCATTTTCTACAATCCGCTGGGTGTCCTCGCCACGGCCTTGGTGGTATGGAGTTTCGCCCTCGCCCCGTTGCTGCGCCGGGAAACGCTGGGCTGGCACCTGCTGGCGGCGGCGGGGTTGTTGCTGGGCGGGACCAACAAGATTAATTTCCATCTCCTCGCCTGCGCGATGGCCGGGGGTTGGATGTTCCATGCCTGGGTCGTGCAGAAACCAGCGTGGTCGCGCGTTCTGCTCACCGCGACGTTTATCGCGGTCTTCGGCTTCGTCCTGCCGGTCGGCTTGGAAATCGCATGGACGGGCGCCGGTTGGGACCGGTGGTTCTACAATGTGGTGCAACTGCCCCTGGGCGCCCGGGGCGGCCGCATTTCCTATCTTTTTTCCCCCCAGCTCTACCTCACCACCCTGCATGGTTACTACGGCCAGCTGCGCGTGCCGCAAATCGGCCTGATTGGCGTGCTGATGCCGGCGGTCGCGGTCATTGCAGCCTGGCGCAGCCCGGCACCAAGGGCGTCGAAAGGGCGCGTCGCGTTCCTGATCCTGGCCGGCCTCTTGGCCGCGTTTGCCAGCTCCGCGCTGCTCTTGACCAACAATGAGATTGCTTATGTCACCTTCGCCGCCGCCCTGGTCATTACAATCGGACTCTGGCTAGGATTCGGGATGGAACCGCGGGGCGGGTGGTTTGCTGCGGGCGTGTTGCTGCCGTCATTGATCCTGGCCGCCGCCGGCTGGGAATCGGCGTGGCGGGGCGACCGGTCGCAGTTCGGCTATGCCTTGGATTCCCGGGACACTTACTGGCGCGGTGAACAATGCGGCGGCGATTTCCAATATGTGTCCGGCCTCAAAATCCCGCCCGGCCTGGCCAGATCGCTGGCCGAGTTCGGCGCCTGGCGCAGCAAACTCCCCGCGGACGAACGGCCGCGAATTTACTACGGCCCGGGCGCGGAGTGGCTGGAACATGTCTGGCCGGTGAAAAAGGTGAAGGACCTGCCGTTGATCGCGGCCGCCTTCGACGGTCAGCGGGAGAATGACCTGCTGAAACAGGAGGTGATCTCCGGCGCTGCGTTCCATCATATCGTGGCCGTTGAGGCGTGGGACCACTGGAATGCTGACGTGCAGGACCTGCTCTACGCCACGGCGGTGAAGCAGCGCCTCGGCAGCGCCCTCATGATCTACCGGAAATTGCCGGCTGGGACGCTTTCGGCGCGCCCGGTGGTATTCATGTACACCGGGTTCAGCGGCAATGTGGACAGCATGCGCGTAGTCAGCGCGCTGCCGATGCAAAGCCTGGCCGACCGGCGGCGTTTCCTGGGCCTGGCCCAAGGCGAAGGCAAAGTGCAGGTCGACACCCCCTGCAACCGGATGACCGCCGAATATGTCCTGGCGCGGGCCACGAAGGGCACGCCCGGCGCCGTCACCGTAAACCTGGCGATCTTTGCCAAAATGGGGGACGGTCTGCTCCCGCGCTGGAACGCCGCCGTCACCCTGCCGGAGGGGGTCGACGAACTGGTCGCGCCCACCGGGCAGATCGACGGCAGCGGCCTGCCCCTCACCTTTGTGGTGACCGTTCCCGCGGAGGCGACCGGGAAGGTTATTGCGGGTTGGCGGGCGTTCCAGCTGTTGGACACCCCCGACCGGGAGGACAGGCCCCCCATCCTCCAGCCCAGCATGGCGGACCTGCTCAGCGCGACGCCCGAAGCCCGCTTGGCGCTACTGCCGGATTCATTGCGGGATGTCCCGGTCTTTCTCCGGAACGCCCAGGTCCGGGACGGGGCACTGCTGCTGCTGGCCGGCGGCGAGGCCTGGATTCGAATGCAGGGTTTGTATACCGACATCAGGATCGTCGCGAAGCGGCCCGACGGCCAGGGCCCGGACCTCCCGGACCTCAAAGCCGTCTACTACAAAGGCGGCCGCCTGGAACCGTTCGCCCCCACCCGGGATGCCGCCGCCGGCACCTTGCACTTCTCCGCGTGGACGCCCGAGTACGGAGGCTGGCTCGGAATTCTTGCCGACCCTCAGCCCGGTTCGGCCTCGATGCAGGTGAAGGTTGAGGCGGCGACCCGGCACTGAGACATCCGGGATTTCCCTCGCGGCTGTCGCCGTTTCCCACTGGTGCGCCCTCGCGATGGCGGATCACCGGGGCAATATTGTCCTTGAAGGGGACCGACCGCTGGCGGACCTCAACCCTGTATGGCGCGCAGATTCATTGCTGACACGGGCGTCGCAGTCCTTGTTTCATTATCCGATTCACGATGATCCCTCATCCCCTGAACGCCTTTCGCAGGACCGGCCCTGAGGGCCGTCTTCCTCCTGTGGGTTAACCCAATGAGTTTCTTCGCGCGCTGGTCCGCCATCATCGCCGCTTTCGTATTGCTGGGTCTCACCCTCTGGCTGCGCTGGCCGACCTTTGGCTTCGGGTTGTGGAACGTGGACGAGGCGATCCACGCCGCCATCGCCCGCACCTTGCTCGATGGCGGCGTGCTCTACCGCGACGCCGTCGACCTCCGCGCCCCGCTTTCCTATTACGCCGAGGCCGCGATCTTCGCGGTCGCCGGGGAGAACAACCTCTGGGCGATGCGTTTTCTCATCGCCCTGTTGATCGCGGGCACGGCCTGGTCACTCTATCGCGCCGGCTGCCGCGCGCGCGGTCCCACCGCCGGTGGCTGGGCCGCGGTCATCTATGCAATCCTTTCCTCCTGTCTGTTCTATCCCGTGGATGCCTACGCCTCGAACACCGAGTGGTTCGTGGCGTTTTTTTCCGCGGCGGCGGCCGCGTTGTTCCTGGGCGGTGGCGGACGGCCGTCCCTTCGCCGCCTGTTTTTCACCGGCGCCTTGCTGGGCGGAGCGTTCCTGTCCAAGCAACCGGCCCTGCTGGAACTTGCCGCCCCCGTCGCCACGCTGCTTTGGCTCGCCTGGCGCCGGCGGCTGACGTCGCGCGAATTCTGGTCGGCGGTGCTGGCTCTGGCCAGCGGCTGGCTCGTGCCGGTCTTGCTCACCGCACTCTACTTCGCTTGGCGTGGTGCGTTCGGGGACCTGCTTTTCTACAGCTGGACCTATAACCTCTCCTATTACGGACCCGAGGTCACGGCGGGCGATCGGGCCGCGGCCCTGTTGGTTTCATTCCGTTTGCTGCTGAACGGCGCGCAAGGCCTTTTGCTGGCACTCTGGACTACGGGCGGCGGGGTGATGCTTTACCGTCTGGTCCAACGCCAGCCCACGGCCGAGGAGGAAGCCACCGGACCCACGGCGGTCTATCTCTTTCTCTGGTCGCTGGCCTCGCTCGCCGGCGCCGCCTCGAGCGGCCGGGAGTTTGAGCACTACGTCATCCAGTTTCTTCCCGCCTTCGCGCTCGGGGCCGGCCTCGCGATCGCGCGCACCGGGCAGATCGCCTGGTCATCCGCCACCCGCTGGCCGTGGCGCTTAGGCGCGGCGTTGGCGACGATCGGGGCGGCCGGCCTGCTCGCCGCCATCATTCCGGGGAAGCGTCACCGCACGATTCCGTCCGATCCTTCCCAACGCGTCGCCGCCTACATCCGGGAACACACCGCGCCGACCGACCGCATTTTCGTCTGGGGATTTCATCCGGACATTTACCTGGAGGCCGACCGTCGTGCCGGCAGCCGCTTCGTGAACTGCTCATTTGTCACCGGCTTGATTCCCTGGACCAATGTCGCGCCGGAACGCGACACCACCTATGCGATGGTACCGGGCGGACTCGAAACCCTGGTGCGCGACCTGGCCGCCAGCCGGCCGGTCTACCTCGTGGATTGCAGTGTGGGTTCAAACCGTCACTGGCAAAAATATCCGCCGGAAAAATATCCGATCCTGCAGGAGTTCATCCGCCAATACTACCGGCAGGTTGAGTCCCATGTTTTTGTGCCGCAGGGTTTCCGGCTCTACCAGCTCCGACCCGCGGGCGAGGCAGCGGCCGAGGAACCAGACACACCGCTGCTGCCGGCCGAGGTCGCGGCCACCCTGAAGCTGGACACGCTCGCCCGGCCCCTCACCCCGTTTCGAGCCAGCGCCATGCACGGGGCCAGCCAATCGATTGTCGAGGGGCGTTCGGAAATTTTCGCGCACGCCCCCGCTTCCCTGGTCTACCGGATACCGCCGGGCGCCACGGCCCTGCGCGGGGGCTATGGCATCAAGGCCGGCGCCTATGCGATGGACAACCGCAGTCCGACTGACGGAGTCGAATTCATTGTCCGCTGGCGACCAGCTGGCGGTGTCGGGCAAATCCTGCTCAAGCGGATCTTGCGGCCCCTGGGGGAGCCCGGCGATCGAAGCCCGCAATCCTTCCACGTCACGCTGCCGCCGCATGCGGGGGGCGAACTTGAGCTGATCACCGACCCCGGCCCGGCAGGCCTGGCCTCCAGCGACTGGTCGTACTGGTCGGACCTGCGTTTGGAAAATTCTCCCTAGACGGCTGGCCACTCCACTTCTAGTAATCTCCCCTTCCCATGGATTCCGCCCACTCCTCGCTCTCACGACCCACCAAGCTTGATTGGTGCTTCCGGATCCTCGGCTACCTGACGCTGGTCGGCGTCGCTTTTTCCCTGCCCCGGTTCCCGGCGCTGGAACTCGACGCCTCGTGGCGCATGGCCATCGGCAAGTTCTTCCTCGAAGGCCGGCAGTTCGGCAGCGAGATAATTTTCAACTACGGCCCGCTGGGCTGGACGATGTCCCGGACCTACTGGGGCGGACAGTGGCATAGCCTGATCGGCTGGTACACCTTGCAGGCTTTCGTGATGGCCACCCTGGTTTACTGGCATGCTTACCGCCTGGCCGGTTACCGGCGCATGTTTTTCTTCATCTTCTTCTTTCTCTTCGGGCTAACCTATCAGGACGCGGTGCAGCAGGTCGCCATGCTGCTAGCGGGCATGGAATTGATCCGGCGCTGCCCCGGACCGTGGCGCTGGAGCTCCGTCCCCCTGCAGGTGATCCTCGCGGTCCTTTCCCTCGTCAAGTTCACCAACCTCATGCTTGGATTCTTCCTCGTGTTACTGGCCGGTGGGCTCGAACTCTGGCAGCGGCGCCATTACACCGCGCTGCGGATGCCGGCACTTTTTGCGGTTTTGTTCATGCTGGGCTGGGTTCTGTGCGGCCAGCATTTGGGAAATCTCCCCACCTACCTGCATAGTTCCTGGGAGATCAGCTCAGGCTACCAGGATTGCATGGGGATCTCCTGCCCACCCGGCCACCTTTACCTGGGCCTGGCGGTCGCAGCGCTGATGGTCACCTACCTCCTGCTCAATTTTGCCGCCCAAGCCAATCGGGTCCGCGCGCTCACCCTCCTGCTGGGTGCCGCGGCCTATCTCTACCTCAATTGGAAACACGGCTTCATCCGGGCCGATGGACACCAGATCGGTTTTTATCTGGCCGTCCTGACGATGGTGGTCGGCGCCCCCCTGCTGCTGGAGGACGGCGCCCGCTTCCAGCAGGGGAAGAACGTGATCCTGGTCTCGGCGGCGCTTCTCTCGCTGACCAGCATGGAAATCGTGTTGCCCGGCCTGGTCCGGGGGGTCCTCGCCGCCACCCAGGACAATGTCGACAAGAGCATCTTCTTCGCCCTCGGCAAAGCCAACACCCGCGAACTTTATGATGCCCGCCTCAAGGGCGAACAAGCCGCCGTGGACATGGTGAAAACCAAGCAGGTCGTCAAGGACGCCACCCTCGACGTCCTGGGTTTCGAGCAGGCGGTCGCGCTCTTCAACAATTTCAACTACCAGCCCAGCCCGATTTTCCAGAGCTACTCGATCTTCACGCCGTACCTGTCACGCCGGAACTATGACTACTACTTGTCGGACCGCGCGCCGGAATATGTGCTCTTCAAGATCCAATCCATCGACGACCGCCTCCCGATGATGGATGACCCGCATGCGCTGCGGGTGCTGGTCCAGCGCTACACCTACCTGCTGGCGGAGCAGGGCTACACCCTGTGGCAGCGCAAGCCCGGACCTTACACGGCAGCCAACGACCAGCCCAAGCCCCTGCGGTCCGTGACGGCCAAGGTGGGCGAGAAGATCGACGTGGCTGACCTGGCCAGCCAGAATCTCTGGGTCGAGATCGACTACAACTTCAGCCTGCTGGGCCGGCTCCGTCGGTTTCTCTTCCGCCCCCCGTTGGTCCAGCTGCGCGTCACCGACCAGGCCGGCGTGGAATCTCTCTACCGCCTGCCCCAACCCATCGGCCGGACCGGCTTCATGCTGAACCCGGTGGTCAGCGACATGTTGGAATTCATGCGCTCGGCCGGCGGCGTGCCGAGCCGGCGGGTTCGCACCATCGCCATCGACATCGCCGCGCCGGACCGCAGCTGCCTGCAGGACAACGTCAAGGTCGCGTTGAGCGCCCTGCCAACCTCCGAGGCGGGCAAGGAGTATTTCAACAACGTCGACAAGGCCAAGTTTCACATGTTCGTCGACACGCCGATCTCGTACGAGGCGAAGAACCCGCCGAACGAGGACCTCATCGACAAGCGCCGGGTGATGATCATGCACGCGCCCAGCCAGATGGTCTTCCAGGTGCCCGCCGGCGCCACTTTGATCCGCGGCTTCTATGGCTTCGTCGAGGGGGCCTACACCAAAGACGGCCGCACCAACGGTGCCGTGTTTGTCGTCCAGTGGAGCGACGGCAACAACCCGGTGATCCTGCATGAGCGTTACCTGGATCCCCTCACCAAGGCAAACGATCGCGGCTTGCAGTCGTTCAGCGTGTCCCTGCCCAAGGGCAGCGGGCAGGTGACCATGTTCGTGAAGCCCGGCCTCTACGACGAGTACGCCTTCGACTGGACCGGCTGGACCGGGATCGAATTCAAGTGAACCGCGCGGTGGCCATTCCTTGCTGATGTCCAACCGTCCCGCCAACCGCCTCTGGTTTTGGGCCGCGCTCGCGCTCACGGTTTTCAAGCTCTGGCTTGCGAACGCGCAGACCATCTTCGCCATCGGCCCGGCGATGCATGACGACGGCCTGTTCATCAAACTCGCCGGCCACCTCATCAAGGGCGAATGGCTCGGGCCCTACGACCAGTTCACCCTGGCCAAGGGCCCGATGTTCTCGCTGTTCATTGCCGCGGTGTTCTGGCTCGGCGTGCCGCTGATCCTCGCCCAGCAGCTGCTTTATGCCGCGGCGTCCGCGACCGTTACCCGCGCGCTCGCTCCCTGGCTGCGGCCCGGTGCACCGCAATTTGCCGTCTATACCCTGCTGCTCTGGAACCCCATGAGCTTCGATGCCGGCAACCTCGGCCGGATCATGCGGCAAAACCTCTACACCCCGCTGGCCCTGCTGGTGATCGCGGGGCTCGTCCACCTTTTCACCCGCCGCCGGGCCGGGTGGACGCGACAGATCGTACCCGCCGCGCTGGGCGGCCTGGCCCTGGGTTGTTTCTGGCTCACCCGCGAGGAAAGCGTCTGGTTGCTGCCCGCCGTCGGCCTGATCTTCCTCGGGCTCGCCGCGTCGCTCGGCCGCGAGTTCCGGGCGCACTGGCGCAACGTGGCGACCGGCCTCACCGTGTTTTCCACGGCGGCCCTGCTACCCATCCTGGTCATCTGCTCGCTCAACCTGCGCCACTACGGCTGGTTTGGCACGGTTGAGTTCCATGCGGGCGAATTCAAGGCGGCCTATGGCGCGCTCACGCGCCTGCAGGTCGGCCCGGAACTTTTCCAGGTGCCGGTCACGCGCCAGATGCGGGAGAAAGCCTACGAACTCAGCCCGGAATTCCGGCGGCTGCGCCCTTACATGGAAGGTTTCGTTAGCGAAAGCTGGGCGGAAAGAGATCTGTTCCCCTTCGCCGAACGCCAGATCCGGGGCGGCTGGTTCGCCTGGGCCCTGCGCGATGCGGTCGCAGCCTCGGGCATCGCCACCGACGCCGGTAGTGTCATGCGTTACTATCAGAAGGTGGCCGACGAAGTGAACGCCGCCTGCGACCGGGGCCTCGTGCCGGCGCTGCCGCCGCGCTCCGGCTTCCTCCCGCCGCTGGGGGAAAACATGGTCCGGCTCCTCGCCGAAGGTACCTTGGAATACGGCACTTTTTTTCTCTATTTCAAAAATTTCACCGCGTATTCGCCGGAGAGCCTGGGCGACTATGCGGAGCTCAAGCCGTTCCGCGACCTCGTCGGCAACCGCCTCAGTCCGGCGCCGCGCTCCCCCGAACCGGTCTACTCCACCCAGCTGGCCATCGACGCGTGGAAAGTGGCGTCGCTGGACAGCCTCGGCCGCGGCCTGGCGCGCCTGCTCACCTGGCTTGGACCGCTCATCCTGCTGGCCGGATTCGTGCGCGCGTTCGAATCTACAGTCGATCGTCTCATTTCATTTCCGCTCGGGCTCGCGACCGCGCTGCTCGCCGCCTGCGCCGCTTACCTGGCGATCAATGTGCTGGTCCACGTCACCTCATTCTACAACATGAGTCCGGCCGCCCTGGCCTCGGCGTACCCGCTCTATCTCCTCGCTCTTGGACTGATTGTCACCGATGCGACCAGAGCCTGGCTGAAATCACCCGTGGCGTCCTCTGCGCCCGTGGCGCCCGTGCCGGGTCTGGCGTCACGCTGGCTCTGGCTGGTGCCGGCGGGCTCCGCTCTCGTCGTGTTTGCCGCCCGCCTGCACGAAATCCATTTCTATGCCGGTGATGTGCCTTTCAAAGATCAGTGGATCATCGAGGCCGAACAGATCATCGGCCCTTGGCTCGATGGCACCCTGCGGCCCTGGACTTTCTTCACTCCGCATTTCGAGCATCTGCCGGTTTGGACCCGCCTGCTCTCCTGGCTGCAGGTGGTGATCACGGGGCGATGGGATCCCCTGGTGCAAATGACCGTCAACGCCGGCCTGCACACTCTGTTCGTCTGGCTCGTCACCCGGTGGGTGTGGCAGACGGTGCCGGCGTGGCCGGCCGGGTTCGTCACGGGAATTTTGCTCATGGCCGGAACCCTCCCGCATGCTTGGGAAAACATCGCCTGGGGGTTTCAATCCCAGTTCCCGCTGGCCCTCATTTTTCTTTTCCTGCACATCCGCGGGGCCTGCACCCATTCGCCCGGTACGCGCGGCTGGTGGCTGGCCCAAGCCGCGGGCGCGGCCGGCCTTTTCACCTTGGCGAGTTTTTGGCTGGCGCCGCTGGCCGTCGTGATCTGCCAGCTTTGGACCGGACTCCGTGACCGGAGGCGGATGGCCGCGCCCCTGCTCATCGCGGCCACCGGCATGGGACTGCTGGCGGTTATCCACTGGCGCGCGCCGGAGGGACATTCCTTCGCCCAGACCCCGGGGGCCATCGTGCCCTTCCTGCATTCCGTCCTGCATCTGCTCGGCTGGCCCAGCGCCCTGCCCGGTGCCGCCGCCGTGGTACAACTGCCTTGGTTGATCCATGCCCTGCGCTTGCGGGCTCAGTCCACCGCCACGGCTCTGGACCGGATCATTTTCTCGCTCGGACTCTTGAATTGCCTTCAGGCGGCAGCCCTGGCCCTTGGCCGGACCGGCGACAACGTCGACTATGTCTCCCGCTATGGCGACCTGCTCTTCATCGGCGTCCTGTCCGGTGCTCTCGCCCTTACCCGGCTCGCCTCCTCCACCGGCCGGGCCCGGACAATCTTTCTGGCCGGATGCACGGTGTGGGCTGTGACCGTGACCGTGGGAGTGTTCCAGCGTAGCACCGAGGGACATGCCCGCTATTTTCACCTGCATGCCGCCGAGTCCGCCGCACTGCGACGCTCGGCCGTGCAGGCCTATCTTAACAACGGTGACAAAGGGCCGCTGGAGCGGCCTGAGCTGCGCTGGGTACTGTCCGAGTATACTTGGGTCGTCACATCACTCCTCGATCGTCCGGGTTTCCGCGCTCTCCTGCCCCACTCGGTAAATCCCGCCACGCCGGTTTATACCGTGGGCACGTTGAATCAACGGCTGCAGTCCTCTTGGTTCTGGTTGTTGCTCTCCGGTCTGATCGGCCTGGCGGGCGGCTTGGGCTTGGTTGCCTGGAGCGGGTCAAACGTTGAACCCCTGCAACCCTTGCCAGTCAGTCCGGATCCCTGGCGGGGGCGAATCGCCCTGGCGATCGGCCTGACTTCCGTCGGGTTGCTCTTTTTTTGGACAAACCCGCTGGCTTTTGATCAGGAATATCGCGCCCGCCAGCTGCTCGGGGGCGACGAGGCCGTGGCAAATCTCACCTTCGAGTTCTTCACCCCCTCGCCCTTCGGTCCGGAACGCCTGCAAGGGGCGGCACCTCTCATGCCCGTAACGATGCGCAACCGCTTTGTCGGCACCGCCCCCGACGGTCCCGGGTTCACCGGCACGGTGCTGGGGTCCCCGTTCGTCATACAGAAACCCTGGCTGGTGGTGCCCTACGCAGGCTATCCCGTGGCCCATGGCAATGGATTGCGTTTGCGGATCCTGAACGCGAAAGGGTTGACCCTCGGCGACGAGATTGGCTGCCCGGGACCGAACCGGGACAGCGTAGGTTTTTGGCCCGTGGATGTCCGCCGTTTTATAGGCCGGTCCGCCCGGCTGGTGCTCTACGATGGCCGCACCGATACCGATGCCTGGGTGGCTGCCGCGCCCCCCATCTCTTCAGACAGCCCGGAACTCGCCGTTGTGTTGGCGCAGAGATTGCTGGATGAAGACCATGCCGATATGCATACCTCGCTGGGGATTATCAGTTTGGTTGCGTTCCTTTGCGCCGGCATTACTTGGTGGAACCGACGCCAGTAAACAGCGGACTAATAACTCGAAATCAATTGTTGGAATAGCGGGTTTGCGGGTGGGGATTGTCATCTTCCCATGAAATGTTACACGAATACAGCATGTCCGAGCAGCCGCCCAGTCCGCGGGACTTTGCCAGTCTCTATCGGAATACGGTCGCGCCGCTTCGCCGGCATCTGGCCCGGATCCTGGGCAATGCCACCGAGGCCCAGGATATCGCTCATGATGCTTATCTGCGCGTCTATCCTTTGGTGGAAAAAACTCTGCGGACAAACCCGAAGCCCTGCTCTACACCACGGCCCGGCGCCTCGCCTTCAACCGCCTCAAGCGCCGGAACATTTCCCCTTTCGCGCCCGGTGCCCTGGAGGTCGAGCGCACCGCTTCAACCCACCCGGGCGTGGTGCAACAAGTCATGGCCCGGCAGGAACTGCAGCAGCTCGAACAGGCCATCGCCCAGCTGCCGGAAGGTTGTCGGACCGTCCTGCTCCTCTGCAAGATCGAGCTCCTTTCCCACCAGGAAATCGCCGACCGGCTTGGCATCGCCGTCAGCACCGTCGAAAAACAGCATGCCCGTGCCCTGCGACTGCTCCGCGCCAGCCTCGCTCCCCGGCAGCCGGTCGCAGAACCCGACCTTAAGACGGAGGTCCGGTCATGAAATCTTCCCCGCAGAATTCCCTGCTCGCCGAGGAGCAGGCCTCGCTCTGGGCCGCCCGGCTCGACGGTTCGGTGTTCTCTGCCGCGGATCGTCTGGCCCTCGATGCCTGGCTGGAGGCCGATCCCACCCACCGCGCCCTGCTCTCCTCCTTTTGTCAATTTTCCGCCGACCTCGAACAGCAGTTACCGTTGCTTGCAGGGATCAGGGACGAGTGGGCGGAAGTAAATACCGCCGCAAAGTCTGCTCAACCGCTCCCCTGGTTGCGCTGGCCGATTTTGGCCGGCGCAGCGCTGATGGCGGCCGCAGTCTTGGCGGTTATTCTGTGGCAGGGCCGGCCACAGAACCACTTTCAGAACATCACGACCCCGGTCGCTCACCGGCAGGAAGTCACCCTCGCGGACGGCACGCAGATTGATCTGAATGCCCAGACCGCCCTGGTCGTGGACCTCACGGCTGAGGCCCGCCGCGTGCGACTTGCCGGCGGCGAAGCCTTTTTTCACGTCAGCAAGGATCCCGCCCGCCCGTTCTTCGTGGAGACCCCGGCCGGCACGATCCGGGTCACCGGCACGCAGTTCAATGTCCGTTCCGAAGCCGCCACGTCCCTGGAAGTCACGGTGCTCGAAGGCACGGTGCAGGTGCGGCCCGGCGGGACCGCCGCCATGCGGTCCTTGGAGGCGGGAAACCGGCTGACCCGCGAGAACAACCAGGTCAACCTCGTCATCCTTAGCCCGGACCAACTCGGCAACGCGCTCGCCTGGCGACGGGGCCAGATTTTCTTTGTCGGGACGCCGCTGCGCGAGGCCCTGGCCCGGTTTGCCCGCTATCATGGGCGCAACCTCACTGCCACTGACTCGGCCGCGCAGCAGCGCGTGGGCGGACTTTACAGTCTGGACGATCTCGATGGGTTCCTGACTTCCCTGGAAGAAGGCGCTCTGCCCGACGTTCGAGTCACGCGCGGACTCGACGGCGCGGTGCAAGTGGAGAGCAAGGGCAAAAACTGACCGCCTTTCCGCTGTGCCTTTCTCCAGCGATTTCACCCGCCGGCTGTGGTTCTGCCTCGGCAGCCTGCTGACCGTGCGCGCCCTCGCCACTCCGGTTGAATTCAACCTGCCCGCCCAACCCGCCGCCAGCGCCCTGCTGGCCTTCTCGCAGCAGGCCCGGGTCGAGGTGCTCTATTCCTATGACGATTTGAAGGCGGTCCCCGTCAGCGCGGTCATCGGCCGCTTTGAACCGGAGGATGCGCTTAAACGCCTTCTCCAAAATACCGGCTTCGCCGCGCGGCGCAGCCTGCGCGGCAAATTCGTCGTCAGCCGGGCGGCCCGGCCCACCGGCTCGATCGAGGGGCGCATCCTTCATCTGGCGGGCGAACCTGCCCGGGGCATCAGCGTGGCGCTCGAGGGTACCCGCCTAAGAACCGTCACAGATGGGGCCGGCACCTATGTCTTTCCCGCCGTGCCCGCGGGCACTTACCGACTGGTCGCCGGCGCAGTCGGTTACCAGCTGCTGGAACAACCCGGGGTGCACGTCGAGGCCAACCAACCACAGCTCCTCCCGCCATTGCACCTGCAACCCCTGACCGATGTGACCGTGCTCGAGCCTTACCTGGTGAAAGACCAGGATGACCGCCTGCTCATTGGCGAGGGAGTCGGAGCTGCGCCCCGACGTGCCGCCGGCAACCTCGATCTCCCGCGCACCGAGGACAACGCCCTGCCGTTCACCGTTTTCACCCGCGAGCAGATCGCCCGCAGCGGCGTCGTGCAGCTCAACGAATTCTTCCAGCGCGAACTGCTGGATGGCGGCGCCAGCGCCCCGCCCGAGCAGAATGGACAGACCGACAGTTTCGTGGCGGGCAGTTCCAACCTCAGTCTGCGGGGATATGAGGCCGACCAGACCGTCATCCTCGTCAATGGGCGCCGGCTCCCCGAAACCTTCACGGCCAAACCCGGCGAACTCGGCCCGCCCGACGTCAACCTCATCCCTCTTTCCCTTGTTCAGCAGGTCGAAGTTCTCCCCACCTCGGCTTCCGCCCTCTATAGCGGCAATGCGGTCGGCGGCGTCATCAACATCGTCCTCCGACCCGACGCTGACGGCACTGAGGTGCGCACCACCTACACCAATGCCCTCGGCGGCTTCGATGCTCCGCAGGCCTCCGTTTCCCTGCAGCACAGTCGCACCCTGCTCGAGGGCCGGCTGCGCCTGCGATTTAATGCAACCTTCGTCCGCACCACCCCGGTCGTTGAATCTGAATTAGGCTATCAGCGCGCCCGCGTAACGGGCATCACCGGCCTGCTCCCCCGCGCTACGCCCAATGTCGAGAGCGTCTCCATTGCGCCGCTCTTCGGCCCGGGCACTCCCACGTTCACGTCAGTCGCCCCCGGAGCCGATGGCTCAGGCAGTCTCGCAGCCTACCTCGCGCGCCAGGGCCTGCGCAGCACCGCCCTCTTCGACTCGCCCGGCGGTCTCGCGACATCTTTCAACAGCATCGACTACCCTTACGGCCGCGAGCAGCGGCGGGCCGTCTACTATGGCTCCGCCGTCTATGATGTGCGGCCGTGGCTCCAGCTGGGGCTCGACGCCAGTTACGCTCATACCGTGGTGCATCGCGGCTACGACGTCTTTGCCGGCAACCTCACACTCGCGGCCACCGCACCGCGCAATCCCTTCGGGCAGGATGTCACCGTCGCGCTGAATGAAACCGCATCCTTCCTTGGTCAAAACTACAGCGAGGCGCAGCTTGATTCCTACTCCCTCGTCGCGGGGACGCTTCTGAAGCTCCCCGCGGGGTGGAGCCTGTCCTTCGATACGCAGTACGCGCGCAACGTGGCCCGCTATCGCGGGCTGGTCCGCGCCGACGCCGCCCGGTGGCAGCAACTCGTCGACGCCGGCCTCTACCAGCCGCTGCGCGACACGCAACGCTATGGCCCGCCCGCGGAATTCTACGATCGCGTGCTCGTCTACTACGGCGGTCCGGGCCGCTTCGTCACGTTGGGCGACTACGACACGCTTGAGGGCGCGGTGCGCCTCACCCATGAGGCGCTGCCGCTGCCGACAGGCTTGGGCACGATCAACATTGGCACCGATTACCGCCGCAATCGCCTCGCCCCCTACACGCCGGAACCTCGCTTCGCCGATGGCACCCCGGCCGAGGACATCATCGCTTGGAGCGGCCGCACCCTTGAGCGCATCAGCGTTTTCGGCGAACTCCAGGCACCGCTGGTGCCCGCGGCGCACCTGCCCAGCGCGATCAAGCGCATCGAGACTGATCTCGCCGTGCGTTACATCATCTCCACCCAGTCTAACGAGACCAATGTCGCCCCCACCTTCGGCCTGAAGCTCGATCTGCAAACGGGCTTCTCCTTCCGCGGCTCCTTCACCACGTCAAACCGGTTTCCCACGCCGTTCATGAGTCGCCCGCTCGCCGAGGGCAGCGGCGGCGGCGCGGCGGCCGAGGCCATGCTCGTCTTCGACCCGCTCCGCCAGGAGCGCTATTCCACCGACTCCAAGGTGGCGATCAGTCAGTCCATCCGGCCGGAAGCGGCGGCGACCCAGACCGCCGGCGTGCTCTGGCGGCATGGCCAGACCCATCGATTCCGGGCCTCGCTGGATTTCTCCGACACGAGCAAGACCAACGAGATCATCTCCCTCGCCTCGCAGGACGTATTGAACCTCGAGACCGTTTTCCCCGACCGGATTGTGCGCGCAACGACGCCGCCCGCCGGCCTGCCGGCCAGTCCGCTCCGGGTCACCACCGTGCTCACTGGCACCATCAACGCCGCCAAGCGCCACTCGCAAAACTGGAACGCCGCCTTTGACTACGCGTGGAGCGGTTTCCTCGGCGGCACGCTGGAACTGCGCGGACGCTGGGTCTGGTTCCAGCGCTACGACCGGCAGCTTTTTCCGAATTCGCCAGTCGTGGACGAACTCGGCGCGCCTGACGCCGCCGCCCTCGGCCTCCTCCGCCACCGCCTCAGCTTCGGTACCGCCTGGTCCAACCGCGATTTTGGCTTTGGCGTGGACGGACACTACCTCAGCTCGCGCGTCCTGCCGGCCGTCGAATGGCCCAGCCAGGGCAGCGACCACGTCAAACCCTACTGGCAATTCGACGCCTACACCCAGGCCGATCTCACGCGCTGGTTGCCGCGCAGGGGCGAGAAGTTCCGTCTCAATGCCCAGCTCCGCGTCAACAATCTCTCCGGATTCGGTTTCCCAAAATACGCGAACGACCCCTCCGGCGCCGGTGTCCAACCTTACGGCGACTGGCGCGGGCGCACCTACTCGTTTTCACTCGCGGCGAGCTTCTAAGGTTGTGTCGTCAAATCCTTCTCACCCTAAACCCCGTCACTTTTAAAACGTAAGCCATTCTCCGTTCCGCTGGCAGTGGAGAATTGCCTACGCCAGCCAATCAGATGTTGAAAACGAGCAGCCTAACGTCCTTTCTCCCCTCAACGGGCCAATCTAGGCGTAGGCATTACGCGCAGTCTGAATAACACTGATCGGCAAAACTTTCCAACTATCGCATCCATGAACAAGATTCTTGTTTCTGTCTTGGCGCTCTGCGTTGCCCTGCTTTCGCCAGGCTGCAAAAGTCTCGGCGTTGTTCAGTTGTCGCCGGACACGTATATGGCGTCGAAGACGAGCGGCGGCGGCGTTTTCACGAGTATGGCGTCGCTAAAAGCAGAGGTCATTTCTGCTGCGAACGCTTTTGCAGAGGGCAAAGGTAAGATTGCGATTCCACTGGCTTCGCAGGAGACGCCAGCCGCCCCGTTGCGAAATCCATCCTTTGAGTATCAGTTCCGCGTCGTCGACAAGAATGACCCCGAAGCAAAGCGGACGTCGTTGGTCCCGAGAGCGGATGTCGTTGTCGAAAAGACCGAGAAGATTTCGGCTGATGTTCGCACCAAGGAAGTCAAAGCGCCTGATCTTTATTCGGAGCTCACGAAGCTCGATGAACTCAGAAAAAAAGGCGTTATCACTGAGGAGGAGTTTGCAACGCAGAAAAAGCGTTTATTCGAGAAGCAGTGAAGAAATAAGAGCCTAACCAACTCCTGAGGGCAACCGGGCAAGATAAAAGCGATGTTTTAGGCGGCGGTGAGACGGGCGGCCAGCGGTGAGTGGGAGCAAGCCATGGGGTCAGGTTGGAATGGCGCTTAGATAACCGTCGAGTGAAGCAGGTCTTCGATTTCATCGTAGTCGGCGGGAAGCGGAAACACGCATGCGGTGGCGGGGACGGCTGAGGAGCTGATAATCTTTGGTGCGCCGCTTCCGCG